>JAFGLJ010000042.1 GCA_016928075.1 Bacteroidales bacterium | reverse complement strand
GTACCCGGAGCGGGACTTGAACCCGCACAGCCTTAACGGCCATTGGATTTTAAGTCCAACGTGTCTACCAATTCCACCATCCGGGCTAGTGTCAAACTGGTAATATATTATTTTCAATATACTTTAAAAAAGTATTCTATAAAGAACTCATTAACTCCGGATGGTGGAATTGTCTCCTCTCATCCTGGCCCCTCCCTAAAATAACCCACCCGGTTATTTCTTAACGGTCGGTCCTACCATCCGGGCGCTAAAAAGAAACCATCCGGGCTAGTGCTTTCAGCGGGGCAAAATTACGAAAAAAAAATGAAACTTGGAACGTGAAACCTGGAACAGATATGCCTCGCTTCCTCTGCTCTGTCTGGCTCCTCGCTAGATTTGCCCACCGGGCAAATCATTAACGCTCGGCCCACTGCCGGCGGCTTGCTTTCATCCTGAAAGAGCCGCATTGCAGCCCGGAATTGCCTCACTTCGTTCGGCGGATCCTGGCCTGCCGGCGGCTTGCTTTCATCCTGAAAGAGCCACTGCGTGGCTTCCTTTGTATTTATATGGGGCAAATTGTGAGCGAGCTCACTTTGCCCCATATAAATACAAAGGGGCAGCAATTTCATTGCTGCCCCTTTCAGGATGAGCGGGAAACGGAACTCGAATCCGCGACCCCAACCTTGGCAAGGTTGTGCTCTACCAACTGAGCTATTCCCGCTTTTGTGAATGCAAAAATAACACTTTTTTAAATTATCCAAAAATATACTTGAAAACGAAATGGTATGTGATCATTAGTTATAGCCTGTATAAACTATCTTTTCAGGTTAAATAACTATTGTATAGTAATGGTTAAATAGTAATTTAGGGCCTACTAATTTGTGTAAAAATGGCTGATAAAAGAAAGAATGGATTTGGCACCGCCCCGGTATTCTTCACTGCAATATCCACAATACTGGGAGCAATATTATTCCTGAGGTTTGGCTTTGCCGTTGGAACGCTGGGCTTCTGGGGAGTGATATTAATCATCCTGCTGGGGCATATGCTAACAATCCCTACTGCCCTGGCATTATCTGAGATTGCCACCAACAAGCGTGTCGAAGGCGGTGGTGAATATTTCATAATAAGCAGGTCATTCGGCCTGAACATTGGTGCGACAATAGGCATTGCCCTTTACCTCTCCCAGGCTATAAGCGTTGCCTTCTATGTAATAGCCTTCACGGAATCGTTTGAGTTTTTCTTTGATTTTGTCATGGAGAAATATGATTTCATATTGCCAAGGCAGGTGATATCAATACCGGCTATGACCGTCCTGGCATTTCTTATACTAAAGAAAGGTGCCAACCTGGGTGTTAAGGCCCTGTACTTTGTGGTTGCCATCCTTGCTCTTTCCCTGGTAATGTTCTTCCTGGGCACTACCGAGCATGCTGAACAGGCGAGTTATACACTGGAATCAGCGGCCTTCAGGAATAAGGAAAGCTTTTTCATAGTTTTTGCAATTGTATTCCCTGCGTTTACGGGTATGACAGCCGGCGTGGGGCTTTCAGGTGATCTCAGAAATCCATCAAAATCAATTCCACGTGGTACAACCATAGCAACAATAACAGGTATGATAATATACTTTTTCGTTGTTTTCAAGCTGGCCTCCTCTGCAAGTGTGGAAGACCTTCTCAACGACCAGTTGATAATGGGAAAGATTGCTATCGGAGGCTCCGTGATCATACCTCTCGGGCTGGCTGCATCAACCATTTCATCTGCACTGGGATCGGTGATGGTGGCTCCAAGGACGTTACAGGCCCTGGCAACCGACCGCTCATTCCCGGCGTCTAAAATTAACAGGTGGCTGTCGAAAGGCAGAAAAGGGGATAATGAACCTGTAAATGCATCACTGGTAACAGTTATTATTGCCATGGTTTTTGTAGCCCTTGGCAATGTGAACTCTGTTGCGGGCATTATTTCAATGTTCTTTATGGTCACATACGGGACATTATGCCTGATTTCATTTCTTAACCATTTCGGGGCCAGCCCATCATACAGGCCTTCATTTAAATCCAAATGGTTCCTTTCATTTACCGGATTTATAATTGCATTGTGGATCATGTTCAAAATCAATGCAACCTACGCCCTGATTGCCATTATTCTAATGATCCTGCTTTATGCACTCATAAATTACTATCATAAAGAAAGACAGGGGTTACAGTCAATTTTTGCAAATGCACTGTTCCAGCTCAACAGGAACCTCCAGGTATACCTCCAGAAGAGTGCAAGCAAGAAGACATTGCAGGAATGGAGGCCAAGCGCAATATGCATTACAAAGAACTCATTTGAGAGAGACACGGCTTTCAGGCTGCTAAACTGGATATCTTTCAGGTATGGATTTGGCACTTACCTGCACAGGATTGAGGGTTATTATTCCAAGAAATCGCATGCCGAGGCCCAGGAAATTTTAAGAAACCTTGTTAAGAGTTTTGAAAGAATAGAGAATCATGTCTATATAGACACTCTAATATCACCTTCATACACCTCGGCCATAGCACAGGCAATACAGCTGCCCGGTATTTCCGGGATGGAAAATAATATGGTAATATTTGAATACAGCAAGGAAAGGCCTGAAGAACTTAGTGAAATAATGGAGAATCATGCCCTTGTTAACGCAGGTAATTTTGATGTATGTATACTTGCAAGTGCACATAAAAATATTGTATTCAAAAATGGTATCCATGTGTGGATTAAATCAACAGACGAGTATAATGCCAATCTTATGATAATGCTGAGCTTTATTATTTCAGGACATCCCGACTGGAAGAAATCACACATAAAGATTTTTGATATATGCAAACCGGAGCAATATGATGAGATGCTGGAGGAAAATAAAAAGCTTATAAAGGAAGGAAGGTTGCCAATAACTGAAAAGAATATTGAAATAATTATAGAGGAACCTGAGGTCAATCCCAAACAACTGATCATTGAAAAATCAAAGGATGCCGCCCTGATCATGATCGGCTTCAGGGGTGAATCCCTGAAACATGAAGACGATGTATTTTCAGGTTACGAGGAACTGGGAACCATCCTTTTTGTGAACAGCCATAACCAGAAGATGATTGAATAGAAATGGAATGATGGAATGATGGAATGATCCAGTATGTCTACATCCCCCCAGCCCCCTTTAAAGGGGGAGCCTTAGCCTATATTATTTTCGCAGCAGTTTCTGGATGTTGTAGAGTTTATTGAGTGCTTCCACGGGGGTAAGGTTGTTTACATCGAGCCCGATAAGTTCGTCTCGTATCTGCTTGAGCACGGGATCATCAAGCTGGTAGAAGCTCAGTTGGAGTCCTTCACGTTTGGAAGCAAGGTCTCCCACGGGCTTAGCCACACTACTTTCCCTGCTTCCCTCTTCCATCTGTTTAAGCACATCATCCGCCCTCTTCACCACACTGAGGGGCATGCCTGCCATTCGTGCCACATGTATGCCGAAGCTATGTTCACTGCCTCCCCTCTTAAGCTTCCTCAGGAAAATGACCTTGTCATCCAGTTCCTTTATGGACACATTATAATTCTTCACCCGGCTGAATGAGCTTTCCATTTCGTTTAACTCATGGTAGTGGGTGGCAAATAGTGTTTTAGCCCTGGAACGATTTTCATGTATATATTCCACCATTGCCCAGGCTATGGAAATACCGTCGTAGGTGGAGGTGCCCCGCCCTATCTCATCGAGTAATATAAGACTCCTGTCCGAAATGTTATTAAGTATACTTGCTGCTTCATTCATCTCCACCATGAAGGTTGATTCGCCCAGGCTTATATTATCCGATGCTCCAACCCTTGTAAAGATCTTGTCAACAAGTCCTATACTGGCATGGGAAGCAGGAACAAAACAACCTGCCTGTGCCAGAAGGACAATCAGGGCTGTCTGCCTGAGGAAGGCAGATTTACCTGACATATTTGGACCGGTGAGTATAATTATCTGTTGTTCTTCATTATCCAGGTATACACTATTTGGTATATATGATTCATCTGCAGGTAATTGTTGTTCGATAACAGGGTGCCGCCCATCTTTGATATCAATTATATATGAATCATTGATTTCCGGTCTTATATAATTATAGTCAACAGAAACAAGTGCAAACGAAAGCAGGCAATCGAGTTCGGCAATTAATGCCGCATTAATTTGTATATCATTTATATATCCCTCAAGGAATGATACCAGTTCATTATACAGCATCTGTTCCAGCTCAAGGATCTTTTCTTCGGCCCCCAGGATCTTATTTTCATATTCTTTAAGCTCCTCTGTTATATATCTTTCTGCACTTACCAGGGTTTGTTTCCTGATCCAATCACCGGGCACCTTGGATTTATGTGTATTTCTCACCTCGATATAATACCCGAATACATTATTGAATCCCACTTTAAGGCTTGGTATCCCTGTATTTTTACTCTCTCTTGTCTGAAGGTCAACAAGGTAATCTTTACCAGAGTTCAGTATTTTTCTAAGCTCATCAAGTTCTTCAGAAACGCCTGATGATACTACATTACCTTTACTGATCATAACCGGAGGATCATCATTTATTACCCCGTCGATTTTATTAACAGCTTCCTCACACAGTTTCAGTTTTGAAGAGAGCAGGTTCAGGGCCTGACATTCTGCTTTGCCGCACTGCTCTTTGACAGGCACCAGGGACTGAAGGGCTCTTTTTAGCTGAACGATTTCCCTGGGATTTATTCTCCCTGTGGCAATTTTTGATACCAATCGCTCAAGATCACCAATCTTTGCTATTTGTTCCTTCATTACTTCCCTGAAACCGGAATTATTAACGATATACTCAACAGCATCATGCCTCGCGATTATTGTTTCCCTTTCCTTAAGCGGCAGAGCGATCCATTTTTTAAGAAGCCGGCCACCCATGGGGCTCGTTGTACGGTCAATAATATCAATAAGTGTTCTTGCTCCCTGGAAAGGTGATGCGAACAGTTCAAGGTTACGGATTGTAAACCGGTCGAGCCAGACATATTTTTCTTCTTCTATTCTTGATATACCCGTTATATGACCTGTCTTTTCGTGTTGTGTAATATCAAGATAATACAGGATAGCTCCGGCGGCTATTACTGCATAATCAAGGCCATGAATACCGAACCCCTTCAATGATTTTGTACCAAAATGTTTCAGCAGTCTGTCACTGGCAGCATCAATCCTGAAAATCCAGTCATCGAGCTTGTAATTATAATATCTTGAACCGTATCTTAACCTGTATTCTTCTGTTTTTCCCTTTTCAAAAAGTACTTCTTTGGGGGCAAAATTACTCAGGAGCTGGTCTATATATGTATGCGAACCTTCAGCAACAAGGAACTCGCCGGTGGAAATATCGAGGAATGCCACCCCGCTGATTGACTTATGTATATGAACTGCGGCAAGGAAATTATTTTCCTTATGTTCAAGTACATTATCATTGAGGGATACTCCGGGAGTTACGAGTTCTGTGATACCTCTTTTAACTATCTTTTTTGCCAGTTTAGGGTCCTCCAGTTGCTCACATATGGCAACCCTCTGCCCTGCCCTGACAAGCTTGGGCAGGTAGCTATCGAGAGCATGGTAGGGAAAGCCTGCCAGTTCAACCCATGAAGCTGCCCCGTTAGCCCTCCTGGTTAGAGTTATCCCGAGTATTTCGGACGAACGTATGGCATCCTCCCCGAATGTTTCGTAGAAGTCACCTACCCTGAAAAGTAATATTGCATCAGGATGTTTCTCCTTGATGCTGTAATACTGCTTCATCAGAGGCGTCTCGACATATTCCCTGGGTTCCTTCATCATCTTCAGCACTTAATACAAATATACGATGATGAAGGCTGAGAAGAAAGAACTCTTGATGGAATGTTGAAAAGAATCCTGAAGATGAGTTATGAATTATAATTATTCAGGATGTGCATGAGTATTAAGTTACATGTTTGAGGGTTTGAGAGTTTGAGGGTTTGAGAGTTTGATCTGACGCAGCATATTTTTCAAACATTCAAACTTTCAAAGCTGTCTACCGTCAGGTAGACATTCAAACCGGATGAACTATCTGATCATGATTCTTTGAGCGCTAAGTTTCCCTGGGATAACTAAGGAAAAAACTTTCATCTATCATTGAAAGGCTGAAGACAATTCAGTATATTCAGGCTCTTTATTGAACCCAAAATAATTCTTCTATGCACAGAGTACTGGTGTTAGGTGCCGGGATGGTAGCAAAGCCATTGATAGACTATCTTTTAAAAAACGGATGCAGGATTAAAATAGCATGCAATACATGCGATAATGCACAGAAAATATTAAAGGATCACCCCAATGGTGAAATAGTATACTGGGAGGCTGATAACATCGGTGAGCTCAAACCCATGATAAAGGAGGCCGAACTGGTTGTCAGTCTGCTGCCCTATAAGTTCCACGCCAGAGTTGCTGAAGTATGTATTGAACACAGGAAACATATGGTCACAACCTCATATGTAAGGCAGGAGATGTCAGATCTTGATGAAGCGGCAAAGAAAGCAGGTATAATAATACTAAACGAAATAGGCCTTGATCCCGGAATTGATCATATGTCGGCGATGAGAATAATTGATAATGTGCACAGCATGGGTGGCCACATTGAAAAATTCTGGTCGCTTTGCGGCGCCCTGCCCGCCCCGGAATGTGCCGATAATCCAATGGGTTATAAGTTTACCTGGAGTCCTGAAGGTGTTCTGCTTGCCGGGATGAATGATGCCAGGTATCTCGACAACGGGGAGATAATACATATTAAGCCTGAAAACCTTTTCAGAAAAACATTCACCTATGAAATAAAGGATATAGGCCCACTCGAGGTCTATGCAAACAGGGATTCAGTAAGCTATATCGATATATACGGACTCAGGGATATCAGAACCATGTACAGGGGAACGTTAAGGTTCAGTGGATGGTGCGAAACTATTGATGCTTTAAAGTCACTTAACCTCCTCAGCAGGGAAGAAGAAGGCCTTAAAGGAAAAACATACGCCGAACTGATCAGATCAAGAATCGGGCGAAGCAAGACACCTATTAAAGAAAAGCTGGCTGATCACCTTGGCTTAAGTGAGGAGTCGGCTGCCGTAAGATCGTTCGAATGGCTCGGATTATTTAACGAGATTAAAATACCGGCATCAATGAAAACCTCATTTGAAGTGATCTCGGATTTAATGATGGGTAAAATGATTTTAAAAGAGAATGAACGTGATATGATAATCCTAAAACATATTTTCCTTGCCAGGTATAAAGACGGCAGCAGTGAAATCATAAGCTCACAGATGATCGACTACGGTTCCCCTTCAGCCGACACCTCAATATCGAGAACTGTGGCCCTTCCCGCAGCGATGGCCGTTAAGCTGATACTTGACGGCAGGATTGATATCAAAGGGGTATACAGACCCGTAAGAAAAGAGATATACATGCCTGTACTATCAAGGCTTGAAAAAATGGGGATAAGAACGGAGGAAAAATATGGTTTGCCCGAATCTGAATTAATCTTTTAAAACCCGAGATAAAAATCAGCTGTCAGTTTCCTGTACTCATCTGTATATTCATGTCTGGCTGTTTCTATTGTCAGGAATGATTGCTGAAGCTCTCTCTTTTCTTTCCCAAATTCCATCAGCATTCTTTTTACCGGGGCTGAAGGCAGGGGTTTAATCCTGAGCATTTTATTACAGTAAAGTTCATAATCTGCTGCTTCGGCAATGAATAGTGCCGCTTCAGCATATGGTAAAACAAGGCATAATATACCACCGGCACCAATCAGTCTTTCAACAGCTTTGAGCAATTCACCGGAGGACATATTCTTATCATGCCTGGTTCCCGTTACACGTTCATCTTTATTGGCCAGCGAGTTCCTGAAGAAAGGCGGATTGGATATTATAAGGTCAAATTTATGATCCGGAAAATAATCCTGTACCTTTGTGTGCAGTACTGTGATCCTGCTGTGCCAGGGGCTGATCCGAATATTTTCCCGGGCCTGTTCAAATGATTGTTTATCGGGTTCGAGTGCTATTATCGGGGAACCTGATCTCTGTGCCATCATTAAAGCGAGCAATCCTGTGCCTGTTCCAACATCCAGGATTCGTGAGGCGGATGAAGTATCAGCCCATGCACCAAGCATAACGCCGTCGGTGCCTATTTTAAAGGCTGACTTATGCTGGTATACCCTGAACTGTTTAAAATCAAAATAGTCCATTATTAAAACTTCTCAATTATGCCCAGGCCAAAAAGGGAGAAATCATATTTAACAGGGTCCCTGTGGTCGAATTGCCGCAACACTGAAGTAAGTTCCTCAACTGCTTTCCAGTCATCCTGTTTGCGTGTGAGAAGCCCAAGTGCACGTGATGTATTACCTGTATGATAATCAAGAGGGATATACAAAACAGACTTATCAATTGATTTCCATAATCCAAAATCCACACCACGCCCGTCATCCCTCACCATCCACCTGAAGAACATGTTAAGTCTTTTCCCGGCAGCTCCTTTCGAGATATCTGCAAAATGTTTGAGGGCCCTGTGTCGGTGAGGCATGCTAAAGAAGTCTTTACGTAACCTGATAATAGCCTCCTTCCAGCTGCTTCCTTTCTCAATATAGCCTTTCAGGACATCTTCCATACTGTCAAAACAGGTATATATATTTCTCAGACCATCAATAAAGGTGCGGCAATCAGTTCCATTGAAAGTGCGGTAATAAAAATCGCTTACCTTATCCAGTCCCTTTTCATTACTGTTAAGTATAAAGTCAAGGGGGCTTTGCCCCATCAGATCCATTAGCCTGTTTGCCGAGTTAATTATCAGGTCGCGTCTTCCCCATGCTATTGTGGCAGTAAGGAACCCCGATATTTCAATATCCTGCTTAAGCTCATACTGGTGAGGTACCGAAACCGGGTCGCATTTTATAAATGAAGGATTATTGAATTGTTCATATTTCAATTCAAGGAAATCCTTCATCTCATCATATGAGAACTTTTTTTTCCAGGAATCACCCATTGAAGATTATGCCGTCTTTGATTTCTATTTTCCTGTCGGACATCCCCGACAGTTCCCTGTCATGAGTCACTATCACTATTGTCTGGCCGAATTTATCCCTGAGATCAAAAAACAGTTTATGTAATTCCTGTTTATTTTCTGTATCCAGGTTTCCCGAAGGTTCATCAGCAAGTATAACCGCCGGGTCGTTTACAAGTGCCCGGGCAACTGCCACCCTCTGTTGCTCTCCGCCACTTAATTCAGAGGGTTTATGCTCCAGCCGTTCTTTCAATCCGAGGAATTCCAGCAATTGCTTTCCTCTTTCCTCTGCTTCCTGTTTTGATTTTCCCCCTATATAAGCAGGAATACATACATTTTCGAGGGCGGTAAATTCGGGGAGTAACTGGTGGAACTGAAAAACAAATCCTATTTGCTCATTCCTGAATTTGGACAGTTGTTTCTCATTGAGTGTATTAAGCAATAGATCATCATATTCTACGGTTCCGGAATCAGCTTTATCCAGCGTGCCCAATATTTGCAGAAGGGTGGTTTTGCCTGCACCGCTGGGACCTACAATAGTCACAATTTCGCTTTTCCTGACCTCAAGGTTTATACCCTTCAGAACTTTAAGGTCTCCAAACGATTTTGTTATCTCTTTTGCTTTTATCATAGAGCTCTATTGCAATCTTCTCATTTTACGAAGAAAACGAGGTAAATATAGCTTAAATAAATCAGCGCCAAAAATAAACCTTTCCACCTGCTCATACGTACATTCTTTGAAGGGAGTACCATGATAATAAGAAGCAGTGCCATACCTATCATCCAGATCATATCAAGTGAAAATCCGGTGTCATCAATACCGTAGGGCTTAACAGAAGCTGTTATCCCGAGTATGGCAAGCACATTGAATATATTTGAGCCCACCACGTTCCCTATTGAAATACCGTTTTCTTTCCTGAGGGCGGCCATAACGGATGTGGCCAGTTCAGGGAGGCTTGTTCCTACGGCGATAACTGAAACAGAAATAATCCTTTCTGACACGCCCATCATTGATGCTATTGTGCCTGCACTTCTGACAAGCATTTCGGCACCCACCACAAGACCCAGTGATGCCATAATAATGATGACCACTGACAAAAGGAGTGAATATCTGATATCAACAGGTCTGCTTATGTTCTGCCTCTTATCATTCCTTATTGACCTGTAAATATATGCAGCCAGTAAACCAACAAGGATAAAGCCTTCAAGCCTACTGAATTCAAGGTCGTGCAAAAGAACCAGGAGCAGCAGAAAGGATCCTGCCATGATGATCATATCATCAATAATCTCTCTCCTGCTCACAATAAAAGGAGTAATTATTACCGTCAGTGCCAGGACCACCCCGATATTGGCTATATTACTGCCTATCACATTACCAAGTGAAATATCGGGATGACCTGAAATTGCAGCATCCAGGCTGACCATCAGTTCAGGTGCTGATGTGCCGAATGAAACAATGGTTAAGCCTACAACCATCGCTGAAATCCTGAAATGGCCGGCAAGGCTTACTCCCCCTCTTACCAGGAATTCACCGCTTATCAGCAGAATTGCCAGACCGGCAAAAAGTAAAATGAATGTCATCAGGGAGGGTTATTTTTCGAGAAGACAAATATCCATCAGCCTCTCAAGTCTTTATTTACCGAGTCAGAAATATCTTTAATGTCATCCTGAACATCTTTTGTGCTCTCATTGAATTCCCTCTTTATATCATCGGTTGCCTTCCTGAACTCACGCATACCTTTACCGATTCCTTTTGCTATATCAGGAAGTTTTTTTGCCCCGAAAAGGATAAGAGCAACAACAAGAATAATAAATATTTCCTGCCCGCTGATGAATAGATAAATTGCCATATTCAGACCTTCTTTCTTATCAGTACAAATTTAGTAAGAAATATATTAATAGCAATCAGCTCGATTTTTTCTCTTTCAGTACTTTACCCGTTTCAGCTTTTTTAATAGTGTCAAATACCACGGGTGTAGCCACAAAAAGCGATGAATATGTACCAATAATTATACCTACAAGAAGAGCAAAAATGAATCCTCTTATAACCTCACCTCCGAAAATAAATATCGTAAGCAATACCACGAAGGTTGTGAGTGATGTATTCAATGTACGGCTTATGGTGCTGTTCAGGGCAAGGTTAAGCACTTCTGCCCGTTCACGCTTGCGGTACAGCCCGAGATATTCCCTTATACGGTCGAAAACCACCACGGTATCGTTAATGGAATATCCCACCACCGTAAGTATTGCAGCTATGAATGCCTGGTCAATCTCAAGAGAGAAAGGCAGGATACCATACAGGATGGAGAATAATCCAAGTACAATAAGAACATCATGAATCAAAGCTGCCACGGCACCAAGTCCGAACTGCCAGGTCCTGAACCGCACTAAAATATACAGGAAGATGATCAGCAAGGATAATCCTACAGCGTATAGTGCTTTTATCATGATATCAAACGCAATGGTTGGTCCGACCGTCTGGCTACTCTGCCTGTAATCTTCCAGGAATGTTTCCTGGTCTACTCCCTCAGGCAGTAATGGCTGTAACCCCTGGTATAATAATGTTTCAACTTCTTCCTCGGCGTCCGGTTCATCAACCTTGTACTTTGTTGTTATTTTAACCTGGTTTTCATTTCCATAAACAACCACCAGGGGGTTCTGGCCATATACTTCACCGAGATAATCGGCGACTTCAACTGTTGAAACCGGCTGGTCAAAACGTATTACATATGAACGGCCACCCGTAAAATCAATACCGGGGTTTAGTCCTTTTATTGTAAGGGATGCAATGCCGCCCAGTATTACCAGGACTGATATAACATAAAATAATTTCCTTTTATTTATAAAATCAATTTTAAGGTTGCTGAAGGCATTCTCGGTCACACTGTTGGCAAACGTCAGGCGCACATTATGCTTAAGGTAGGTGTCATAAATAATCCTTGTAATAAAATATGCGGTAAAGAAGGATGATACAATACCGATAACAAGTGTTGTGGCAAAGCCCTTTATAGGCCCTGTACCGAAAACATACAGTACTATACCTGTCAATAAGGTAGTAAGGTTTGCATCAATAATGGCAGAGGTTGCGTTTTTATATCCATCGGCCACAGCCAGTTTGACACCCTTCCCGGCTCTCAGTTCCTCCTTAATCCTTTCATAAATAAGCACATTGGCATCCACTGACATACCAATGGTAAGTATAATACCGGCAATACCAGGGAGCGTAAGCACCGCACCCAGGGAAGCCAGTATTCCCGCAATGAAAAACATGTTTACAAGCAAGGCAATATCAGCCACAAGGCCTGCCCTCCGCGTATAGTAGAATAGCATATATAAAAGTACAACCATAAATGCTATTGCGAATGACTTAAGGCCCGAGTTTATTGCTTCTTTTCCAAGCGATGGGCCCACAACAGTATCATTTATTATCCTTGCCGGGGCCGGCAGCTTACCTGATTTAAGTATGTTAGCCAGGTCTTCAGCTTCCTCAATAGTAAAATCACCTGTAATTTCAGAGGATCCTCCTTTAATCTCTGTTGACACTGTGGGTGCCGAACGGACATACCCGTCAAGTACGACTGCTATACAGCGCCCGATATTTGATCCCGTAAGTCTTGCCCATACACGTGAACCCTCGGCATTCATTGACATATCCACCTTGGCTGATGAACCTGTTTGCCCGTACGAAACCCTCGCGGAAGTAATCACATCACCGTCCAGGGGCGGACGTCCGTCACGTGTTGTAACCTTGATGGCATGCATTTCATAAATGCTTTCGCTCTCATCACCCCTCATAGGATCAGCACTCCAGTAGAACCTTACATCTCTCGGGAAAAGTGACCGTATCTGTTCCATATTGAGGTAATTCATTACCTCAGCAGTATCGCTGAAATGAGAATAGCCGACCACCGATCTTGGAAGAGGTTGTCCTTCCCTGGTTACTGAAGGGCTCAACACGGCAAATAATGGATTTTGTGTATTCCATTCTGCCCGGCTTCCGGCCTCTTCCATCTCCGTTGTATCGCTCAACATTTCCAGCAGTGTTTCTTCAGCAGTAGTATCCTGCTCAGCCTCCTGGGAAATAAGGTCTTCAACCGAACTCACCTCATTCTCTTCTGTAGCTGCAGTATCGGCTTTCTCAGAACTTTCCAGGGTTTTCATATCTTCTTTCAGTGAAGCAAGAATGTTATTTGCTTCCATGAGGTATCCTATAACTTCCGAGTTCTCGTATGTTTCCCAGAACTCAAGTTTGGCAGTTCCCTGCAGCAGTTCCCTTACCCTCTGTGGATCTTTCACACCGGGCAGTTCAACAAGTATACGCCCTGTAGCCTCAAGCCTTGATATATTGGGCTGTGTAACACCGAATCTGTCTATCCTGCTTCGCAGAATGTTAAAAGCATTATCTATGGCACTGTTCGATTCTTCGCGTAAAACATCCAGCACTTCTTCATTGGTTGAATTGAAGTTAACCTTGTCTCTCAGCTCCATAGTACCGAAAATAGCAGCAAGGCTGGCATTGGGGTCGAGCTCCTCAAAAGATTCCCCGAAAAGTTCGATGAAGTTTCTCTGACTTTCTCTTTGTTTCTGCCTGGCCATTGCCAGAGCCTGGTTAAAAGTTTCATCAGTATTATAATTGGACAATGCCCTGGTGATCTCCTCCACTGAGACTTCGAGTATTACGTTCATTCCCCCCTTGAGGTCAAGACCTAGGTTGATCTCTTTGCCCTGTACTTCCTTGTAAGTATTACCCAGGTAACTCCATTCTTCCTGGGGCAATGAAGAAATGGAATCGAGATAATTTACTTCTTTAACAAGGTCCCCTTCGGCATATTCCTTTGCATGTTGTTTGACGGTATAAGATGCAACAGTGAATGAAAGCTGGTATATGGTAACCAGTGCTAATGCTATGGCTAAAAACAGAATAGCTCCTTTGTTTTGCATTTCAAAGTGTTTTATATTTTGCTAAAAATCAATATAATCTTCATAGTCCTTTTATGGACGGGCAAAGATATTAAATTTTTACTATTCTGCTATGAGTTCTTCAAAATCAAATTCTAGAGGCTTATCCGCTTCAAAGTCGTAAAGGGTGAGGCTGCGGATATTAAAGTAGTAGGTCCAGTAATTCTGCAGGGCCTGGATGTAACCTCTTCTGTTCTCATCTTTTTTTGTATCGGCGTTATTCAATTCGAGTACATCAACATTACCAATCAGGAACCTTTGCTTTGTGACCTCATACATTTTCATTGCGACAGTATCTGATTTGGCTGCTATACGCACCTGGTCATCCTGGAGGTTAAACTGGGCCACATCAAGGAAGAGCTGTTGTTCAAAATCGATTATTGACTGCTGCACCTGTGTCTTGACTACTTCTTCTGACGACTGAGCCATACGGTAACGGCCGCGCCTCAATCCCCAGTCCATTATGGGTATAGTAAACCCTATACTCACCCGCTGCTGGTCATCCAGGGCCTGGTATGCCCCGGGAACAATATCAGCCTGCCCCTGAAGTCCGTAACTGATATTCATATTTGCGTTCAAGCCCTTTTCAGCCTTAGCCTGTGCAACATCCATGCTGGCTTCGAGGAGCTGGACCTGCATCGAAATTATTTCAGGATTATTCTCCAGTGCAAGGTTAAGCACTTTTTCACCGTTCACTTCAAAAGTCGGTATCTCATTTGGTATAATCAGTTCTATCTCAACATTCTGAGTATAACCAAGGAATGACGATAGTCTCTGCCTCATATCATTGAGGTTATTACGGGCTTCATTTCTTGAAGTTTCTGCATTAAGGAATGACAGTTCCATCTGCAGCATGTCATTTTCCGCAATAGTGCCAAGATTATACCTTCCCTGTGCCAGCTGGTAAAGGGTATCGGCATTGGCATAATTCATGTTTGCTATTTCCATGTTGATCTGTGCCAGTGCAAGCTGGAAAAACCTTCTCACTGCATTGAGATGCACTTCCTCAACTGCTTCAATGTATGCTTTCTTAGCCTCTTCGTACCTGAGTGGTTCTATCTGTTTTTGCCATTTAAGCTCATTGAACCTGAAAAGTGGCTGGTTATAGTTAATACTCACAGGGGTTGTAATGTATTGTGTTCTTCCGTCAGCACCCAGAACATCGAATCTTCTCAGATCGGATTGAAGTGAAATACTGCCTCCTGTAAATCCTACGTTCTGGGACAATGAAAGCTGGCCTAACAAGCTATTGGTATTTTTCTCAACATAATATTCCTGCCCAGTCTCATAGTTATATTCTTTTTCATAAATCCTGTTATATTCGGGGAAAGTACCCGTAAGTGTTAAGGAGGGCAGGTATTCAGCTTTAAATGTCCGGTATTGCCAGTAACTGGCCCTGAACATATGTTTTGCCAGAATACCCTGTAATGACTGGTCTTCAGAAAGCTTGACAACTTCATCCAGTGTCAGTTTTATAAGCTCCTGTGAATAGCTTATACTACCTGTGCCAAGAAATAACGCAAGTAATAGGGAAAAATAGATTCGCTTCATATCAATGATTGATTTTTATTCGTACCTGAGTGATTCAATAGGATCTTTTTCGGATGCTCTCTTTGCCGGCGAATATCCAAAAATTACGCCAACTGCAGCAGAAACACCAAAAGCGATTATCACGGAAAAGGGTGATATGATTGTTAATATATCAGCAATCTCATTTATGAGTTTTGAAAGTACTATACCAAGGAACACCCCGATAAATCCACCTGTAACACTTATAAGTATAGCTTCGGACAGGAATTGTACAACTATATCCATTTTTTTTGCACCTATTGCCATGCGAGTTCCGATTTCTTTTATACGTTCCATTACCGATGCAAACATGATATTCATAATTCCTATTCCACCCACTATGAGTGATATGCTGGCTATTGCACCAAGAACGATATTAAAAATATCCTTGGTTCTCTGCTGTTGTTTCAGCAATAATTCGGGTACGGTTATTTCAAAATCCTTAACATTTGAGTGTCTTCTGAGCATCATTCGGCTGAGCACTTCAGTTGATGAATTCAATTGTTCCGTTTCCTCCACCTGCACCACTATCCTGTCGAGCTGATGATAATTTGTGGAGGATGACTGTGAAGGATCAGAGCCGCTGGACAATACAGTACGCCTCATCATCCGACCATGTCCGAAAGCCATAACCTGTGCAGATGCCTCGGTGGCAAGTTTCTTGGTAAGCAGTTCCCTGTTCTGGTACCTGAGCAACATGGTTTTTACCGGGATATAAATATTATCATTATAAACGTTAACACCTGTTTCCTCGAAGCCGGTAAGGCTGACATTGGTTCGTTCCAGCACTCCAATAACTTTAAGCCAGACACCATCGAATTTGATATACTGACCGACCGGGTCCACCTTACTGAAAAATTTCGCCCTTATATTTGCGCCTATAATGCAAACCTGTATTCCATGTTGTTCCTGGTAATCGTTGAAGAATGTACCGTGGTTTAGCGGAAGGTTATACAGGTCGAAATAGTCGTTTCTGACACCAACCAGCTTGGCCGGGTATTTCATGCCATTTAATACGACTGTTGAATTAAAAGAAATCTCTGGGCTGATCTTCCTTACTGATGGCAAAATTTCTTCTATAGCATCAACATCGTATAGTGTCAATCCCGGGCTGAATTTATTTTGCTGCTTCTCACCCTCATTCTCGGAGGTTTCTTCAGTTTCAATTATCGGGCTTATCAGAATATTATTTACACCAACCATCTTTATTTGTTCGAGTATCTCCTGCTGTGCACCCTTTCCTATGGCAAGCATACTGATAACAGCCGCAACTCCGAAGATAATACCCAGAGCTGTTAATATTGACTTCAGCTTGTTTGCCATTATTGCTTCAAAAGCAATTATTATATCATGTAAATACCTTTTTATCATATCAATTCAGTAAAAAGATTTTTATTTGTAGAGCTTTATAGCTGGTTAACAGTCTGGTCCTGTGCTTCTCCACCGCTCTCCTGCCTGTTAACCCTCTGAGCACCTCCCTGGCCCTGTCCTTCTCCTTGCTGTTGCATCATATTCCTCATCTGTTCCCTTTCTTCTTCACTCATATTCATTAATCTTTCTCTCAGTTCGGGAGACATCTGCTGACCGGGAGCCATTTGTTGTGAGCCCTGTTTATTGCGTTCTTCTATTTCTTTTTCTCTTTTTTCTTCCTCTTCCCTTTTCAGTCTTTCCTTTTCACGAATGATGTCTATCAGCTCTTCGCCCTCCAGCCTGAAACTTTCGGGTTCTTCAGGCAAACTCAGATAGAGCTGGTCACCCTCCTCAACGCCCCGTTCAACAATAACTGCATTCTCATTTGATTCACCGAGTACGACAATCTGTCTTACACCATGTCTTTCGTATACATAGGGTATACTGTCTTCAGTAGCATGGACGCATTCAAGCGGGATTGAAATAACATCATTAAACGTATGGGTAATTATCTGATTACCGGTTGTCATAGAAGGTCGAAGTATTGATTCCACCTCATCAAGTTTAATAATAACCTCAAATACCTTGGCATCGGTATTGGGCAACTGCTCACCTATATTGGCGACACTTATCACCTTCCCTCTGTATTTCTTATCCGGGAAAGCATCAACAGTAATCCTGACAGGCTGGTCTGTTTTAACTTTACTTATATCAATTTCGTTAACATAGGTTTTTGAGATCATTGATGACAGATCGGGTAGTGTGGCGACAACGGGATCAAAGGGGCTGATGCTTGACCCTACTTTTCTTTTTTCACCGCTCCATTCTCTTTTATATATCACCATTCCCGGGGCAGGTGCTGTTACGGTGAACTGATCAAGCACATCTTCCATATCCCTGACTGTTTGTCTTTGCTCTTCAAGTTCATAATATGCATCTCTCATATTAGCCTTCGCCTGTTGCACTTTAAGCTCATAGTTTTTAAGTGCCTGTTCATATGCTCGTGTTGCCTTATCAAGGTTTATCCTGCTCTGCCGGATTGTGGTAGGAGGTTCATATTTTGATTGTTCAAGTGTAATTTCTGCCTCCTGCATATTGAATCTCAGATTCAGTATTTCATCCCTCAGGTCACCAAGCGTGATGGTTGTGTCCAGCTTCTTCATTTCATAATCGTTTTGCATCTGTTCCAGTTCATCCATCTCGTCTTTCAGGGTATTTTCTGCATCTGAACGGTCGAGTGAAGCCACATAATCACCCGTCTTAACGACCGTTCCTTCAGGGATCAGGTCCTGAATGGTTATATCCCTGAACCTCATCCGCCTGCCTCCAAGCCCCTGAGGACCTTCTATATCAGTTGAATTTTCCGCCTGCAATTCACCCGTTGTTGAAACGACGATCTCAAACGTACCCCTGGTAGCCTCAGTATAAAGTTGAGCTATCTCATCCTTTTTTGTGAGACGGTTAAACACTATCAGTGCAATTATTGCAACTACAACTACAATTCCTGAGATAATCAAAGTCTTCTTCATTATTTTAAAAGTTTGTATAAACCAATTTTTTCGGTGCGAAATTATTAAAAATTTATTCTTCTATATTTATTATGATTATATTAAATCCCTATTTAACAATAATTAACAAAGGGGACAGAATTTTGTTCCATCATATAAGTTGACAAACTGAATGAGGTTTTTATTCCAGTAAAACCAAATAAGCGGTACTCAATTTATCTTTTTAACAATTTTTATGATTTTTTCCGCCAGAGAGTCTGCGTCCTCTTTGGTTTTTCCTTCAGAATATATTCTTAATATCGGTTCGGTATTGGACTTTCTGATATTTATCCATCCCTGTTCATTTTCAAGAAGCAGTCCGTCTTCTTTGCTTACAACATCATGATGGAATTGTTCATTGATTATATTGAGTATCTTATCTGCATCGAGGTCTGGCGTCAGGCTTATCCTGTTTTTGGAAATAACATAGTCAGGGTATGTGGATCTTAGCTGTGAGCAGGTTCCTCCCCTGTTTGCCAGATGTGAAAGAAACAGAGCTATTCCTGCCAGAGCATCCCTGCCGTAATGAAGGGGTGGATAAATAACTCCACCGTTCCCCTCTCCTCCTATTACTGCATTGACTTCTTTCATTTTTGCCACTACATTTACTTCCCCCACTGCAGAAGCATACCACTTGCCTCCATACTTTTCCGTTATATCCCTTAGAGCTCTGCTCGACGACATATTGCTAACCGTATTCCCTTTTCTTTTTGACAGTATATAGTCTGCACAGGCAACCAGTGTATATTCCTCGTTTAAACATTTTCCATTTTCAGCTACTACAGCCAGCCTGTCGACATCGGGATCAACGACAAAGCCAAGATCAGCATTATTGCCAGTAACGGCACGGCTGAGTTCTCCCAGGTTCTCCGGAAGGGGCTCAGGATTATGGGGGAACAATCCGCTGGGTTTGGTGTAAATGCCAATTACATTTTTCACTCCCAGCTTATTCAACAGTTCCGGTAAAATTATTCCCCCTACGGAATTTACACAATCTATAACAACTGTAAAATCACGTTTTTCTATTGCCTCAATATCAATGTCTGGCAGGGCAAGTAACATTTCAATATGTTTAGCATTATAGCTATTATCCTTCTTTACTTCGCCAATTTCCTCGTAACCAGCAAAACTATAGTCCATCTTTTCCGCTATTTCAAGAATCTTTGCCCCATCATCAGCGCTCACGAATTCACCTTCCCCGTTAAGCAGTTTAAGTGCATTCCACTCCACCGGGTTATGACTGGCCGTAAGTATTATTCCACCATCTGCCTTCTCTGCTATCACAGCAATTTCAACCGTCGGTGTTGCAGCCATCCCGAGATCAATAACGTTCAGTCCCATTGCAGTAAGTGTACCTGTCATCAGCTTATTCACCATCTCACCGCTGGGCCTGGCATCTCTTCCCGTGACTATCAGAGATTCTCTTTTATTGTTATTCCTCAGGATCCATTCGGCATAAGCTGCAGTATATTTAACCACATCTAGCGGACTGAGCCCCGTGCCGGGTTTGCCGCCAATTGTTCCCCTAATGCCTGAAATAGATTTTATTAATGCCATTTCCTTTTAATTGAATTAATTAATATTTGTCTGAACGACTGATTCACAAAGTTGGGAAAAAAATTGAAATAGCAGTACTTAACCTAAAGCTTAAGTACATTGATAAGGTTGATAGGGTTTATAATTTATAAAGTTAATAAAGGGGGTTGGCAGTATTCAGAACGAGAAACGAGGAACGTGGAACACGGAACCATTTAACATCCCCCTGGTCCCCTTCGAAGGGGGAACCCGGAACAGTCCTCAGCCCAACTATTAATAAATTATCCTTAACTTTGCAGTCCGAAATTATACAACAATGAATGACAGGCGAAAGAGAGGACCGGACAGGAATACAGGTGAAGAAAAAACCATACGGCTGAACAAATTTATATCCAACAGCGGTGTGTGCAGCAGGAGAGATGCAGACAGGCTGATAGCAAACGGGGAGATAAGTGTTAATGGGAAAGTCGTTACTGACCTGGGTACAAAGATATCGGGTAAATCAAGAGTTGAATACAAAGGCAGGATATTGAATCCTGAGAAAAAAGTATATATTCTGCTCAATAAACCTGCCGGTTATGTCAGCACAACTGATGACCCTCATGCAGATAAGCTGGTCACTGATCTGATTAAAAATGCCTGTTCAGAACGAGTGTACCCGGTGGGAAGACTTGACAGGGATACAACAGGATTATTGTTGCTCACCAATGATGGTGAGTTAACAAAAAAATTAACTCATCCCTCACACGGAAGAAAAAAGATATATCATGTATATCTGAACCGGCCGCTTACCCGCAACGACATGATCAGCCTTACCGAGGGTGTGGATATAGGTGAGGTAGTCTCAGCAGATGCCGTTGCATATCCCGACCCCGAAGATAAAACCCAGGTGGGAATTGAGATCCATTCAGGACAGAACAGGGTTGTGAGAAGATTGTTTGAAGCCCTGGGATATAAAATAAAAAAACTTGACAGGGTATATTTTGCCGGCCTTACTAAGAAGAACCTTCCAAGGGGTAAATGGAGGTTCCTGACAGATAAAGAGATAAATATTCTGAAAAGAACATAATTTTAGTCATATGGCTCATAAATCAGGTTTCGTTAATATCCTTGGTAATCCCAATGTTGGAAAATCCACTATAATGAATGCCCTTGTTGGTGAAAAATTATCTATAATCACTTCGAAATCACAAACAACAAGGCACAGGATACTTGGCATACTTAACGGTGATGATTTTCAGATAGTATTTTCAGACACCCCGGGAATAATAAAACCCGCTTATAAGCTGCAGGAAGCAATGATGCAATCCGTTTACACAGCAATCAGCGATGCAGATTTGATTATTTACGTTACGGATGTTAAAGAAAAAATAGATAAGAACAGGGAAACACTGAACAGGGTAATAAACTCCAGAATACCCGTGATACTGGTCATAAACAAGATAGACCTGAGCAGCCAGGAAAGGCTTGAGCAGCTGGCTGAAAAGTGGGAGGAAATTATGCCCGGGTCAGTGATAGTACCTTTGTCGGCCAAAGAAAAATTCAATACGGATAACCTGCTCAACATTATCCTCGGAAAGTTACCGGAAGGCCCGGAGTATTTCCCGAAAGATCAACTTACTGACAGGTATGAGCGTTTTTTTGTAACAGAGATTATACGTGAAAAAATATTGAATAATTATAAAAAGGAGATCCCCTACTCGGTTGAGATTGAAATTGAGAGTTACGAAGAGCAGGATAAGATAGTCAATATAAGAGCCTTAATCCATGTCGCAAAGGAAAGCCAGAAAGGAATTATCATTGGTCACAGGGGACAGATGCTGAAAAAGACAGGCACCGAGGCAAGAAAGGAAATCGAGGAATTTATTGGTAAGCATATATACCTTGAAATTTATGTAAAGGTCACGAAAGACTGGCGTGACAGGCCGGCTTTGCTTAAAAAGTTTGGATATTGAATAAAATATGATGAACAGGATAGTTGCAATAGTTGGAAGGCCCAATGTGGGCAAGTCAACCCTGTTTAACAGGTTCACTGAATCGAGGCAGGCCATTGTTGATGAAATGAGCGGTGTCACGCGTGACAGGCATTATGGTAAGGTTGAATGGAACGGCCAGCTATTCTCTGTAATAGATACAGGAGGGTACGTAAATGATTCGGATGATATTTTTGAAACTGAAATAAACAAGCAGGTTGAAATAGCAATAGATGAAGCCGCTATAATTCTTTTTATGGTTGATGTGACCGCAGGATTAACCGACCTTGATATGTCAGTTGCCAATATGCTGAGGCGATCAGGCAAAGATGTCATTCCTGTTGTTAATAAGGTTGATAATAACAGCCGGCTGCTTGATGCTGCCGAGTTTTATAAGCTGGGTCTGGGCGACTATTTTGCGATATCATCCATAAATGGTTCAGGGACGGGCGACCTGCTGGATAAAATAGTAAACAGCCTGCCTGAAGAAAAAGAGGAAGAAGAAGATTCACTACCTAAAATAGCAGTAGTCGGAAGACCAAATGTGGGAAAATCATCATTGCTTAACAGCCTGACCGGCGAAAACAGGAATATTGTTACACCTTTAGCAGGCACAACACGAGATTCAGTACTTATACGCTATAAGAAATTCAATCACAATTTCTTTCTTATCGACACTGCAGGACTCAGAAGAAAATCCAGAATAAATGAGGATGTCGAATTCTACTCTACCATCCGGGCCATAAAGGCAATAGAGAATTCTGATGTCTGCCTTTTAATGATTGATGCCATAGTTGGCATAGAATCCCAGGATCTTAAAATAATGAGTATTATTCTCAGTAATAATAAGGGACTTGTCTTACTGGTTAATAAGTGGGACATAGCTGAAAAAGACTCCAATTCTGCCAGTAAGATAGAAAAGCACATAAAGAATAAAACCTTACCGTTCACTGATTATCCCGTGCTTTTCATATCTGCTATACAAAAACAGAGAATACACAGGGTGCTTAATGAAGCTTTACGGGTCTATAATAACAGGATAAGAAAAATACCCACAGCAGCTCTAAACAATTATCTTTTGCCCCTCATCGATAAGAATCCCCCTCCTGCAACCAAAGGTAAATACATCAAGATTAAATATGTTAGCCAGCTCCCAACATTCTATCCTTCTTTTGCATTTTTTTGCAATCACCCTCAATATATAAAGGAACCATACAGTAGATACCTCGAAAACCGCCTCAGGGAAAAGTATGAGTTTACAGGGGTACCGTTAAAAATCTATTTCAGAAAAAAATAACTATTTTGGTTCAATTTTTGATAAGCAACATTGTATGAAAAGTATCTTACCGATAATATCAGCTGTAATTCTGTTTCTCCTGTTTTCGAACGGGTGCGAAAAGATAAAGCCTCTACCACCCGAGCCATATATTGAATTCAGGCAGTTTACCATGTTTGATACTATTGACCAGCAACTTGGTAACCCGGGGAAAGCAGGTATTCTGGAATTCTACTTTGAAGACGGGGACGGTGATCTCGGGTTAAGGCAGCCTGTTGAAGGACAAACAGATACAACTAACCTGTTTTTTACTCTTTATTACAAGGAAGATGGTGTTTTTACAGAGGCTGACAGTCTGGATTTTAACAACCCGCCTGACTTCAGGATACCATACATGGAAAGGGAAGGACAGAACAAGACACTCCAGGGTCTGATTGAGATTACATTTCTCTATTTTATATTTGACATCACTGACACTATTATGTACGATTTCTATATTAAGGACAGGGCAGGAAATGAGAGTAATGTTGTTTCAACCTGCGAAATTCCCTTAAGCCTGTACGGAGGCTGTATAGATGATTAGATATATCATTAAACCCTAAATCCCAGCAGAAGAACATCATCAACCTGAGAATAGGTTCCTTTCCATTCATCAAAATAATCCCTGAACCTTATATGCTGTTCCTCCATGCTCAAATCCTTTACTTCGTCAATAAGCCTTTTCAATCTTACTATTTTAAGTTTTTTCCCATCACTGCCACCAAACTGATCGGGATAACCGTCTGAAAAGATATAGACTATGTCATTCTCCTTAAGATAATATTCCTGGTCATCAAAATATTTCTCCTCCATGTATTCGCCTCCGACGGAATTTTTATTCCCTCTTATATAATATTGTTCCCCTTCCATAACGATGATTACAGGGCGGAGGGCGGAAGCAAATCTTAATAACCGGATTTTAGGATTATATTCACATACCACCATATCCATCCCGTCATTGGAAGTGGAATCACCTGTCTGATTAAGAGTGGTGGTAATTTCTATGTCAAGTGCACGGAGTATTTCCGAAGGCCTGGTGATCTCTTTCCTGTTTACTATTTCCTGGAGTAAGGCTGATCCTATCATTGACATAAAGGCTCCTGGCACACCATGCCCTGTTGAGTCAGCACATACAATCATTATCTTGTCATCACTCACAGTATCGAACCAGTAAAAATCACCACTTACAATATCCCTCGGCCTGTAAAACACGAATGCACCCTTAAAATTTTCATTCAGCCTCTTTACGGGAGGCAGAAGGCTGGCCTGGATACGTTGTGCGTAATTAATACTATCTGTTATTTCCCTGTTCTGGTATTCTATCTCCTCCTTCTGAGCAATTACTTCTTTTGTGCGCTCAGCAAGTTCGTTCTCAAGGAATTTCTTAACCCTTGCCTGTGCCCTTTCCCTAACTTTAATAATCACGACTACTGTAACAACCATTAAAAATACTGCAATTGAGATGAACCACCATGTTCTCCAGAAGGGTTTCTTAATATTTACCCTAAAACTCCGGACCTGGTTGTCTGATATTCCATCATCCCTGTAAGCAAGAATGTTAAAGCGGTAATTCCCGTCGCTTAACCTGTACGTCACTCTCCTTGCATTAGTAAGATCCGACCATTCTGTATCATAATTTTCCATGCTATAACTGTATTGAACCTTTTCAGGATCGGAATAGTTAAGTCCGACATATTCAACCGTTATATTATACCTTGGCTTATATGGCAGGTTATATACTTCTTTAATGGGCATTATGCTGTCATTAATTGCTATTGTCAGAATATTTGTCTTTGGCGGATTAAGCTTGGCAACGTCCTTCTCCGGATTATAAATCATTAATCCTGCAGTGGTGCCTATAAGTATATAGCCTTCCGAAGTTTCATATGCAGCATTTTCATTGCAATCGGCCCCTGTTCTGAAAATATCCGCATAAGTTTGAATAGATTCCCGGTTCTGGTCATAAAGTGAAAAACCTCTCTGGTGCCCTATCCATATGTTATTTTTACTGTCGCAGAGCAGGCTATAGCACCAATTGGAATATAAACCACTGCGGTTCGTAAGATTACTGACCTCATTATCTTCAAAGCAGAACACGCCGGATCCCTTAGTGGCTCCCCAGATCCTTTCCTTTTTATCAATATCGAAGCACTGGAATACATTTCTTATACCGCCGTGAATAATTACTTCACCTGCTATAACTCCATCTTCAGGATTAATTGTATACAACCTGTTACTTTCAGTCGCTACAATTACGTTACCTTTTCCGTCAGGTTTTAGCTGGTTTATGTTATTGTGTGGTAATTTCTCAGATGTTGTGAAACGCTGTATATCATTATTCCTTTTATTAATGATAATAACACCACTCCTGGTTCCAAGCCATATATACCCGTCTTCATCAAGAATATCCGAAATATAGTTCTCCATGTTATTCCCTGACCTGAAAAAGCTTTCTGTTCTGCCCTGCCTGTCACGCCTGTAAACACCCTGTCCGTCTGTCCCTATTAAAATTGATCCGTCATTATTGATATAATAATCAGATATCCGTGCCATATTTATTGAATGGCTCAGATCGGTGTAACTGATAAACTCTTCACTTTCGATGTCGAAAAGATAATATCCCTCGGTTGTCCCGGCAAAAACATTTCCCCGGTACTCACTGACATATATAATATTATTCTCATTTTTCAGATTTCCCGGTGTGAAAAATTTAAATGCCTCTGAACTTAAAACTGAAACACCGGTGCCGTATTGGCCAATCCAGATATTACCCCAGTCATCCTCGTAACATCTTTTTATGTCATTGCCCGGCAATCCTTTTGCTACATCGAACACATCGTATGATTTAATATGAGCTGTAGCGCTGTCAGTCTCAACCTTTATCAGCCCGTTACCGATGGTGGAAATCCACAATGCTCCCTTCCTGTCAATCATTAATGACTGGACTCTGGACCTTGTGAAAACATCCTCATCTCCAATTCTTTTAAGGTTTATTTGATCCTTACCAACGATGGCAGAGTGTAAACCATTATCTTCGGTAGCGATGAAATAAATATCCGGTATACTGCTTTGCTCTATGTCCTGGACCTGGCTGTAATTCAGTTCTTCTGCTCTGGATATAAGTGTAAGTTTCCCATCCTCAAAACTGCACAAAACTAAACCGCTCTGAGTCCCAAGCACCATACTACCATCCTCCGTAAAATCACCACAGTAAAGGAATTCATCCACAGGATTTTCAATTGACAGGATTGAAGAAGGGTTTGCCGGATCAAAAATATATATTCCTTTGCTTTGGGTAATTATGAATATCAGTGAATCTTTATCCTCTACAAAACCATTTACCCTTGCTGCATCAATTCCAGGAACCTGTTTGAGATTCCTGTCAGCCAAATAATACACAGTTCCATCGTTAAAACCAAAATATACAGTTCCGTTGCTTGCCTCGTACGAGGATACTGGAAATATAGTTTCAAGTGTATCAGACACATATGTCATATGGTATTCAAAGCCATCGAAAAAGCACAGGCCTTTATCGGTCCCCAACCATATAAAACCATCATTATCCTGGTTGATTGTATATATAAAACGTCCCGGCAGACCTTCATTTACACCATAATTCTCAAACTGGTAAGTCTGAGAGAGGGATAAAATAGAAGTGGACGATAACAAAAACAATATTATCGAATTTTTTAACAGGAAATTCCGGACCATCAAATTGCTATTTTTTTAATTCTCGAGCTACAATACTGGGGTTATATACCGGGACACCACCGATGGGAATGGTAAAAAACTCCAGATATTCACCATACTGGTTTTCAACTGATATAACCACGTTATTATTTCTGACAAGTGGAGATTTCTTTTTAATAAACTGAAAATCAAGAGATGAATTTATTTCTTCCTCGTCTATCTTTATTTTACTCTCCACCCAGTTATCTTCATTGGATATTGTTGCCAGGTGCCCCCGGCGTACACGTGACACAACCCTTATGTATCCGTCGTCATCCCAGTCAAAATTCACCTGCTTGACAAATATGGTGGCTGTATCAATATAAGGATATATATGCGCTATATTATCGGAGTTATTCCACATTCTGAATGAATACTCATAGGTAAAAGCATTCCCATCCTCAATAGGGTTATTTTCATCCGGTTCGGTACTCAGGTAATACCTGTAAAGATTACCATCGTCACCTGACATACCCTCGCAGATAATTTTAAAGACATAACCGCCAAATTCTTCAACCAGTTCTCCTTCGGTAGGATTGAATGGTCCAAAAGTATACCAGCTGTTATCATACCGCTCATCTTCGCCAAATACTTTGGAAGCCAGCAAAGTACCACTTCTGTAGTTGCCTGTGGGCTGTATCCCCTTTGCATCATCATGGCTCCATGCTTCCTTACCTCCATAAATAGAATAAGACATCCTTGTATCCCACAGGCCGTTAATTTCATCAACTTCACCTCCTGTATCAGGGTCAAAAACCTTTATATAGAAAGGTTGCGAATATGTCAGTGGTATTTTAAAAAAGAATGTCTGTGAAAAATCATCATCTCCCCATGATGTTTCTCCATCCCCTCCGAAGGTCATCAGGTAAGGTATATTCTCGTCACCGGCGGGCACAGGTTGTGCCCGGCATGTTAATGCTAAAACCATTGAAGCAACGAACAATATTGATTTATATGTATATAGCAGATTCCTCATAATCAGTGTAAAAATAACATAAATAGTCAAATCATCTTCCCCTCACCACAATATTCTTTGCCACACAGGTCTCACTTATGTTTCCCTCATCATCCGGGTACGAACTTACTATAAGCTGGACATTGAATATTCCCTCAACAGAATATGTTTTGTTTATGTTCATTCCTCTTCCTCCCGTACCATCATCGAAATTCCAGTAATATTCTGATATGTCCCAGCCTGGCAGGTAGGTCTTTGAAGCATCCAGACTGATGGTCTCACCTGCGTAACAGGTATCCGGTACTGAAATGAATGCCTGTTCAGTCTGTTCGATCTCCAGCAGGTAACTGGTTTCATTATATTGTATTTCACCTGTTATCATATCTATCACATTTAGTTTCACAAGATATGTGCCAGGCTCCTCAAAACAATGTTCAGCCCTTGCCAATTCAGATTCCAATGTCGTGCCATCACCAAAATCCCATTCATATTCAAAAGGAATTGAATCAAATTTCATTGAATTCTCCTCAATAAATTCCCAGCAGAAATTATCATATACAAGTTCGTTACATTCACTTTTCCTTATTAACAGTGATGTGTACATATATATATCATCAGACCTGTCTCTGTTTGAAGCAAAGAAGCCAGATTCTCCATACCGTTCTTTAAAGAGGCTGAAATCATCTGCTATTGAATTAATTGGCTGGGGCAAAAGGGCCGGCTGTGACCAGCTTTCGTTATTTATAGTCGACCTGTACAAATCGAGGCCGCCGTAACCTCCGTCACGGTCAGAGGCGAAATACAGTACGCCATCGGGGCCATAGTATGGATACAATTCAGAATAAGAGCTGTTTATTTCATCACCAAGGTTTTCAGGCTCAGACCATTTATCATCTTCCCGGCGGCACATATAGAGATCAGAGCCTCCATAACCACCCGGCATGTCCGAGGAAAAGAAAAGGTATCTGCCATCTCCACTAATGCATGGATGCCCGACGTTCCATAAAGGGTCATTATACTCGAAAGCCCTGGGAGCTGACCATCCACCAGCTGTTCTTTCGGCAATAAATATTCCACTCCTGTTATCAAAATCACTGTTGAAAGCGTTGCTTCCTCTTTCAATGTCGCTTGTGTAATATAATTGTCGACGGTCAGGGCTGAAGCAAAACGGTCCCTGGGTGAATAATGATTGCAAATCCCTGGAATATATTTTTGCGTTACCCCATTTCATTGTATCTTCACGTTCAGCAAAAAACATACTGTATACACGGTCACCATCGAAAGTTTTATTGTTTACCACACCTGATACACGACGGTCAGAACAAAAAAGGATTCCGTCGGGAACAATTACGGCTGCTATTTCACTATATTGCCTTGAATTAAAGGGAAGCTTTTCAATTTTAATCATCTCGCTGGACTGGCCATGTAAAAACGTCACAGGCAGAATAAAGAAGAGTGATAATATGTATCCCTTGTTGAAATGCTTCATCTTAAAAGTATCGTGGATTTGCAGCACTTATAGTCTTTCCGAATTCATATCTCAGGGCCACTTCATGTGTACCCCCCACAAATGTGCTTATGTTGCCAAGATTATATTCATAAGCATATCCAAGCCTGAATTGCTGGTTAACCTGAAATTCAAGTATACCAACAAGTACTTCCTCACCAAGCCTCCATGAAGCGCCAAGCCACAAGAAATCAGATATAATGAAATTACCATTTAAATCAATCAATAATGGATTGTTAAATGAGTATCTTACCAGAGTAGAAGGTTTAAATTTTAATCCCCTTGTAAAACTAAAAAGTCCACCTGCCGTTCCCATAAAATAATAATTCTCATAATCATGATAGAACTCAAAGCCACTCCTGTTGCTGTTTTCACGATAGCTGAACATCTCAGGTATAGCAATGCCTGCAAAGAACAGGTCAGAATTATAGTACACACCAACTCCTACATTAGGTAAGGTATAGGAAGATATTGCCTCTGTAAACGCAGGGTCGGGTTCAATTGTTGTTACTCCTGAATAATTATTATTAACCATATCGGCCCCTGCTTTAATTCCAAGTGACCACCTTCCGTTCATTGTTTTGATATGAAAAGCATAAGTGGCAAACACACTAGCCTTGGTGGTAACTCCATAAGTCTGGTAGTGAGACAATAATCCCAGTGCAATACGATCATTTTTCATGGGCGAATGCAGGGAGAAAGTTCCCATCATTGGAGCGCCTTCGAAGTTCATTGTTTTCCTTCTGAATGAAAGGGATGCCGTTAAAACTTCTCTTGTACCCGTATAGGCGGGATTTATAACAAGCCCGTCGAGCAGGTACTGGCTGTAAACAGGATAGTTCTGGGCCCTGGTATTAAGTGTCGATGCCAGCAGAAAGAAGATTATATATGAAATTATCTTTTTCATCTATTTCTTTATGATTACGTACCCGCTAAGTCGTTCTTTTATTGGTGATTTAATAGTCAGGTAATAATAGTAGGTACCTTCAGGAAGGGAGTTGCCATCAAGACCCGTACCTTCCCAGTCACTGTTATAATTTGTTGACCGATATACAACCGCACCGGCCAGGTTCGTTACAACCAGCTCATTTTCTGTGTATTCAATTCCTTCTATCATGAATGTCTGGTTAAATTCATCCCCGTTGGGAGAAAATCCTTCGGGTATCAGTACAGTACTTACATCAAGGCTAACCCTGTCTGATTCCACGGGGCAAACACCATTGACTATTGTCCATTCAAGAATATTTTCCCCATAATAAAGGTCACGGACAGTTGTTTTGGCATAATTTGCATCCAGGAAGGATGGGGTTCCCTGGCTCTGTATCACGGTCCATGTACCTATGCCAACTGTCGGTTCATTCGCATTTAGTGTATATTCGAACTGATAGGGACTCAACTGAATGTCCTCTCCTGCATCTGCCTGAGAAGGAGCCTCCCAGAAAGTAATATCAACAGAAGCCGAATCCACGCATTCCCAGTTAGTCTCTTTCCACCAGAATGTATGTGTTCCATAAGTTCCCACAGTAATTTCTTTTGATGAACTGCTTATATCTGCTGCCGACACTATTGCTCCCCCATAATCAAGCCATGTTCCTGTACCCACACTGGGATTTGCCTGGAGGGTATATTCAAGTCCACAGGTTTCATCATCCGGACCGGGATCAGCCACCGGCACTTCATATACAACGACTTTACGGGAACCATTCATTGATGTTGCTTCGCATGAATTGGCATCGATAATAGAAGCATAATTATAGTCACTCGTATATGCCGGTGAATGTATAAAATCGTAGCTGGCATTGGCAACCCCAAATGAAGGCAGGTCCTCAGTTCCGTCATTCAGTACCACCGTCCAGGGTGCCGCACCTGTAAGGCTCAGTGAAACAGTAATTTCCGACCCGGCACAAATAGTGTCCTGGGCAGATGTTATAATCCCGGTTGGCAGTTGGTATATACCAATAGTTGTTACATTACTTATATTCTGGCAACAATCGGATAATCCCGAGAATGTTATTCGCCTGTAATAAGTGATATCCGTCAGGTTCCCGGGTTGATAATCGATCCCCGTATTACTTCCGGGGGCTGCCGACCATGCAATATTATCGGGGCTTTCTTCCCAGAGATAAGTATACGCTCCGTTACCTCCTGCAGGCTGACTGCCGGTAATAACCGCAGGCTGGGTATTAAAGCATGTCATCAGGTCAGAGGTTATGGTATTTCCTGTTATTGGTGGCAACACGGTTACTTTAACAGAGTTACTTTCTACAGCACACTCACCTGAAATAACCCTTCGGCGATACCACGTGTCCACAGTTAACAGAGGCGGATCATAACCGGCCAGATTATTTGTCCCGGGGGCCGGGTACCATGAGCTTTCCTGGTCGGTACTGAATTCCCATTCATATATATAAGTTCCGCTACCACCACCAGGTATCTCCCCCGTTAACACATTAGGTGTCTGACCCGAACAGATAGTTGTATCAACAGTACCTGACAATGTGCTCACAGTATTATTCGTAATTGAAGGATGCACGTTAACAATAACCACGTTACTTGTATCATCGCAAACAGATGACAGTATAATCCTCCTGTACCATGTTGTGTCCTCAAGTGCCGGTGGATAATAATCTCCCTGGTCTGCCCCGGGAATAAGGTTCCATGTTCCTGTCCTTGTACTATCTTCCCAGAGATAGGTGTAATTATTCCCATCTCCTCCGGTCGGGGTGTCTCCAAGCAGGGGATCCGGAAGTGAATCCTGGCAGATTGTCTGGTCAGCGGAGATGGTATTATTCTCAATGGCAGGAATACTGGTAAGAAGAACCTGCGCAGAAGTATCCACACAGCAGTCAAGATACCCTGATTTTACTATTCTCCTGTAATATTGATCACCCGGGAAATTAACCGACCCTTCGTCAGGGTTATAATCTTTACCGTCAATTGTTCCCTCTGCAGGGATCCAGCCTGACTGGTCGGTACTGCTTATCCATTCATATGTGTAAGTCCCGTCACCGTTAAGGGGATCAGAGCCTGTCAGGTCATCAAAAAGATCATCATAACATATAAACTGATCAGATGCAATGGTATTATTTGTTATTACGGGCAAGACTTCAATTTTTACACTGTTGCTTGTATCAACGCATACGCCGGAAACAATCACTCTTGAATAATATGTTGTAGCTGTCAGCACAGGTGGGTCATAATCTGCATTATTAACTGAACCCGGTGCTATTTGCCAGGTATAGGTTGTTGTACTGTCGATCCACTGGTAACTATAGATATTATTACCGCCTCCTGGTCCGCCGCTTTGTGGCACCAGGAATTCGGGATCCTGTCCCGCACAAATAATTGTGTCATAACCAATAATATTATTACTTATAGCCGGTTGCACAATAACAGTAACCGCTTTACTTGTATCTGATGCCGGTGAGGCATTGCTATCGGTGATCACTCTTCTGAACTGTACAGTATCTGTTTCAGGATCGCTTGGTGTAAGATTAACGGTACTTCCTGAGCCAGGCACCAGCGACCAGTTAACATCCTCGTCAACTTTCCTCTCCCACCTGAATGTATATGGGGCCACCCCACCAACAGGCTCTGTCCCAATTATCATTGGAGGTACCTGACCGTAGCATATTGAATCGATCTTTGAGTTTGTTGATGTTAATGTTATGGTGTTAAAAAGGAATCCGTTCAGCAGTATATTAAGGCCGGTACGTATTACCCCTGCTGTTCCGGCACTTCCTGCAGATGCTCCTGAAGGGTAACTTATTTTGCCCGGTTGTCCTCCATCAACGTTAAAACTGAGTTCGGGTTCAGTACCTGTTCCATTTATCCATACGAGGCCTCCTCCACCGCCACCTCCTGTACCAAACAGCTCAAAAGTGTGCCCTCCTGTTCCCCCCTTTGCTTCGAGGTTAAGATCTGAGGAAGCATAGGATTTGACAGATAAAACCAGTGATCCGGCAGCACCACCTCCTCCTGCGCCTCCGTTCCCGGTTGCTATTGTAGTGATTGAATCACCGTTAGCTTTTATATGATTACCATTACCGATAAGAGTATCTGTAAGTATGAAGACTATACCTCCGCCCCTGGCTCCGCCGGTACCTGTGCCGCCAGTACTATAGCCACTTCCTCCTCCACCGCTACCCATAATAACCCTGTCAGCAAAATCCACCAGGTCAACATGGTAGCCACCCAGACCTGCGGCACTATATCCTGAAGTTCTCTGCCTGTAGCCATTTCCACCTGCTCCAAAGCTGGCACCACCACCCCCTCCTGAATATTCTCCCGTTGCTCCACCGCCTCCGGAATATAACCGGCCAATACCTTTTGCATAATCTGCAATAATCAGTTTTGCACCCGCTCCAGCCCGGTGACTGACCGTGCTTTCTCCTTTTCTACCCGGTATGGTTGATGATTCGGGATAATAATAATTCGGGTCCATGTATGGCAACCCATCCATTACAGCTACACTGCCCCCTGTAAATCCCTTGCCCGTTACATCAATATCCGCATTTAATTCAAGTTTCTTATTTACAATGAGGGCCAATACACCACCTGTCCCCGCAACGCTGTCCCATGAAAGGCAGGTCAGCTTATCTGTGACCACAGCATTTTCAAATGAAGGAACTTTCACAACCTGGATAAGGCCCTCAACGTCGTAACCATCATATCCGGCCAGGTTATTCCTGAATATAATTCTATTTGGGCCCGTTTCAACCTGCTCAATAACAATAAATTCATAAAACCCGACACCATAATCCCCGGGCTGACCAAGGTAACCATCCGTTGTTCCAAAAAGGCCTGATTGTGTAGTGTATATGGAAACACCTTTCATCTGTATTACCAGGACTGTATCACCCTCGTTGAAACCGGTTACATCATCCACGATCACAGCGTCAGGTGCTTCAATGGTATTTACCTTTGCATATGTGTTTATTGTTCCAGATATATTCTCCTGGGGTGAGCCTGACAAAACACCATCCGACCCAGGGGCGAGAATGAAAAGCAATAAAATTATTAATATATTCCTTAGAAAATACCGGGTCATTTATCAGATCTATAATAATGCTAATATAGTTATTTTATCGTATTAATCATCACCGTTACAGATTGAAAACGGGTCTTTAGTACTCTTTTTCCTCTTCAGTTCATATTAACCCGCTACTGTCTGCTATAAGACAAAACAGGATATTCAATATAAAACACAGTTCCTCTGCCAGATTCTGATTCAAACCATATTTCTCCATCAGCCGTTTCAACCACCCTTTTTACTATAGCCAGGCCCAGACCCATGCCTGATGATTTGGTGGTAAAATTAGGAGTAAACATTTTCTCTTGCAGATCATCGGGTATACCCACTCCATTGTCTTCAACTCTGATGAGTGCTTTATGTTCCTTAACAGAAAGGCTAACATTAATAATGCCCTTTTTGTTGGCAGGTATTGCCTGCACCGCATTCCTGAATATATTCGAAAGCATGCTGTTCATTTGTTCTTTGTCAGCAAATACTTTTACCTCCTTCAGACCATTAAAATTGATATTGAGATCAATATTCTTGATATCGCTGTACAGGTCAGCTACCAGGTTAATATGGCTTATAAGGTCGGTTTCCCGGGGGCTTGCTTTAGGCATCCGGGCAAAGCTTGAAAATTCTGATGCTATTGAGGAAAGATTATCGATCTGCTCAATCTGGTATTGTTTAAAGTTCTTAAGACTTTCTTCAAAGTTTTCAGGGTTATCTTTCCATTTCTTATATAACTGTTGGACATTCAGCTTCATAGGTGTCAGGGGATTCTTAATTTCATGGGCTATTTGTTTGGCCATCTCCCTCCATGCATCTTCCCTTTCTGACCGTGCCAGTTTCAATGCGCTGGTCTGTAATTCATCAAGCATCTTATTATACTGCTTAACAAGTTCTGATATTTCATCATGCCCCCTGTATTCCAGAGGTTTACTCTTCTCTTCCAGTCTTACTGAGGCCAGCCCCTGTTGCAGCATTCTCAGGGGATTTGTTATTCTGACAGAAATAAAGACCGCGATACCGAGCGAAATAACAATCAGTATCATAGTAAAGTTGATGATGGCAACTATCAGGTTTGATGTCTCTTCACTAATCCGGCTCTGCATGTTAAAATAAGGCAGATTAAGATAAGCAAGCACTTTATTCCGGTTATTTACAAAAGGAGTATAGGCTGACAAATAATCAAGATTTCCTATTCGCTCATTGTGTACATATTGTGCCTGTCCATGATATTGTAACCTGATGAAGGCTTCATAATTCATCCGTTTACTTTTCAGGTTATTTTCGAACATTTCCCTTCTCGATGTAGCTATCAGTTCTCCATTGGTATCATATAGATTTATATCAGTTCTGAATACATTGGAGAACTTAATGAGTAAGGCATCCAGGTTAGGATAAGTATCGACACTCCAGGATTGCCTTAGAGTATCCAGGTCAGACAACTTATGATCCAGTTCTATATATACCGATCCCAACTTTTCCTCAATATTTTCATAATGTTTGCTGCGGTATTGATTGATGCTCAGGATCACAACCACCGTTCCAATTATAACAATGGAGCCCAGCAGTATACCAACAAAGGCAACCTGCAATTTCTGGGTGAAATTCAAAGTGCCGGGAAAAATGTTCTCCGGGGGCCTTATGATAATCAGGACTATTAAATGCAGGATGAAAAAGGCAACAAACAGGTGCGTAAATGTCACGATAATGTCAAGAAATCTCAGTCTCGGCCTGGCCACGACTACCGAAGTATCATCATCTGAGTATATGAAATATTCCTCGTCTTCATTGAGCGAAAAGGTGCTGTATCCTGTCGAATCGTTTACTGTAAACCGTAAATGGTTTTCGAAAGGAAATTCTCCGGTCTGTAATACCAGTGAGTCATTGATATATTTAGCAATTGAATAATTACCTGTGTTAACCCGTTTATCATATTTTTCATCTATAAGAAGCTCCGGATAACCAGATTGTGTATATTTCAGAAGGTTTATAAGTTCAATGAACAACCCATTATGTCTCCCACTTGCTTTTGTAAAGTAAAGGCAGCCCAGATAATAAGGCCTGCCTGAATTGTTATCCAGGAATACAAGGTTACTGTCAATCAAAGGGATTCCCATTTCTTTTGCTCTGGCCTGAAAAAAATCAAAACAATTTTCCACCCTGCCTGTATCCGATGCAAAATACAGTGGTGAATCATATTCGCATATTGTGTATATTTTATCATAATTATTCCAGTAGCCATTGAAATATTCCCTGTCGAGGTAAGAATATACCGAATTTACCTCATCAGGACTTAAAAAATCCTTGTTCATCATCACTGGCAGCAGGCTGTCTTTTTTAAGTTCTGACCATAAATCAATCAGCAGGGCTTCTCCAAATATATCATTCTGGTTACCGAAATTAACTGATATTACTTTCAGTTTTTCCGTTTCTTTCTTCCACGTAAGGTCAGGGATTATATATGCTGCATATGCAGCCGCTATTATGGTAAAAGTCACTGATATATTGATAAGCCTTTCCTTTTCTCTTCTGAAGAGCCATGCCTGAATGGCCAGTAAAAGAAAGACAATCAGATGAATTAAAGAATATTGACCGGATACCAGGTTTAACAGGTATAGAATAATCGCTGATATAAATAATGCCGGTAACATAATCTTTAATGGCAGCATCTTACAAAATTTCACAACCCTCAACAGGTAAATACTTAATCCGACAAGTATCAGGCCGGCAGCAGTTATACTGATAAAAGTAAATAAGTTGATATCAAGAATCTCGTAAATCCTGAAATGAATATTTGAATCAAGCACGAGGACATTTATCAGCCTGCTGAAAAGGAAGAAAATGAATGAAGCTACGGATAGGAATACAGTTAATTTTAAAAAATCATGCCATGATTTCTTTCCGTCACAGGATGGGTCAGGGAAATATTTGTAAAACTCAAAGCAGAGGAAGAGGAATAAAACACTCAGTAATAATAAATGCCCTGTTGAAGGTACTATAGGCCCAAGCTGAAAGGTGAAGGAAGAAAAGATTTCCATGCCTGCAAAGGTTTGGGGCTTGTTGAGTAACAGAAAAATGAGATAGAAAATAATTACTATCTGCAAGGATGCTATGAAACCAAGATAAGCGAACCCTCTCTTCACCAACCACCCGGTGATCCTATCTGTTGCAACAAGGAAGATAACTGTAAATAACAGCCACATTATAACAGATATAACCGTAATCCCGGAAAAGAAGCTGGTCGTTTGATTAAAAACAAGGGAAAAAAGATATTGACCGCCGACATCATAAACAGGATAACCCGATTCTATATCTCTACTGAGCCCTGCACTGGTTTTCAAACCAAACTCAGGATTAAAGCCAGATATAAGATATTGATTCTGAATACCATATTCCCTGTACAGGTTTATCAGGCATATATAGATATCCTCATCTTCCTGATACCTGGTTACCAGTACCCATCGATTATCGAGTTTTGCAATTCTTTCACTAAACAGTTTATCATCATATACTGATGGTATTATAATACTATTATTAGTCCATGCTGTAAGCCTCCCACCGGTGTATTTAAAAAGACTGTAAATTCGGTTTGTATATATATCATCAACATATTCTGGTTCCTTGAAAAGTGAATCCTCTGCTGAAAGCATTTGAAGGCATCTCATACCTGCCTGTTCCGCTTTATGCATTTTATTTTCAAATCTTTCTGCCTCAATACGGTATTTGAGATCACTTTCAGATATGATATCAGAAACCAGGGCAAGGACAAATACTGATGCCAGTATGATATACAACCTGTGTTTTTTTAGTGCAATTTTCATTTACCAGCTCTCTTTTTTCAGTCGTGATGATAAGGAATACCCCTCAGTATTGTCAATGCTCTGTACAGCTGTTCAGCGAACAATAACCGTACCAATTGGTGTGAAAAGGTCATGCTTGAAAGAGATAACATTCTTTCAGCACTGTTTTCAAGTAGATCACTCAAACCCCATGCGCCTCCTATTACAAAAACTATCCGCCTTGGGCCTGAATTCATTATCTTCTGTAAAAAAGAAGCAAAATCCCTTGAAGTCATCTGGTCACCCTTTTCATCAAGCAATATTATGAAATCGCCCTGCCTGAACCGTGAAGCTATTTCATTTGCTTCTTCTTTCTTAAGAACCGATTCCGGCTTACTACCTGATTCTTTTAACGCTTTTATGGTTATTACCTCAAGAGGGATCATTTTCCTTATCCTGGAATAAAATACCGATAAGCCTTCGGCAAGGTATTTCTCATCGGTCTTTCCCACCTGTATAAGTGATAATTTCATAAAAACCTATTTAGTCCCTCTGAGATAATATTATAAAGGTTAAACTTACGAATTTATACAAACAATCTGAATTTTCAGGTTATGCGCATATAAACGGTTCTATTTCATGATTTAATTATTTTCGATTATTTTTGCGATAGTACCATATATTAAAAATGAGCTTCATGAGAATAATTGCATCTATAATATTGATTTTTGCATTGTCAGGTATCACTTACACCTCGGGTCAGTCAACAGACATTCCTGATGAGATTACCCTTGCTTTTAAAGCAGGGAATGTTGATGTACTGTCAGGGTATTTGAATTCAACGGTTGAGCTTGTCTTACTTGAAAAAGAAGATTTTTACACCAGGAATATTGCCGAAGGGATACTGAAGGATTTCTTCCGAGAACATCCCACCATTGATTTTGTCATTAAGCATAAAGGAGGAAGGTCAGAGTCAGCTTATGCTATTGGCAGTTTGCGCACGAGGAATGGTAATTTCAGGGTTTACTTCCTGATCAAAAAAATCGACTCAAAACCACTAATACATCAGCTTAGAATTGAGAAGGATGATACAGGAGGCAATCTTTAATCTCATTGATCTTGCACTTGCAGAAGATATAGGAGACGGAGATCATAGCTCGATGGCATGCATACCTGATAAAGCAACGGGTAAAGCCAGGCTTATCATAAAAGAATCCGGAGTAATAGCAGGGATAGAGGTGGCCGGCTATGTTTTCAATCGCATTGATGAGAGGATAAAACTGAGTGAATGCCTGACTGACGGCACCAGGGTTAATCCCGGGGAAACAGGATTTATTGCTGAAGGGCCCAGAAGAAGTTTACTGAAATCAGAAAGGCTGGTTCTTAACATAATACAGAGAATGAGCGGCATCGCCACAATTACCAGGATGTATGTTGATGCTGTAAAGGATTACAAGGCAAAGATACTTGATACAAGGAAAACCACTCCCGGATTCAGGGCATTTGAGAAAGAAGCGGTCAGAATAGGTGGTGGTCTTAACCACCGAATGGGTCTTTTTGATATGATAATGCTCAAGGATAATCATATTGATTATGCCGGCGGCATTAAAAATGCAATTAAAAAAGCCAATGAGTACCTGGAGAAATCAAAAAAGGAATTGCCCATAGTCATTGAGGCCCGTAACATGGATGAACTTGAGCAGGTACTGGAGCAGGGTATGATTGACTGGATCATGCTTGACAATTTCAGCATTCCCGAAACAGAAGAAGCAGTAAAGCTCGTAAAAGGAAGATACGAAATTGAATCTTCAGGAGGTATAACCCTGGAAACGGTCAGGTCATATGCAAAATGTGGTGTGGATTATATTTCAGTTGGTGCCCTTACACACCATATAAAAAGTATGGACATCAGCCTCAAGGCCATATGAGATTATTCAACAGAGATAGAATAGGTAAATATATTCTTGAGAAGCTCAAAGACCTGGTTCTGCCGGGTTTCGACAGGGTGCCCATATATGATGTCATCGTCTTTTTCGTCAGGGGATTCAAAAAGGGAGCCCTGGTCACCAGGGCTTCATCAATAGCATTTAATTTGTTACTGAGTCTTGTTCCTGCTACTTTTCTCCTGTTCACGCTAATCCCTTACATACCTGTAACCGGTTTCCAGGAAGAAGTGATATTACTCTTTGAGAGCATAATGCCCGAGAGGGCATATAGCCTGCTTGAACAGACCATCAGGGATGCTGTCACTAACAGGAGTAATATTTTTCTCATAATAATGATCCTGGCTTCTGCCATCATGTCAACCAATGGCATTCATGCCCTGATAAATGCATTTGTGGTATCTGATCATAAATTTGAAACCAGAAGCTGGATTGCACAGAGAAAAATAGCTTTTTTCCTTTTCTTTATTATCGGCCTTCTGATAACCGTTTCAGCAATATTGCTCATCTTTGGCAGGTCAGCTGTTGAGAAGCTGGTGGAAAACAGTATTATTGAGAGTGGTATTGTTTTTTATATTTTGCAGATCTCAAAATGGCTGGTAATAATAAGCTTCCTCTTTCTGGCAATATCTTTTCTTTATTACCTTGCACCCTCGAGGAAAGCAAAATTCAGGTTTATATCTGCTGGTTCGTCGCTTGCCACCCTGCTTTTTATAGCTACCTCGTTGGGATTCTCTGCATATGTCAATAACTTCGATCAATATAACAAGTTATATGGATCAATGGGAACCATACTGGTAATCTTACTCTGGCTTTACCTGAATTCTATTACCCTGCTTATTGGTTTCGAGTTAAATGCAAGTATCAAGACCGCAAACATAATTTCTTATAACTCAAAGAATTAACCGCAATGCAGATGCCTGTTCACCAGCTCTGCCAGTTCATCCTTTTTACCATAAAGCCTTTCGCTCAGGTCCTTATCATCAAATGATTTAAGTTTTGCTACTATGCTGTCGATAAGACCCGGTGGAAAGACACCATCCTTCTCATAAAATGATCTCTGGCGTTCGAGGTTTTCAGCTGATTCCCAGCAGGATGCCGGTAATGACCTGAGCTTTTCACGAAATGCCTTATTTTTTTCAGTAAACAGGTTACCGGAAATATAAAGGTTATTTGCATACTCCAGTCCATTCTCCATTTCTAAACCGTGTTGAACTGCAATGACCAGTCCGGCCACCAGCAGGTAAAGATCAGCCGAGCCGTCAGGTGCCCTGAATTCAATGGTCTGCCTGCTCCCTGAAAAGTCCACTTCAGACTCTTCCATGGGATTTGCATGTTTTACCATATTACCCGTTCCTGACCAACCCAGGGGCACACGTACCAGCACAGAGCGGTTCCTGTCGCCCCAGCATATATTCGTTGGTGCCTCCTGGTGGGGCACCAGTCGCAGGTAAGATGTAGGTATGTTGTTGCCAAAAGCGGTGAGAGATCCTGAGAGATCGAGTATGCCAGCAATCATCCTCCTTGCCATATTACTTATCTCCCCATTTTCCAGCATTATATTTTTTCCGTCTTTCTCAAGCAACATATGAATATGCAGTCCGTTACCTGCCTTTCCTACGGTTATCTTTGGAGCAAAACTGATCTCAACACCATGCTCATAACCCAGCATCCTGAGTATCCATTTGGTAATTATTATCTGTTCAACCGCAAAATCAACATCAGTCGGAAGGAATTCTATTTCATGCTGTTCATAATTATCCCCCTCTTTTGTAAAGCACCCCACCTCGGAGTGGCCGTATTTGATCTTGCATCCTGCTTTAGCACACAAATCAAGTGCTTCGATTCGCAGGTCCTCAAATTTAGCAAAAGGCATAGTCTGGTGGTAACCTTTCTGGTCGATCATTGGATAAAGATCGTCCTCTATTGATTTAACATAGTACTCCAGTTCCCCCAGTGCTTTGATTCCCATACCTGATTTTGCCATAAACTGATTATATGCTTTCTTCAGTATATTTTCAGGGGCGCTTTCAAGAGGCTTACCCTCAAAGTCATAAAATGAACACAGCATATCCAGGGCAGGCTTCTCAGTGAAAGGATTAACAAAAGCCGTGCGGTACCTGGGTATAACATAAAGATCGCTCGAGCCGGCTCCCACAAAGGAAAAAAGGCTGGAACCATCAACCCTTTCCCCCTCCGACAGCAAGTTCTCAAGATGCTTGCGGTTCGACATTACGAAATTGAGCGTTTTGAGCTTTCCATCTTCAGCGACATAACGGAAATTTATCATCTCTATGCCCTTGGCTTCAATAAAACTTATTATGTCAGCCCTGGTAAACTCTCTGGCAGGTTTTTTCAGGAATTGTACCAGTTCATTAGGGTTCATTAAAATTTCATTATCAATCATGATGTTTTTTTTACCGGGTACTAATGGGGTTCCAAATATAAAAATTTAGTCTGTCCGAACAAATAGTATATATCACCATGAAATATATATCAATTAAATAGAATAATGTAATTAGAAGGGTTTAAGAATTTTATTATTTTTGAAACCTAAAGCCAATTAAGAATGAAACGGTGGACAGTTTTACTAATAATCTTTCCCTTATTTTTCTCACAATGCAAGGATGATGAAGGCATCGAATATTTCACCGCAGAAAAAGCAAGCCATTACTTTTCGGAAGTAGAGAAAATATGTAATGAAGATGATGGTGATCTTTGGGGTGAAAATCTTTACGGGCCCATCCTGTTTATAGATACCAGAACCCGTAGGTTGTACTCTAATGTCCAGGACAAGGAAGGTCTGCTTAAACCGCGTGACGATATCTTTACAGGCATTTTCCCAAGGGAGGAAGTCAGCAACTATGCAAAAGAGTTTGGTGGCACCTTGTATGCAATGGCTCCTATACCTGAAGAAGAGGACTATTTCAGGATTACATCAAGATGTATACATGGATTATTCCATTGCTTCCAGATAAGAAAGAACATTGATACCCCTGATTATAATACAAGCCATATGGGTGACCGCACTGCCCGTTTATGGCTTAAAATGGAATGGAAGGCACTGGAAAGAGCAATCCGGACTAACGGTGAAGCAAGGAAGCAGGCAGTCAGGGACGCCCTTGTTTTCAGATCAGCCCGCCGGGAATTATATCCAAAATACATACAGGAAGAGAATAAATTCGAAAATTATGAAGGACTGGCCTCGTTTACGTATATGATTCTTGTCACTGAATCAAGGGATGAATACCTGAAGAAACTTATCGAATATTATCACAGGATCTATAATTTCCGTTCTTACACATTTTCCTACGGTTTTGTCCATGGTAACATTTATGCACATCTTCTGAATGAAACAGGCTTTGATTTCTCATCGATAGATAGCAGGAATTTTGACCTTGGCGCAGCACTAATGAAAAGATACGATATATCACTCCCTGAAATAAGCCGCGACATTGCAGGAAGCCTTGCTTTTAGCTACGACATCGACCTCGTTAAGGAAGAAGAAAAACAACGAGAAGAACAACTGCGGGAAGGCCTCCGGCGCAGGACAGCCCAGTTTACTGAAAAACCGGTAGTGCTTCTGGAACTGGAGAGTCCGAATTTCTCCTTCGAAGCAGAAGATACTGACCCTGTTGATACCCTGGGTACAATCTACCAGACAATCCGGGTTTCAGATAACTGGGGCAAACTGGCTGTCGAAGAAGGTGGCTGCCTTGTATCCCCAAACCTTAAATTTCTTCGTGTACCAGCTAAAAATGTAGAAAAAGAGAAACAGCACATCACGGGTGACGGATGGCATATTGTGCTTAATAATAACTGGGAACTGGTGAAAGTGGATGAGAACTATTTCGTCCGCAAGCTCATGCCCTAAAGCAATTATTCTCTGCTTTTCAAGTCATTAATACGTTCAAGAAGGGAATTGATCTTACGCTCCGTATCATATTTTTTCTTCTTTTCACGTTCGACAACCTGTTCGGGAGCATTGTTTACAAATTTTGCATTATTAAGTTTATTCATAACTGAATCAAGGAATCCCCTGTTATATTCTAAATCAGCTTCAAGCTTTTCCAGCTCTGCCCTGGTATCAATCTTAGTCCCGATCAGTATATAATATTCTGATGTACCTATCATAAAACTCAGAGAATTTCCGGGTTTACTATCCGTGTGTTGAATATCCGATATATTCGCCAGACGCTTAACCAGGTTTTGATAGGGCTGTTCTTCTTCAACACTTTTTTTGCTGATAAACAGCTGCAGGTTTTCCCTGGCCGGGAGGTTATTCTCTTTTCTTATATTCCTTATAGCTGTTACAAGCATCCTGGCATGTTCAAAACCTTTGAGCGACCGGCTGCTTACTTTGCCGGCATCCGGCATGTCCGATATCATAATACTGCTACCTGCACCCCTGTTTTCCATCATCTGCCATATTTCCTCTGTGATAAATGGCATAAATGGGTGTATAAGCCTTAACAGGCGGTCAAAAAAATCAAGAGTGGTACTCACTGTTTTTGCATCAACCGGGTAACCATAGTCTGGTTTGATAGCTTCAAGGTACCAGCTGGCAAAATCATCCCAGAATAAACGATATACAATCATTAAAGCATCGGAAATCCTGTATTTTTCAAATGCCCTGTTGTATTCACGAATAGCTTCATTCAGCCTGTTATTGAACCACTCTCCTGCTTCAGCTGACCATACCGGCTGCGCAGCAATACTCTTATCTGTCTTCCAGCTTCTCACAAGTCTGTAAGCATTCCATATCTTATTGGCAAAATTCCTTCCCTGCTCTGGCAATGAATCGTCATACAGTAAGTCATTGCCTGCCGGCGAACAGAGAAGCATGCCCACACGAACTCCATCAGCACCATATTTGTCAATTAGGTTCAAAGGCTCTGGTGAATTCCCGAGTGACTTTGACATTTTTCTCCTGTCCTTGTCACGAACAATGCCATGCAGGTAAACATCATCAAATGGTTTTTCATCGCGGTATTCATATCCTGCAATAATCATCCTTGCAACCCAGAAAAATAATATTTCAGGTGCTGTAACCAGGGCATTGGTAGGATAATAGTACCTGATGTCACCGTTTTCAGGTTCCAGTATACCGTTAAAGCAGGTAATAGGCCAGAGCCATGATGAAAACCATGTATCCAGGACATCCTCGTCCTGCTTTAGATCCTCAGATGATAAATTCTTATTGCCGGTTGCCTCACGAGCAATTTCAAGAGCTTCATCCTCGTTTTCAGCAACAACAAAACCTGTTGAACTGTAATGCCATGCTGGTATACGATGTCCCCACCAGAGCTGCCGGCTTATACACCAGTCTCTGACATTTTCCATCCAATGTTTGTAAACGTTCTTGAATTTATGCGGATAAATATTAATATCTGAATTAACAACTGCTTCCAGAGCCGGTTTCGATATTTCTCTCATTTTAAGAAACCACTGCATCGAAAGCTTGGGCTCAATTATCGAATTGGTACGTTCCGACCTTCCGATCTTATTTCTGTAGTTTTCAATTTTTGAAAGCAGTCCCTGCTCTTTCAGAAGGTTAACTGACATCTCCCTGGCTTTGAACCTGTCAGTTCCAATAAACAAACCAGCCTCACTGCTCAGGGTGCCATCATCATTGAATATATCTATCTCTTCAAGACCGTGTTTCTGTCCTATCTCATAATCATTAACGTCATGCGCGGGGGTGATCTTCAGGCAGCCTGTCCCGAACTCCATATCGACATAATCATCAAATATGACCGGCACTTCCCTGTTAACCATAGGAACTATCACCTTGCAGCCCTCCATGTGCCTGTACCTTTCGTCAGAGGGATTGACACATACCGCAGTATCGCCTAATATTGTTTCAGGTCTCGTGGTGGCTATTGTTATAAATGCATCAGATCCGCTAATCCTGTATTTTACGTAATAGAGTTTGGAATCTTCTTCAGTGTAAACCACTTCCTCATCGGAAACAGCAGTTTTTGCTTCGGGATCCCAGTTTACCATTCGTATGCCACGGTAAATAAGTCCTTTTCTGTAGAGATCGACAAAAACCTTGATAACTGACCTGTATCTCAAGTCATCCATGGTAAAAAGTGTCCGGTCCCAGTCGCACGATGCTCCCAGACGTTTCAGTTGTTCAAGAATAATACCTCCATGCTTTTCTGTCCATTTCCATGCATGCTCCAGGAATTCCTCACGTGTCAGGTTACTTTTATTTATGCCCTCTTCCTTCAGTTTCGCCACAACCCTTGCCTCTGTGGCTATTGAAGCATGATCGGTCCCCGGTACCCAGCATACATTCCTTCCCATCATCCTATGGCGCCTTACAAGCACATCCTGAAGAGTATTATTAAGCATATGACCCATATGCAAAACACCTGTAACATTGGGTGGGGGAATAGTAATGACATAAGGTGCCCGTTCATCAGGTTCGCTCCTGAAAAAACCCTGTTCCAGCCAGTATTTATACCACTTTGATTCTGAACTTTCAGGTCTGTATTTGGAAGGTATGTCCATAGCGTCTAAGATCCAGTTTATGAAGTGCAAAAATAGGAATTATAATAATACTATGTGCAATATAATTTGATCTTAAGGAGATTAAATCAAGTCCTGATTATCGAATAATGAATATCGATTAACGATTGGTGATTTTTTATTCTAATCATTCGTAAATCGTTAATCAATATTCGATATTCTTCATTCATTATGTTATAAATCATTCCTTTTTATGCCATTAAAAATTAACTTTGTATAGTTGAACCCAAAAAAACTCAAGATATGCCAAGGATTTCAGAAAAAGGTAAATCCATGCCTGCCTCTCCTATCAGAAAACTCGTGCCATACGCCGAAGAAGCAAAAAGGAAAGGTCGTAAAGTCTATCATCTCAATATAGGACAGCCTGATATTCATACACCACAGGTTGCCCTGGATGCCCTGAAGAACATGCAGGAAAAAGTTATTGTGTACAGCCACTCAGCCGGGAACGAATCTTACCGCAGGAAACTGGCAGTTTACTACCAGAAGCTGGGCATCAATATTGACCATACGGAAATTATAGTCACGGCAGGTGGTTCCGAAGCTGTGCTGTTCGCATTTATGAGCTGCATGGATCCCGGGGACGAAGTTATCACTCCTGAACCATTTTACGCCAACTATAATGGTTTTGCCACTGCTGCAGGTGTTAAAATCATACCGGTAACATCAAAAATAGAAGACGATTTTGCTCTCCCTCCGATAAGCGAGATAGAGAAAAAGATAAGCCGGAAAACAAAGGGAATAATGATATGTAATCCCAATAATCCAACCGGTTACCTTTATACTGAAGATGAGATTCGCCAGTTACGCGAAATAATACTTAAACATGACCTGTTCCTGTTTTCTGATGAAGTCTACAGGGAATTCTGTTATGACGGAGAGAAACACTTCTCAGCCATGCACCTTGAAGGCGTTGAGGATAATGTCATACTGCTTGACTCCGTATCAAAACGCTACAGTGAATGTGGTGTTAGGATAGGTGCCCTTATTACTAAAAATAAAGATGTTCTTGCCACTGCACTCAAGTTTGCACAGGCAAGGCTCAGCCCTCCCGGACTGGGCCAGATCGTAGCTGAGGCTTCTGTTGATACACCCCGGGAGTATTTTGACAATGTATATAACGAATATATAGCCAGGCGTGACTTTATGGTTGAAGCTCTTAACAAAATGCCGGGTGTATACTGTCCTAAACCCAAAGGGGCATTTTACAGTACCGTGAAGCTTCCCGTTGATGATACGGATAAATTCTCCCAATGGCTTCTTGAGGAGTTTGAATATAAGAACCAGACGGTTATGCTTGCACCCGCATCAGGCTTCTACTCAACTCCGGGCCTTGGCCGCAATGAAGTCAGAATTGCATACGTACTGAATACGGATGATCTCAGTAAAGCAATGGAAACACTCGCTGAAGCACTGAAAGTATATCCCGGAAGAACAATTTGAAGTACCTTCTTTGAAGATTGATATTGAAAGATTATTACAGGATACTTGGGCTGGAAAAAAATGCGAGCCCGGAAGAGATAAGAAGGAAATTTAAGGAGTTGGCTCTTGAATACCATCCGGATGTCAGTATTTATAAGAATGCGAATGATATTTTCATAGAGATCAACGAAGCATACCAAATCTTATCTGATGTCAACAAAAAAACCTATTATGACTCTATTTTACAAAAAGATTCTGATCCTGGTTTTACCAATTTAAAGGAAGAGTTTGAAACTTATACTTCAACTGCAAGACAGAAGGCCAGAGAGTACGCCAGTAAAGATTATCGGAGTTATATAAAGGATCTTAATTGTTTTTATACGGAACAAAGGAAAGCGGACGGTATCCCATTTAATTATTACATGCATAAGACCACAGGCATTTCCGGTGGTGTTGGACCAATGGGAAGTATTAAATCCAGATCGGTTTGTATCCCTATCCCCCGGAGCAGAAAAGCCACAAGCGTTCACCGGGTCGGATTTGGTATAAAACTGTTCTTTTTATTAATAAGTATTGTAGTCCTATTATTTATTTACCCGGGGAATTTATCTTTTTATTTAAAAGGATTGTATTCCTTTTTAATAGTTATTACAGGGGGAATTCTGGTATTAATAATGTATAAGTTAACAGGTGTAAAATCAAAGTGTTTATATTCAAAGAACTTTTCCCTGGTAAAAAAATACAGGTCGAAAGGATTCCAGAGAGGATTCCACCCAATGATTTCAACTACTCCAATCGGGATAATTACCTTTATTTTGAGATGGATTCTTTAAAAATAGAAAGTAGAGGCGCAAAGTATTGCGCCTCTACTTTTTTAATAAATAATATCCTTCAATTTGAAAAAATACAAGGTGCTGGCAGAGAAAAGCGTCAATACCAGAAAGACGTAATAAACTATCCAGAAAATACCATGAGGCACCTGGAAAAGCAATAAAACTGCCAGGCCGGGAACAGATAACACCAATGTCACGAGGGAGGATTTTAACATATCCTGTATCTGTTTTTCATCATACCATTCCCGGATTCGCTGTTTCCGCTTAACTGATAACCAGTATAGAATTGCCAGTGAATATGGAACCAGAAATAATATATAAAATGGTATAAATACCCAGAACTTATCCATCATAATTTCCGATCCCACAAATGTGATCATGTGAAGAGTAAACCATATGCCAACAATCCCTGATATAATACCCAGGCTCTGCCCTATAATAAACAGGTTTTCATCCACGGGAACAGTCGTTGTGTTTTCCAGGTTAATAAGTCTGATAGTCCTTAACAGGAAAATAAATATAAAAATACTGAAAACCATATTGATGATGTAGGCGAGATTAAGTATATATAATTCATTTATTCCCAGTCCGTGCCTGTATTCTTTTGCTATCTCATCCACCATGATTTTTTCAACCCCCACGGAAAACAATGAAATCACACCTGCGACCAAGAGTATTATCCTAAACGGTCTCATAGCATTAAACCGTCTGAAATGCAAGAATATATACACAATAGCATAGATGTTAAAGAACAGGATAAACAGGTGACCAAAACCGACAAGGTAATGGATTGTTCCAAATTTGGTGTTGAATATATTAATGGCAACCACAAGGTTGGTATTTACCTGGTACAGTATGTAGATAAGGCTGGCAAATGTTATAATGCTACATAGTAATAAGATAACTGTGTTCCATTTTGTTTTTGATTTCATATCCGGTTTTACTGTTTAATTACAATTAATAACTTAATTATCATCAATGATGTAAAATACTTCTTCAGCAGGCTTGTTGAAGAACCTGGCCAGCTTAAAGGCCAGCAGGGCAGAAGGAACAAATTTCCCTTTTTCAATTGAATGTATGGTCTGTCTCGTTACACCAATCTCTTTCGCCAGGTCTTCCTGGGACATTTCATTTCGGTCAAAACGACAACGGCGCAGATTATTTCCCAGTTTCATGTTAGTTAATTATTTTTTACCAAATGTAAGGTATACTTTACATATTTCCAAATATATTTTACATAAACTATAATTCCTATAATCTTATTTTTTAATTACTAATTTTGAAGGCAAATCAGGATAATTGAAAACAGCATTATTCATATCAAAACGACTTATAAGTGAAAGGAGGAAGGGATTGACCTTTTCTCGGCCGATTAACAGGATAGTCATTGCGGGGATAGCTCTCAGTATGTCGGTAATGATCCTTGCCCTAGCAATACTTACGGGTTTCAAACAGGAAATAAGGAATAAAATTGCCGGTTTCAGCGGCCATATACAGGTACTGAACTTCGATTCCAACTATTCCTTTGAGACGGCTCCTATTTCATCCGGGCAGGAATTCATATCAAAGCTCGATAATTACAGGGGTTTTGAAAACATTCATGTATTTGCGACCAAAGCAGGCATTATAAAAACAGAAGAAAATATCCAGGGCGTTGTACTTAAAGGTATAAGCACGGACTATGACTGGAGTTTTTTCAGCAAGAACCTGGTGGAAGGTTCAGTTCTCAGCCTGAACGACAGCACCAGGTCGAATGGCGTAATAATATCAAGATCGATATCTGATCTGCTAAATCTTGGAGTCGGTGATGATTTTGCAATGTACTTTGTCCAGGATCCTCCCCGGATGAGGAGATTCACCGTGGAAGGCATATATTCAACGAGTGTGGAGGCTATGGACAAAATATACATTCTGGGAGACATCGGGCATATAAGAAGATTAAACGGATGGGAGGAAGACCAGGTCAGTGGCTTTGAGATTTTCATTAATAACTTTAATAATATTGACCTGATGACCTTTATTGTCAGGGATGCAATTGGTTACAAATTCAGGGAGGACCAGGAAAAACTGAAGGTCACAAATCTCAAGATAAAATATCCGCAGATTCTCGACTGGCTTAATTTCCAGGACACCAATGTAATTGTAATTGTTGTCCTTATGCTTCTTGTTGCAGCTTTTACAATGATATCGGGCCTGCTGATACTGATTCTTGAAAAAACCAACATGATAGGTATCCTTAAAGCCCTTGGTTCTGATAATAAGCTTATTCAGAAAATATTTCTCAACCAGGCAGCATATATTATATCTGCAGGGCTTCTCTGGGGTAACATTATAGGATACGGACTGGCGGTAATACAGAAAAGATTCGAGCTTATTAGTCTTGATCCATCATCATATTACCTGACCACTGTCCCGATAAATTTCGATATCCTCCATTTTATCTTTCTCAACATTGGTACAATATTTATTATCCTGATCATGCTCCTTATCCCATCAAGGCTTGTTGCTGCCATCAGTCCGGTAAAAGCAATCAAGTTCGATTGATTGATGCTTCTTTATAGCTTATTATTCAGCACCTGTCAAAAAAAATCAATTTTTTGTCAATTTTTTATTTCAGCATTTCTGTTTAAGATTTTATATAAGCAAAAGCACTATTTGATATAATTTAACAAATACCTGGAAATATTATTTAATTTATTAAATCATCGTATCCGGCTCAGGAAGCCAGGAATTTGATATCTCCGCATTCTTCCATAAATTGGTCATATTATTGATCAGAGGATGAAAAGGTTTAGTCCAAAAAGGAACTATGAATCAACCCGTAAGCTGATCGGTTATGTTAGTCTGCAGGATGCAACCGAGGAGGACTATCGCAGGATAGGATTTAAGTCAGGGCTTGAGGTTCATCAACAGCTGGATACTGAGAGTAAGCTTTTTTGCCGCTGTCCGGCCGGGATTTACCATGATAATCATGATTACGATGCCGAAGTTATCCGGCATATGCGCCCTACCCTCAGTGAGCTGGGTGAATACGACGGTACTGCTCTCATGGAATTTAAGACACGCAAAGAGATAATTTACCATATCAATAATGAGAATGCCTGCACCTATGAAGTTGATGATACCCCTCCCTTCCCCATTGACAGGGAAGCCCTTGACATAGCACTCGAGATAGCACTTTTATGCAAACTTAATATTGTTGGCGAGGTTCACATTATACGAAAACAATATCTTGATGGCAGTATTCCGACGGGTTTCCAGAGGTCAGCCATACTTGGGGTAGAAGGTGAAATTGAACTGACCAACAAGCGAGTAAGGATAATGCAGCTAAGTATTGAAGAAGATTCATGCCGTGAAATATCTGACATTGGCCATACCCGCATATTTAAAACTGACCGTCTCGGAATGCCACTCATTGAAACCGTCACCCACACCGACATGTTTACACCATGGGAACTGAAGGAAGCGGCAGAATATATCAGATACCTTAACAGAAGCACCGGAAAGGTCAGAACGGGTATAGGTTCAGGAAGGGAAGACGTGAATGTAAGCTGCGAGGGAGGGAGCAGGGTTGAGATTAAAGGTGTGGCTCATAACAGATGGATACCTAAATTGTCTCATAATGAAGCATTCCGGCAATATGCACTTCTTCATATCAGGAATATCCTTAATGTCAGGTTTAATGATCCTGCCGAATGGAAAATCGAATACAGGGAAATAAGCGGCAACGATACGGCATTGCTTTCAGAACCTGTGAAGAAAGCCCTTGATAATGATATGCAGGTTTTCGCACTCAATCTCCCTGGCTTTTATTCAATACTGTCGCACTTCACCCAGCCCGGGAAAATTTTTGCTGACGAGATAAGTGACAGGCTGAAGGTTATAGCATGTATTGAAAAGCCCAATATGATCCATTCAGAAGAGCTGGAACCGTTAATTTCCAGGGATAAATGGAAGAAGGTATCAGCTTTTCTCGGGGCATCAGATAATGATGCCCAGATAATCCTCTGGGGACCCCCGGCGGATATCCCTACCGCACTGGAAACAGTGGAGGAAAGGATACATCTGGCCTTTTCAGGTGTGCCAAACGAAACCAGAAAATCATTCCCTGATGGCACCACAATGTTCGAGAGAGTGCTGCCGGGGAAGGACAGGATGTACCCCGACACTGACTCTGCACCTATTCCTCTGCAAGATGAACAGATTGAGGAGATTAAACCAAGATTACCTGGTTTCGTTTCTGAAAGGATAAAGCAGATGCAAAAATGGGGAATCCCGGAAGATACCTATGATTATATCCTCAGTAAAAACCTGTATCCCCTGATAGTCTCGATATCAAATGATTTTGGTTTTGATCCCCGAGTCATAGGTATTTTTCTCGGTCACAGGTTCAAGAATATCGAAGGAACCATGAAAGCTCATAAAGATTTCAATTATGATATTATTTACAAGCTTTTGGGTTTTATCAACTCCAAAGGACTGCAGATTGATATGGCGGCCCCCATGATTAAGGTACTGATCGAACATCCTAAAATGAGATATGAGTCCATACTTACAATACTGAATTATAAAAATGTAGGAGCTGATGAAATTCTTGCTCCTGTTGATTTCCTTTACAAAAAATTTATGGAAGAACGGCTGTCGGATGATCCCGGTTCTGCCGTAAATTGGATTATGGGACAGCTAAGAAACCATGCGACAGGAAATTTAAGGTTAAGTGAATTAAGAAGAAAGATTGAACAAAGAATCCTGGCAAATGACTGATCAGATATTCCAGGGATACAGGGGTATAGCACTCAGTACTCTTAAAAAATACAATGTAAGGGTATGGGGACAGGCTTATATTGAAACCACCAGGGGGGTATTCAGGGGTACTGTGCTGCCGAGATCGGAGAATGATGACGACAGACACCTGGTTCTTAAGATCGAAACCGGTTATAATATTGGGATTAATGTCAGTACTATAACATCGATGAAAGAAACAGGCTATCAGAAAGCCATTTATAAAATACCCGAAAAGGAGTTTCCTTATTCTGATGATAAACCCACTGTCAAACTGTTTGGTACCGGAGGTACCATAGCATCAAGATTGGATTACCGGACTGGAGCAGTTATCCCGGCTTTCTCGCCCGGGGAGCTTTACGGTGCCGTACCGGAGCTTGCTGATATCTGTAATATAAATACTGAAAAACTGTTTGCTGTTTTCAGTGAGAACATGGGGCCCGATCAATATATTACCCTTGCAAAAGCAATTGGCAAGGAGATTGAGAACGGTGCTGACGGAATAATAATCGGCCATGGTACGGATACCCTGCACCATACAGCGGCAGCATTATCATTTATGGTACAGAACCTTCCCATACCGGTTATACTGGTTGGTTCACAGCGATCATCGGACCGCCCTTCATCCGACGCAGCCCTTAACCTTATTCATGCCTCATACGCTGCCGGACATGGTGATATTGCGGAAGTGCTTGTTTGCATGTTCGGTCCAACCTCCGATGAATATGGCTTCCTTCACAGGGGAACCAGGGTCAGGAAAATGCACAGCTCCTACCGGTCAACCTTCAGGACAATAGGAGACACACCCGTAGCAACAGTCACAAGAGAAGGCATTGAACATATAAAGAAAAAATATAACCCGCGCCGCAAGGATAGGAAAGTGAAAATCATGCCTTTCTTCAATGAGCTGGTTACCATGCTTTATTACTACCCCCACATGAAACCTGAAATGCTTGACAGTCTTGTGGAAATGGGTTATAAAGGTATCATAATAGTGGGAACCGGACTGGGACATGTCAACAGGGAACTTTATCCTGCACTTGAGAGAGCAAAAGAAAAGGGAGTGTCGGTTTTTATGACACTCCAGACTATATGGGGTTATGTACATATGATGGTATATGAAACAGGACGTGATATGATGGCCAAGGGGGTGGTGCCTCTGGGCAATATGCTTCCAGAGGTTGCATGGGTCAAGCTGGGATGGGCCCTCGGACAAACCGATGATCCGGATGAAGTAAAAGAAATAATGCTTAAGCCGGTAAATGATGAGATAACCGAAAGAGAACCCTATAACGGCTACCTTGTTTACCAGGGAGGGGTAAAGGAAGTGGAGGAGTTTATCAGGCAATTCAGGAAGTAAATGCAGGGAGCCCGCCTACGTCCCGAGTTCTCGGGACTACGGCGGACGAAGCAGGGGGCAGGGAGCAGGGAGCAGGGAGCAGGGAGCAGGGAGAATGGGGGTTAGTCTAAATTTAGTTTTTCTTTCAGGCAGTTTATCTTCAGTGAACGCTCCAGTGAAAAAGTCTTGGTCTTGCTGTCAATATGTTCCAGAATTAATACTGCCTTCTTAATAAGATTTATGCTTTCATTTTCATGTAAATTTTTGGCAAATGCAATTAGCAAATCAGCCAGCAGCTCCATATTTCCCTGGTCAAAACCTTTGTTTTGATCAATAAATGAGATTATTTCTTCTTCAGTAAATGATAACAGTTTATCAATTGATAACTCACCGGCCTCTTTCAGCTCATTGTCAATCATTGCCCGTTCCTGTTCGAACTGTTTTTCTGACATTATCCTCTTGTATTTACCCAGCATCCCAAGTAACATCACCGATATCTTTTCAATCTCCCTTAATATGTAATCCCTTTGTTCCATACTTGGTCCCAAATCTACGAAAATATCAACATTATCATTCACCCCTTCTCCCCTTCTCCCTTTCTCCCCTCCCTGCCCCCTGCTCCCTGCCCCCTGCTATCCTGTCCTTTTCCTATATTTGTACCATGAACCATGAACTTTTTACCAGACGCCTGCAGGCCGCCCTGGGTAAAGATTTACCCGGGACAGATGTTCAGTGGGAAATGGCTTCATCAGACAGGATGATCAAAAATTTCCCGCGTAAGAAAAGTAGCGATTCAAAGCTTGCGGGCATTCTGATTTTACTGTACCCGGTGGATGATACAACATATACCCTCTTTATTCAGAGGCCTGAATATAATGGTGTTCACAGTGGACAGATTTCATTTCCTGGCGGCAAGGAAGAAAAAGGTGATCCCAGCATTACAGATACGGCAATAAGGGAAACATGCGAGGAAATTGGTATATGTGGTGAAGAACTAATAATACTGGGTACCCTGACACCCCTCTTCATTCCTGTTAGTAATATAGAAGTGACCCCTGTTGTGGCTTCATGTAAAAAACGACCACATATCAAACCTGACAGGCAAGAAGTTGTATCTGTTATTGAAGCACGATTGTCCTATTTCTTTAAGGATGATATCGTGAAAGAGAAACCAATGGCTGTAAGGGGTGAAAAGTTAGATGTTAAATACTATGATTATGAAGGCCATATAATCTGGGGTGCCACGGCAATGATCTTGCATGAGTTGCTGGTGGTTATGGAAAAGGAGGGAATATTGATAGGCTGAGGCTCCAACTCCGATGGCGTGGATTTGAAATCCACGCCCATCTTCTTAGGACAGCGTAAGGCTAGTTCTATTCATTTCCTTCAATAAAATTCTTATAATGATCATACCTGTCGAGCACTTCTATTACGTAATTATACGGTTCTTCACCCCGGCAGAATCCATGCTCGACCACCGGGTCATGGTAAAATTCAGGATCCGATTTTCGCAGCAGGTAATATGCAACATTATCATCCCACAATTCCGGATCGCGGCCATTTTTTCGTGCCAGCTGGCGGGCGTCGAGAACGTGCCCCGGGCCCACATTATATGAAGCAAGAATAAACTTTATTCTTTCCTGCTCATCAGGTACTTTATCTTCAAAAAGCTCCTGCAGCCATTGTATATACTTTATTCCAGCTTTTATATTGTTCTCGGGGCTCGAAAAAATATCAATGCCAAATTGTTCCCCTGTTGAAGGCATCAACTGCATCAGTCCGTATGCTCCTGACCATGATTGTGCATCGGGGTCAAAACGTGACTCCTGCAGCACGAGTGAAGCCAGAAGGCGCCAATCCCAACCTATTGAATCACTATACTTTTTGAAATAATTATCCCAGCGCGAAATATTGGCAGTGCCGAGACTGAAATAATCTGATTGCACTATTTGTTTTGACCGTGAGTTTTCAAAATACTTTGCATACAAAAGTGCATAACGTTCGGTTCCTTTAAAGCCATCAATCCATTTATTCAGCTCTGCAAGCAGTTTGTCAGAACCGTTGATTCTTACAGCCCATGCAAGGTTCTGTTCAAAACTTACAGGTGTTTCCAGGTCAATGTCAGGGTAATAGGTGCGGTTTACCAGAGCTATATTTTCATCCGACACGGTATAATTTATACCGCCTTCAGCCACAAGGGTAATAAGCTCTTCCACTTCCAGGGGAACTTCAACAATATGTATTGTATCACCTATCTCATTCTGAAGGTTTTTCATCCTCTGTGCATATGATGATCCTGATTGAACGTACACCGTTTTGTCAGCAAGATCCAGCAGGTTCCTTACAAGTAAATCATCAATCTCATCCTTTGTCATCTGGCGCCAGTTTTCGGGACGTTTTTGAACCAGGACCTGTCTTGTCTGAGATATAGGATGGGTGAACTTTACCACTTTTTTTCTTTCATTACTAATGGTTAAGTTCAATGCCAGCAGATCCACTTCCCCTTTGTTAAGCATTTCAAATGACAGGCTGAGATCATTCTCCGTTATTATCTCAAGTTCAATCTGCAGGTAATCAGCAAATTCCCTGAGCAACTCAAACTGAAAGCCCATAGGCTCTCCCCTGTAAATAAAATAACTTATGGAATTGAAGTCTGTAAGGGCAACAAGTTTCCCTTGCTCCCTTATTGCATCGAGGTCGCGATTGCCCGGCAAATAATCATTAACAGTTTTGGTGCCTGAATCACAGGAAATGATTAACAATAATAGTATTAAAGAAATAAAATACGACCTGTTTATCAATGAAAATATTTTAATTGTGTATCGCTTCATTTTATGTTAAGAAATACCAATCAAATATACTGCTTAATTATAGAACGTCCATGCAATACCATACTTGAACGTTCTTATATTCATTGGATAATAAGGGCTTATGAAGTAATCATAGCCCATCAAACCATAATTAACATGATCCACTCCAACAAATATCCTCGTCCTTTTCAGCTTGATATTGGCAAACACATTCAGCACAGGGTAATTTCCTGTTTTTATTTCATTCTGAACATAAAATATGCCGGTGGCCGGCATATAGGAATATGAATTATATGCTGTATTATACTCAGCTTCGAAACCCAGCTGTGTTTGCAGCCTTCCTCCGGTTATCCTGAAATAAAATTCATAATTGAAATAAAAAGCTGATCTGGCACACAGAAGAGGCAGGTGAAGAATATCATTGTTACTGCTTTTCTGAAACAGTATGGAATTATCGAACCTGAGTTTCCAGAAGCTGAAATTTTTATTCAGCCGTGCACTTAATACTGATATTACACCATCATGTTGTTCCGGTATTGCCTCTTTACTGAAATAGAACATATTGGTAATAAGTGCATAATCTATTCCCGCACCAAGCTTAACTGCCGGGTAATGAAATGACCCTCCCACATTGATTCTGAACTCGCTGCTGAAATCATTTGACCATTCATAATGATTGCTTCCCCAGCTGTTCATCCACCACGCAGGTCCTGTATTTAGCACACTACCCCTGGCAACCAGTTCTGATCTTTTTTCACCCTCATTAAATCTCTTACTGATATTTCCTTTCAGCTCAAAATCTCCTGCCCTTAGACCAGTAAAATAGAGTTTCCCATCAGCACGCCATCCGAATTTTTCACCAATACGGTTGAACAGGGTGCCCAGCAATGCATTTGAGCTTTCTTTCCAGCTTACCGAGTCTGCGGGTATTTCCTCTTCATGAGTCGGCACGATTTGTGCAAAAATATTCTGCTCATTCACTGCTCCAATACCTATACCAAGTTGGAATTTAGCTTTCTCGCCTGTATTAAAGTCAAACCTGAGTGTATTCTTCAGTACCCTGGCATAAAGGGAATCATAAGTAGAGGATTGACTGATGAAAACAGTGTCATAAAAGCCAATGCCCGGGGCATTGTCTTCATATATTCTCCTGCCTTTCTCGTATTCAAGTATATGTGAAAACGTACCGCTCAATCCTGCTTTTTTCTCATTTTGCGTACTGTCAGAAATGGTGTTTTTTTTACCTCCCCCGACTGTGTATTTCTGTATTACCTGAAAATTCATATTTTTTATCCTGCTTATCGCCTCATTCAGGCCACCGAGGTTAACAGGAACATCTCTTGTTTCATATTGGTCAAGTACCTGTGGATCAGCAATGCCTCCATTTTCATAAGCTTTAAGGTTATTAAGGCTCCAGGAGGCAAATGCCTTATATTTATTCCCCAGGTATGAAGCATGGAGGGTAAAAGCCCGGTTATCCGATTTCTGGTAGATATACTGTCCCAGGCTGTATATGACATCGAGATCAAGACCAATGTTAAAAAATGGGTTTACGTTCTGTGCATGACGTATACCCAGTGTTTGTTCAGCAAGTTGTCTTTCTCCTCCAAAAGTCCACTTGAGCTCTGTGAATGGTACCTGTGTATCTATATAAAGCTTATTCCCGGCATGGTGCATAAAATATCGCAGGTTCCTGTAAATAAAATATTCAGGATCAACAGGCCGGTCAAAAAAATCTATTTCCATATATGGCAGGCCGTAATTCCCAAGACCCTGGAAAAAAGGTGAAATATCTTCTGTTTTCTCATGCCTGTGAAATGTATCCACCACGGTATCCAGGGGAACATAATTAATCTCGGTATAGGCATTATCCAATTTGTATTGCCTGGTAGAATGGGTTACAGAATCGGCCTTCTCCGGTATTTTGCCTTCCTGCGCAAAAGCATTTAATGAAACACTTAACAAGGTAATGTATATCAACTCCCTTTTCATGGTCTCCAAAGATAAATAAAAACTCATGAAAAAAGGCAGGCTGTTTGTGTCGGCCTGCCTTCTGTTCTACAGTTAAATCCAGATCAGCTAATCTACATTATCATTCAGATAAGCATTATCCTCCCTTAATGAAGGTTCATCATCATCGTCCGACAGTGTGAATTTGGATACTTCCGATTTGTCTTTTCGTTTGTCGCTCTCTATCTTGATTTTTTTCCTTATAAAAGCAGGCACGTCTTCAAATTCATCAATATTTTCCTTCATTGTCTTGTTCGACAGGCCTTCATTTTTAAGGATATTCTGCATATGTTTTATTTTTCTAAGTGTGCCATCGCCATGATTCAGTTCATTACTTTCCGTTTTTTCTTTAACCACAAAATCAAATTCAAGTTTTCTCTGTATTTCATTTTCATAATCATCAAATATCTCAGGCTTTTTTGTTTTTACCTTTATAGTATCCGGTTCCTCTTTTTTCTTTTCCTTTTCATTGATGCTCACCTGTCCTGTTTCCAGGTTTATTTTTTCAGTTTTCGGGGTTGACCTGTAAGGTTCAAGTACGCTATTAGGTTCGAATCCAGTCGCAATAACTGTAACGCATATCCTGTCGTTCAGGCTTTCATCTCTGGAAAGTCCACGTATAATAAGTGCGTCGTTTGAAGCCACATCATAAATAAAATCCGTTATCTCGCCCAGCTCATCCATTGTGAGTTCATGGTCGCCAGTGCCGGTAGTAATATTCAGAAGTATACTTTTAGCTCCGTGAATATCATTGGAATTCAGCAGAGGGGATGATATTGCTTCTTCTATTGCGTTAAGAGCCCTGTCTTCACCTGATGATGATCCGGTTCCCATAACCGCGGCACCGGAATCACGCATAACTGTTTCAACATCGGAGAAGTCAACATTTATATAACCTGCCACAGTTATTATTTCAGCTATTCCTTTCACAGCTATTGTAAGCACATCGTCGGCTTTTGCGAAAGCAACTGACACTGTCTGATCACCGAATATCTCCCTGAGCTTTTCATTATTAATAACCAGCAGGGAATCGACATGATCTTTAAGGTCGTTTATACCCTGCACAGCATTTTTTATCCTTATTTTACCTTCCGATTTAAAAGGTATTGTCACCACTGCTATGGTAAGCAGCCCGGCCTCTTTACATGCCCGGGCAATAACCGGGGCAGCTCCTGTTCCTGTACCGCCACCCATCCCGGTGGTAATAAATACCATCCGGGTGTTACCTCCAAGTGCTTTAAGCACCTGGTCAATATTTTCCTCTGCCGCTCTGCGTCCTATTTCGGGTTTGCTTCCCGCACCTCTTCCTTCCGTCAGGTCCTCTCCTATCTGGACTTTTACAGGTACAGGGCTTTCGGCCAGTGCCTGGGCATCGGTATTACAGACAACAAAATTTACGTCGGTAATACCTTCGTTATACATATGGTTTACGGCATTATTACCGCCACCCCCTATTCCCAGGACTTTAATTATTGAAGATCTTTCAACAGGAAGATCAAAATTCATTAATTCGTCAGACATGTCTATGGTTATTTAAGGGTTTTCACTTCAGTATGCCAGCGTATTTATAATTAGCTTATATCCTGGTCTTCTGTTTCAAACATCTTGCTCAGGCTTTTCTTAAATTTCTCTGCCCAGCTCAACTTTCCTTCAGCATTGTCCGGTATTTCTTCATCGATTCCCCTTTTCACTTTTTCGAACAATTCTTCTTCATCTGCGGACATTTCAGATTTCTCACCGGCATTAAAATTACTTTTATAAGTTTCCAGGTAATCGAATCCCCTCAATATCAAACCGACGCTCGTTGCGAACATAGGCTGATTTATTTCATCCCTTGAATTTCCGGCCAGGTGTTCATTCGGTAATCCAATCCTGACGTCCATGGCTGTTTTGAATTTTACCAGCTGCGGTAAATGCTTGAGCATTGCACCGCCACCTGTTATAACAATACCTGCAGATATTTTATCGGCATAGCCCGATGCCTGCATTTCGAAATTCACCGCATCTATTATCTCCTCCATCCTGGATTGAATAATATAAGCAAGGCTTTTGAAGGATATTTCTTTAGGATCTCTGCCGCTTATGCCCGGCACAGAAACCACCTTATCTTCAGGAGCGATATCACCCAGGGCTGATCCGTACTGAACCTTAAGTTGTTCAGCATACCTCTGCAGAATAGAGCAACCCTCCTTAATATCCTTGGTTACAACATTTCCACCAAAGGGAATTACGGCAGTATGCCTTATGATATTATCATAATATACAGCCACGTCGGTTGTCCCTCCGCCTATATCAACAAGCACCACTCCCGCCTCTTTTTCATCATCAGTGAGTACTGCATCTGACGAAGCCAGAGGCTCAAGTATCAGATCCTTGACGTTAAGTCCGGACTTCCTGATACATTTCTCAATATTTTTAGCTGAAGCAACCTGGCCTATAACTATATGGAAATTAGCTTCGAGCCTTTTACCACACATACCAATGGGATTTTTAACACCCGTCTCATTATCAACAATGAAATTCTGTGGTATTACATGTATTATTTCCTCCCCGATTTCAATGGGAATCTTATGCATATCCTGGGTCAGGTTGAAAACATCATCCTTGGTTATTTCATCATCAACAGAATCACGGTTGATATACCCACGGCTTTTCATGCTTTTAATATGCTGACCGGCTATGCCTACGAAGACGTCATTGAATACTATCCCCGATCGCTGCTGTACATCAGCCACCGTACGTTCAATGGCGCTTACGGTTTCCTCGATATTCAGCACCACGCCTCTTTTTACACCGTTGGAAGGGGCCTTGCTCAGACCAAGGATTTCAATTTTACCGTTAGGATTTTTTTTCCCAACAATGGATACTATCTTGGTAGTTCCAATGTCAATTGCTGCAACATACTGTTCATTATTATTCATAACTTAATCAATATGATATGGTTTAACTGTAGATTATTATTTTTTTGTACATACTAATTGTCCTTTGAAACGCATGTCTATCTCTTTATATTTATCCCATCCTGCAACGGCTATTTTTTCCTTGTAAAATGCTCTCAAAACCCTGAATTTCCATTCATAATCCTCCACACTGCCAAATTTTACTATATGCTCACCTATCCTCGGCACCAGTTCAAATTCACCTTTTTCATTTATCCATATCTGTTCAATAAACCTGCTCCAGAATTCATCTCCATTTACATATTGAACCATCCTGAAAGACTGTCTTACCGGTAAATTTTCATCCTGATTAAGTATGCTTTCTCCCATGATGCAATTATCAGGCACTTCAATATTTCCTGACACCACAATCAGGCGTGGAGTATACCTGTCACTATGAGGAATAACAAAGCCATATTTATCGATATAGTAATTATTTCCCCATGCGGTTATCACTCTCATCACAGGATCACGCTGATCTGCCTCGACATGCAAAATACCGTCAGCAGTGGTATACACCTCCAGGGATTCAAGCTCACGCAGCCCGGCCAGGTTATTCTCCAGTCTTTCCAGGTCGATGTTCCTGAGCCCCGCACCCAGTATTTTCATGTTTTCAGTCTGTATTCTCGAGAGCAGTTTCCCGGGTGTAATAAACCTGTAATCAGCAGAATCGATAATTGAAATTCTTATCTCCCTGCACACTTCATTATTGAATTTATCAGACATAAATGAAGGCATAACGATCATGTATATGACCAGTGGCAACCACCATATTTTCCCGATCACTTTCATCCTAATCTCTCCAATAATATATTTTCAATAGGCTCAACCAGCCTGTCAATATCACCTGCACCCAGTGTAAGCACTATATCAGACTTATCATCCTTCAGTAATGCCGGCAGGTCATCTTTTTCTGCCAGTATTCTATCTTTAAGTTTCATCCTGTCACATATCATCCCCGAATTAACTCCTTCAATCGGTTCTTCACGTGCAGGGTAAACAGGCAGTAATATTGCCCTGTCGAGTTTATCAAGGGCATCAGCAAATGCATCAGCAAGATCCCGTGTCCTTGTAAAAAGATGAGGCTGAAATATGCCTGTTATCTTCTTCTTGCCATAAAACTCCCTGACCGATTCGATGCAGTATTTCAACTCCTGGGGATGATGTGCGTAATCGTCAATATATATTAGTCTATCACTGTTTATCCTTACATCAAACCTTCTGAATACCCCTTTGTAGTAAAAAAGAGCTTTTCTTATATCCTTATCACTAACCCCTGCCAGTTTTGCCAGTGCAATGGCTCCAATTGAGTTTTCGACATTCATTTTACCGGGGATCAGGAGACTCAGCTCATCAATAATGCCCCAGGGTGTAGTAACACTGAAGCTGTAAACATCATTATCTTTTGAGATGTCCGACAAATGGAAATCAGACGCTGGATTCAATCCATATGTATATATTTTTATATTGTCAGGTTTGCAAAAACTACCTGCAATTTTTTCATTCAGAATCAATATCCCATCATTTTTTATCTTCCCGGCAAACTCAACGTACGCTTTTACCATATTGTCAAAACTGCCATAAATGTCAAGGTGATCAGCATCCATTGAAGTGATAAGAGCCATTTCAGGGCTGAGGTAATGAAAAGACCTGTCGAATTCATCAGCCTCCATCACCGTTATATTACTTCCACCTGTAAGCAGATTTGTCCGGTAATTTTTCGAAATCCCTCCAAGGAATGCAGAACAATCAATATTGGATTGTTTTAACAAATGCGCGGTAATAGTAGTTACAGATGTTTTTCCATGAGTACCTGCTATGGCAATAGAGCGACTTTTCCGGGATATTATGCCAAGAATCTCAGCTCTCTTATGCATCCTGAAACCTTTTTCCCTGAAGTAGGTTGATATTTTGTTATAAGGTGAGACAGCAGGTGTATATATAACAAGTGTTTTATCTTCCCTGAGAAAATCCCCGGGAATTTCATGCGGATCATCTTTGTATATTACCAATATACCTTCAGAAATCAGTGCCCCTGTTAATGACGATTCAGCTCTGTCATACCCCCCTACAAGGAACCCGCCGGCTGCAAAATATCGCGCAAGGGCACTCATGCCGATACCCCCTATACCAATCATCCAAACATGCGATATTTTACTGAAATCTATCATTATGCAAGCTTTAAAATTTCTTGAGCGATAATTACATCTGAATCTTTTATTGCCATTGACTGAATATTTCCTGACAGCATCCTTCTCTTTTGAGTGTCTTTTATCAGTTTAATAATTGTATCCGCAAGCTTCTCAACTGACTCACTGTCTCTCAGCATCAGGGCAGCGTTTTTATCGGCCAGTGCCAAAGCATTCTTTGTCTGGTGATCTTCAGCAACATTGGGTGAAGGGATAAGGATAACGGGCTTTCCAACAATAGTCAGTTCTGCTATTGTTCCTGCCCCGGCCCGTGACACAATTATATCTGCTGCTGCATATGCAAGGTCCATTCTATCTATAAAATCGTGCAAATGGACCATTGATACTGATGATTCTCCATGAAATTTCTTCATGCTTTCATAATAGTGCTTTCCCGTTTGCCATATTACCTGTATCTTATTTTTTTCTAGCTGTCCAAGCTTTTCAGCAATGCTTTCATTGATAGTACGGCTGCCACCTGAACCTCCCAATACCAGAGCAATGGGTATATTATCTTCAAGATCGAAATAGGATATCGCTTCTTCTCTTTTATTCCCCAGTTCATACAGGTCTTTTCTGACCGGATTACCTGTCAGCAAAATTTTTTCTGCCGGGAAATATTTCTCCATCCCCTCGTAAGCCACACATATCAGTTTTGCCTTCTTTGCAAGCAGTTTATTTGTGATACCTGCATAGCTGTTCTGCTCCTGTATAAGGGTTGGGATACCCTTTCTCCCTGCCACCCTAAGAACCGGGCCGCTGGCGTATCCTCCAACACCGACCACCACATCCGGTTTAAAAGTTTTAATTATCTTTCTTGACTTCCTGAGGCTCTTTATAAGTTTTATCAATACATTAATATTTTTAAAACTTATTTTACGCATAAATCCAGCAACGGGCAATCCGGTTATCTCATATCCTGCTTCGGGCACTTTTGCCATTTCAAGCCTGCCCAGGGCACCAACAAAATGAATAATAACACTCTCATCAATACTCTTCAGGGCATTGGCAATTGAAATGGCGGGAAAAACATGTCCTCCCGTACCTCCACCACTTATGATTATTCTCTTAGCCATTTGCAGTTTCATATATTAATCCATCACCCGGGTCTTCCTGCTCTGAATCAATAACTTCCTCGCTTTGGGCTTTAGCCCTGACTACACGGCTTACCCCTAATATTGCACCAAGTGAAAAGCTTGATACAACCATAGATGTTCTACCCCAGCTTATCATCGGGAGTGTCTGTCCTGTAACCGGTAACAGTCCTACAGCCACTGCCATGTTTATCATTGCCTGGGTTACAAGCATTACAGTAAGACCAAGCACAAGGAATGCCGGGAAAGCTGTTTCACATTTGCGTGCTATGGCTATACCCCTGAAGAGCAATATAAGGTACACGAACAATACAGGCAGGGCCCCGAATATCAACCCGTACTCTTCAATTATTATAGCAAAAATGAAATCAGAATTTGATTGTGGCAGCATATTCCTTTGCACACTGTTACCCGGAGCTTTGCCTATAAGCCCTCCTGTAGCTATGGCTATCTTTGCCTGGTTTGCCTGGTAATCAGCGTCACTGTCATTTTCTCCCTTTACATAATTCTCCAGCCTGCCCTTCCATACCGAAACCCTGTTGTTTTCCGATACAGCATCAAGGAGTAAGGCAAAAACTACTATGGCAGCTATTGCCAGACCCATCCAGGCAAAAAGATATTTCACCGGCATTCTTCCAATAAACATTATAAGCAGTGACATACAGAAGATCATAACTGCAGTTGACAGGTTCTCAGGCATTATAAGGGCACAGACTATTGCCACCGGCACTATCATAATCCTGGTCATTAGTTTGAAATCCTTCAGGTTATGCTGGTTCTGAGAAAGCATACGAGCCAGGTATATTATCAAAGCCACTTTCGCCAGATCTGATGTCTGTATCATAAATCCCGTACCCGGAATCATTATCCACCTTGAAGCTTCGTTTATCCTAACCGGGAAAATCAGGGTAATTATCAACAATATTATGGCTACAAAGAGAATAAACCCTGCCAGTGATGAATATATTCGGTATGGCAGATGGTGGGTCACAGTTATAATAAAAAGGCAGAAAATAAGCATCATTGCCTGTGACTTCAGGAAGAAAGTAGTGTCACCTCCATGTCTTGAAAATGCAACACTAACAGAAGAGCTGTAAACAGCAAGCAGGGAATAGATCATGAATACCACTATCAATCCCCATACGACCCTGTCTCCCTTGAATAAACCACCAAAAACTGTCTTCATATCAGCGCATTATTAAAGGTTCCTTACCGCTTCTTTAAATTGCCTTCCACGGTCTTCGAAGTTTTCGAAAAGATCGAAGCTTGCGCAGGCAGGTGAAAGCAATACTGTATCGCCGGTTGATGCCAGGTAGTAAGCCGATCTTACGGCCTCGTTCATCGACTTTGTTTCAACTATAGTCGGCACTATTCCTTTGAAAGCATCGATTATTTTGCTGTTATCTTTGCCAAGGCACACGATAGCCTTTATTTTTTTCTTTGCCAGCTTGTGCAGTTCGGAATAATCGTTCCCCTTATCAATACCCCCTGCTATCCAGACTACCTTGCTTGTCATACACTCCAAGGCATACCATGCAGAATTTACATTCGTAGCTTTTGAGTCATTAATAAAGTTTATGCCATGTACTGCAATAACAGTTTCCAGTCGGTGCTCCACGCCCTGGAAATCAGCAAGACTCTCCCTGATTATTTCCTTTCTTATGTTCAGTATTTTACCTGCTATTGCAGCTGCCATAGAGTTATAAGTATTATGGCGGCCTTTAAGTGCCAGGTCATGAATAGTCATAATTTCTTCGGTTTTATTGTGAATGGAAAGGGTTAGAGTATCATTATCAATATATCCTGCCATACCATCTGTCTTTTCCGCAGAGAATGGCAGTAAATGGACCTTCGGGGAGCGAAATGCAAGCTCCTGCCTAATAACGGGGTCATCAGCCCAGAAGATAAAATAATCATTACCCGTCTGATTATTTATTATCCTGAATTTCGAATCAATATAATCCTGGAAAGTATTTCTATACCTGTCCAGATGGTCAGGTGTTATATTCAACAGAACGGCTATATCAGCTTTGAAGTCGTACATTCCGTCAAGCTGAAAGCTGCTCAACTCGATAACATAATAATCATATTGATTATTAGCTACCTGGCGTGCAAATGAATTACCCACATTGCCTGCCAGTCCAACATTAAAACATGCTCTTTTTAATATTTCATATATCAGATTTGTAGTGGTCGTTTTACCATTGCTGCCTGTAATGCATATTTTTTTTGCATCTGTAAACCTTCCGGCAAATTCAATCTCTGATATCACCTTTATTCCTGCATTAATTAATTCCAGTACCGGTGATTTATCATCGGGTATGCCGGGGCTTTTCACCACAAGATCGGCTTGTAAAAGCCTGCTGATATCATGTTTCCCCTCTTCAAAATCAATATTATATGCCTTAAGGTCTTTCCTGTACCTGTCTTTAATAATTCCAATATCAGACACAAAGACATCATACCCCTGCCTGACAGCCAGGATGGCTGATCCCGTACCACTTTCACCTGCACCCAGTATGACAAGTCTGTCTTTCATTACCTGATTTTTAATGTTACAACACTCAGTACCGCCAGCATTATGGCCACTATCCAGAATCTTGTTACTATTTTAGGCTCAGTATAACCTTTCATCTGGTAATGATGATGCAATGGGGCCATCAGGAAAACCCTCTTACCTTCCCCGGTTCTTTTTCTCGTTCTCTTAAACCAGCTCACCTGTATCATTACAGAAAGACTCTCAGCCAGGAATATCCCGCAGAATATAGGTATCAGAAGCTCCTTCCTTATTACTATTGCAAAAACCGCAATTATTCCACCCAGTGCCAGGCTGCCGGTGTCGCCCATGAATACCTGCGCAGGGTAAGAATTATACCAGAGGAAACCAATGGTTGCACCAATTAAGGCACTGGCAAATATCACAAGTTCACCTGTGTAAGGGATGTACATAATATTCAGGTAATCGGCATAGATTATATTGCCCGAAACATATGCCAGCACTCCGAGGGTTACTCCTATAATTGACGAAGTACCTGTTGCCAGGCCATCGAGACCGTCAGTAAGATTAGCGCCATTTGATACTCCGATCACAATAATCGTGGCCACTATAATGAAAACCACCCAGCCGGCAGTCTGTCTGTGTTCTTTTTTAATAAATGGAACAAGCCATGAATAGTCAAATTCATTATTTTTAACAAAAGGGATGGTGGTCTTTGTGCATTTAATATCATTGGTTACATATTCGCCGGTCTGATCTATATTGGCAGCCTGAAGGTATTCCGCAGTCTGAGTGATATTCAGTTCCTCAGCAGCAACGATCTCGCGTACCACTACCTGATCACTGAACAATAATGTCACACCCACGATCAAACCCAGTGCCAGCTGGCCTATTATTTTGAATTTGCCCGCAAGTCCCCCTTTATTCTTTTTGAAAATTTTGATATAATCATCAAGAAAACCTATTAACCCCAGCCAGAATGTAGTTACGAGCATTAAGATTACATATATATTATCGAGTCTGGCAAACAATAGCGTCGGGATAATTATGGAAGCAAGTATTATGAGCCCTCCCATTGAAGGTGTTCCTTCCTTCTTATACTGATCCTCAAGACCCAGTTGGCGCACAACCTCTCCCACCTGCATGCGCTGCAAATAGTTTATAACCCTTTTACCTACAAGGAGTGATATCAGGAGCGAGGTAATAACTGCTGCCGCCGAGCGGAAGGAGATATACTCAAAAACCCCTGCCCCGGGAATATTTAATGATTCAAGATATCTGAAAAGATAATATAGCATTATTAATAATTTAGTTTGCCGACATAAGTACTTTTCTTAATTCCTCCCTGTCATCGAAATGATAGCGCTGACCCATTATTTCCTGGTATGTTTCATGACCTTTCCCTGCAACAAGAATTATATCATTTTCACCGGCTATTATTGAGGCGGTACGTATTGCCTCACGCCTGTCAGTGATCCTCAATACCTTATCCCGCATCTGCTCAGGCACGCCCTTAATCATATCGTCAATTATTTCTTCAGGATCTTCAGTACGGGGATTATCTGATGTTAATATTACCCTGTCACTTTTTTCAACACTGATTCTGGCCATAATAGGCCGTTTACTCCTGTCCCGGTCACCTCCTGCACCAACTACTGTAATGAGCCTGTTTCCAGTTGTCCTTATTTTATTTATTGTTTCCAAAACATTGTCCAGTGCATCGGGGGTATGTGCATAATCCACTATAGCCGTTGTGCCCATACCGGATCTTATCACCTCAAACCTCCCGGGCACAGGTTTAAGAGTACTGATACTGGTCAGGACTTCAAGGCGGTCCCGGCCAAGTAATTCTGCAGCTGAAACAACAGCCAGAAGATTATAAGCATTGAATTCACCAATTAAGCATGTCCATACTTCCTGGTTTCCGAACCTGAGACTCATACCGTCAATCCTGTGCTCAATGATCCTGCATGTAAAATCAGCCACGGTCCTTAATGAATATTCATATTTAGCCGCCCTGCAATTCTGTAACATCAGACTCCCGTTACGGTCATCAGCATTGACCAGGGCAATTGATCCCTCGGGCAGCTGATCAAAAAATGTTTTTTTTGCTTTCAGATAATTATCGAAACTGCCATGATAATCAAGATGATCATGGGAAATATTCGTAAAAATGCCCATATTAAAGGAGAGGCCAGCTATCCTGTTCTGCACAATAGCATGAGAACTAACTTCCATAAATGCAAATTCACAGCCTGCATTAATCATTTCCCTTAACAGCATGTTAGTTCTCACGGGATCAGGAGTAGTAAGTGTGGCCTCCAATTCTTTGCCGGCTATATAATTTTTCACGGTTGATAATAGTCCGGCCCTGTAACCCTGTGTAGTAAATAACCTGTATAGAAGTGTTGCCGTTGTTGTTTTCCCGTTAGTTCCTGTAACTCCTACCAGCTTTATCTTACTGGCAGGATTATCATAATAATTTGAAGCACATACAGCAAGGGCATAAGCAGAATTTTTTACTTGAACCCAGCAGATGTCAGGATCAGGGTTCGAGGGTATCTTTTCACATATCACCGCAGTTGCACCAAGATCTATGGCCTCATTTATATGATTATGCCCATCCGTTATGGTACCCCTGACTGCAACAAAAAGGTCATTTTTCGAAGTCTTCCTGGAATCAAAGCAAATACTGGTAACAGAAATATCATCTGCATGACCAACTATTGAATAATCAATACCTTTTAATATTTCTGTTAGTCTTATCATCTGTGCTGCAATTCAATATTAATATTCGAACCTGGTTCTATCCTTGTTCCTGGCCTCAATGACTGGTTTACCACTTCACCCCAGCCTTCAACTGTCACTTTCAATCCTGAATTTTCGAGTAAGAACAATGCATCCTTCAGTCCCATTCCTGTAACATTGGGAACCAAATTTTCAATAAGTTCCAGCTCCTTCAGTTTAAGAGTATCCTGGTGTTTAAAAGGCTCAATCCATTTCTCTTTCCCCCCGTGATTATGTTTTACTCCAAGGTCAGCCAGCAGGTATTCTGTATCATCACGATATCCCTTTTTCACTTTCGGAAGGCTGTAATCAGGCTTCTGAGGCGTGTTGAAGAAACGTGTTGCATAGACTTTATCAGCTATTTCCTTAAATACCGGGCCTGCCACCAGGTTTCCGTAATAGACTGAGTTTGAGGGCGCATTTACCACAACGATACATGAATAGACAGGGTTCTCTGCAGGGAAGTATCCCACAAATGAAGCCTGGTAAGACACCTTACCACCATGTTTATAACCATACTTTTCATTTGCTATCTGTGCGGTGCCTGTTTTTCCGGCAATCTTATATGTATCATTATCCAGATTCTTTGCAGTGCCGTTTTCCACAACCCCTTCAAGCAATGTCCTAATTTTTTCAATGGTTGAGTGGGAGCATATGGCTGGATTTAGTACTTCCGGATTTATTTTCTTTATGGTCTCGCCATGGTATTGAATTTCCCTAACTAAACGAGGCTTCATCATTCGCCCGCCATTAGCAATAGCATTATAAAAAGTAAGTAACTGAAGTGGTGTCATCTGCACTTCATAGCCATGGGACATCATTGGCAGTGAAATACCCGACCAGTATTTATCACCGGGGTACCTTATCAGTGGGGTGCCTTCTCCTTTTATATCTAAACCCAGCTTATCATTCAGGCCCATACGGTATAGCCTGTCGACATAATCTCCGGGTCGCCCTTTATAGTTTTCGTAAATTATCATGGCTGTCCCGACGTTTGAGGATTTCTCAAAAACCTCCTTTACACTTAACTTACCATAGCCTCCTCGTTTGGCATCTCTTATTGTTTTATCATAATATTTTACCTCGCCATTGCCTGTATGTATTGTATCATCGAGATTTACAAGCCCATCTTCGAGGACCGCAATAAATGAAGCCAGTTTGAAGGTAGAACCGGGTTCAGTGCTTTCCCCCACAGCATAATTATATAATTCATGATAATTCCCGTCTTTGCCTAGCTCAAGATTTACCATAGCCTTGATATCCCCCGTTTTCACTTCCATCAGCACTGCAACTCCATGATGGGCATTATGCTGCAGCAGTTGTTTCTCCAGTGCTGTTTCAGCCACATCCTGCAGGTCAATATTTATTGTGGTAAGGATATCATTCCCGTCCATGGGCTCAACCGAATTTTCATTATTTACAGGCATCCAGGCCCCACCGGTAAGCCGCTGCTTTAATACCGATCCGCTTACACCTGTGAGTTCTTCGTCATATGCCCCTTCCAATCCAACCACATTGCCACTGGCACCTTCTGTCAGGTAGCCTATGGTACGAGCGGCCAGTCTCATGTGTGGCCTTTTCCTTTCATTTTCTGTTTCCGCTATAAAACCACCCCTGTACCTCCCATGTTTGAAAATGGGTAACTTCTTGAGTTCTTTCAGTGTATTGTGGTTTACCTCTTTTTTTATAAGGTGATATCTTTCCCCGTTTCTTCTGGCAATAGTAAGGTCACGTTTCCATTCTTCAGCAGACTTCAATCCAATTATCTTAGATAAACCATCACAAAGTCCGTCCAGTCCCTGGGTCCATGTCTGCTGATCCATGCCAGTGCTCCTGGTGTCAATATAAACTGAATAATATGGAATTGAGCTGGCAAGTAACCTTCCATCGTCAGAAAGAATATCACCCCTGTTTGCCGGTACCACATCAGTCTTGTAAACATACTCCTCACCCATCTCGGCCCATTTATCACCCTGGGGAAACTGGATAATAAAAATGCGTACCATTATGCCAATGGCTATAAGAATGATAGCAATATATATTATCCCGCTACGCCATATTATTTCATCCCTCAATGCCATATTTATTTTTTTATCACAATTTTATAAGGTGGTTCATTTAATTCTTCCAATTCAAGTCCGCGCTGGTTTACCAGCTTTTTTACCTGTGATTGCTTGCTTAGATACATCAGTTCAGAAGTGGTGGCCATAGCTTCCGCTCTCAGCTCTTTAACTTCCTCCTGCAACAGGTCGGTTTTCCTTATTATTTTTTCTGCATGAAACCTGTTGGCTATATACAGAGCCCCCAGGGCAGTGAGGAATAATAAATATGGCAGGTTGCCAAGAATAATTTTTTCACTGAACAGTGATCCACTGAACAGGCTTTTAACAAAACCTTCCCGTTTATGCTGCTTAACCTTTGTTGTTGTTTCCCGGTTATTATCCATAATATCTATTTTTTTTCTGCCACTCTTAATTTTGCACTTCTTACTCTTTTGTTCCTGCGGATTTCTTCCTCAGAGGGAGTTATAACTTTTTTGTTTACCAGTATGAAAGGGCTGACAGGATTCCCATAAAAGTCTTTTTCTTCACGACCCTCAAAATTCCCGGTCCTGAAAAAATTCTTTACCAGCCTGTCTTCTACCGAATGATATGTAATCACTGCAATCCTTCCGCCTTTAATCAGCATTTCAGTTGCCTGCACCAGCATTTCTCTCAGAAATTCAGTTTCCCTGTTCAATTCAATCCTGAGGGCCTGGAACAACCTGGAAAGGAACTTATTCTCCGACTTTGATGGTATAAACTCCCTAACTGACTCCACCATATCTGCTGTAGTGCCAATAGGAGATATCATCCTGTATGATACAATTGCCGAGGCCAGGTCACCTGCATTTCTGAATTCCCCGTAATCAGTCAAAATCCTTTTAAGCTCATTCTGCGGGTATTTATTAACAATATCAGCAGCCGTAGATCCTGCACCCTGGTTCATACGCATGTCAAGCCCTGCTTCAAATCGGTATGAAAACCCTCTTTCCGGATCATCGAACTGCCTCGAAGAAACGCCCAGATCAGCCAGCAAACCGTTGATTGAGGGTATACCCAGGTAAAGGAGATTATTCCTGAGAAAACGGAAATTCTGATTAATAAACAGAAACCGGTCATCAACCGGTTTATTTATTTCAGCATTTTTATCCTGATCAAAAGCTATTAGCTTCCCTTTTTCAATATGCTTGAGAATTTCCCTTGAATGACCACCACCCCCGAAAGTTGCATCAACATAAATCCCGTCAGGCTGAATGTTCAGCCCGTCAATACATTCATTCAGCAATGCAGGGACATGGTATATCATCATAATTCTTCTTCAGGTAATTTACCTCCCATAAGTTTTTCAGCCAGGTCAGCAAAATCGCCCACTGGCATATCAATCTTATTGTATTTCTCACCTGCCCATATTTCTATACGGCCATCCTGACCGGCCAGCACAACTTCCTTTTTAATACCCGCTATTTCGAGCAATCTCCGCGGGATCAGCAAACGATTACTGCTATCGAGAATCATTTCTGCCGTTCCCTTAAAGAAATTACGCAGAAACATATTATGTTCCCTGTTGTAAGGATTTATCCTGCTTCGGATCTTATTCATTTGCACTTCCCAGTCCTCGGATGTGTATAAGACCAGACACTGTTCAAAGATGTCACGCCTTACCACAAAATGATCCTGTGAGCCTGATGGCATCTGCTTTTTGAAAGCAGACGGAAAAATCAGCCTCCCTTTGGCATCAATCTTGCAACTGTAATCACCTATGAATGTGGCCATATAAAAAAACAGGTTTGAGGGTAAAATTAAGAAAAAATCGCCACTTTCCCCCACTTTATCCCATTTTTTTACACTTTGTTGATAACTTTTAATATTTTCCTTTGTTTTTTATAACAATAACCAAGGACCAAAAAGTGCTAAAGTATGCGGTTCGTTTACGCTGATTTAGTGTTTTTTGATTAAATTTGCAGTGCCAAATATTTGCATTCAGGGGGTAACTAAATGAGTGATAATAAAGAATCTGCAGAGAGCAGGATAGACATTAAGAACATATTCAGGGATAAAAATCCGAAGCTTGCAAGATTAATTCCGGGTTTTATTATAAGGTACCTTAAAAGGGTAATCCATGAGGATGAGGTCAATGATTTTATGACTAAATACGGTGATCTCAATGATATTGAGCTGGTAAAAGCCGGTCTGGAATACCTCGGGATAAATTACCGCGTTCATAACAAACATAATATACCTGATAAAGGGCGGTATGTATTTGTTTCAAATCATCCGCTCGGGGGTCTCGACGGGCTGGTTTTCATGAAGGAATTATCAAAATATTTCGATGATATAAAGTTTCCGGTCAACGACATCCTGATGAATATAGGGAACATGTCAGGAATATTCCTGCCAATAAACAAGCATGGCAGCCAGGCAAGGGAATCTGCGAAAGAGATTGAAGAAGCATATGCTTCTGATTCCCAGATACTTTATTTCCCTGCCGGTTTATGTTCAAGAAAAAAACATGGTGAAATAAAAGACCTGCAATGGCAGAAAAATTTTCTTGTAAAAGCCATCAAACATAAACGTGATATTTTCCCGGTCTATTTCTCAGGAAGAAATTCAAACTGGTTTTATAACCTTTCAAATTTCAGGAAAGCACTGGGGATTAAAGCGAACATTGAAATGCTCTATCTGCCTGATGAAATGTTTCAGCAGAAGAACAAGGAATTGCATATAGTTTTTGGTGAACGAATACCCTGGGAAACATTTGATAAGTCCAAAACACCAATTGAGTGGGCAGAATGGATTAAAGGTAAGTCTTATGAACTGGCTGAGGCGATTCAATAAGTGATAATTTTCGTATTTTTGGATTGAACCTTTCGCCCGTTTTAGTTAAACAGACTAAAATAACTTGCGGCTTAAACAGTTAATTATGAAGAAAATTGTAGATGCATTACCGCTGCATGAGATTGAGAAGGAGCTTACCAGTGATAAGCTTTTAAGGAAGACGAATAATGCAAACAACGAGGTTTATATTTTTACGAGCCATGATTCACCTGGCCTCATGCACGAGGTTGGAAGGCTAAGGGAGCTCACTTTCAGGGGTGCCGGCGGAGGAACAGGAAAAGAGATTGACCTTGATGAATATGATCTATCTGAGGAATCACCTCATCAGCAGCTGATTGTCTGGGATCCGGAGAACAGGGATATTATAGGAGGATACAGGTTTTATATTCATGATGACAGCAAGAAGAAGGTTGATCCCAGGGATATGGCTTCGTATGATTATTTCAATTTCTCTGAGAAATTCACAAAGGAATTCCTTCCAAACCTGATGGAACTTGGAAGATCATTCGTCCAGCCTGATTATCAATCCAAGGCCAAGGGCAGAAAAAGCCTGTATGCTCTTGATAATCTCTGGGATGGTCTGGGAGCAATAGTGATTGAGAATCCATCGGTGAAGTACTTATTTGGTAAGGTTACCATGTACCCTCATTTTCATATACATGCCCGCAGCATGATAATATATTTCATGAAAAAGCATTTCAGTGATCCTGAAAGGCTGGTGGTACCGAAGAAAGATATTTCTCTGGATATTGATGAGGAGCTTATGAAGAGCATTTTCACTACTGATAATTACAAGGATGATTATAAGATACTGTCGCAGGAAGTAAGAAAAATAGGAGAGACCATCCCTCCACTCATAAATGCCTACATGAACCTGTCGCCTACCATGCGCACATTTGGGACCATTCATAATGAAAGCTTCGGAAAAGTTAATGAAACGGGCATCATGATAACCATCAAGGACATGTATGTTGAGAAAATAAACCGTCACCTTGCATCCTACCGGGAAGATTATGAAATTGGCAACTAATACGCCCTGGTATCCTTTTTTTCCATGTAATTAATAAAAGACTGGTTAACTACCTTATTGCCCCCGGGGGTGGGATAATCACCCGTGAAGTACCAGTCGCCAAGATGCCCGGGGCAGGCTTCATGCAGTCCTTCGATAGACTGGTATATAATTTCAAGTTCAGCATTTATTACAGGTAGTTTAAGCATATGGGCAATCTGTGTGGATATCTCATCAGCTGAAAAAGGATTATATATTTCTTTCACAACATTTACTATTTCATTCATGGGTTTACGGTTCTCCTTTAAGGCTTTTTCATATACTTCAGCCAGTTTATTTTCCATACCATTGGTTTTCAATAACTCAATTGCCGCCCTGAAAGCAATGAAATCTCCCATTTTAGTCATATCAATACCATAGCAATCAGGATATCTTATCTGTGGTGATGAAGAAACTATTACAATTTTACGGGGATCCAGCCTGTCCAGTATTCCAACTATACTTTTTTTAAGGGTGGTACCTCTTACAATGGAATCATCGAGTACCACCATACTGTCAATTCCCCTTCTTATTACTCCGTATGTAACATCATAGACATGGCCAACCAGGTCTTCTCGTGATTTATCTTCAGTAATAAATGTTCTCAGTTTTGCATCTTTAACAGCCAGTTTCTCAATGCGCGGCCTGGATGAAAGAATCATTTCAAGTTCCTGGTCTGACAATTCATTACCCTTTTCCCTGATAAGTTTGACATTATGCTCCCTTAGATAATCCTCCAGACCCTTAATTAAGCCATAGAATGCACTTTCAGCTGTATTGGGTATATAAGAAAATACAGTGTTTCCCAGATCGTAGTTTATCACTTCGAGTACCCTGCTGGTAAGTTGCTCACCCAGTTTTTTTCTCTCCCTGTAAATTGATTTATCGGTCCCCCTGGAAAAATATATACGTTCAAAAGAGCATTTTTTTTCCGGACCAGGTTCCCGTATCATTTCAACCTTAGTTTCACCTGAAGATTTTGCAATAAGACCATAGCCTGGCTGAAGTTCTTTAATCTGATCCGTCTTCAGGTTAAATACCGTTTGAATCACGGGCCGTTCCGAGGCCACTACAATCACCTCATCATCAATATAATAGAACACCGGTCGTATACCCCATGGATCCCTTATGACAAATGCGTCTCCATGTCCGAGCATTCCTGCCATGGCATAGCCTCCATCCCATCTTTTGCTCGCATTACGAAGGACTTCAGCCACCTCCAAATTTTCTTCTATCAAAGGAGAGATTTCCTTTTTAGCAAAACCTTTCTTACGGTATTTTCTGAACTGTGACTCCACTTCCTCGTCAAGGAAATGCCCAACATTTTCAAGTATGGTAACCGTATCAGAAAAATCAGTAGGGTGCTGGCCGATATCTAACAGAGAACCGAAAATATCATTCACATTTGTCAGGTTAAAATTACCTGCCAGCACCAGGTTCCTCGACCGCCAGTTGTTAGATCTCATTACCGGGTGAACGTGTTCAATATTATAGAGACCATAAGTACCATATCTGACATGCCCGAGATAAATATCCGAGGCGTAAGGAAGTTTTTGTCTCAGGAAAGTATAATCAAATTCACCTGGTTTATCGAATCCTAATTTTTTTGCATCATCATAGATTGTATCGAATATTTCACTTATGGGATTACTCCCGTTTGATCTTTGCCTGAAGAAATATTTTTCACCGGGTTTGACTCCCTTTTTCAGTCCTGCAATTCCTGCACCATCCTGTCCCCTGTTATGCTGCTTTTCAAGCATAAGGTACATCTTTTGGAGTCCGTAATCCCATCTCCCATATTTTTCAATATAGAATTCCAGCGGCTTAAGCAATTTTATCATTGCTATGCCACACTCATGTTTAATCTGGTCGCTCATAATTTATTGATCCAGGTCGGGATAAGTAATAATATCAGTTACTATGTAAGCATTGGGGAATTTATTCTTCACCCTTAAAAAATAGGGATATGCATCATGTTTGGTGCGATAGTCGCCCACTCTAACTTTGAAATAATTGGGTGGATCAAATCTGAGATATGATGGGATATCAGGAAATTCAGAGATAAACTCGGCTTTTGTTTCGTTTGCTTCCTCTCTTGCATTACGTCCGGATCCCCTGTAAATCTGTATACGGTATCCGTTCATACCGTCAGTTTTGGTATTTGCCATTATATGCCTGCTGAGAAGTGAATCAACTCGTATATCCTGGTTTATTTCCACACGACCAGCACCATAGCTGCCACTCCCGTTTATGAGTTCCTCTGCCTTTATCAGCTTCTGTGCATGAATGCTGCTGCATAATGCAAAAAGAGTTATATATAGGATATATTTTTTCATTCCGTAAAAATAGTAAATTATCTCCTTTTATTGTTTCTCAAGCTCTTCAGCCAGTTCTTCAGTCATTTCCAGATTATGAAATACGTTTTGAACATCATCATTATCTTCAAGGCTATCTATCAGTTTCAGTACTGTAGCTGCCCCTGACAGGTCAAGTACCTTGGTATCATTGGGTACCCTCTGCAGGTCGGCACTCACAGGTTCCACGCCCATTTCTTCCAGTTTCTTATTAAGACTCCCAAAATCTTCCATGGCACAGGTTACTGTTATCATATCATCATCTATTTCAATCTCTTCCGCTCCGCCATCAATTAACTCCAGCTCAAATTCATCCATATCAACTTCATTATTTTTCCTGATAGTAAATATCCCTTTCCTGTCAAAAAGGTAAGACAGGGATCCGTGGGTGCCCAGGTTTCCCCCGAACTTATTAAATACTGATCTCACACTTGCAACTGTACGATTATTATTATCGGAAAGGCATTCCACAAATATAGCTATGCCGTTTGGAGCATATCCTTCAAAGGTCAATTCCTCGTACTTCGTAGCATCGTCACCCGTAGCTTTTTTAATAGCCCTTTCGATATTATCCTTGGGCATATTGGCTCCTCTTGCATTCTGAACAGCAAGTCGCAGCCTCGGGTTAGCTTCCGGGTCACCACCACCTTCCCTGGCAGCAATTGTAATTTCTTTTATTAAGCGGGTAAACATCTGGCCTCTCTTAGCATCATTGGCACCCTTCTTTCTCTTTATGGTTGACCATTTGCTGTGTCCTGACATAATTATTTCAATTTTTATTTCAAGTGCAAAAATACGAAAAACACCGGTTTATCAACCGGTGTTTTGAAAACAAAAACGGTGGGTTATTATATCAACTGAAGAGACGCCCATGCCGGGCGTCTTTACAGATTATTCGGTGCCATTTGGTATTACGTATTCTCCTTTTTCAACCAGTACTGCATGGTAAAGTGAAGCAAAGGTTGAACTTATCCATATAGCCGAAATAAACAAACCGAAAATAAGTACTATAAAACCTGCAATAATAATAAAGAAAGCCAGTATTCCCATCCATAAAATCCTCCATCCGTGACCTTTGGTAAGTCTCCAGCTCTCTTCAACAGCTTTAACCGGGTCCAGCTTTTTATCCATCACAAGAAATGGAACAAAAACGAGCCGGCAGGCAAAAATAATGCCCGGGATGATCAGGAAGAAAAAACCAAATGTAATAATTGCCCCGCTGAGAAGTGAGGCAAGCACAACATTGAGGTAGTTTTTAAACGAGTCAAACATATTTACTACTTCGAACTGATCTTCCCGGGCAGCTCTAAGGTAAACCAGTTTAGAGCCATATTCAAGAGGCGATAATACAAATATTGAATAGGCAAGTCCGAAGACCTGGGCCATTACTACAGCGAAAGCCATAAAGCCCCATTTACCGGGTTCGAAATCTAAAAAATCGGCGCGCATAATACCCCATTTATAAGGCTCGATATCTGATATATTGAAAAAGATACCTACAGGTATGCTTGCTATAAAGATAATCACAGCAACGAGGAATAGTGAAATGAAGTTCTTCGACATAACCCTCCATCCATGACCGTATGCTGAACCAGCCCTTGGCAATAATCCTACTACTTTTTCCATGATGTAAAAATTTTTGATTACAGGTCAAAGATATATATGTAAACGGTCTGAAGTCAATCCACCGAAAGTAGGATTCGTTTGTTATCCAACTTAAGTATGGTAAGTTTCAGGGAAATTATTTTGCCTCGAATCAAGTAATTTATTTCATTTGTAATAAATTATATCCGATGATCAGACTGGCTGTCATTATTGTTATAGTCGTTTCTATTTCAGGTGGTGTATACAGTCTGATACTTTTATCACGCCTCAGAAAAATATACCGGGTTGATTACCTGAACAGTTTTTTTTATTACAAAATACTCCATTTTGTCTTTGGCGTTTACGGAATACTTGGAGGTATAGCTATCAGAGAAATCCTACTTAAGTATGAAATCAAAATTGCACAGATTGAATCAATTGCCGCTATCATTCCCTTTTTCGGGGTGCCTTTTATCATTGCCGCCTGGTATCTCCTGATTAAAACAGCAAATGAGCTTATATCCAGAAAGGTCAGCCAGTCTGTTGGTATTATATTCTTTACGCTGTCAACGGCCTCCTTCCTTATATATGGATTGATACTGAGGAAACTGCCTGAGGACTCAGGGCTGGAAAGTGCTGACCTTAACCAGTTAGTCAGGATAGCATTTTATTCAATTGACCTGATAGTAAAGATATATATCCTGGCAATACTCACATACGCAGCTATCAGGAGCAACAATAATGAAAAAAGGATACTGCTGGTAAGGTTTGGATTTATCCTCTCTGGCCTGGGTGTGTTGAATGCTTTCGCTTTGCATTTTGCATACTTCAGTGTTTATATTGGTTTTTATTTCTTATTGTTTTATTTCTGTTCAGACCTTGCAGTGATAATATTATTGAAATCGTACCTGAAAAAGAATGCAGGCGAATTTACTGATCTGACTGATTCACTCGAGGGCCTTTACCAGAAATATGGCATATCAAAAAGGGAAAAGCAGATTATCACTGAAATATGCAAAGGCAAAACCAATCAGGAGATAGCCGACGAACTTTTTATATCCCTCCAGACTGTTAAAGACCACACCTATAATATTTTCAGGAAAGTGAATGTCAGGAACAGGGTACAGCTGACTCAGGTTTTTTCTCATATAACATAAAGCGTTCAGGAGGATGAAATCCCCTACCTGAACAAAATACAGACCGGTGAAGGTGCTGATATGGTATCCACAGGTTCAATAAGTCCGGTGAAAGTATCACGTTTGAATGATACAATATTATCTGAATTCTGGTTGGCAACCAGCAGGTAATTTTCACCCGGTGCAAATGAAAAATGCCGGGGCCATTCACCGCAGGTGCTACGGTGTCCTATGAGCTCGAGTGTCCCGAATTCCCGGTCTGTTTCAAAAATCACAATACTGTTATGACTCCTGTGGATGCAGGCTCAAACCTTGCAGAATGGGCATGCGGACCCCGTTGCCTGTCCGTTGTCCCTTTGCCCGTATGTTGCTGTACATCAAGCAGCCCGCTTAATTCGCCATTTCTGGCCAGTTTCAATAAACCCACGGTACCACTGGAATAATTGGCTGTTAATACATAGTTATTCTCATCAATGTCCACAAAGCATGGATGCGCACCTCCTGAGGAGCTGCGGTCAATCATGAAAAGACTATCGCCCTTAATCCTGTATGATTCAACAGTGCCTTCAGGACTGTTCTCATTGACAGCAAGCAGGAAGTCCCCGGTAGTACTTAAAGCCAGGAATGAAGGATTTTCTGTTTCAGCTGAAAGGCCTTTCAATTTAATACGGCCTTCATTGTCCAGGAGTCCTTTGTATATTCCCTGACTTCCCGATCCTGTATAGGTTCCAATATAAAACGGAATGGCAGATTCAACCGGTGAAGCATTATCCAGGCTGTTTCGACAACTAAAAAGGGCCAGAACGGCAATTAGTAAGATCAAGTATTTCATGGTATCCTTTTTTATTCCCTTTGATGTCCCCACGATGGGGCTTTAAATGTTTAATTATGAAAAGTGCTCCCAAATTATGAATTTAATCCAATGGTTTCGAATAGTTGACCTGATGAGTTACATGGCTATTACTGACACTGTTCACATTAATCATTTAAATGTCATGGTTTTTTAACATATTTGCAAAAGTAAGATTGCAACTATGAAAAGGGCTTTATACAGGATACTAATATTGCTTCTGTCTATTTCTATTTTAATGGTATCCTGCCGAAAAAAGCCTGCAAACAGCAATGGACCAATAGATTTTTCAGAATGCGTAATAAGTGGATCAATCAATACATTTGACATAGTTACCTACAATATCGAGGAATATCCCAAATATGGTGATGAAACAGCAGAGGTAGTGGCTGAGCTGATCAAAGAGATGAATGTTGATATTATTGCCCTTCAGGAGATAAGTTCGGAAGCAGAGTTTGATAAACTGGTTGACAGACTTATCGGATGGGAGGGTGAATATTACCCGATTGACAATTCAGTCTGGAACCTGGCGTATCTGTATAAATTATCGGAGATTAGCCTTAATGAGGCAGAAAGCAAAGTGATTTTCGAGGATGATTACTGGTCATTCCCTCGGCCACCTTTTGAAGTGCATGTAACTCATATACCAACAGGTATAGACGCAATACTGATAAATAACCATCTCAAATGCTGTGAAGGAGCTGAAAACGAAGAACGGAGAAGAAGTGCAACTGATTCATTACATAAATATATTTCAAATAATTACCCGGATGATCCTGTCATCATTCTTGGAGATCTTAATGATGACATAAACGGTACAACCCTTGAAACCAACGTGTTCTGGTCACTGGTGAATGATCCTGACAATTTTATGTTCACCGACATGGGCATCGCCCGCGGCAGTGTCGCATGGTGGTCATACCCTTCATGGCCCAGTCATATAGATCATATATGTATCACAAATGAATTATACACTAATATTGATACAACAATTGTTCACAGGGTCGACCAGTGTTATAAGAACTATCAAGACGTTATATCCGATCACCGCCCGGTATATCTCCGGTTGAAATAATGATTTAAGCCATTTATTATTATCTTTATGCGCTAATGGCATCCCCTGTAAACTAAAGCTGGTATGAGGAAAAATATTATAAATGCTGCAACAGGAATTATTATCGGAGGAATCTTTCTTTTCCTTACCCTCAGAAACAAACCCCTTGATGAAATATTTGACCTTATATTAACTGCCAGGACCAGATGGATATTATTAAGTGTTATTCTCCTTGTTATCATCTTTTTCTTCAGGGCATACAGGTGGAAACTGCTCATGGAGAACAATGGCAACTCCCCGCATATTAAGAATGTATCCTATTCCCTGCTACTGGGATTCTTCATTAACAGCTTCACCCCTAAGCTTGGTGAGATAATCAGGTGTACCTCTCTGCAAAAATCATCGGGTATTCCGGTTTCAAAAAGCTTCGGGACTGTGATATCTGAGCGAATATATGATCTGATTGCTCTTATACTTGCAATAGCTCTGATCCTCCTTCTTGAATTCGGAAGATTGCATGAATTAATTGCAGCAGCTGCTTCCAGCATTAGAAATTCAGTATCTACGAATTTGCTGAACCTTGGATTAATCATACTTGGACTGGTGATATTAATTGCTTCCCTCATACTTATTTTCAGGCATTATAAGCTTATGGATAAGATCAGGTCTTTTCTGAAGGAATTCTGGACAACGGTAAAAAATACCTTCAGGATTAAATCATCAAGAATTTTTGCATTTCAAACAATGATGATCTGGTTCCTGATGGTTTTGATGAATTATTGTTGCCTCAGATCTCTGCCATCAACAGAAAACCTCAGTCTGTATTTTGCATTTGTAGTGTTGTTTGTGGGAATGATTGGCTGGGCAATCCCCAGCCCGGGGGGAATCGGCACCTCTCATTTCTTTGTCCTGCAGCTTTTCCTGCTGTTTAATCTAAGTGAAAAAACAGGAGTAACTTACGGGATACTGGTAAATGGGATTACGGTTTTGTTTACAATATTTGGTGGACTGCTGGCAATTATTATTGTGAATTCGTTTAAGCTGGTCAGGCAGGGTATTCAGAATAACGATGACAGTGATGAGTGATGAGTGATGAGTGATGAGTAATGAGTGATGAGAGATGAGATGAGATGAGGTAGCTATAAAAAGAGGGATTCAAAAAAAGATATGAGCATGAGAAATATTACAGCTTTGAGTATCATCATTACTATAATTGCCGGGCTTATGATATCCTGTGACAGTTATGTACAGGAAGAAACGGCATTTGATCCCGTAGAACTGGTTAATACCCTGATGGGAACGGATTCAGAATTTAAACTGTCGAACGGGAATACATACCCGGCAATTGCTTTACCTTGGGGAATGAATTTCTGGACTCCCCAGACCGGGGAAATGGGTAATGGCTGGGGATATACATATGATGCATATAAAATAAGGGGTATTAAACAGACTCACCAGCCAAGCCCGTGGATTAACGACTATGCTGCTTTCTCATTAATGCCTGTAACCGGCAGGATAAGATTTGATGGTGAAGAACGCTCCTCCTGGTTCTCGCATAAAACAGAAACAGCAAAACCATATTACTATAGTGTATATCTGGCTGACCATGACGTAACTGCAGAAATAACACCTACGGAAAGAGCTGCAATCTTCAGGTTTAAATTTCCTGAAAATGATTCTTCATTTGTCCTGGTCGATGGCTTTTACAGGGGCTCCATGGTTAAAATAATACCGGCCGAGCGGAAAATAATCGGATATTGCCGAAATAACAGCGGAGGCGTACCTGATAATTTTCATAACTATTTCGTAGTAGAATTTGACAGGGATTTTGACTATGCCCATACATGGCTGAATAATGAACTTCAGGTTGATGTACTTGAAGCCGAAGGCTACCACGCAGGTGCTATTATTGGCTTTAAAACAAAAAAAGATGAAATAGTAAATGCCCGTGTTGCCTCATCATTCATAAGTCCCGAACAGGCTGTAATAAACCTTGAAAATGAGATTGGAACAAAATCATTTGATGCCGTAATGCATGAGGCCAAGGAAAAATGGAACAGGGAACTTGGAAGAATCAGGGTTGAAGATGATGATTACGATAAAATAAGGACTTTCTATTCATGTCTGTACAGGCTGCTGCTTTTCCCAAGAAAGTTTTACGAAATAAATGCTGACGGAGAAAAGGTTCATTACAGCCCATACAATGGTGAGGTGTTACCAGGATACATGTTCACAGACAATGGTTTCTGGGATACGTTCAGGGCAGTATTTCCTTTCTTCACACTTATGTACCCTGAACTAAACAGTCATATCATGAGCGGTCTCGTAAACACATACATGGAAAGCGGCTGGCTCCCCGAATGGGCAAGCCCCGGGCACAGGAATTGTATGATAGGATCCAATTCGGCTTCTCTAATTACAGACAGCTACCTTAAAGGAATCAGGGGATATGATATAGAAACACTTTACAAGGCGATGATTAAAAACACCAGGGGGAATGGCCCCGTGGAGTCGGTGGGTAGGTACGGAGCAGATTATTACAATGAGCTCGGATATATACCATATGATGTGAACATCAGGGAAAACACAGCACGTACACTGGAATATGCCTATGCTGACTATTGCATCTGGAAACTGGCACAGGAACTGGGAAGGCCTGAGGAAGAACAGGAACTCTACAGAAACAGGGCATACAATTTTGTTAATGTATTTGACCCGGGGAGAAAACTTATGAGGGGAAAAAACCTGGATGGGAGCTTTCAATCACCTTTCAGCCCTTACAAATGGGGTGATGCTTTCACTGAAGGCAACAGCTGGCATTATACCTGGAGTGTATTTCATGATATTGACAGCCTGATAAGCCTCATGGGAGGCAACGACCAGTTTATAGCAAAGCTTGATTCAGTATTTGAAGTGCCACCGGTATTCGATTATTCATATTATGGTATTGTTATTCATGAAATCAGAGAGATGCAGATAGCCGGCATGGGTAATTATGCTCACGGTAACCAGCCGATACAGCATATGATATACCTGTATAATTACGCCGGAGCACCATGGAAAACACAGTACCGGGTACGCCAGGTTATGGATAAACTGTATAATTACACTCCCGACGGTTACTGCGGTGATGAAGATAACGGGCAAACGTCAGCATGGTATGTGTTCAGCGCAATGGGATTTTACCCCGTGTGCCCGGGAAGCAGCCAGTATGTGATAGGATCGCCATTATTCGATAAGATGACCATTGAAATACCCGGAGGCAATACCCTTGAAATAATTGCAGAGGGTAATGGTAATAAGACATTTTATGTCGATGATGTCACATTTAACGGAGCGACTGTTAATAAGAATTATTTTACACATAATGCCCTGCAAAAAGGAGGTAAAATAATATTTACGATGTCGGAAGAACCCAATAAGAAAAGGGGTACCAGCCCTGAATCATACCCGTATTCAATGTCAAATTATTAACGTAGAGACGCGATTAATCGCGTCTCTACGTTTATTGTCATTTGTTGTTCGTCTTTATTATTTTTGCATTCCGAACAAATTTGATCAAATACAGGTTTAAATTCCATGCATCGCAAATTATACATAGAAACATACGGATGCCAGATGAATGTTGCTGACAGTGAGGTTGTTGTATCCATACTGCAGGATGATGGTTTTTCATTAACCGGAAGTTTGGAGGAAGCCGATCTGATACTTGTAAATACATGCTCGGTGCGAGATAATGCCGAACAGAGGGTTTGGGGCCGTCTTGATGTTTTCAAACAACATAAGAAGAAAAATCCGGGTATGCTTATCGGAGTAATTGGATGCATGGCAGAAAGACTCAAAGAGCAGCTCCTTGAAACTGATAAAATGGTTGAGTTGGTTGTTGGTCCGGATGCGTACAGGGATCTGCCTAGGTTAATCGGGGAAGCATACAGTGGTCATGAAGCGGTTAATGTTCTCCTTTCACGTGAAGAGACTTATGCAGATATATCACCCGTGAGGCTTGACAAAAATGGAGTATCAGCTTTCGTATCGATAATGAGGGGATGCAATAATATGTGCTCCTACTGTGTGGTACCCTATGTAAGAGGGATCGAGAGAAGCCGCGATCCGGCAACGATACTGGGGGAAGTACGGGCTTTATTCAATAGAGGCTATCGCGAAGTGACCCTCCTTGGTCAAAATGTTGATTCATACTCATATGAAGGGAAAGAAGGGAATACAACCTTTGCAGATCTGCTGGAATTAACGGCAAAGGTCAACTCCCTGCTCCGGGTCCGCTTTTCAACCTCTCATCCCAAAGATATGTCTGATGAAGTACTGAAGGTGATGTCGCACTTCGATAATATATGTAAACATATACACCTCCCTGCCCAGAGCGGGAGCAGCCGCATTCTGGAACTAATGAACCGGAAATACGACAGGGAGTGGTATATGAACAGGATAAGAGCAATAAGAAAAATACTGCCCGGATGTGCTGTATCAACAGATATGATGACAGGTTTCTGCACAGAAACCGAGGAAGATCACCGCGAAAGCCTCAGCCTTATGAGATGGGCTGAATATGATTTTGCCTATATGTTTAAATATAACGAAAGACCGAATACAAAAGCAGCCAGGAAATATCCTGATGATATCCCCGAAAAGGTTAAGACAAGGCGCCTTAATGAAATAATAGAATTGCAGAACAAATTATCCCTGGAAAGTAAAAAGAAAGATGTTGGGAAAATATTCGAAGTACTGGTTGAGGGTTTTTCAAGGAAATCAACCGCCTATCTTTCTGGCAGAACATCCCAGAATAAAGTGGTTGTATTCCCTGCCGGAAAGCACGCTCCTGGAGATTATGTGAATGTAGAAATTACCGATTGCACTTCTGCTACCCTGATAGGCAAAACGGTAACTTCTTCCCATTAAGTTTCAATCGGACACTTATAAAAATCAATACATATTTTTAGGATATATCCAACAATTTAATACATTTGTTAAACTTGAAATAAATAACCAACAAAAGAAATCATGAAAGGAATCAGAAACGTTTTATTGATGATTATCATTGTTCTGCTCGCCTCATCCAGTGCCATGGCACAGCAGGGAGACACACCGCAACGATTTGTAATAAAAACTAACCCACTTGCCGCTCTTGGCGGACCATTCTGGATAGCTGTCATACCCGTTACCGGAGAGTATAAGATACTTTTTGAGGCTAAGACACTTCCGAAGCAGTCTGTAACATTAGGAGCCTCATACCTGGGACCAAGCCTTTTACTGAACCTCGATGAACTTACCAGTGAAGGTGAGGAGGTAAGCGGAATAAATACAGGTGGTTTCAGGGGGCAGTTAATGTATAAGTTTTTCCTCAGCAGGGATATTGAAGCCCCTGAAGGTTTATATGTCGGACCTCATTTTTCTTACGCATCGGCTAGCATAACAAGTAAGGATAATACCACGGACAAGATCGATATGATGAAAATGAACGTGAATGGAATAATAGGTTACCAGTTAATAACCAGTGGTGGGTTTGCACTGGACATATTCACAGGTCTTGGTGTCGTAAGCCGTAAATGGACCTTCAGTGGTGAATCAGAAGAAATATTCGACCTTAATGTAAATAATAAGGCATCAGCTTCTGTTGCCTTTGGCTTCAGCTTTGGTTATGCCTTCTAGCCACTCAGTATATTATTAAAAACACTCATAAAGGGGGTATATATCATATCCCCTTTCTTATAAGCTGCAAGTTAAGTTCATTGAGTTGATCATCAGAGATTTTTGAAGGTGAATCAATCATGACATCCCTTCCGGCATTGTTTTTAGGGAAAGCAATAAAATCCCTTATTGTTTCGGAGCCGGCGAAAAGGGCCACCCAGCGGTCGAAACCAAATGCTATACCGCCATGCGGTGGTGCCCCATATCTGAAAGCATTCATCAGGAATCCAAATTGTGAATTGGCCTCCTCATCAGTAAACCCAAGCACCCTTAACATTTTCTTCTGTATTTCAGCATCATGTATTCTGATGGAACCTCCGCCTATTTCAACACCATTGATTACCAAATCATAAGAATTTGCCCTCACTTTGCCGGGATCTGATTCAAGCATATGGAGGTCTTCAGTTTTTGGTGATGTGAAAGGATGGTGCATCGCATAATACCTCTGCGTTTCATCATCCCACTCCAGGAGGGGAAAATCCACTATCCACAGGGGTTTGAACTGTTCCTTATCCCTCAAGCCCAATCGGTCACCCATTTCCAGTCGCAGTTCCGAAAGTGCGTATAGGGTCTGTGTCCTCTCCCCTGACAGGATAAGAATCAGGTCCCCGGGACGGGCATCCATTAAATCAGTCAATCCTTTGAGGTCTTCAGGGCTGAAAAATTTATCGACAGATGACTTAAACGAACCATCCTCATTGTACTTAACATAGACAAGGCCACCGGCACCAATCTGTGGTCTTTTTACAAAATCAGTCATTCCGTCAAGATCTTTCCTGGAATAAGCGGCACAGCCCGTGGCAACTATTCCTCCGGTGTATTCAGAGTTGTCGAATACATTAAAACCGGATCCTTTAACCTTACCGGTAATATCCCCGATTTTCATGCCAAACCTGATATCGGGCTTGTCAGTGCCATATTCTGACACAGCCTGATCATAAGTTATTCGTGGGAAGGATTCCTTTATATCATAATTTTTTATCGCCTTGAAAAGATAAACCGCCAGGCCTTCGAAAGCATCCAGCACATCGTCACGCTCAACAAATGACATTTCACAGTCTATCTGGGTAAACTCAGGTTGTCTGTCGGCACGGAGATCCTCATCACGGAAACATCTGACAATCTGAAAATATTTATCAAACCCTGATATCATTAATAATTGCTTAAATATCTGCGGTGATTGAGGCAGTGCATAAAAGGAGCCCGGATGTACCCTTGAGGGGACCACGAAGTCACGTGCCCCTTCCGGTGTTGATTTTATGAGTACAGGTGTCTCTATCTCAATAAAACCCTGTGAATCCAGATATTTTCTTGTTTCCTGGGCAACCCTGTGGCGATGAATTATATTATGTTTAACAGGCTCACGCCTGAGATCTAGGTACCTGTATTTCATCCTCAATTCATCACCCCCATCAGTATCATCCTCGATGGTAAAAGGTGGAAGTTGACTTTTGTTAAGTACATCAAGACTTTCAACAATTATCTCAATATCCCCTGTAGGCATATTAGGGTTTTTATTACTTCTCTCTACAACCATACCTTCAGCACGGATGACATATTCCCTGCCCAGCTTTCTCGCTTTGGAGCATAATTCTGGATTCGTTTCCATATTGAAAACAAGCTGGGTTTTCCCATACCTGTCACGAAGGTCAATGAACGTCATTCCACCCAGGTCCCGGGATTTATGGACCCAGCCACTTAATATAACCTTTTCACCACGGTTGGATAAATTAAGTACTCCGCAATTGTGTGTTCTGTACATAATGAGCCGGATAAATTTGGAACAAAAATAACCAAAACATCATAACACTGAAACGAATTCCAGTTATCTGAGATATATTTCTGTTTTTATTACATTTACACAAAACATCTCCCATTCATAATTATGACTGTAGAATTTTCTGATAAAGACTTTATGAAGGCAGCATTAAAGGAAGCTGAAATAGCCAGGGATAAAGGAGAGGTGCCGGTTGGTGCCGTAGTGATATGCAATAACAGGATTATAGCCAGGGCACATAATCTTACTGAGACTCTGAACGACCCGACAGCTCATGCTGAAATGCAGGCTATAACTGCTGCCAGCACATATCTTGGAGGCAAATACTTAGATAAATGCAGTCTTTATGTTACACTCGAACCATGCACTATGTGTGCCGGAGCATTATTCTGGTGCCGATTAGGTAAATTGATTTACGGAGCACCTGATGAAAAACGAGGTTATTCTCTTAATAAGAGCATGGTGCTGCATAAAAAAACCATTGTATTAAGTGGCGTAATGGAAGAGGAATGTAAAAATATTATTAAGTATTTTTTTAAAAGCAGAAGACAGGATTTGTCTGATTGAATTAATTGATATCTTTAGAAATTATTAAGGTCTATAAAAATATTATCCCGGATGACATTCGATAATGGCAGGACTATTATAAAGCTGAGAATCAGGTTATTCATTGCCACCGTGATAATGACTGCCTATATATTTGTGGTGTATTTCGGGAAGCTGCTGCGTTTCCCCATATTTGGTATACAGGAATATCATGCCACTCTTGTCCTTGTTGGTGCTTACATCATACTGACTTTCCTGCCGGTAATTCTGAAATACAAATACATATATTTTTCAGATGATGGTCAGAAAATTATCTTCAGATATTACTCAGCAGGTTTTTTGAGCGGGCAAAAAAATTCGGTGGAGATTCCGAAAAGTGAGTTCCTTGGTTATAAATTATTAAAGAAATTCCCGGGCCTTATAAAATCAATCCAGTTATATCGCCTGATGGGGAATAAGAAAGCCAGCTATCCACCGGTTTATATCTCTTCGTTGACAAAATCAGAAATTAATAAAATAAGAGCGGCATTGGATAAATATGTAAAACAGAATTAATCATGTCAGGCTTATGAGTTTAATCATTTTTTAGCATTTTTGCTTATACCAAATTTGAACCACAAGAGAACCCTTTATAAAAATCTTTAAAACTTACCAATAATGAATGTAGATATTGTTCTTAACAACCTCGAGAAAAAACATCCCGGCGAGGTTGAATACCTTCAGGCAGTCAGAGAAGTACTGGAATCAATTGAAGAAGTTTATAATGATAATCCGCATTTTGAATCGGCCAATATCATTGAAAGGATCATAGAGCCGGACAGGATCATTATGTTTAAAGTACCCTGGATGGATGACGAAGGTAATGTGCAGGTAAACCTGGGGTACCGCATTCAATTTAACAATGCCATTGGTCCATACAAGGGAGGCTTACGGTTCCACCCCAGCGTTAACCTAAGTATCTTGAAGTTTCTCGGCTTTGAACAGATATTCAAGAACTCACTCACATCACTCCCCATGGGTGGAGGGAAAGGCGGTTCTGACTTCAATCCAAAAGGCAAATCAGATGGCGAGATTATGAGATTTTGCCATTCATTCATGCTTGAATTATGGAACTATATAGGTCCCGAAATGGATGTCCCTGCCGGTGATATCGGAGTTGGTGGCCGTGAAATAGGATATCTATATGGTATGTATAAAAAATTGAAACGTGAACATTCAGGTGTGCTTACAGGAAAAGGTATTAACTGGGGAGGTTCACTCATTCGTCCTGAAGCCACAGGTTTTGGTTGTGTGTACTTTGCCAAGGAAATGCTTGCCACCGTAGGTGAATCATTTAAAGGTAAAACAGTGGCTGTATCAGGTTTCGGAAATGTGGCGTGGGGAGCGGTCCAGAAAGTCAACGAACTGGGTGGTAAAGTCGTAACACTATCAGGTCCTGATGGTTATGTTTATGACCCGGACGGAGTATCAGGTGAAAAGATAGATTATATGCTTGAACTGAGAGCTTCAAATGAAGATATAGTCAAACCATACTCATATGAATTCGAGTCAGCACAATTTCATGAAGGCAAACACCCCTGGGAAGTAAAAGTGGATATTGCACTTCCATGTGCCACACAGAACGAACTGAATGTGGAAGATGCACAGAATCTTGTTAATAACGGTTGTATTTGTGTATGCGAAGGAGCTAATATGCCCTGCACACCCGAAGCGATTGAATTGATACAGAAACATAAACTCCTCTTTGCTCCGGGTAAGGCTGCCAATGCAGGAGGCGTTGCCACATCTGGATTGGAAATGTCGCAAAACTCGATGAAACTTCACTGGAGACGTAATGAGGTTGATGACAGGCTACATGAAATAATGATTAATATCCATGAGGCATGTGTAAGATATGGAACCACTGAAAGCGGATATGTGGATTATGTCAGGGGGGCGAATATTGCCGGTTTTCTCAAAGTGGCCAATTCCATGCTTGATTTCGGTATTTATTAAACTGCACATAGTATTGTCTAATGGCTGTTCTATTTAAGAGCAGCCTTTTTTCTTTCTTTTTTATATAATTCAGCATACTCAGGTTCATACCTATTTACTATCTTTGGTAAAATGTCTCGTGCTGAAAATGAAAACAGATAAAGAATTAATCTGCAACATTGCCCTTGGCATGGTACCTGCCGTCGGTGATATAAATGCAAAAAAACTTATCAATCACCTGGGTTCTGCTGAAGCTGTTTTTAATGAACCATACCGTAACCTGATACTTATTCCAGGCATTGGCAAAACCATTGCCACCCATCTTTGTTCCAGGGAATTCATTGATAAAGCTGCCGATGAGCTGGAATATATTCACAAACACGATATATCAGTTATATGCTATGATGAGAATGAATACCCGGCGAGGTTGAAAGAATGCCCTGATTCACCACTTATCATTTATTTTAAGGGAAATGCAAACCTTAATAATAAGAAAATAATCAGTGTTGTTGGTACGAGGAATATTACAAGAAATGGCAGGGATATATGCGAGGCTATTATCAGGAGCCTTGCCGGTGAATACCCTGATATTATAATCACCAGCGGCCTGGCATACGGTGTTGATATAACAGCACATAAAACTGCACTTAAAGAAAACCTGAAAACAATTGCCATACTTGGGCATGGCTTCAGAACAATATATCCTTCAGCCCATCTAGCTGTTGCGAAACAAATAATTGAACATGGAGCCCTTATTACAGATTTTCCTTCCTTTGAAGCTCCTGAAAGAAATAATTTCCTTAAGCGTAACAGGATAATAGCAGGCATATCCGATGCAACCCTGATTATTGAATCGGGAAGGAAGGGAGGGGCAATGGTTACAGCCGACATTGCTTTATCATATAACAGGGAAGTGATGGCAGTCCCGGGCCGGCCGGGTGACCGGTTATCTGAAGGATGTAACCTCCTTATCAAATCAAACAGGGCAGCTCTTGTGGAATCAGCAGATGATGTTATTTATAATCTGAACTGGTTGAAAACCAAAACTCAGGAAAAACAAAATAAATTATTCCCCGAGAACCTCAGCCCCCTGGAAGAAAAAATATTTGCATTATTTAATGACCATGAAGAATTAGCATCGGATCATATAAGTAATTCACTGGGTAAACCCTTACATCAGCTATCATCTGCTTTACTGAAACTTGAATTTTCAGGTCATATTACCAGTATGCCTGGAAATGTTTATCGCAAGAAAATCTGATCATGAGTAACACAGAAATGTTGATAAAAATCATCTGAGTCTACATGTTCTGTAACATATTCTCATTCATTATATATCTGGTTAGCTGATTGTTATTTTTTCCACATGCATTTTATTAATGAATATTTATAAAGAAGGTTCAGACTGTTGGTTCTTTTAAAAATGAAATTTCTATTTTTATCTCCTTGTAAACGTAAAAACATAATTAAAATAGCAGCTATGGACCCAAGAGTTGAAAAATTTATGGCAGCCATCAAGGCCAAGAACCCGGGTGAGAACGAATTTCACCAGGCCGTACAGGAGGTTGCAGAAACGCTTATCCCTTTTATTGAAGAAAATCCGAAGTACAAGCATGCCAAGATCCTTGAAAGAATTGCCGAACCTGAAAGGGTTATTCTTTTCAGGGTGCCATGGCTCGATGACAAAGGAGATATCCAGATTAACAAAGGTTACCGTATTGAGATGAACAGTGCCATCGGCCCCTACAAAGGAGGTTTAAGATTTCACCCAACCGTTAACCTTGGAATATTGAAATTCCTTGCATTTGAACAGGTACTCAAAAACAGCCTTACAACACTCCCTATGGGAGGCGGTAAAGGGGGATCGGATTTTGACCCAAAAGGAAAATCTGATAATGAAGTTATGCGTTTTTGTCAGAGTTTTATGACAGAATTATCACGGCATATTGGACCAAATACGGATGTTCCCGCGGGTGATATAGGTGTCGGAGGACGCGAAATAGGTTACCTGTTTGGGCAGTATAAAAGGCTGAGAAATGAGTTTACAGGGGTACTTACCGGTAAAGGCATAAACTGGGGTGGCTCATTAATACGCCCGGAGGCAACAGGCTATGGCGCAACATATTTTGCCCAGAATATGCTCGAAACAAGAGGAGATACGATTAAAGGCAAAATAGTAGCTATTTCCGGTTCAGGTAATGTGGCCCAGTATGCCTGCGAAAAAGTTACTGAAATGGGAGGTAAGGTTGTAACACTCTCAGATTCGTCCGGCTATATCTACGATCCGGCAGGTATAGATAAGGAAAAGCTTGAATACGTAAAAGAACTGAAGAACGTCAAGCGAGGAAGGATTAAGGAATATGCAGAAAAATATGGTGTTGAATATTTCGAAGGACAGAGGCCCTGGAATGTTAAATGCGATGTGGCCATGCCAAATGCAACAGAAAATGAGATTAACAAGGAAGAGGCTAAAACACTTATTAAGAATGGTTGCTATTGTGTTTCGGAAGGAGCTAATATGCCTTCCACCCCCGAAGCAATTAATGCTTACCTCGAAGCCGGCATACTTTATGGCCCAGGAAAAGCAGCCAATGCAGGCGGTGTAGCTGTCTCAGGTCTTGAAATGACTCAGAATGCAATGCGACTTGCGTGGACACGTAAAGAGGTTGATGACAGGCTCCAGCTGATTATGAAGAACATCCATGATACCTGTGTCAAATATGGTAAACAGGATAATGGATTTATAAATTATGTCCAGGGAGCCAATATCGGTGGGTTTATAAAAGTGGCAGATGCAATGCTTGCGCACGGTGTGGTCTGATATTAAATTTGAATTCATTCAATTAAACAATAAAAAAGGGGGCATTTGCTTGCTCCCCTTTTTTTTGTTTCCTAAGTTTGCTTTCCCTACTATTATAACGGGATGCAATTAATCGACAGTCATACCCACCTTTATTTACCTGAGTTTGATGATGACAGGGATGAGATCATCAGCAGGGCTCTGAATGCTGATGTCATAAAAATGCTCCTTCCAAATATTGATAAAGAGTCTGTTATCCCATTACTGAGAATGGTTAACAAATACCCGGGAATATGCTATCCAATGATAGGTATACACCCTACCAGCATAAAGGATAACTACAAAGAACAACTTGAAGCTGTTAATAGCAACCTGGGAAAACACTATTTTATCGCAATAGGGGAAATAGGAATTGATCTTTACTGGGACAAAACTTATATGAATGAACAGCAAACTGCATTCACTGAACAGTTAAAAATTGCTGCCAGAGAGAATTTGCCTGTTGTAATACATTCTCGCAACAGCCTTGAAAAAATTCTCACCCTCATTGATAATTCAGGTTTGCAGGATCTTCGTGGTGTATTTCACGCCTTCACAGGGAGTATTGAGCAGGCTAATGAAATCATAAGCCGGGGGTTCCTTGTAGGAATAGGGGGTATACTCACATTTAAAAATTCAGGCCTTGATAAAGTAATTAGACTAATCGACCTGGAAAACATAATACTTGAAACCGATTCCCCATACCTTGCACCCGTTCCAAAAAGAGGTAAACGAAACGAAAGTTCCTATATAAAGTTCATTGCAGAAAGACTGGCTGATATAAAAAATATTCCTGTTGATGAAATTGCAGATATAACCACATCAAATTGTATTAATTTGTTTAATTTAAAATAAAGTATTTTTTTGAAAGACACGGCCTCAATACTTATTTTATATACAGGCGGTACCATTGGAATGGTGCATGATCCTTCGACAGGAATGCTCGTCCCGTTCAATTTTAAGCATATTGAGCAACAGGTGCCCGAGCTCCAGCGTTTTGATTGTCGAATTGACACTATATCCTTTGACCCCCTTATTGATTCCTCCGATATCAGCCCTGAATCATGGCAAAAAATGGCAGGTCTGATTGAAGCGAATTACCACAGCTATGATGGTTTTGTCATTCTTCATGGTACGGATACCATGGCCTATTCAGCTTCCGCTCTCAGCTTTATGCTTGAAAATCTTGAGAAACCGGTGATATTTACAGGCTCACAACTGCCTATAGGTATGATTAGGACTGATGGTAAGGAAAACCTTATCGGTGCAATAGAAATTGCAGCCTCACATGATAACAGAAAAACAACAGTTCCCGAAGTATGCATTTTTTTCGAAAATTACCTTCGAAGAGGTAATCGTACAACAAAATTCAGTTCTGAACATTTTAATGCCTTTGATTCCCCGAATTACCCTCCCCTTGCTGAAGCAGGTATAAATATAAAATTCAATCATAATCTTATAATTACACCTACGGTCAGGAAGAACCTGAGGGTCTCCATGAATCTGGATAGTAATATATCAATCCTGAAAATATTTCCCGGGTTCAACAAGGAAGCTGTGCAAAAGTTTTTTTACAACTCGCCAACCAGGGCTATTATTATTGAATCATACGGAACGGGTAACGGACCATCCGCAGAATGGTATATCGATACAATCAGGGATTATATTTCGCGTGGTGGATTAGTACTGAATATTACACAATGTTACTCAGGAAGGGTAGATATGAGCATTTATGAAACGGGGCGTAAATTAACGGAGGCTGGAGTAATCAGTGGTCATGATATCACCGCAGAGGCTGCTGTGACCAAACTTATGTACTTACTTGGTAATTATGATGATGCAGGTATAATTAAAACACTTCTAAATAGGAGCCTCAGGGGAGAAATAAGTCCTTAAGATGTTTTTTTTAATATTTTTTCGTATTTTGGCCGCCTGAAATTCTTTGAAAAGCTGATGTATCCCGAGGGGTTACTTATGGGGAGAGATGCAGGAGTGGCTTAACTGGCACGCCTGGAAAGCGTGTGTACCCCTAAAGGGTACCGAGGGTTCGAATCCCTCTCTCTCCGCATATATTACAATTAGAGGCAGGGAGCTTTTAAATAATAGATGATCCGGAAGAGAGAAACGAATTCGAAGGAATTCCTTTAGTATAAAAAAGAGGCTCTGGCCAGTATAACAGTATGATTATTTTTCTATTAAATCATTAAAAAAAGAGATAAAACAAGCTTGTAAGACTTGTAAAAGAAAGAATTTTATAAATTTGCGGAATATTATTATACTTTAATAACTTAAATTACAAACAAACCATGAAAAAACTATTTGCATTCGTAGCTGTGTTTGGGATGCTTTTTATCGGAACATCAGTAAATGCTTTTGCTCAGGATGAGCCACAGGACACAACTGCTGTTGAGCAAGTTGCAGAAGAGACTCCAGCCATTATGGGAGAAGAAGTGGAAGCTGAACCTGCAGCTGAAGAAGGGGGAGAACTCCACAAGCAGATTAAGATCAAATTTGTAGAGGGTGGTGCCCAGTTTATGGGAGCTATATTGCTTACCCTTATCATCGGTCTGGCAATTGCCATCGAGCGTATAATTTATCTTAACCTTGCCACAACAAATACGGATAAGCTGCTTAAAAAAATTGAAGAAGCCCTTGAAAGCGGTGGCGTTGAAGCGGCCAAAGATATATGCCGTAATACCCGCGGACCGGTTGCCAGTATTTTCTACCAGGGTCTCGACAGGGCAAACGAGGGAATAGAGATGGCCGAGAAATCAATTATCTCTTATGGCGGAGTACAAATGGGCCTCCTGGAGAAAAACCTCTCATGGATATCTCTCTTCATCGCAATTGCTCCTATGCTTGGTTTCATGGGTACTGTAATAGGTATGATTGAAGCTTTTGATAATATCGAACAGGCAGGTAACGTATCGGCAGGTCTTGTTGCAGGTGGTATTAAGATTGCTCTTATTACTACAGTATCAGGTCTTATCGTTGCAGTTATCCTCCAGGTTTTTTATAATACTATCCTTTCAAAAATCGATAGCCTGACAAACCAGATGGAAGATGCTTCAATCTCACTTGTTGACATAATTGTTAAGCACAACCTTAAAAAGTAAATATTATGTCAAATATAACTAGCAGAATTATACAGATAATACTCTGGGTGCTGATGGCCGTAACCATAGTATTTGCTGTATTATTTTATTTCGGCAATTTGGTGGAAGGAACTGCAGGTACCAGACTGGAAGAACCGCTTATTACACAGACATTCCTTTCCTATGCATATATATTGTTTTTTATAGCTGCAGGGATTACAATTATCTTCTCTATAATTAATATGATAATAAATCCCAAAGGCATAAAGAAAGGTCTTATATTCCTTGCCGGGGCAGTCGTTGTTATTGTCGTCGCATACTTGATGGCTGACGACACAGTGTTAAACCTGCCTTATTTTACCGGTAAGGGTAATGATCCAGCTACATTGAAGTATGTTGACACAGGATTGTTTACTGCTTATTTTCTTGTAGGTCTTGCTTTCCTGGCCATAATATGGTCATCGGTCTCGAGAATTTTTAAGTAGTGATTAATAAACTCCCCGTGTGGGGAAATAAAAAATTATAATTATGGCAAGAAGGGAAGTAGAACAGATAAATGCTGCCCCAATGGCAGATATAGCATTCCTCCTTCTTATCTTTTTCCTGGTAACAACCACCATGGAAACGGATACAGGGCTGATGCGATTACTCCCGCCCATGCAGGATCCAAATGTAGAACAAAGCGAGGATCAGCAGATCCATGAAAGAAATATCCTTGTGGTAAAAGTAAACAAGGATAATATGCTTCTGGTGGAAGGCGAAATCATACAAATAGGTGAACTCAAAGACATTACCAAGGAATTCATCCTTAATCCGAACGATGCGGAGAATTTGCCAGAAAAAATTGAAAAGAATATTCCTTATTTTGGTTTAGTCCGGGTGGCTAAACAGGCTGTAATATCACTGCAAAACGACTATGGTACATCCTATGGTGTATATATAGCCGTACAAAACGAATTGCTGGCTGCAAGGGATGAAGTAAGAGATGAGCTGGCAATGCAAACATGGGGCATGCGTTATGACGATCTAAGTGAAGATCAAATGGCCGCAGTCGATGATTATTATAACGCGCCTATCTCAGAAGCAGAACCTAAAAAGATCGGAGGAGAGTAATATGAGTAAGTTTAAAAGACATACAGGGAAAGCCGGTATGGGTAGAATAAATACCGCATCTCTACCCGATATCGTATTTATGCTTTTGTTCTTCTTCATGACAGTTACGGTTATGAGGGAGGTTGAACTTAAAATACAGGTAAGATTACCTGATGCTACTCAAGGGAAAAAACTGGAGAAAAAGTCATTGGCAAGCTTTATTTATATAGGTGAACCTTTGCCACAGCTCCAGGCTACATTTGGCTCAGAGCCAAAAATTCAGCTAAACGATGCATTTAAAGAAATAGATGATATTCAGGACTTTATAGCCCAGGAAAGAGAAAGTCTGGATGAAGCCGAGCAGGCTAAAATGCTCGTGTCCCTGAAAATTGACAAGAATACACGAATGCAGATAGTTACGGAAGTCAAGCAGGCTTTACGCAGGGCTAACGCTCTGAAGATCATGTACGCCAATACACCAGTTGAAAAAATCACCTCTCTGGATTGATCTTACAACATTATAGCAAAGCCCTGGCCACCAAACAGTCAGGGCTTTTTTATCTGTGCCTGATGAAAAATTGGAATAACATACCGGAACCCATAAATCTAAATCCCCTAAAACACCATATGGGTTATATCAGGTCTTTTACCAGTATATGCTCGGTAGTTAGCGAAGAAAAGATCAGAAGAAATATCATTCCTTTGCTTAAACATATAGGCACCTCCGTGGCAGATATTTATACCGGCAAACTAGATCTCCCTGATATTGTCAGAGAAATAAACCTGCTAAGGGAAAAAGAAAATATCAAGACTGAAGAGTCATTTCTTAATTGGATAGAAGAAACAAAAAAAGGTTACAGGAAACATAAGCTGTCAGATGCATCACAATGGGTAATAAAATACCTTGATGATTCCCACAGGTACTTCCATATTTTCCCCGGAAGAAACGTTGATTTTACTGTGCGCAGCAGGGGTAATTCACTTAAATCCGCAATACTCTATGACATATTATTTGATAAAGGTGATATATTGATATCTGATCTTAATGCTGTGAGGAAAATGCTGGGCCTCTCTCCTGTCAGAAGTATCGAATCGGCAGGCAGTATCATTTCAGACATAAGAATGCTTCAAACGTATTAAAACCTGAACAGGTAGGAGCATTTAAAAAAGAAACCTCTTGTTGTCTCAAGAAAACGCTCGTCCCTGATATACCTGCCATCTTCCCACTTTGTTCTTTCATAAAGTGAACCATAGCCAAGATATACAACCGTTCCCGGAATATAAGTGAACGAAGCCAGAAAATCAGTAAGCAATTCTTCCCTGTAACTGTTATACTCTCCAATTACCCTCAGGAAGAAATATTTGTTCATCTGGTATGTTATCTTACCTCTCAGTATTGAATAATCATAAACCTGATCACCTGTTATGCCATCATTGAAATCAGAATATCTGAATGTAAGGTCCAGGTGTAATTTCTCCGAGGGTTTGTACTCACCCATAAAAACAAAGTTGTTGGTCACACCCTGGTAAGGTTCCGCTGAGTAAAATATTGCACCAAGATGCTGATATAAACCTGCCAGGTTTATTCTTTTACCAATCTGGGTACTAACAAGAGAATGAAAGCCACCAGTCTTAAATCGCTCTGCCCTGAATATCTCGGTTGCATATTCTGCCTTTAGCTTAATATATGTTGATCCGCTGAAATATATCCAGCTGGCAATGTGATCCACCGTTTCCCATAATTCGTATTCAATATCATAAGCCTGTCTGGTAAAAAGCTCCAGGTCAATGCGTTGTATAAATTCCTTTTCAGGGTAGAATTTGGGTTTTAATAATCCTTTAAAGTAGTTAATGCCTGTACGGTTGATAAATCCGGTAGAGGTAATAAAACCGGTACTGATACTCTTCCCGCCAAAAGAATAACTTATGTTCCTGCTATCATGCCCGTATTCTGCTGCGAGCATATATCCATTTTGAATTTCACCCCCCTGTCTGTCCTTGTTCGAGGAAAACACGGCATTATATTGAATTGCACTGGCTTTGCTAACCCGGAGGAGCCCGTCAAGCCCTCCCAACCTGTTAAATAAGTTGTCGAGCTCCATTCCTGTATAGATAGCGCCCAGGAAACTATCATCTGACAGACTATATTTCATCCTCACTATGGGAAAATGAGCCATGGCATTGTCAACAGAATCATAATCGCTTTGTACACGGTCGGCCGCGTAAAGTGCAGCAAGGGTGAGTCTGTCCCCAATCTTGCCGGTAAGCTTGACACCCGCATAAGGATTAACTATTGAACGCGTATGCACCAGTGTATTCACAGGGTCATGTTCATCAGCCTGGGTGGCAGCAAAATTGAAATTATCGTGCCCTTCAAGAAAGAAGGGTCTTTTCTCCGGATAAAATACCCTGTAACGCAGGTTAATGTCTACCTGTCCTGCATCAGCTTCAACCTGGCTGAAATCAGGATTTAACGTTCCGTCAAGAATAAGCTGTGATGTAATCCCATACTTGGTTGTCAGGCTAAATTTTGGTGAACGCTCATCCTTAAGCATTTCGCCTTCTGTGTGCCTGTTGCGGTATAAATAAGTGAATGCAGGCAATACCTCAAAAAGAGAATAGTGCTTTACATCATAATATATCATAGGCTTCATCTGAGTCAGGAAAGCATAACCTTTTTCAGCGTCCATGGGTGGATAGGACCCATGTATTGCCTGCCTGCTTATCTTCCTTTCAAAAAACACTGCCATTTCCACCGGCTCACTGTTCGAAAAACGTATGCTTTTAAGTGGGATCTGTACCTCAACAATATAACCCTGATCATCAATAGTGCCGGCACTGTACCAGACAAAATCAACACTTGGATCTTCAAGCCCCCCGGCAAACCGGCTATCCATTTGTATTCCGTGCGGGTTTATATAGAACGCGTACAGTGATTGCTGGTCATGAAAACTGTCAAGGTTAATACAAACCCAGTCATCATTTAGTATATTATCCCTTGAATTGACGGATGCTTTGATCTTTTCCGGTTCATCATCAAAACACCTGTAGGCAAAATAGAGATTTTCTTCATCGTAAGCCATGTATACAACCGTTGCAAAATCCAGATCTTTTCCAAAATCAGGTATGAAGGATTTAAAGCCGGTTACAGAGGGGGCAGTGCTCCAGACACTGTCATAAAGGAAACCGTCTATTTCAGGTGGATTGTCAGTTTTAAAAGGCAGTAAAGGCTCATCCTGGGCAATAAGACCTGCATGTAAACAGGCAAAAGCCAGAATAATACTGATCCTTCTTTTCATTGATTTATACTATTGGATCTGCCCTGTTTATCTATTAATTGCAGCAATATACAACAAATTATTCGTTATAAATGCATTGTGTTAAATAACCGGAGAGACTCACAATTTTTGCGCTTATTGTAAAGATACACAACCCGGGCATCTTCACTACAAGGTGGTAATGGGTTTATAAAAAATGCCTCGCTCCTGGTGAACGCTTTCAATCTTCTTTTCCGCTTCCAGTACATCAAGGTATTTATTTATCTCACTGATATGCATGCCCAATGTTTTGCTTATGTCATCAATTGTACAGGGTCGCCTGAATATCATCTCCATAATGGCATCTTCAGCATCTTTCCTGTATGAAAGCACCTGCTTACGCTTTGCTGCAGCAGCAATTATTTCGACATTGGGCATTTCCCAGTATTCAATTACTTTTTCCAGTTCCTCTGTTGTTGCAGGCTTCAGATCAGGCAATGTGCCCGGCCGGTCAAGTGTATTAAGCTGCACTGAATCAGGTCCTATCATATGTATGGCCTTCTTTAATGCATCCAATTCATCATAATCCATATTGTAGCCTGGAAGAAGAAAAATTTCCAGGTAGATTTCCCCCTTATATTCTTTCCTGAAATCAACAATCCCCTGTATGTAATCATCGATATTAAGCCCCGGTGCCGGACGGTTTAGTCTGTTAAACGCCCCCTCTGTTGCCACATCGAGAGAAGGCAGTACAACATCTGCATCTTTAATATCATTGCGAACATTACTGTCGGATAATAATGTCCCATTGGTAAGAACTGCTACAGGAATTCCTGGTTTAAGCTTCTTTACGAAATGCAGAACATCACCTATACGTATGTTGAGCGTAGGTTCACCGGAACCTGAAAAAGTTATATAATCAGGATCAGGATTATTTTCAAAAAAATGCCTGAGTTCTTCACTCACCCGATCAAAACGAATATATTCCCTTCTTTCGGTGGTAAGTTTAGTTGTCTTACCAACTTCACAGTACACACAGTCCAGGGAACAAACTTTCCGCGGTACCAGGTCTACACCCAGCGACATTCCCAATCGCCTTGACGGCACAGGTCCAAATAAATATTTATACATTAATCACTTTCCTATAATAATATTTGAGACGAAGCGGTGCTTCGTCTGTACTTTTGTCTCTTAACTTTTGTCTTTTATCTTTAGTTTTATTGTGATTCCGGGGGGATTCGAACCCCCAACCAACAGAACCGGAATCTGTCATTCTATCCATTTGAACTACGGAACCATATAATGCTGCTAAATTAACTCCTGTTACTGATATTTCAAAGCAAGTGCCAGATAATGATAATTGCCAAGTTTTTCATAATTTCGCAGACCATATAAGTAATAGTAATTCAATTGCCGTAATGGAATATAAATTCAGGGAAATAGAAAAAAAATGGCAAAAATACTGGGAAGAGAACAATACTTTCAAGACATACAATGATATAAGTAACCCTAAAAAATATTATATCCTTGACATGTTTCCCTACCCTTCTGGTTCAGGTCTTCATGTTGGTCACCCCGAAGGCTATACTGCCACCGACATTGTAGCGAGATACAAAAGAATGAAGGGATACAATGTCCTTCACCCGATGGGATGGGATGCTTTTGGATTACCCGCTGAACAATATGCCATGGAAACCGGTACACATCCCTCCATCACCACCAATAAGAATTGTGACACTTTCAGGCGCCAGATAAAGGAGATAGGGCTAAGTTATGACTGGGCCAGGGAAATAAAAACCAGTGATCCGGGCTACTTTAAATGGACACAATGGATTTTCATACAATTATTCAATACCTGGTATGATGAAAAACTGCAGAAGGGAAGACACATAAATGAACTTGAGATACCTGAAAATATCAAAATCAAAGGAAACGACTCTGTACAAAATTATATTGACAGTAAGCGATTGGCTTACTATGATGATGCACTGGTATGGTGGTGCCCAAGCTGTAAGATTGTATGTGCCAATGAAGAAGTGCTGAACGACGGCTCACATGAAAAATGCGGGCACCCGGTGGAAAAAAAGAACCTTAAGCAGTGGATGCTACGCATACCACATTATGCTGAACGACTGCTAACAGGCTTTGATAAGCTTGACTGGCCTGAAGGTATCAAAGACCAGCAGCGTAACTGGATAGGTAAATCAACCGGTGCAGAAGTAAAATTCCACACTGAAAACACAGGTGATATAATAACCGTATTCACTACAAGACCGGATACTTTGTTTGGAGCTACATATATGGTACTTGCCCCCGAGCATGAACTGACAAAAAAACTGACTGCCAAAGAAAAAGAAAAAGAAGTAAACAAGTATATCCGGGAAGCCTCACTAAAATCGGATCTTGACCGTACCGACCTTTCAAAGGAAAAAACAGGTGTATTTACCGGGTCATATGCAATTAACCCTGTAAACAACAAGAAAATACCCGTTTGGATTGCTGACTATGTGCTCACTGGCTATGGCACAGGTGCGATAATGGCCGTACCCGCCCACGACGAAAGAGATTTTGAATTTGCAGGCAAATTCGGACTTCCTATTGAATGCATCATGAACCCAGATACTGATGATCCGGAACTGAGATCACAGGTATTAGATGGAAAGGCATGCTGGACAGAAGACGGCACCTATATAAACTCATCTGACAAGACAACCGGTCTTGATATAAACGGACTGAAGAAGGAAGAAGGAATAAAGAAAACCATCGGGTGGCTGGAATCCAGAGAACTGGGTGAAGCCAAAGTAAATTACAAATTACGCGACTGGCTTTTCAGCCGTCAGAGATACTGGGGAGAACCATTCCCCGTAATACACTGGGAAGACGGCACTATTTCGGTTCTTGATGAATCCGAATTACCTCTTGAGCTACCTGTGCTTGAAAAATATCAACCCAGTGAAAGCGGTGAATCCCCCCTGGCAAATGCTACCGAGTGGTTAACCGTAGAAAGTGAAAATGGAATGAAAGGCCGGAGGGAAACGAATACAATGCCACAGTGGGCCGGATCATGCTGGTACTACCTTCGGTTTATTGATCCTCATAACGATAAAGCTATTTTCAGTAAGGAAAAAGAAAAATACTGGATGCCTGTTGACCTTTATATCGGAGGTGCTGAACATGCCGTTCTTCATCTCCTTTATAGCCGTTTCTGGCACAAAGTATTATATGATCTCGGAATCGTTTCCCATGACGAACCATATCTGAAACTCTTTAACCAGGGCATGATACTTGCTTTCGCATATGAGACAAAGTCGGGTGCTAAAGTATCAGCCGATCTGGTGGAGGAAAAAGACGGTAAATATTTTAACGGGGAAACAGGTGAACAGCTCACCCAGCTGGTGGCAAAAATGTCAAAGTCACTGAAAAATGTTGTGAATCCTGATGATATTATCCAAAGATACGGTGCCGACTCATTCAGACTATATGAAATGTTCATGGGTCCTCTTGACGCCTCAAAGCCCTGGGATGAAAAAGGTGTAAAAGGTGTGTTTGGCTTCCTGACGAAGGTTACAAGATTATTCGGAGATTTATCAAATATTACTGATGAACCAGAGAGCAGTGCAATATTGCAGGCCCTTCATAAGACAATAAGGAAAGTGGAAAATGATATTGAGAATTTAAGATTCAATACTGCTATTTCTTCACTTATGATATTCACTAATATAGCTATAAAAAAAGGTAAACTGAATAAAGAAACTGCAGGCATTTTCGCTAAAATACTCCACCCCTTCGCTCCTCACCTTGCCGAGGAACTCTGGGAGTTATATGGAAATAATGTAAGCCTTGCATATATTGACTGGCCGGAGGTGAATGAAAGCTACCTGAAAGAAGAGATATTTGAATATCCTGTATCTTTTAACGGTAAACTGAGATTCAAACTGGAACTGCCGCTGTACATGCACGATGATGAAATAGAAAATGCAGTGATAAGCGATGAACGAGCAGCAAGGTGGCTGGACGGAAAGAAACCCCGCAAGATAATAATCGTCAAAGGCAGAATAATAAACGTTGTTGTATGAACAGGTTGCATTGTGTATTAGCAATTATATTATCTGCCATTATATTATACGGTTGCACTGAAACTGACGGCAATGTAATCACCGTTCAAGAAGTTGAAGTCCACGATTATGAAACCCCGAAACAAATTACTGACCGTTATGGAATAGATACAACATCCTATGAAATAATAAATGGTAAAGTAAAACGTAACCAGTTTCTCTCCGAAATACTTGATGATTATAATATAAGTTATAATGATATTGAAACATTGATCAGGAATTCAGGTGATGTTTTTGATGTGAGAAAAATCAGAGCCGGAAATAATTACAGCCTTTATCTAAAAAAGGATACTGCCCGCCGGCTTGAATATATGATCTATGAGCATGATATAATAAACCATTATATCCTGGACTTTAAAGAAGGACCTGTCATCAGGAAGATGGAAAGGCCTGCCAGGCTGGAACTAAAATATGCCCGGGGGTCTATAAAAACATCATTATGGGATGCGATGTTTGATTATAACATTAATCCCGTAATTGCCTCAGAACTGTCAGAAATATATGCCTGGTCAATAGATTTTTTTGGCCTCCAGGAAGGTGATATGTTCAAGGTTATTTACGAAGAGGAATACGTTGATACAATTTCAAATGGAGTTAACCGCATAGTTGCTGCCTGCTTCAATCATGCCGGCACAGAGTTTTATGCTATACCCCTGATACAGGGAGGAGAAGAAAGTTTTTACGATCTGGACGGTAACAGTCTCCGTAAGGCATTCCTTAAAGCCCCACTGAGATACTCTCGTATCAGCAGCAGGTATTCAGATAGCAGGTTGCATCCAATATTGAGAATTCGACGGCCGCATCATGGAGTGGATTATGCCGCTCCCGTTGGTACTCCCGTACAATCCATAGGCGATGGAAGGATAATTATGCAAGAATACCAGAGTGGATCAGGCCGGATAGTAAAGATCAGGCATAACAGTGTATATACAACTGCCTACATGCACCTCAGTGGTTACGGTAAAGACATAAATGTGGGTAAATACGTAAAACAGGGGGATATAATAGGATATGTAGGAAGCTCAGGATTATCCACCGGTCCACATCTCGATTTCAGGTTTTATAAAAATGGATATGCTGTTGATCCTCTGCAGGTGGACGCACCACCTGTTGAACCCGTATCAGAGGAAAACAGAGAAAAATATGAAAAAATAAGCAAGGTAATGGTTCAGCTTATAGATTCATTCTGATCCTTCATGATCAGCTTTTCTACAACTACGGGATAATATTTGTGCTCGAGCTTATGTATTCTTTCTGCAAGTGATTCAGGGGTATCACCAGGTTTAACCTCACATTTTGCCTGGAAAATAATGTCTCCTTCATCATAGCATTCATTGACATAATGTATACTTATCCCTGATTCTTTCTCATTATTATCTATAACTGCCCTGTGAACCCTGCTCCCATACATCCCTTTGCCACCATAATCTGGAAGCAGTGCAGGATGAATATTCACTATCTTCCCGGGATAACGACTGAGTATTTCGCCTGGGATAAGCCACAGAAAACCGGCAAGCACAATGAAATGTATATCGCTTTCAAGCAACACCTTTAATACCTTCCCATTATTATACAAATCATCGCGGTCGAAAATGAGTGTTGGAACTGAAAACTTCTTAGCCCTTTCTAATACAAATGCATCGGCTTTGTTTGATAATACAAGTTTTACTTTTGCCGTTTTACTGGTCGAAAAAAATTCCATCAGCTTATGAGCATTCGTCCCTGAGCCGGAGGCAAAAATTGCTATGTTCTTCATTATGAACACTATATAATAATTTTCAGGATTTCATCAGAAGCATACAAAATATTGTCATTTGTTTGAATATCAATTATATGTATTATATTTAACAAATATTTTGAAATTTGTTTGAAAAATATTGTACAAATATATTTCTTTGCAAGGTTTTAAATGTAATTATTATTAACCAAAATTTGAGATTATGTCTGATATTGCAGCAAAAGTAATAGAGATCATCGTTGACAAACTAGGAGTTGACGAATCAGAAGTTACCCCTGAGGCTAGTTTTACTAATGACCTGGGTGCTGATTCTCTTGACACTGTTGAGCTTATCATGGAATTTGAAAAGGAATTCAATCTGGGGATTCCGGATGATCAGGCAGAAAACATCAGCACTGTTGGTGAAGCCATCAAGTACATCGAGGAAAATGCAAAATAATATTGCATAACCAGAGAAATCAAAAAACATGAGAAGGGTTGTAGTTACTGGTATAGGAGCCATAACTCCGATCGGTAAAAAAATTGAGGAATTCTGGGATGGATTAAAATCCGGTACCAGTGGATCGGATTGGATCACACGTTTTGATGCTGAGAAATTCAAAACGCGATTTGCCTGTGAGATCAAAGGCTATGACCCGGCTGACTATTTTGACCGTAAGGAAGTCCGCAAGCTGGATGTTTATGCCCAGTACGCCATGGTTGCTGTCGATGAAGCAATGAAAAATTCAGGGCTTGATCTGGAAAAGATTGACAAAGACCAGGCTGGAGTAATATGGGCTTCGGGTATTGGAGGGATAGATACATTTCTAAAAGAAATTACAGGGTTTGTTACGGGGGACGGTGTTCCCCGTTTCAGCCCTTTCTTTATCCCAAAAATGATTTCTGACATTGCTGCGGGGCATATTTCCATCAAATACGGTTTTGAAGGTCCCAATTATGGCACTGTATCAGCCTGTGCATCTTCATCACATGCAATCATTGATGCTTTTAACCTGATCAAGCTGGGCAAAGCTCAACTATTTATCACAGGTGGCTCTGAAGCTGCGATCAATGAAGCAGGCATCGGAGGCTTTAACTCAATGCAGGCGATGTCAACGAACAATGAAGAGTATAAAACCGCATCGAGGCCAATGGATCTTAACCGCGACGGCTTTGTTATGGGTGAGGGAGCAGGTTGTCTTATACTTGAAGATTATGAGCATGCCAAAGCCAGAGGTGCAAAGATATACTGTGAAATCTGCGGAACAGGTATGACTGCAGATGCTTATCATATTACAGCACCACATCCTGATGGAATAGGGGCATATAAGGTAATGAAAATTGCCCTGGAAGAATCAGGTCTGAAAAAAGAAGACATTGATTACATAAATGTGCATGGCACCGCAACACCGCTGGGTGATATTTCTGAAACCAGGGCCATAGTAAATTTGTTCGGGGAGCACGCGTATAAAATGAATATAAGTGCCACGAAATCAATGACAGGTCACCTCCTCGGAGCCGCCGGTGCTGTTGAAGCCATAGCTTCCATAATGGCGATTCAACATAATATTGTACCTCCCACTATTAATCAAACAACTGCTGATCCTAATATTGACTTAAACCTGAATCTTACTAAGAATAATGCCCAGCAAAGGGAAATTAACAGTGCTGTAAGCAATACATTCGGTTTTGGAGGGCATAATGCTTCTATAATAATTAAGAAAATCTAAATACCGGTTGTGTCATTAAACCACAACATCAATAAGAGCACAGAAATACTTAACAAAAAGGCATTCCGGTCTGCACTGAGAAAGATACTGGGCTTCAGTCCATCAAAAAAGGATATCTATGATATGGCCTTTATCCATCGCTCGGCGAAAATTGAATTGTCTGATGGCAGCATTATAAATAATGAACGCCTCGAGTACCTTGGTGATGCCATCCTTGATGCAGTACTTTCAGAATACCTGTACAGGAATTTCCCGGAAGCTTCTGAAGGGGAACTTACGAAACTCAGGTCCAGGATAGCTAACAGGAGCACTCTGAATAAACTGGCTCTTTCTATGGACATAAATAATCTTATCATAAGCCATATTAATAATTCTTCTTCCATAAATATTTTTGGAGATGCCCTTGAAGCACTTATCGGAGCTATATTCATTGACAAAGGGTATACGAGAACGAAAAAGTTTATCATAAGTCATATCTTAAGCGATCACATTGATCTGAACAATCTAATAAAAACCGAAACTGATTACAAGAGTCAGGTTTTCCAGTGGGCGCAAAAGCTGCAGAAGCAGATCAGCTTCAATTATAATGAAGATTATGATTTTGTCAAGAAGAAATATGTTTTTACAACCATACTGCGCATAGACAATGAAATATTCGGGGAGGGCAGCGGCTCCTCAAAAAAAGAAGCTGAACAGGAAGCCTCACTCAATGCCGTAAGGAAAATCAACAGAATAGGATTTATTGATTAAATCTTTTTGCTACCTTTATTTGGCATTTAAGTCTGAATATGAAACCCCCGGCAAAAAAGACATTGCATAAACTGGCTGTTGACATTAGTAATTCAGATCAGTTTTTAGGCCTTGTGTCACCTGAAGCTGATTACAAGGTGTCATTACTTATTAATGAGGCACTCGGTATTAACCTCAGAAGCAATAGCCCGGTAAGCAAAACCATAGATAAAAAGGAAATCCGGTTTTCAAGATTCACTTCTGACTCAAAATTCAGCGAGGTAGCATATGAACTTATCAGAAACCGATCGGGCAATAATACACTGCTGAACAAAATTCCTTCGCTAGACTATATCCTGAGGATAAAAGAGATACCCGACAATGAAACATTAAATAACATAATCCATAAAATAAGATCTATCAGGGAAATAACGGGAGTTTTTATACTTGATAAAAAAAAGCAGGTAGAATCCTCAGTTCTTAAAATATTACCCTGAAATAGAAACTCTAAGGCTTAACCTCTTCAGGAACTAAAAGAAAAATGAGCGAATAATTATTTATCCGCTCATTCTTAACTAACCCTAAAACCTAAAACCTAAGTTATGAAAAGTGTACCTCTGGTTAAATAAGGAGGTGATGGCTCACCTCCCATTTCCTGTTAACCCAAAAACTAACTAATCTAACCTATGAAAAAAACCTCATTAAATTAATCACAAACATCATGCCAATTTTATTTCTGTGCATTTTTCTGGATATCATCTTTCAAAGAGCATTTTGATAATATATTTAACAAAAGTTGTACCATTAGCCTGAAGAATATACGCTTATAATCTTAAAATGAAGTTAAATTAAGTTAAAAAGCTCTTAATGTTAATTGTATGAAATATTTTTGTATAATAGAAGCAGGATAATTACACAGGATGACAGGAGGGTATCAAAGTAAAAGATGAAAAAAAAAATTATCATAACACTTGCTGTAATTATTTCGATTGTCTTATCCGGCCTGATAATTATACAGATTTACTGGATCAATAATGCAATCGAGGCAAAAAACCAGCAGTTCCGTGTATATGTTAACAATGCACTCAAAGCTGTTGTTCTTGACCTGGAACAACAGGAAACAATAGAGAGAATAATAGAAGAGATCGACTTGCCCATGGCCGACTCTGTAGTGGCCATTGTACCTTCCCGGTCAGTTCTTGAACGTCAGTTGCGCGGTTACCAGTCAGAATCCAACATACCCCTGCTGAAAGGGCAGGATGACGTCATTGCCTCACTTACGATAAGCAGGGAAGGGCAGAAAATACTTTTTTACTCTGATGATGAGTTCTTCTACCCTGAAGAAGAAATACCCGAGTTATCGACTCAGAGCCTGAGGGCAGGGATTACTGACAGGATAACGAACAAAACAATTTTGCTTGAGAGTATAATGGGTAAAATTATATCCGAAACACCTGAGCTTGCTGAACGAGTAAATCCTGAAATGATCAATAACCATATTGATCAAACCCTCAGAAGACTTGGAATATCACTTGATTATGAATTTGCTATAATCTCAGCAGGTAACCCTGTATATAGCAGTGATGGATTTGATATGGGATCTGATGCCAACAAATATATCAGGCAGCTATTCCCAAACGACCCTGTCCCGGGACAGAATATGATCTATCTTTATTTCCCCAGGGAGAAAAATTATCTATTCAAACAGATCGGATTCATGGGCGTATCTTCGATTATTGTAACCCTCTTCCTGATTGTTTTTTCAGTCAGTAACATCCTGATTATACTGAGGCAGAAAAGGATATCAGAAATTCGTAACGACTTCATTAATAATATGACTCATGAATTAAAGACACCTATCTCCACAATTTCACTCGCCTCACAGATGATAGGTGACAATAGTATTTCGCATAATAAGAAGAGTCTTGATAAAATATCAAAAATACTAAATGACGAGTCAATAAGGCTGAAATATCAGGTTGAAAAAGTACTCCAGGCTTCGGCTTTTGACCTGGGTACATTGGAACTGAATCTTGTCAAAACTGATATTCACCGCATCATAAACAGTGCTATTGACAACTTCAAGCTACAGATATCCGACACCGATGGTAAATTGATAAAGGATCTTAATGCAAAAGATCCCGATCTGAATATTGATGAAGCACATATATTTAATATGATTTCCAACCTCCTTGATAATGCAATTAAGTATTCTAACGGCTCTCCTTATATAACAATCAGGACTACTGATGACGATAAGCAGCTTACTGTTTCAGTATCGGATAAAGGCATTGGTATTAAGAAGGATGATATAAAGAGGATCTTCGACAAGTTTTACAGGGTTCCTACAGGGAATGTTCATAATGTTAAAGGATTCGGACTGGGACTGAGTTACGTTAAGAAAATAGTAGACGAACATAACGGTACTATCGATGTTCATAGTCAAATAAATAAAGGGACACACTTTAGTATCAGTCTTCCAAAAAATAACTGATTATGACAAAAATATTACTGGCTGAAGATGACAGTAACCTCGGAACATTACTTACTGATTATCTAAAAGCAAAAGGCTATAAGGTTGTTCATCTGGCGGGTGGTCAGAAGGCGCTGGACACTTTCAGAACAGAGGCTTTTGATCTCTGCCTGCTCGATATCATGCTGCCTGAAATTGACGGAATAAGCCTGGCAAAGAAGATTAGAAAGATAGAAAAAGACATACCGGTTATTTTTCTTACAGCAAAATCACTGGAGAAAGATAAGATTGAGGGATTTGCGGCAGGTGCTGATGACTATATCACCAAACCATTCTCGATGGAAGAACTGATATACAGAATCGAAGCGATACTCAGGAGAACAAAATCGCATAAGGAGGAGGACGCCGACGAATATAAATTTGGAAAATTTACCTTCTATCCTCTTACACAAATTCTCGAGTCTGGCAAAGATTCGCATAAATTAACAACAAAGGAATCAGAATTACTTAAGCTCCTCTGCAAGAACAAAAACGAAGTACTGGAAAGGAATTATGCATTACGGACCATATGGATTGATGATAATTATTTCAATGCGCGCAGTATGGATGTATATATTACCAAACTGAGGAAATACCTTAAAACTGATCCATCAGTTACCATACTCAATGTTCATGGCAAGGGATACAAACTGCTATGCGATTAAAAACCCCTTTTGATCAATACAAAAGGGGTATCGCCCAGGTTAGATTTGAGGGTTAAGGTATACTTGTAAATATCTTAACATATTATAACTTTTCGAAAATAGCATCTTTTTTATAAAACAAAAAGCTTCTCAATCCATTTTTAATACTGCAAGGAATGCCTGTTGTGGAACTTCAACATTACCAACCTGCCTCATCCGTTTCTTTCCTTTCTTCTGCTTCTCAAGCAATTTTCTTTTCCTGGTAATGTCACCGCCGTAACATTTTGCCGTAACATCTTTTCTGACAGCCTTAACAGTTTCACGGGCAATAATTTTTGCTCCTATGGCTGCCTGTATTGCTATGTCAAATTGTTGCCTTGGGATCAATTCTTTTAGCTTAACACACATTCTCCTGCCAAAATCATAGGAATGCCCCCTGAAGATTAACGTTGAAAGAGCATCAACCATCTCACCGTTAAGCAGGATATCAAGTCTTACCAGGTCGGCTTTCTTATGCGATGAATAATGATAATCGAAAGAAGCATATCCCCTTGAAAGGCTTTTAAGCTTATCATAAAAATCGAACACTATTTCAGCAAGTGGCAGTTCGAATGTAATCTCAACCCTGTCGCTTGTCAGGTAAACCTGGTTCTTAAAAGTGCCCCTTTTATCTATGCATAAGGTCATTATATTACCAACGTATTCTGACTTTGTTATAATCTGAGCCATAATATATGGCTCTTCAATCCTGTCGATATTTGTAACGGCAGGCAATCCTGATGGATTATGCACTTCAATCATATCACCTGAAGTTGTATAGACATTGTAAGAAACGTTGGGAACAGTGGTAATAACTTCCATATCAAATTCCCTGTCGAGTCTTTCCTGGATGATCTCCATATGCAGCAGTCCCAGAAATCCGCATCTGAATCCAAAACCAAGGGCTGCTGATGATTCAGGAATGAATGACAGTGATGCATCATTCAATTGCAGTTTTTCAATTGAGGAACGCAGATCTTCGTAATCATCGGCAACAATGGGATACATCCCTGCAAAAACCATTGGCTTTACATTTTCGAATCCTTCAATACCCTTATCACAGGGCCTGTCAAGATGGGTTATGGTATCTCCAACCTTTACCTCCCTGGATTCCTTGATACCTGAAATAATATATCCAACATTGCCGGCACCAAGCGACTCCCTGGGTTCCTGCCTTATCTTCAGTACACCTATTTCATCGGCATCATACTGTTTACCGGTATTAAAAAACTTAACCCTGTCTCCCGTTCTGAGAGTCCCGTTTACTATTTTAAAGTAAGCTATTATGCCCCTGAATGAATTAAATACCGAATCAAAGATAAGAGCCTGCAATGGTGCATCCGGATCTCCTTGCGAAGGAGGTATTGAACTTACTATTCTTTCCAGTATCAAATCAACGCCCATGCCTGTTTTTGCGCTTGCTTCTATTATATCGTCCCTGTCGCATCCAATCAGATCAACAATCTGATCCTTCACTTCCTCGGGCATTGCACTTGCCATATCCATTTTATTCAGTACAGGAATTACCTCAAGATTATGATCAATTGCCATATAAAGATTTGATATTGTCTGTGCCTGTATTCCCTGGGTGGCATCAACAACAAGCAGCGCTCCTTCACATGCCGCTATTGATCTTGATACCTCATATGAAAAATCAACATGCCCCGGAGTGTCAATAAGGTTCAGTGTATATTCAGTGCCCCGGCAGAGGTACCTCATCTGTATAGCATGACTCTTGATAGTAATACCCCTCTCCCTCTCAAGATCCATACTATCCAGTACCTGGTCTTTCCTGTCACGCTCACTCAGTGTATCGGTCTTCTCAAGCAGCCTGTCGGCAAGAGTACTTTTACCATGATCAATATGAGCTATTATACAAAAATTGCGAATGTTTTCCATTGCCGATATCATACCTCAGATTAAGCGCAAATATATAATTATTACTTGAGAATGGGTTGAGAATGGATTTAGAAACAAAGAAGCCGGTGTAATACCCCGGCTTCTTTACTCTAATCAGCGTTAATTCGTTCAAATTCGCGACAATTCGCGTATTACATCATGCCTGGCATACCTCCGCCGCCCATTGCGGGATTTGGCATTGGTTCCTTTTCTTTTTCTTCAACCACTATTGCTTCAGTTGTAAGGAACATGCCAGCTATTGATGCCGCATTCTCAAGAGCTATACGAGCTACTTTAGCAGGATCAATTACTCCTGAATCATAGAGGTTTTCGAATTTATCAATACGTGCGTTATATCCGAAATCTTCTTTCCCTTCCTTAACCTTTTGTGCTACAACCGCTCCTTCTTTACCTGAGTTGATTACAATCTGCCTTAAAGGTTCCTCAATGGCACGTTTAATAATCTCGATGCCGGTATTCTGGTCCTCGTTTTCACCTTCCAGTTTTTCCAGTGCTTCAATTGCACGGATATATGTAACACCACCTCCGGGGACTATACCTTCTTCTATTGCTGCGCGGGTTGCACTCAGAGCATCTTCAACGCGGTCTTTTTTCTCTTTCATTTCCACTTCTGAGGCAGCGCCAATATAGAGTACAGCAACTCCTCCGGAAAGTTTAGCCAGTCTTTCCTGTAGTTTCTCTTTATCATAATCCGAAGTGGTTGTTGAGATCTGTTTCTTAATTTGCCCAACTCTTGCCTCTATTGCTTCTTTTTCTCCGGCACCATTTACTATGGTTGTATTTTCCTTATCAACAGAAATTTTTTCAGCCTGTCCCAGCATGTCGAGAGTAGCATGCTCCAGTTTAAGGCCTTTTTCTTCAGAAATTACTGTGCCTCCTGTCAGAATAGCAATATCTTCCAGCATTTCTTTTCTCCTGTCTCCGAACCCGGGAGCTTTAACAGCACAAACTTTCAACGAGCCCCTCAGACGGTTTACTACAAGTGTTGCAAGAGCTTCGCCTTCAACATCTTCAGCAATAATCATCAAGGGTCTTCCATTCTGGGCTGTTGTTTCAAGGATGGGCAGCAGGTCTTTCATGGTGGATATTTTCTTATCATGAATAAGAATATAAGGATTTTCAAGATCAGCCTCCATTTTCTCTGTATCGGTTACAAAATAAGCAGATATATAACCCCTGTCAAACTGCATACCTTCAACAACCTCAACAGTAGTTTCGGTTCCCTTTGCTTCTTCAACCGTGATTACTCCTTCTTTCTTGACCTTACTCATTGCATCAGCAATAAGCCTACCAATTTCATCATCATTATTGGCAGATATTCGGGCGACCTGTTCAATTTTATTAAGATCGTCACCAACGACCTTAGCCTGCTTGGCAATGTGTTTTACTACCTCGCTTACGGCTTTATCGATGCCTCTTTTCAGTTCCATAGGATTAGCCCCGGCGGTAACATTCTTCAGTCCTACATTAATTATAGCCTGTGCAAGAACCGTTGCGGTTGTTGTGCCATCACCAGCATCCTCACCCGTTTTAGAAGCCACTTCCTTAACCATTTGAGCTCCCAAATTCTGAAAAGGATCATCGAGCTCAATTTCCTTGGCTACTGTTACACCATCCTTGCTTATCATAGGTGCACCGAACTTTTTTTCAAGAACTACGTTCCTTCCTTTCGGACCAAGCGTTACTCTCACAGTATCAGCAAGCTTGTCAACACCTTCTTTAAGAAGGTTACGTGCTTCAATATCAAATCTAATTTCTTTTGCCATATCAGTTAGTTTAAGTTATTACGTTTATACAATGTATAGAATATCACTCTGTGACATCAGCAGGTAATCTTCACCGTCAATATTGAGCTCCTGTCCGGCATATTTACCGTATAATACCACATCTCCGGCTTTTACCTCCATTTCCTCGTCTTTTTTTGCTGCACCAACCAGTGCTATGGTCCCTTGTTGTGGTTTTTCCTTTGCGCTGTCAGGGATAATGATGCCACTAGCAGTTTTTTCCTCTGCTTCATGAGGTTTAACAAGCACTTTACCAGCTAATATTTTACCTTTTAATTTTGCCATTTTATTTACTCGATTAGTTAGACAATATATTTTACCGACATCCTCATTTTACAGAATTTGTGCCAAATGATTTTTTTGGCAGTTTATTTTGTTCTGTGCGTCATAATTGCAAAAAAAATGTCAGTCTGATGACAAACTGACATTTCCATGACTTATATTTTTATCTTTTATTCTCCCTCCTGGTTATCACCTCCCTGGTCGGGTATAGCAGTAGGCAGGTTTGGTATAGCAGTAGGATCGACAGCATTCTCTATCTGGTCCTGTATTCTCGATGATTCTTCTTCAACACCATGAGGTATTGCTGCTGTAGAAGCAATACTCAGTACAAGTATTACTCCTGCGAGGGTCCAGGTAGCTTTTTCAAGAAAATCAGCTGTCTTTCTTACTCCCATTGACTGACCTGTTGATGTGAAATTAGCAGCCAGTCCTCCACCCTTTGAATTTTGCACAAGTACTACCATCACCTGCAGAACACATGCTATGATTACTATTACTGAAATAAATACATATATTCCCATTTGCTTCAGTTTTTTGCAAGAATATCTTTTATCTTTTCAATTTGCGTCGCAAAGTAACTACTTTTTTCCGGATATTTCAAACTTAATCGTTCATAAATGCTTATTGCTTTTGAGTAATATCCCTGGGAAAGGTAAATATTTGCAAGGGTTTCCGAAACAAGGTGGGGTGATTCCTCGGTGCTACTTGCAGAAATATCTTCCTGTTCAGAATCCCATCTGTCTTGCCTGGGTTCTATTTTGGGATTTGCAGTGATGAACCTATCAACTAACTCATCATCATGAACGAATTCAGCCCTGTCTTTCTTGGGTTCGTGTTCCCCCGTGGATAATTCGCTGCTCTCCAGGTCGAGGTCAAGTAAATTATTATCTTCAGGCAGTTGATAATCAACACTAACAGGCTCATCTGAAATGGTCTGCTTATCGTCCTCATCAGCCGAATCGTCAAGTTGCAGTATCTTTTCACCGCTTATTTCATTCAGCCTTGTTTGTATTTCACGTATTAATTCTTCACGCGATCGCCCTGAGACAGGCTCATAAATGCCTGATGGCTTATCTGACTTTTCACTTACATCCTTGTTCTTCTCAATATACTGTGTCTTATTCTCTTCTTTCCCTTTAATGATATCAGGTTCAATGGATTCATTGCTTAATCTGCTTTCCGTCTCCTGTTCCCCTGTCTGGTTTAGTGTCCATTCCTTAGTATTAAGCAGGTTATAAAGCACTTCCCTGTCAGCAATATAAATAGCTGCATCTTTTAACTTATCCGTGAATTCAATATCATCCTGCCTGTAAAGAGAGTTCAACATTAACACATAGGCACACTGGAAATAAGGATAATTCATGCTTATTCTGGAAATATCATTATATTCATTACCAGACAAGACTTTATGTTTCTTTATAATATCTATAAACTCTGACTTATTCATTTTACCAGTTCACAAATGCCCTGTTAAATATATCTTCCACTATTTGTTCTACAATCTTCTCGCTCAATTCCTGTTCAACCTGGCTCAGTTCCTTTGCACTATCATAATCTTCATACCTTGTGAAAGTTTGTTCATAACTGAAATCGGGTTCAATTACGTTGATGAATTTAACCCTTACTGCAATGGTAAACCTGTTCATGGCCGCTCTTGCATCTCCCGAAACAGTAAGTGGTTCAGTCCTGTAATCGGTTATTTCCCCTTCAAAACTCACATCACCTGCTTCATTGACGAAGTTCAGATTTGTCTGGGCCCTGCATTTATCCATCAGTTCATTGGTAATATACTGGCTCAGGCCGGGTTGAACCAGGTTAGCCCTGTTTTGGAAATATTCCACACTGATAGTCTTGACATCCGGAGAAATACTGGCTCCACTCATTGAATAACTTACAGTACATCCCGAATCTGCTAATGCAAGGAAAGCAAAGACCGGGATAATAACCGGACTCAAGAATAACTGTGAATAAATATATCTACAAATCGATACCATACTCCTTAATTTTTCTGTACAGGGTTCTTTCTGATATACCAAGCTCTTCGGCTGCAAGCTTCCTTTTGCCGTTATACTTCTCCAGTGCCTTGGTAATTAACTCTATCTCTTTATCCACAAGTGAAAGAGACTCCTCTACTATTTCTTCAGTATCCTGTATATCATCAGACTGCTTACCGGCTGAAAATTTACCTCTGCTTTCCTCCCCTTCAACATGCTCACCGGGTACATTTCTCAGGCTTGTTTCGCTATACAAGCGCTGAATAACGCCTGAATTCCGGTCGTCCATGTGGACTGCAGAGTTTCCTTCACGTAACATATCGAGAACGAGTTTTTTAAGATCATTCATATCATTCTTCATATCAAAGAGGATCTTATACAATATTTCTCTCTCTGATGAGAAGGTGCCTTCTGCTTCGCGACGTATTACTGCAGGGAGCTTTATACTACCGTAATCGGGCAGATAAGCTTTTAACATCCCTGCATCTATTTCCCTTGAACCTTCAAGAATTGATATCTGCTCGGTAATATTTTTCAGTTGCCTTACATTGCCCGGCCATGAATATGATGTCAGCATCATCCGGGCATCTTCAGTAAGTTTAACTGCTGGCATACGGTACTTCTCGGCAAAATCAACTGCAAATTTCCTGAATAACAATAATATATCATCCCCCCTTTCTTTGAGTGGAGGTATTTTTATGGGTACTGTATTCAGGCGGTAAAACAGGTCTTCCCTGAATTTACCTGCCTTAACAGCCTGCAGTATATCAATGTTTGTTGCGGCTATAACTCTTACATCCGTTTTTTGGACTTTTGATGATCCTACCCTTATAAACTCACCCGATTCAAGAACCCTGAGCAGCCTTACCTGGGTTGATAAGGGCAGCTCGGCAACTTCATCGAGGAAAATTGTACCTCCGTTTGCGACTTCAAAATAACCTTTGCGGCTATCGGTTGCTCCCGTGAACGAGCCTTTTTCGTGCCCGAATAATTCAGAATCAATAGTCCCTTCGGGTATCGCCCCGCAATTGACAGCTATATACTGCCCGTGTTTGCGCTTACTGTACTGATGTATTATCTGTGGAAATATCTCCTTGCCTGTTCCGCTTTCGCCTGAAATAAGTACAGAGAGATCTGTAGGGGCAACCTGTACAGCTATATCAATTGCCCTGTTTAACCCAACATAATTACCAATAATACCAAATCTTTGTTTTATACTCTGTAAATCTTTCATAAACTGCTCCTCATTCATGCGAAATTAATCTTTTTTTAAAACTTTGAAAAATCCATTTTTTGTAAATTAGCTGGAAATTAAATTGTTTGACATGACTCAGATAGGAATAATTCCCGCCCGTTTCGCTTCAACCAGGTTTCCGGGTAAACCACTGGCAAAAATAGAAGAAACACCCATGATAGAGCATGTTTACAGGCGTGCATCACAGGCTCTTGAAAAAGTTTTTGTTGCAACCGATGATAAGCGAATTTATAATACTGTCTTAGAATTTAATGGAGAGGCAATCATGACTTCACCCCTCCACAGGAGTGGTACCGACAGGTGTGCAGAAGCTCTGAACATCATAAGGGAGAAATATGACATAAATCCGGAAATAGTAATCAATATTCAGGGTGATGAACCCTTTATAAAGCCTGAGCAGATACGGCAAATAGGATCATGCTTTGATGATGAAAATGTAGAAATAGCCAGCCTGATAATGAAGATAAAGGACTGGAAATCATTAAATGACCCCGATAAGGTTAAAGTAATCATAAACAAGGAAAGGTATGCTTTATATTTCAGCAGGTCAGCTATACCTTACGTACGTAATGCAGACAAGGAAAAATGGCTCAGCTACCATACTTTCTACAAGCACCTTGGCATTTATGGCTACAGGGCTGAAACTCTTGATCGCATAAGCAGTCTCCATCCTTCAAGCCTTGAAAAAGCAGAAGCGCTTGAACAAAACAGGTGGCTGGAGAATGGCCTCAGCATCAAATGTTCGATAACTGACTGGGAAAGTATTGGAGTTGACACTCCAGAAGATCTGGAAAGGGCAATTAAACTGATGAAAACTCAGAAATAATTTTTTTTTGTATCTTTAGCATGATATTTGCGTATAAATCAAAAAAATCCGGCACCTGAATGCGAATAGTTGTGGTTTGCATATTCTTATTATTGTGGGGCTCCCGGCTGGCCACAGGACAGACAACCGATAAAAACACTACCGGGGACAATAAAGCATTGCTCGAGAATGCTCTTAATGAAAATACGAATACAAAAATCTTTCCCGTTCCTGTCACAAATAACCGGTTCACAATAACCAGCGATAAAGCATTTGTATTTGTCAGGCTGACAAATATTATAGGACAGGAAACTACCAGGGAAAAGTATAATTATCCACGTAACAGGACTGAGATTAGTTTTTCGGATGTACAGAAAGGAATATACCTTGTTACCATAGAGTTTGAAGACAAGACACGTACGGTTAAAAAGATACTTATCGATTCACAATAGTGTCATTTAATCTTTCCCATGTAAACAATTATTGAATCAGCAATACTAAGTGCTGTTGTAATTGTACTGAGATCTTCGAAGAGCTCACCTGTTGCACCGGATGGGTGACTATGCCCTACAGGCTTCATAAGCACCTCCAATCCCGGCATTGCAGGATTGATAATACCCTCATAAACAATCGCTGGCTGACATGATCTTTTATAATATTCATCGTCCGGGAACTTATCGTTGGTCCAGTATTCGTTCCAGTCCCAGTTCTGATTTACCTCGAGCATTACCTTTACAGGCTGTTCAACGGGCTCATCTGTCCTGGCTGTCATTACGAAACCCGTTGTGGGTGTTGCTCCACTATATGCGTCAGGAACAGGCGAATCAGGATCAGGCATATATAAACCATCAGAAGCTTTTATATCTCTTTTATGAGCCCAGTAAGGAAGTGTCTGGGGCCATCGCCTAATACCAGCTTCCCATTCACCATCTTCCACCTTTCCAAAACGGAAAACTGAAGTAGCTACCGACTCGGGGACATATAATGTCTGAATATATTCACCTTTAAGACTTTCCAGCCAGATGGCCATCAGGGGATAATAAAATGACTCTCCCCGTTTAAATTCCACTGTTACCCACGGACCCTGTCCCTGCTCATTCATGGTAAAAAAGTAAATATCCTCCTCTTCTGAATTACCTGGTTGCTGCTGTTTGACTGAGCATGAATAAGATATGGTTAAAACGAAAAGTATGGTTATTAAATGCTTCATTTTTTTCTCAAGATTAAAATTCAACGATAATACCCACAGTAGGAAGAACATTCCCTACTCCACCCTCTATAAACTTTAACAGATACCTGTCAGGATTTTCAGGATCCGTAAGAGGCGTATTGTTTTCATCCGTTTCCCTTACCAGTACAGGAGGCTGATCAGCCTTGAAATTATAAACATTCTGGACATCGGCATATAACATTAATGTCCATCTGTTGAAGTAAAAAGCTTTGTCTACCCGTACATCAAGCTGGTGAAAAGCCTTTAATCTCTCCGAGTTATACAGTGCATAATCAAGATAACCACGGCCCTGTATATCCCAGGCAAGTTTATTGGATGATTTCTCAAGGTCCCATGGTGTATATGGTGAACCGCCTATATATCTCCACTTGACACCTACCTCCCAATCACCTTTGAATTTCTTTGTCGCGGTCAGATTGAAAAGATGTTTATTATCCCAGGAGGTTGGAATATATTCTTCTTCAAGCCCCTTAAATTCACTTCTCACAAGCGTGTACGAGAGTACAAGATTTGTGCCCTTGAAATTCTTAATCCTTCCAAGTAATTCTATCCCGTAAGCACGCCCTTCAGATATTGATAATACTTCCTCATCACCAAATGTTCCAAAATCGGCACTCTTACTTGCCAGTGGTATCGAATCTCTTACTGAAAAGGGATAATCTGAATACTTCTTGTAAAAACCTTCAAGCGTGACCTGTATGGACTCATTGGGTAAATATTCAAATCCTGCAACAATATGGTCGCTCTTAATAAATTCCAGGCCATTTTCCTTATTTATAAAAGTGCCATCTTCATCAGCATATCCCATGGTTGTGTAAGGAGGCAACTGTACAAACCTTCCCGTATTGAAATTGAAACTGAAAAGCTCACTGAAATTATATGATAATGAAAACCTTGGTGAAAGATTCTGGAGAGGATTTGCCATATTTGCAGTGTAATTGATACCATCGGCCCTTATTCCAAGGGAAATATTCAGACTCCTGTTAAGAAAGCTTTTTGATACCTGACCGAAGGCCGCATATTTATTGAGCCTGATTGAGGAATCATAGTTAATATTTTGAACTGAACTGCCGGTAAAGAATTTTTGAAAAGTTGAATTTCGGTATAGAGCATTTTCATATGATACGCCGTACTCGATCTGGAAACCATTATCAAATTGACTGTTCCTTTCATATCTGAATTTATTCTCGCCTTCACCAGAGGTGTAATCATACACTTTTAGTGAATCAACCTCTATATTCCCGGCAAACTTATACTGACTGTTATTCAGGTAACTCCTGCTCAATATCCATGTATCATAACCATTATCCCTGAATTGTTTGTATTTAATTCCGAAAGTATAACTGTACTGTCTCTGAACGGGAATATAGTCGAGAATATAACGCTGGTAATCTGTTTCATTGGCATCTAAGTTCAGTGCATTATCATCGAGAGCACCTATTCCAAGAACCGTAAGTTCACCCTTGTCTGAAATCCTGGTTTTATGCTTGAACTGGAAATCATTATATGTAGGAAGGAACGGTAATCCAATTGCACTGAACAAAAACTGCAGGTATGATCTCCTGGCTGACATTATAAGTGTGCTGTTTTCATCTGTCGGACCGTCAATTGTTAATCCAAGGTCTGAGGCGCCTACTGTTGCCCTGAATTTCAGCCTCTCATCATTCCCGTCCACCTGCCTGAAACTTAAGACGGAACTCATGGCATTGCCCCGGGAAGCAGGGAAAGCACCGGAATAGAAATTAAGTTCCTTGATAAAATCAACATTTATTATACCCACAGGTCCACCTGAAGCCCCCTGTGTTGAGAAATGGTTCAGATAAGGTATCTCTATCTCATCAAGGTAAAACCTGTTTTCGTTTGGACCCCCACCCCTTACTATTACATCATTCCTGTAGGCAGGAGTTGAAGCAACACCAGGAAATGACTGGATAACTTTTGAAATGTCCCTGTTGCCTCCAGGATTTTTTTCAATCTCCTCGATTCCTATGATTCGTACAGATACGGGTGACTCCAGCTTCTTCCTGAAGGGTGATGCTTTTACCACAACATCATCAATGCCTACAACAGATTCTGCTAAAGGCAGATCCATCGATACAGTCTTATCCCTTGTAACCAGGAACGAATTGGTAACATAAGCTTCAAAACCAACTGAAGAAGCCTTTAATTGTATATATCCAGGCTCTACACCGGTAAATGTAAAATTACCGTCAAAATCTGTCATTGCCCCGGTGGTTGTTCCAACTATCACTACCGTGGCGAAAGGAACTCCTTCATTGGTTGCAGCATTGAAAACCCGCCCCTTGATTTTCCCCTCCTTTTCCTGTGCAATAACCGGAATGACAAGATATATAAATAGAAGTGTAAAAATAATTTTCCTGAAAGTAAGGTTCTTTCTAACCGCCCTGTTACAGTTTGCGTTCATATGCTTTTTATTATACAGTGTTTTGGGATTTTATAACTTGTTTAACTATTTAAACACTTGTTTAGACAAAAAGTTTACTTGCCAGTCAGATTATTGAAATATTTTTCTTCCGCATCCAGATCAATGAAGGGATGCTCATTCTTGATTTTCCTTATCCTTTCAAGCATTGAGTTTCTGAATTTAATAATGTCTTCCTTTTCATCCGATGTAACAATATGCCGGGTGGCTTCTGTAATTTTTGATACACGGTCATAAATGGCAGATGTATCAGCGGAAAAATAAGTTTCCCTGAATCCTTCCCATATGTATTCAATTGCAGTATCAGATAGATGCACAAGGTCTTTGTCATAAAACCGGTAATCCCTCAGTTCATCAAGCATTATCTCGTAGGATGGGAAATAGGATAGATTTACGTCTCCGGAAATTAACTCTTCAATAGCCACAACAAGTGTAGATTTACTTACCTGATTACCATGGGCACCATCCTTCATATGGCGTACCGGGCTGGTGGTAAATACTATATTCAAACGGTTGTTAAAAACCCTCAGGCCCGAGACTATCCTGGTCCAAAGGTTGACAATATCTTCTGTTTTCAATAATTGTCGATTGAACCTTGTCGCAGGTATCTTATGGCAGTTTGCCACAACTTCATTATTGTCTTTCCACCTGTAAACCCAGGCTGTTCCAAAAGTTATAAACAGGTGGGTGGCTGATTTTAAAAAATTATGAGCCTCAGATATGGAATTATTTATCTTCTCAAGGCTTCTCTCATAATTGCGTGAAGAAAAGCTGGTATCATGGTAAAAACTGAGATACTTATTTTCATAAAAGTAAAGTTCCTCCCTGCGAAATAGTTTACCCGACATAATAATCTCCAATGCTCGGGCTGCTGACATTGGGTTGTATAATACTCCAAAAGGATTGATTAAAACCTTCATTTTGCCATTTAGAAATTGCCTTCCAATATCTTCTGCAAAGCATGAACCGATAAAAATTACATGTGAAGAAAAGCTAATCTTCTCCTTTGCCGGTAATTTTTGAACTTTTGTCCTGAATTCCATTATTTGTATCTAACCAGTTAATAATATATGTAAGGACTTCATCCCTGAAATTCTCATTATGCAGTTCATGATACCCTTTATCCCAGATTTTGAGATCTGCCATTTTGTTATTATTTGCAAAAATAGCCGATCCCTCTGCAGATGTTATCCTGTCTTTACTGCTATGCATTAAAAGCACCGGTGTTTTCAGTTCATTTTTGCACTTAAGTAAATTTGATGCAGTTTTTACTGTAGAGGCAAAAAGGCCTACCGATATAAATGAATGAACTAAGGGATCGTTCCTGTATTCGTTAGCCACTGCTTCAACGGAACAGATATTTGCCGGATCCAATCCAGATGGCTGAATCAGGGATGGCAAAATTCTGCTTGCCACCGACGCAAGAATTAATCTGAGCCTCGGTGGTTCAAAACTTAATTTTAGCCAGGGGGAGGAAATTATTCCTCTTTCAATATTATTGTCTTCCAAAATGTATTTAAGTGCAATAGTGCCTCCAAAACTATGTCCGTATAACAATAAAGGTAAATCTTCTTCCCTCTCCCGGATCCAAAAAACCATCGAGGATATTATCCCATTGTACTGGGCGAAATTTCGAATATGTCCTCTTTTGCCCGGCGACCTTCCGTGACCCGGCAGGTCCACACCTATTAAAGAATAGCTTTCCCCATTGAAAAACTCAGCCATACTCCTGTACCTGTATATATGATCTCCAAGTCCATGTATCATTATAATGCACGCTCTGGCATTATGCACAGGAAAATAAATACCATAAAGATCGCCTGAGTGTTCAGTATTGATTTTAATTTCCATCTGGCAAAAGAGTTGATTTATTTAAAAATAATTAAAAGAGATTTACCTGTATGTTTAAAAAATATTGTTCAAAAGTACTATTATCAATTGTCTTTCCATATAAGGACTATGACAGAAAACTAATTATTAGCATTTTTAAGCATCCGCTATTTAGAAAAAATTTATCATTATAACCTAAAAATATTCTTATATGCTTGGTTTATAATCTTTTAGCTTATTGACTTTATTTAGACCAGATGCCCCCAATAGCGTATTTTAGGATATTAAGATTTGTATATCCGAATTTGTTCATATATATTTGCCATTGATTAAACACCCAAAAAGATTAAAACGATGACAACAGTTGAATTTAATAAGAACCTGGTTAGCCTTGAAGACAACATGATGAAGTTTGCCCTCAGTCTCACCACTGATTGGACAAGGGCTGAGGACCTTGTTCAGGACACTTACATGAAGGCTATTACCTATAGAGACAAATTTGTCGATTACACTAACCTGAAGGCATGGGTTTTTACCATAATGAAGAATACCTTTATCAATAATTACAGGCGTTCGGTAAAAGAAAACACAATTATTGACAGCTCACAGGACCTTTATTTTTTAAACCTGCCACAGGATTCAGGGTTTTCCTCTCCAGAATCAGAGTATTCGTTTGATGAACTTGAAAAAGTAATTGACAGTCTTGAAGACGAATTTAAGATCCCTTTTAAGATGCATGTTCAGGGCTTCAAATACAAAGAAATTGCAGATAAGTTAAATCTTAAAATAGGGACAGTAAAGAGCCGTATATTCTTTACACGAAAGAAACTAATGGAATTACTAAATGATTACCGTTAGCTAAACAGTCAGTTTCCAATTAATGTCGGCGGCAGGCTTTAAATGAGCCTGCCGTTCTTTTTTCACAAATTATACGAATTATTACCGGTTAACCCGGATTGAGAAACGGGAGTCATAAGTCAGGTCCTTCACTTCACACCTATCGCCGGGCACAGCGCTAAGGGTAACTGTTATCTTCTTAATGCTCTTACTATTAATCCTGCTATAACGAACAACAGGAATGCCCCGGTTACGATCCATGCCCAGAGATTAACAATTTTTGACTCAGCCCACATATCATAATCAGAAGAAAGTATAACATCACCCTTCACCTCCCACAATACATTACCATCCTCATCAATATAACCATTAGTGGCAGTTAATTCACCTGGCATTATTGTCTGAATGAGATATGAATCGGTATTTAATGCAACACTGAATTCATCTTCAATTTCCGAAAGGAGAGTATCATTCAATGCGCTGTTAGCTGAATAAACCCCTGAGCCCAGAAGGCTGTCTATAACCTGCTGCTCTTCCATCTCATTAAACAGGATGGAAGCAGCAATTCTTTCTTCTTTTAAATATATCTGGCCTGTATCTATTTTTATTTGTGGATTAACACTTACTGTATCAATTATCTTATTTACAAAGGCTCTTACCAGGCTTCTTCCAAGCCACTGTTCCGTTTTTTCTTCGAGAGGCTTCATAACTGATTCTTTCAAATAGGTGCTATCAGGTCCTTCTATCGCAGCATTAACCAGTTTTTCGGGCATATAAAAATAATTTATCTCTTCCCCGGTAAAAAAATCTTTAGGCGGGATTCCTTCCAATGCCCTGTCTACATGCTCAATATAATGATAAACGGTGTTGAACCACCTGAATTTCCTTTGAAATTCTGCCGTCCTTTTCAGGCCGGGATTTGAACCTTCATATTCATTATAAAGGACATTGATATCTTTCACTGATTCAAACTCCCTGATTGCAGTGAGTGTATATGTTGTATCCCCGTCAGCCGATACATCATATGTCCTGCTTATATCCCATGTGCTGTCAACGGGAACCTGACAGTTATTAAGATCAAATTCGTCTTTGTTATAGGTCAGTATGATTTTCCTGGTAACTGATCCATCCTTCTGAACAAGGTTGATCACCAGTGCATCCGGACCTTCACATGATGATAATATCATCATGAAGAGGCTTACCATTACTATATTCACTTTTCTTTTCATGGCTCATAGTTTTTGTTTTGTCGATTCTGATCTGTTTTTCTTAATCGTACCCAGCATTTCCTCATATTTGTTTTGTAGATTGCTATATGATCTTACTAGGTCAAGAAGGTCTTCACTTGCTACTTTTATGCTGTCAGTTAAAACCCCGGGGAACTGTTCTTCAAACAGTACGGAGTTTAGTATAACATTCTCTCTCTGGTATTCAAGTATTTTTTCCGTGTTGAAACTCACCATTCTTTCCTCGAGTTTATCAATCCTGTTTATTACAAATAATTGTTGCAGTACGAATACCGCAATTATTGCCACGGAAGCGATAGCCAGTGATCTTCTCAGCCATACAATTTCAGTCCACACGAATAAATAATTAATTTTCCTCTTTTTACGCCTTATATTCTGCATGATACTTTCCCTTAAAGAATCCCTGCCGTCAATTTCGGGTTTGTATAACTTTAACTGTTTTATTATTCTTTCCAGCTCTTTCATTTTTTTCAAGTTAAGTATTGTTTTATAACCCCCTCTATTTTCTTCCTGGCATGACTGAGATTACTCTTGATTGAAGTTTTGTTCATACCTGTAATCTCTGCAACCTCATCATGACTTAGCCCCTCCAGTTCAACCATTGTAAAAACTATCCTCTGTCTGGGGCTCAGACCTGAAGCCAGTGCATTCAGGAGTGAGACCGCTTCATTATTATTAAGATTATAATCTGCCCGGCTATCCCCTGCCACTTCAGCTAAAAAAGAGGTATCAGCAATTCCGTTGATCCTGTACCTTGATTTCCTCTTCCTGAGAAGATCATAACATTTATTAACAGCTATTCGCCTTATATATGGTCTGATACAGTTATTATCATTTATAGATTTACGTTTTTCCCAGACTTTCAGGAATGTCTCCTGAACAACATCCCTTGCATCATCTTCATCTGCAGTAATTCTTAAAGCCGTCACATATATATTATCCATATTTGCATCAATCAGTTTCCGGAATTCATTCTCATCTCCGGCCTTTATCTTTTTTATATCACAGGAAGCACTCAAATCCAGATTTTTATTAATAATACGTTTGAAGACATGAAAGGTAAAAATTTCCCATTTTTTTTTTACATTTATTTATTAATATAAGCCAAATGACTGAAATTATTACCATTAGCACAAACCAGAGAAATGCTTTATATGATATTGGCCCTGAAGTAAACAAGATTGTCAAGAATTCGGGGGTAGAGAATGGCCTCGTTTGTGTTTTTGCCAGGGGAGCAACTGCAGCAATCATGATACAGGAAAACTGGGATGACTCTGTTCAGACAGATGTTGTGAATCTGCTGGCTAAATTAATCCCTCCAGGAGTCTGGGAACACGACAGGCAGGATAACAATGGTGACAGCCACCTTAAATCAGGACTGGTGAGCCCCTCCGAAACCATCCCTCTTATTAATGGAAAACTGGCCCTCAGTACCTGGCAGAATATTTTCTTTTGCGAGTTTGACGGACCCAGAAAGAGAAGGGAAATTGCCGTAACGGTAATTGAAGGCTAAATAATGAGAGAGTTACAAAAGCTTCGACAGTGAAGGCATCAGCATACCATTCCCGCAGCAGGATGTTCATCTATATAAACACGATTAATAAAAGTTGAAAGAGTTGAACGAAACTGCTTCGCAGTTTCTGTTGAGAGTGGATTGTGAGTGAGTTAAAAGGTTTTTAATAAACTCATTCTCAACTCATTCTCAACTTTTTCAACTTCTTCAACTAAATTTATACCTAATATCACAATCATGAAACACTTAATAACACTGGCAACAAGTCTCTTAATCTCATTAACAATAATGGCTCAGGATACGGTCACCGTTGAAGGGCCATGGACATATAACGGCCTCACAAGTCTGCATTTTTCACAGGTCAGCCTTACAAACTGGGTACAGGGAGGTGAAAGCTCCTATGCAATAAATGGTCTGGCAGCATTAAACTTTAATTACACTGAAGACAGGAACTCCTGGGCTAACACCATTGATATTGGTTATGGAATACAAAAAATAGGAGAAAAAGACCCGGCAAAGACTGATGACCACATGGAACTGCTCTCGAAATATGGTAGGCAATTATCAGGCAACTGGTTTTTCAGCGGAATGTTAAACTTCAAAACCCAGTTTACCAAAGGGTACAACCAGACAGACGCAGATAAAATCCTGATATCAGACCTTCTCTCACCCGGGTACCTCCTTTTTTCTCTTGGTATGGAATATAAAAAGGATGATTCCTTTTACGTTTTATTGTCACCAGCCACCAGTAAAATAACAATGGTGGTCAATGACAGCCTTTCAGATGCTGGCAGTTTTGGTGTTGATCCGGGTAAAACAACCAGGCCTGAATTTGGTGGTTCAATAAAAATTGGCTTAAACAAAGACCTTATGGAGAATGTGAATTTAACCTCCACCCTCGATTTGTTTTCCAATTATTTCGAAAACCCGCAAAATATCGACATCAGCTGGAAGGCATTGATTAACATGAAGATTAACGAATATCTTTCTGCCAATATCAGCACCCATCTGGTCTATGATGATGATATTGAATGTATTGATTCGGAAGGTATTAAATGCGGCCCTAAGGTTCAGTTCAAAGAGATGCTGGGGATAGGATTCTCGTATAAATTTTAGATTGCAGATTGTGCAGATTTAACTGAAAATTGCGAGCTTGCCAAGGGCAAGTAAGTGATTTGAGCCCGGCAAAGCCAATCTTCAATCTAATATCATACTATCCTTACCTCTCTGGATGAGAAACATATCATACAGGATCCTTGCAGTGTCAGAGTATCCGTTGAAAAGATCGGTTTCCTCTTTTTTAGTAACACGTCAGAAAATAGTAAGGGCGAAAGATCAGTTCCATCCAGAGATTCTGGTTGTATATTATCATAGCCAGCGTCCCTGAATATGTTAGCAAGTAAATATTTCCCTGGTGGCAGCTGCTACCAGGCTGTACCTCACCTACAAAACAGCATTGGATGGTCTACCTGGTAAAAATAAACTTTACTGTATAATTATCCCCGTATTCTATCTTCAGTTCCCAGCCGGCATATTTTGCCCTGTCCTGCCAAATTGTTTCAAAGATGGCTTTATAATCCTCATATGAGATCAGGTTTTTGAGGTGAGAAGTGACTCCGTAAAGCGCGAAGAAATATGATCCCATTTCCAGCACAGCCTCGGAATCATTCAAGCTTACTAAAGTTATATCATTGCCCCTCAGATTCGACTGTTCCCAGCATAAATACAATATAAATGCTTTATTTTCAGGAAGAAACGGCACCCATGTTTTTGCTGCCATATAATATCCTCCTCCGTCTTTAAGAAGGTTTAGTGCGTACTGCTTCCCATGCAGTTTTGATAATGGCAGGTAAAAATTAATTATTATGTAAGACCAGTAAGTTTCCTGCCTGATCCATGTTTTTGTCTGCTCATCAACATCAGGAAATTCTGAAACCGGGAGATCCCCATACCTTTCAAGTCTGATGTATATAGCCTCCAGATGCTCTATATACCAATCTGAGCCATCCAGTGAAAATGTCAAACAATAGTTTGTTTTATCGAAACGTGTAGACCATGGAAATATGAAGAGCAGCTTATCATCCTGCTCTATTATTTCAGTTACCACTTCCCAATCTTCTGTTGATGCCTGCACCCTGAGCGAGTCGAGGAAACCCAGAAGTACAGGTTTGAAATTATCACCCAGCTCATCCATCGGTCTGATTTGGTCTGTGGTAATTTCTCTATTTTTTAATTGAGCAATAAAATCATTCCAGATAACTGTTTTATCCTGTGCTATACATATACCGGAAAACAGCATAAAAATACAAGCAGTAAAAATAAGCCTGTTCATATATTGAATTTTATAATCTTTATTTCTCCTTTCCTGTCAAAAAGACAAGTGGTATATGCAGTCGCTCTGCCCAGGATTTTTCAGAGTGGTCCTTACCTTCAAATTTAATACTCATAAAATTTGACTCTTCGTAACCTCCTGATATCAATATTGAATCTGCCAGAAGCTGAAACGGTTCATACAAAGAGTCGAGTGTTTCAGTTTCATATGTTTTCATAATCGAACTCTATAATACAATTACTGAATATTGAATAACCTAAATACTTACTTATACCCCATAATTAGTGTGTAGGTATAGAAACCATAATAATACTGGTTTTTAAGAAAATGATCTTCTGATTCCGGGTTATACAAATTTTTGAAATCTTCTATATCACCACTGCTGAGCTCAGATTCCGCACTGCCCCATAGCATTTGAATTAGAATATTCAATGCTTTGTGATCATTTTCACTTAATGGGGCATTAATATCTCCTGTAAATGTATTGGCTGAAACGTCATTGAAACCGGATGCCTGGAGCCATCTTTTTCCGTTCATGAAGTGATTTCCAGGATCCATACCCTCAATAAATGGAGCTGAAGCTGAAGATGTTGTATTGAGCCTGGCTTCAAGCAAAGGATATCCCGGCAGTAATTTTTGCGAAGACCAGTATGAGATGTATACACGGCCTCCAGACTTGAGAATACGGTTGAATTCTTTAAATATGCTATATGGATTTTCTGCCGGGCATCCATATTTCTTTGGGCCTGGCCATACTGTATCCATACTCCATATCCAGTCAAATGAATTATCTTCAAAGTGAAGATCATTAACATCTCCCTCGACGAATGTAATATTATTACCTTGATTATTTTCCCTGGAATAATTAATAAAGTCCCTTGATAAATCCAGTCCGGTTACTGATCCTTCTGCTCCGGTTTGTTCAGCAAGCATACGGGTAATAAATCCGGTTCCGCAACCTGCATCCAGCCCAATGCTTCCATGATGTATATTCAATGAACCAATGATTGAATCAAGCAGTGGTTTCCTGAATGCATTAAGACACTCATAGACTGATATTTCCATCTAATGATTCCAAGTTATTTCAGATCCAGGGTTACTGTCGCCTTGATATTGCTGTCGCTTTTTTTATCCCAGATTAAAATTTCGCACGAAACCGCCGTACCTATACTTGTATCCCTGATTATGAAATTGGGAGCCAGTTGCTCCTTTATTTGAGATGGCTGCAATCCGGTATCACCAATCAGGTCTTCCTCATCTATAATAATTTCGCCTTCTGAATCCATGACTTTTAAGCTCAACCCGATGAAGATCTCACCATCTTCCTCCTGGAATCCCTCAAGGCCTTCAAATATCAGATAGATATTCTCATTATATTTTGCCTCATTTCCAATAATTACACTGTTTTCTTCCTCGCTAAATAGGTATACCTCGTTGTAAGATAGGTTACTGTTCTCAATCTTTATTTGATCATCCGGGCTTACATCAAAATCCAGTGTGGCCTCAAAAGTCCCTTCACCATTTTTATCCCAGATATTGATATAAAGGGTGTATTCACCATCTGAGTGTATTGGATCAGCAACTGTCAGGTTAGCCTGGAGAAGCAGTGGGGAAATGTTGATACCCTCCTGGTAATCGGCATAGAGATCAGGGTAATGCATTACTGTGTCACCAGTCGGGTTAACAACGCATAATTGCATACCGGGGAATGCATTTTCATCCTTTTTCTTAAAGCCTTCAATGTTCTCGAAGTTTACATAAACAATCTCTCCATAGGTGAATGTATTCCGGTTAATCTCCTGTTCACCATCTGATAAATAGACATCCTGGCATGATAAACCATCGCCTCTGGTTGTCAATCCTGTTACCAGATCCTTGGACACAGATTTACTTGAGTCGCATGAAAATAAAGCGAGCACCAAGAAAGCAGTTAGCGTAATTTGAATTTTCATGATAGTTGGTTTTGGTTATATTATTTGATCTTATGTATTACCCACCTTGAATTATTGCGGACATAGTTTCTGGAATCATTTTTAAGTTTGGTCATTTCCGGTACTACCTGTTCAGGCTCAAAGTTGCATAATCCCACAGCCGCTTCAGTATGTACAAGCCAGCTCTCATCCTGGAGTGCCTCGATCAGCAAAGGTATTGACTCAGGTTCATCACGATTGCCTAAAATATATACTATACGCCATTTAACTCCTTCACCGGTAGTGCGTTCATTATAAACTGAGATCAAATCATCAGCATCGAAATAATCAGAGGTCACCAGGCTATCCATTGCCAGGTTGGAAGTCATCCAGTCATCAAGCTGTATACCTTTTAAGAACCACGATGTGGATTCTCCCGGGCGTATCATGACAATGTTCATCAGTGCCCCTCTTTGCACATGACCATCGCATGTATTGTATAATTCTTTAAATGCCTTATATGCCAGCGAAGTGTCTGCTGTCATAAGCAAATTGGCCAGGTTTGATTTGTAATATTCGTTGGATTCTTCGTTAAATAAGTACCACAATCTGTCTTTTACCTCAGCCAGATCGAACCCTTTGAGCCCGGCAGTTACCTGGTTTCGCAGGACGGGGTCTTCCGTGGGATCAAACAGTATCTCCAGGGCTGGCTGTACCCATAAAGGTGAGTGAATACTGTTAAGTGTCATGGCCGAAATCCTTCTGTTCCACTGGCTAAGACTCCTGTCCTTTACCGCTTCAACCAGGGCCGGGATTGCAGGCTCACCTATTTCAATAAGAGGTATTGAATAATCATTCCATTCCCTTCCTGCTTTTGTCAGCAGATTTACCAGTGAATCAATTTTCTCATTATGATCCTGTGAGGAAGCCCTGGCAGAAAGAATCATCAGTAGAATAAGAACAAAGTATTTGCATATGGTTTTCATTTTTATTCAGGGTTTTCAGTGAAAGGTGAGGTAAAATATTTATATAGATCTCCACCGGCAGCATTATGGATATCCTCAATCGATCTCAAACCAAAAATAAGTGCAACGGCTACCGGATCGATACGGTATTCGGTATGTCCTTCATAAAAACCGTAACGGTTTATATAGAAAAAGACCATCTCCCCTGTATGGATATCGAATAACATATTATTCAACTCTTCATATTTATCTTCAGACAGGTTCCCGTAATTCTGATTGAGGAATTCCTGCTCTTCTTTATTCAACTCACGTGAGATATAAATATGTCCTGACCCCAACATCTCGTCGTTGAAAATTGATTCCTGCCATCCCCTACTCCCGCTTATTTCTAACTTAATTTCATTACCATTATATAAGATCGCCTCCATTTGCATTCTTTCTCCGGTGGTTGTATCAATGCTATAGTTTTCAAATTCACGGGATATATTCCAGATATGGAATAAAGGCCTTGCCAGGTCAGGGTGTGTAAGGCCAAGGCTCTTCACAATCCTGTTATCCGCCAGGATTACTGACATTATCGTTTCATCATCAGCCATAAAACCCACTCCTGATGAGCCCCATGGCCTGCCATCCACTGTTATCTGTGATACTGATCTCCCTGTTATAATCTTCGTGTTTATTAGTTCTTCTTCCGAGTGTAACCCTGTACGAGCAAGGAAAGGAAAATCTTCTTCATCAGCCATAAGCTGGTTTCCCTTTCCATACAAACCCTTTTTATAATCGAAAGGTTCTCCGTTCTCAGCAGTTGCATCGAACCAGGTATACCGGTTATTGTAAATCTTTAAAAGCACCAGTTCACGTCCATCGTCGGTTAATGCAGGGGATGGTAAATCTGGTTTGCCGGTATAATATTCGGGTGCTATTTTGATATCTTCTGACTGTATTTTCTCCAGGTTATATTTATTTATATTTGTTTTACAGCTACTTAACAGAATAAATAACAATAAAAGTAATCGGTGATTTATCATTCCGTTGGGTTTTTCTGACAAGTTATGAAATTCCTGGAATTATGGGATTGAGCATTACTGTGTCAGCCTCAGCCTGACATAATATTTCTCATAAAGCCCATATAACCTGACCTGAGCACTGCACTTTCCTTAAATATCGAGAAAAATTCTTCTTCCGTGATATTCCTCCATTGTTCCGTGGTGAAATTGAGGATTTCAGCCAGTGGTTCAAATTCCTTTATAGTTGATTCTTTCACTTTATTGTTCCATGGACAAACTTCCTGGCAGATATCACAGCCAAAAACTTTTTTTTCAGCATATGTAGCATATTCAGGGGGCAGCTTCCCCCTGTGTTCTATACTCATATAAGAAAGGCACTTATTTGAATCAATCATACGGTTTTCGAGTATTGCTCCGGTGGGACATGTATCGATACACTTTCTGCAATTCCCGCAGTAATCTTTTAACTCAGGTGTGTCATATTCCACTTGAGTATTAATGATGATAACACCTATAAAGAAGAAAGATCCTATTTCCCTGTTTATTAACATGCTGTTTTTACCTGCCCATCCCAGTCCTGTTTCAATTGCCCATACTCTTTCAAGAACAGGTGCGGTATCAACAAAAACCCTTCCTGCAGTCCCGTGTCGTTTTCTTTTAATAAAATCCAGCAGGATATTCAACCTTTCTTTCAGGACATGGTGATAATCCTGTCCAAGTGCATACCTGGCAAAAACCGGTTGATCATGCCCGGGTTGATAATTACGATAGTAATTCATGCCGACAACAATAACTGAACGGGCATTATCAACCAGCAATGCAGGATTTATCCTCTTTTCAAGGTTACGTGCCATGTAATGCATCCCTGCATGAAAACCCCTGTCAATCCAGTTATACAGTTTATCTCTGTACTCTTCAAGTGACCGTACGGGAGCTATTCCGCACAGATCAAAACCCAGCTCAAATGCTTTATTCTTGATCTCATTGCTCATATTCCTAGAGAAACCCCAGTTCGAGTTTTGCTTCGTCGGTCATCATACTTTTATCCCAGGGTGGATCAAATGTGAGGATAATATGACAATCTTTTATTCCTTTTGTGCCTGCCACTTTATACCTGACTTCTTCAACCAACATATCTGCCATCGGACAATTAGGAGCCGTGAGAGTCATGGTAATATTCGCTACATCTTCTTCATCGACGTTGATCTCGTAAATAAGGCCAAGATCATATATATTAACAGGTATCTCAGGATCATAAACTGTCTTAAGGGCAGATATTATTCTTGATTCCCTTTCCATATATAAGTTGCCCTCCATAATAATCTCAGTTTTTCTGTTTTGCTTTATAGGCTAATGCATACATTTTCATCTGCTTTAACATTGCCATCAGTCCGTTGGACCTTGTGGGGGAAAGGTTCTGGCTAAGACCCACCCGGTCGATAAAATAAAGATCCGACTCAATTATTTCATCCGGCGTTCTTCCTGATAACACTTTAATTAAAAGGGCTATAATACCCCTTACAATTATTGCATCACTGTCGGCCTTAAATTGAATCCTTCCATCAATAAATTCGGGATAGATCCATACTCTCGACTGGCAACCTTCTATCAGGTAATCATTCTTCTTATATTTCTCATCTATTGGGGGAAGGTCTTTCCCTTCTTCTATCAGGTGATCATATCTCTCCATCCAGTCATCCAACATGGAGAATTCTTCAATAATTTCATTCTGTACTTCTTCAATTGTCATCTCCTGGTAACTCATAACATCATCCTCTTCACCTTTTCTATTCCCTCAATCAATACATCTATTTCTTCTCTGGTATTATAGAAACACATTGAGGCACGTATTGTGCCATCAATGCCAAACCTTGCCATAACAGGCTGGGCGCAGTGTGAACCTGTTCTAACGGCTATACCCATTTTATCCAGTATCATTCCTGCATCGTACTGGTGCACCTTATCAATCAGGAAAGACATTATGGATATCTTTTCCTTTGTATTACCGTAAATTTCAATCCCTCTTATTTCTTTCATCCTGGTGCTTGCATACTCGGTCAACTCCTTTTCATGTTTTATGATATCTTCCATACCGACGGATTCAATATAATCCAGGGCTTTACCAATACCTATAGCCCCGACAAAATTTGTAGTCCCGGCTTCAAATTTAAAAGGCAGCTTGTTATACGTGGTTTTTTCAAAGCTTACCCGCTCTACCATGTCTCCCCCGCCCTGGTAAGGAGGCATTTCCTCGAGCCATTTCTTCTTCCCGTAAAGCACTCCTATCCCCGTAGGGCCATAGATTTTATGCCCGGAAAAAGCATAGAAGTCACAATCAAGTTCCCGTATATCAACGTGTCCGTGCTGTACACCCTGAGCCCCGTCAACAAGCACGGGGATATCATATTCATGGGCTTTATCAATGATTTTTTTTACCGGTATGATGACACCCAGTGCATTTGACACCTGTGTTATGGATACTAATTTAGTCTTTTCAGTAATTAACCCGTCTATTTCTTCAATCCGGAGTGTGCCGTCATCATTAACAGGGATCACCTTAAGATGTGCATTCTTTCTTTGGCACATCATCTGCCAGGGTACAATATTAGCATGGTGTTCAAGTCCGGATATCAGTATCTCGTCACCACTTTTAACATACCGTTCTCCGAATGAGAATGCAACGAGGTTTACAGAAGCTGTGGTACCGGCGGTAAAAATGATCTCCTCAACGGAACCGGCGTTAATAAAAGATCTCACTTTCTCACGTGCCGATTCGTATTTCTCGGATGATATATCACTTAGTGCATGTACTCCCCTGTGTATATTACTGTAATATGTTGTATAGGCTTGTTTGATGGCATTAATCACCTCTTCAGGTTTCTGAGTGGTGGCAGCATTATCAAAATATACCAGTGGTTTATCGTATACTGTGGTTGCCAGTACCGGGAAATCAGATCGTATTTTAATTACATCGAACAAAACAGAAGTTATTTGTCACAGTTAATTGTACAGGTAGTACACCTGCTGAGTTCACCCCTTAAACGTTTCAGGACCAGTTCATCAATTCTCTCCCTCAAAGCCTCGGTGTGAATGTTATCTATTACCTCACGGGCAAAGCCAAACATTAGCATCAGCCTGGCTTCATTTTTATCTATTCCCCTTGATCGCAGGTAGAATAATGCATCTTCATCAAGTTGACCTATTGTTGCACCATGGCTGCATTTTACATCATCAGCATATATTTCCAGCTGTGGTTTGGAATCCATTTTTGCATCATCGGTCAGGAGTATAGTATTGTTTTTCTGATATGCAAGTGTTTTTTGTGCTCCTTTATTAACCAGTATGCGCCCGTTAAATGCCCCTGTGGCGTAATCATCAAGCACTCCTTTGAAAAGCTGGTTGCTGATGCAGTTCGGTGAAGCATGATCAATACTTACAAAATTATCCACATGCTGCCACCTGTCAGTAAAGTAAAGGCCAAAAGCATTACATTCGGCACCTTCACCGTTCAGTCTGTGGTAGGTGCTGTTTCGTACAAGTCCGCCATGAAGGGTTATATTATTTGATACAGCATGGCTGCTCTTTTCCTGGTGAATAAATGTATGGGTCAGTTTTGCAGCATTATTATGTTCATTCTGGACTCTAAGAATGTCAAAGTGAGCATTTTCGCCCACATACACCTCAGTAACTGCATTTGTCAGAAATTTCTGTGGGGACAGGGCATGGTCACACACTATTATTGGCAGTTCTGCATTGTCCTCCACAATAATAAGGTTACGGTGCTGCACAAACATATCACCGTCGGAATGAACAAGATTAATGATCTGTATTGGTTTGTGCAATGTAATCCCTTTTTCCATATATACAAACACTCCGTCGGATGCAAGGGCTGTATTCAGTGGTATAAGACCATCCTTTCCGTTATGAGCGTATTTACCGTAATGTTTTTCAACAATGCCGGGATATCTTTCTGCTGCTTCAGTCAGGCTGCCCACCCATATTCCCTCCGGTAAACCAGCCATAATCCCATTGTATCTGGGAGGGAAGCCATTAAGTAATACAAGGTTGTAGCTGTCAAGATCCGTCACCTCGCATTTGAAGTTCTCAGCAGCCCTGAAATCTGCAGCTTCGGGTACAAAATAGGACTTATAGTTTGCATTGAACCATGGCTCCAGGTTTGTATATTTATATGATTCATTCTTCCGGTCAGGCAGCCCCAGCTCGGCAAATTGCTTTATCGCCTCTTCGCGGAAACTGTTTAGCAAGCCTGCAGAATTTTTCTCGATCCTGTTCCTGTTGTCCCTTAACAGGTCAGAGAACCGCTTTATCGTCGCTTCTCTATTATCCATAACTTACTATATCAACATCTTTCTTTATCCAGTCATAACCTTTTTTCTCGAGCTCAACAGCCAGTTCTTTCCCACCGGTCTTAACTATCTTCCCATCATAAAGAACATGCACCACATCCGGTATAATATAATCCAGCAATCGCTGGTAATGGGTAATTACTATCGTGGCATTTTCAGGGGTTTTGAGCTGATTCACGCCATTGGCCACTATCCTCAGGGCATCAATATCAAGACCTGAATCTGTTTCATCCAGTATTGCCAGTTTTGGTTCAAGTATAGCCATCTGGAATATTTCATTCCTTTTTTTCTCACCTCCGGAGAAACCTTCATTTACTGACCTGTTGGTAAGTCCGGATTCAATTTTTACCAGATCTTTCTTCTCCCGCATTAATTTAAGAAAATCAGATGAAGATAAAGGTTCCAGCCCGCGGTATTTTCTGTGCTCGTTAAGTGCTGTTTTCATAAAATTGACCATGCTCACCCCTGGTATTTCAGTAGGGTACTGGAATCCCAGGAATATTCCTTCTTTCGACCTGTCTTCAGCCGCCATTTCCAGTAAGTTTTTACCCATATAAGTTATTTTTCCCTCGGTAATATCTCCAAAGTCCTTACCAGCCAGTACTGAAGCAAGCGTACTTTTACCTGAGCCGTTAGGTCCCATAATAGCATGAATCTCCCCTTTCTTTACATTGAGTGAAATACCTTTCAGAATCTCTTTGCCTTCTATTTCAACCTTCAGGTTTACTATTTGTAACATCTTTTTAATATTGTTGAATCGTTGAATTGTTTAATTGTTGAATTGGGTTAATATATAAATAAAACATCTTTCGTCTCTCGCATTAAATCATTCGTAATTTCTCATCTCGCATTCATGATTAATAATTGATAAATAATACTTCATTTACCCTACTGAGCCTTCCAGGCTTATTTCCAATAATTTCTGTGCTTCCACGGCAAACTCCATTGGAAGTTTATTAAGCACTTCTTTTGCATAACCATTTACTATTAACCTTACTGCATCTTCGTTACTTATACCTCGCTGGTTGCAGTAAAAAATCTGGTCTTCTCCTATTTTTGAAGTGGTAGCTTCGTGTTCCACGATACTTGTCTGGTTATCAACTTCAATATAAGGAAAAGTATGTGCACCGCATTCATCACCAAGCAGCAGGGAGTCGCACTGCGAAAAATTACGTGCATTGGATGCATTCTTGAGCATTTTCACAAGACCCCGGTAGCTGTTCTGGCTTTTACCTGCCGATATTCCTTTTGATACAATAATACTTCTGGTGTTTTTACCTATGTGTATCATTTTTGTTCCTGTATCAGCCTGCTGGTGATTATTGGTCACAGCAACTGAATAAAATTCTCCTGTTGAATTGTCACCCCTCAGTATACATGAAGGATATTTCCATGTTATGGCTGAACCTGTTTCAACCTGTGCCCAGGATATTTTTGAATTCTCACCCCTGCAAATTCCCCTCTTAGTGACAAAATTAAATACCCCTCCTTTCCCTTCTTTATCTCCAGGATACCAGTTTTGCACAGTTGAATATTTAACTTCCGCATTCTTCTCCACAATAATTTCGACAATTGCTGCATGCAACTGATGCTCATCCCTCATAGGGGCGGTGCATCCTTCCAGGTAACTTACATAACTGTCATCTTCAGCCACAATTAAAGTTCGTTCAAACTGGCCGGTATGTGCGGCATTGATCCTGAAATAGGTAGATAACTCCATGGGGCACCTTACACCCTTGGGAATATAACAGAATGAACCATCACTGAATACCGCGCTGTTAAGAGCGGCGAAATAATTATCAGTATATGGCACTACCGTTCCCATGTATTTTTTAACCAGGTCAGGATGTTCTCGAACTGCCTCGCTGAAGGAACAGAATATTATCCCCAGTTCGGCAAGTGTTTCCTTGAAAGTTGTTTTAACGGATACACTGTCCATCACTGCATCTACGGCCACTCCAGTTAATCTTTTCTGTTCTTCAAGCGGAATGCCGAGCTTATTGAATGTATCGAGAAGCAAAGGGTCCACTTCATCCAGGCTTTTCATCGTTGCCTTCTGTTTTGGGGCAGCATAATATACTATATCCTGGTAATTAATCTCAGGTATATTCAAATGCGCCCATTCCGGCATCTTTTTACCAAGCCAGGCCTTATATGCCTTTAACCTGAATTCAAGCATCCAATCAGGCTCCTGCTTCTTGGCAGAAATTTGTTTAATAACATCTTCATTAAGCCCTTTAGGAATAATATCTAAATCTATATCAGTATAAAATCCGTATTTATACTCACCTGAAGTTACTTTACTTATAAGTTTATCCTGTTCTTTTCCCATCTCCTCTCTCATTGTATTAAATCTAAGTCCCCCTAATGCTAACAGATGGAACCCGGTTATTGTTCCATTAATTGTATTTAATCCAAATAAATAACAGACAAAAATACAAAATTTTGGGTAGACACGTTGCATGCAACGTTTCTACTCTGCTCGACCTTCCTTTTTTATTTATATTTCTATCTTTGATCTTTAATCTTATTTCCATGAAAATCCTGGGAAACATTATCTGGCTTGTCTTTGGTGGTATCATAATAGCGATTGAATATTTTATATCCAGCCTTGCTCTCATGGTTACCATTATAGGCATCCCTTTCGCAACTCAAACACTAAAACTTGGCATCTTTGCTCTGTGGCCTTTTGGTACTGAAATAAGAACCGACATGCGGGCATCGGGCTGCATTTACATATTAGGTAATATACTATGGTTGATACTGGGAGGATTGGTAATTGCTTTATCACATGCTATCTTAGGGCTATTATTATGCATTACCATTATTGGCATTCCTTTTGGCATGCAACATTTCAAGCTGGCTGCAATAGCCCTCTCCCCTTTTGGACGCGACATCATCAGAACCTGATGATTTCTCGCACATTTTATATAATTTGGCAGTAGTTGAATAATTAACTTATAATTTCCATGAAAAAATTGATAACAATTTCCGTACTGGCTCTTATTATAACAACAGTCTACGGACAGGAATTCAACAATCTGAACAGCAAGATCAAAAAGGTTAGCGTTTTCCCTGACAGGGCACAGGTTACAAGAGAGGCACCTGTTAATATTAACCAGGGTAAATCACTTTTACGCATATCCGGGCTGTCTCCTTTTATTGATCCATCAAGCATACAGGTAAAAGGAGAAGGTGATTTTATGATCATTTCTGTCAATAATCAGTTGAATTACCTTGAAGCTATTGATGAATCTGAAGAAGTAAAAAATCTCAGAAGCAGGATTGAGGAATTAAAGATAAAGATTGAGGATGAAAAAACTAATATTGAAATCCTCAGGGAAAAAGAAGCTTTCCTGACCGCTAACAGGGTAATCAGTGGGAAAAATGAGAATATAAGCGCACAGGAGTTAAAAAGTATAACCGACCTGTATGCTTCCTCTATTGAATCAATAAGGAAAAGTATTCTTGAAAAGAACAGGCTGATAGTAAAATACGAACAGGAGAAAAATAAGCTTGAGAACCAGTTGAGCGGGACTGTCAGCAGGTCAAAAACTATGAGTACAGAAGTAATTATTTCAGTGTCAGCGTCACGGGCAGTGTCAGCCAACATAATTCTCAGTTATCTAGTCTCAAATGCAGGCTGGTATCCTTCATACGATATCAGGGTGGATGATATTAATGAAGATGTTAAAATTTTTTACAAAGCGAATGTTAAGCAAAGTACTGGCAGGGACTGGAGCAATGCACTAATAAGTTTCTCTAATGCAAGCCCTTCGCAATCAGGTGACATCCCGGAATTATTCCCTTATTATCTTAATTTCTTTGCACCTGTGGCACGTGATATTTACAGCTCGGATAAAAGAAGTGCTGAATTTCAGGCAATGGCCAAAAGCACTGAACCTGAGGAGGCCTCTGAAGAAGGAAAGGAAATAAGAATAAGGGGGGTTATTAGTCCTGAGGTAAAAATAATTTCTGCCGGTACCGTTTTTTCGTTTGAAGTGGACATGCCCCAGAACGTCAGATCTGATGGAAAGATAAACACCATCGAGCTTCAGCGTATCTCAGCAGCCGCAAATTATAAATATGTATCGATCCCCAAGCTCAGGAAGGAAGCATTTCTTACAGCTGATATACACGATTGGGAATCATTGAACCTCTTAAACGGGGAAGCCAATATATACTTCGGAAATACTTTTACCGGCACCACTATGCTGAATACCGACCAGATATCAGACACCCTTAATGTATCACTTGGAATTGATAACGGCATCAGTATAGAAAGGGAAAAACGGAAAGAGTATACCAGCGTTAGGACTATAGGTACCAACAGGATAGACACGAGGTCTTTTATTACCACCATAAGAAATAATAAATCTGACCCGATCAATATAATCGTTTATGATCAGGTACCGATATCGCAAAACAAGGATATTGAAGTAGAAACAGAAGAGATTTCGGGAGGTATTTTAAATGAATATACCGGCGAGGTTCAGTGGAAAACCACCATACCTGCAAGGGAATCCAAGGAGTATATCCTGACATATACAGTGAAGTATCCTAAGAATAAGAAGGTTGTCCTTGATTGAAGACTGAAGATTAACGATTTCTGATTTTATTTATCAGAAATTAATCTCTACCTCCAACATTTCGGCATTAGTTATTCTATTATCGATATTCATCATTTAACCGTTCCATCCCTGTGCGCTTAGTTCAGCCAGACTGCCATCAGGCAGTACCAGGTTATAACCTTCTTCCTGTTTAACCAGATGGCCGATAATATGTAAACCCTTGGTCTTATTGATCTTTGCATGTTCATTGACCGGAGCAGTAAAAATGAATTCAAAATCATCACCCCCATTAAGGACGGCAATGACAGGTTCAAAGCCCAGTTCCCTTCCCGCTGCTTCAGTTTCGGGATCAACAGGGAGTCTTTCGTTATAAACCCTGCATCCCAGTCCTGTTTCTCTGGAAATATGTATAAGTTCTGATGCCAGTCCATCCCTTACTACCCTCATGACGCCCGTTGTAACATTCTCTTCTCTTAACTTATCCAGCAATTCCGTTTTTAATTCGGGCTTCAGCTGGCGCCCTATAACATATTCGAAACCCTCGAGCTTTGGCTGGGCACCACCTGTATCCTCAAATACTTTCCGTTCACGTTCAAGTAACTGAAGCCCAAGATAGGCTGAACCAAGATCACCGGTTACACATATCAGGTCAGTTTCTTCAGGCTTTTCCTTTTTAAATTGTCCCTTACCCTTTCCATATGATGCGATACTTATTGCCAGACCTGTAAGGGAACTACTGATATCAAGGGCCGAGATCTTTATTGAATATTTATCACATGCAAGTGAGATCCCCTGGATAATACTCCCGATGTCCTCTTTTCTAAACCGTGCACTCAATCCAAGATTAACAGAAATATTTACAGGTATAATACTTCTGCAATAAAGGTCAGCAATAGCATTTATTACTGACTTATATCCCAGGTGCTGCAGGGGGAAATACATAAGGTTGAAATGGATGCCTTCCAGATAGAGAATACTTGAAACTTCATTTCCTGATCCGCTGTCATCAAACAGTTTCTTGTATTTATCCTTTAACTCATTTATAAGAGTATATTTTCCGAATCCCTGTTTTTTTGGATGTCTTTTATCCGGCATATCCTGGATTTAATATATTTGATTTATTGTGACCTCCAAAGAATTGTTTGGTGTTAAACCCCATACAATATCCTCAGCCTTAAGTTACCCGATTGCTGATTTCAGAATGCCCCGTTTTGAATTGGAAACAAAGTCAATAATATAATTCAAATCATCTGTGGGTTTAAAATTATCTTTCAGGTATTGAATAGCCTGGCTTATATTTCTGCCTGATAAATATATTATTTTGTATATCTCTTCAATTTCATCAATTTGCTCCTGTATGAAACCTCTTCGTTTAAGTCCAATCTTATTAATGCCAGCAAACCCCACAGGGTTTTGATTTATTATTACATAAGGTGGAATATCTTTTTTGAACATGGCGCCACCGCTAATCATCGCATGTGCTCCTACCCGGCAGAACTGGTGGGCTGCTGAACCACCTCCCATAATGACGTAATCATCCAGATGAACTTCTCCCCCCAGCAATACATTATTCACCAATATGCAATTATTCCCTATAATACAATCATGTGCCACATGTGAATTGGCCATCATGAGGCAGTTGTTTCCCATTATTGTTTTCCCCAGTGACACTGTTCCCCTATTTATGGTTGCACCTTCCCTGAAGGTACAATTATCGCCAACTTCGGTGGTTGTTTTTTCACCGGCAAATTTCATATCCTGCGGTATGGCTGATATTACAGCTCCCGGGAAAACCTTACAGTTGACTCCCATCCGGGCACCATCAAGAACAGTGGCATTTGGCCCAATCCAGCTATTATCTCCTATAACAACATCTCCTGCTATATAAGCGAAAGGTTCAACAGTTACATTTTTACCAAGACTAGCATTACCATGAATAAATGCCTGATCTGAAATCATTATTATTTATTTTTTACCACCTGGGCAACCATTTCTCCTTCAACAACCAGTTTATTACCAACATATACATGTCCGTACATTGATACAATTCCTCTTCGTGGAGGCTCAGACATACTAAGTTTAATTATCAGAGTATCGCCCGGTACTACTTTTTGCTTAAATTTCACCTTATCTATCTTGAGAAAATATGTTGACCACTCTTCGGGATCTTCTACATCACCAAGTACCAGCATTCCCCCCACCTGGGCCATTGATTCAACCAGTAATACTCCAGGCATCACTGGCTCATCGGGAAAATGTCCCTGAAAGAAAAATTCATTGAAAGTAACGTTTTTTATCCCGATTACCGAGGTCTCATCCTTATATATTACTTTGTCGACCAACAGGAATGGATACCGATGAGGCAGCCTTTTCTTAATTTCATCAATCCCATATACAGGTTCAACGGTAGGGTCATAAACAGGAATATCTTTTTTGATGGCTGCCTTTTTTATTTCCTGCCTAACCAGCCTGGCCAGGTTTGTATTTGCCAGGTGGCCCGGTCTGGTAGCAACTATCTTCCCCTTTATATGATGACCAACAAGGGCCATGTCACCAAGCAGGTCAAGGAGTTTATGACGCGCCGGTTCATTAGGATAACGCAGGGCAGTGTTGTTTAATATTCCCTCCTTGTGAGCGGTAATATTTGGTTTATTAAACATCCTGGCAATGCGGTCAATTTCAGACTGTGGAACTTCTTTTTCAAGTATCACTATTGCATTATCAAGATCACCTCCCTTTATCTTTCCTGCCTTAAAGAGTGGTTCCAGCTCATGGAAGAAAACAAATGTCCTGCTCTTGGCTATTTCTTCAGCAAAATCATCCTTACTGTCAAGGACGGCATATTGATTACCAAGTATCTTTGAATTATAATCAATGAGTACATTTATACTTAGATGATCATCAGGGTAAATAATCAGGTCAACTCCATGTTCTTCATCGGAGTAGACAATTTTTTCCTTCACTTCAAAATACTTTCTCAGTGATTTCTGTTCAACTATCCCGGCTTTTTGAATAGCTTCGGTAAATCTCATTGCGCTGCCGCCCATTATAGGTGCTTCAGGGCCATCGATCTCAACGAGTACATTATCCAGGTTCATTCCATAAAAAGAAGCCAGAACGTGTTCTATCGTAGCAACCGAAGTCCCATTCTCTTCAAGGGTTGTCCCCCTCGTGGTGTCTGTAACATTTTCTGCCACTGCACGAATAATTGGCTTCTCGGGCAGGTCAACCCTGCAAAACTTATAACCATGGTCTATGGGAGCAGGTTTAAATGTAATATTCACATCAATGCCTGAATGTAATCCCTTTCCATTAAGGGTTACCTCGGAGGCCAGGGTTCTCTGGTTTTTTATACTCATATATTTTTGTTCTTTCTATTATGCCTGCAAAGAAATAAAAAAATTTTCGAACGATCTATAAAAAACCGTGCTAACATGGTTTATATCAAATAAATTCGTTTGGAACAGGCCTGATTATCTGTTTTTTATCTCCTCGATATCATCAGCCAGTTTATCTACCTTATCCTTCAGCTCGGGCAGTTTCCTGAAGATAATATGTGATAACTGGGCTTTCCTGTATTCAAAGGCTGGAGAGCCGTAAACAGTAAGGTTTTCCTTCAGTATATTACCATTGATACCGGCCTGGGCAGCGGCCTTGGTACCGTCGGCAATCTTTACGTGGCCAGTTATGCCTACCTGTCCGCCAAACATGCAATTTTTCCCTATTTTAGTTGATCCTGCTATGCCTGTCTGACCGGCCATTACCGTATTTTCTCCGACCTCGACATTATGCCCTATCTGAATTAGGTTATCCAGCTTAACCCCTCGTCTTATTATTGTTGAACCCATGGTTGCACGATCGACAACAACATTGGCACCTATTTCAACATTATCCTCAAGAATAACATTACCAAGCTGGGGAATTTTCTTATAATTTGCATCTGCCTGTGGAGCAAAACCGAACCCATCACTTCCAATCACCGAGCCGGCATGGATAATACAGTTTTTACCAATAATGCACTCGTGATATATTGTAACACTGGGATAGATGGCTGTATTTTCTTCAATCATGCAATTATCTCCTATGCTTGCATTCTGATAAACAGAACAACGATCCCCTAATACTACATTTTCACCTATATATGCCATAGGCCCTATATATACGTCTTTACCTATCTTTGCTGACTTTTCAATTACAGCCCGGGTATGTATCCCCTTTTTCCTGGGTTTTGATTCTTCATAAATACTGAGCAACGATGCGAAAGCTTCATATGCATTATCAACCCTGATCATGGTTGCACTGACAGGTGAAGAAGGTCTGAAATCCCTGTTAACTATAACAACTGATGATCCGGTGGTGTAGATGTACTTCTCGTAGCTAATATTTGAAAGAAAGGAAAGGGCACCTTCATGTCCTTCTTCAATTTTGGCCACCGAGTTAACTACTGCTCCTGGATCTCCCTCAACGTCACCGTTAAGGAACTTGGCGATCTCTTTTGCTGTAAATTTCATTTCTATTAATTTTCTACTTGGTAAATGATCTTATTAATTTATAATGCTTCTGATATCTTTTGGATAACAAAGATAGTACCTGATGGTACTTTTCGATAGAGTATCATGACGCAGAATACTTGATACTTCAGTCACTTCTCTGAGTGAACCATCCTTTTGCAGTATTTTCACACTGGGTGCTGAAGGAGCATATGTTATATTTGATATACAACCGGTATATACATAACTACCCGTATCCTGCAACCTGAAATCATTAATCCCATTAAGAATATCAATAATCCTATTCACATCTGATTTCGGGAAGGGTTTATCAGAAAGTTCAATTGCGGGGAGCTGTCGATACAAAAATGCTTTCGCCAGGTCTGATAGAATTTCATCTGTGTTCTCTGCCCATTGTCTGATAGAAGAGATAAGCTCTCCATCGTCAAGCTTGAAGTACATTTCTGAAAACTCCATATTCTTACCGTCCAGCAATTCCTGCCTTTCTATCTTTGTCCTGAGAAAATAATCCACAGGTATGCTTGATTTCACCTGGTGGCCATTCATGATAAGGCTGCGGGCTCTTCTGATTATTCTTTTAAGCATCTGGTCAGCACTCAGGACCGTCTTGTGCATATAAACCTGCCAGTACATAAAACGTCTTGCTATCAGGAACTTTTCAATTGAATAAACCCCTTTTTCCTCGACTACCAGTCGGTTACCTGCAATATTCAGCATGCTTATTATCCTGTCAGAACCAACCGATCCCTCGATAACTCCTGTATAGAAACTATCTCGCAACAGGTAATCCAGTCTGTCCATGTCTATCTGACTTGATATCAAATCATTAAAAAATCTCCTCGGGTATTTGCCGGTGAACATTTCAATGGCCATATTCATCCTGTTATTATATTTCCGGTTAAGGATATTCATAATAATCAAGGAGATATCCTCGTGGCTGATCTTGCCTGATATATTAAATTCAAGAGAATGTGAGAAAGGGCCATGCCCAAGATCGTGGCATAGAATTGCTATGAGGGCTGCTTCAAATTCCTCGTCGCTTATTTCTACTTTTTTCTTACGCAGGGTTGTAAGGGCCAGCCCCATAAGATGCAATGCTCCCAGGCTGTGAAGGAACCTGCTGTGCGTGGCTCCCGGATATACCATGTCGGTAAGGCCAAGTTGTTTGATAAACCTCAAACGCTGAAACCACGGATCTTCAAGAAGATCGAAGATAAATTCAGAAGGTATCTTGATAAATCCGTGTACGGGATCGTTTAATATTTTAAGTTTGTTTGTTCCTGTATCCAATTATGTTGCTTTTCTTTTACAAAATTAGAAATTACTTTCAGACGGCTGCAGGATATTTAAAATCATTACAGAATTGTTAACCAATATTAAAAACACCTGATCAGGGAAAATATTACCATCATTTTGAAATATTTCATGTCTTTTGATAGTCCTATAGATTGTATAAATATATTTGCCACACAAAAATTTTATAGATGAAGATTGAGATAAAAGGGCTGAATTTAATATATAGAAACGGAAATCATGCAGTTAAAAATATTACCCTTACTGTAGAAGAAGGTATGTTCGGACTGCTCGGGCCAAATGGAGCCGGTAAATCAAGCCTGATGAAGGTGCTTGTAGCCCTGATGAAACCAAGTTCGGGCGAAGTACTGGTGAATGGTGAAAATATACAGAAACAAAGAAAAAAGCTTCGCTCTTATCTCGGTTACCTGCCCCAGGATTTTCGATTTTTCACCCGGTTAAAAACATGGGAGTTCCTTGATTATTCAGGCTCTCTCGCTGGCATTAAGAACAGGAAACAAAGGTTACAGACAGTAGATGAACTACTTGATAAGGTTGGCCTTCTGGAAGCGAGGGACAGGAAAGCTAATAAACTATCAGGTGGTATGAAGCGACGCCTGGGCATTGCGCAGGCACTTATTGGTGATCCAAAAATAATCGTGGTTGATGAACCAACAACTGGCCTCGACCCTGATGAAAGAATTCGTTTCAGAAATATTCTTTCTGACCTAAGCCAGAACGATGTAACAATAATCCTGTCAACTCATATCGTGGGTGATATTTCATCTACCTGCCAGAGCATGGCACTGCTGAACGAGGGGAAGATGGTCTATTCCGGTTCCCCCGATGACCTGGTAAAGCAGGCTGAGGGTCACGTTTTTAACCTGAGGCTCACCCAGGAAGAATACGAACGGGTGAAAGATGACCTCCACATAATATCATCAATCCCCAGCGAGATAGGCTGGGATGCACAGGTAGTTGCCGATGATGTTTCGGGCTTCGACAGCCAGATCATTGAACCTAATCTCGAACATGCATATGTATACTACATGGAACATAAAATCAACGGCGTAAGCATAAATATTTAAGCTCAGTATAAATGCTCTCTATACATAACATCAGAACCGTTGCCCAATATGAAGCGAAAACGCTTCGCCGCAGCTGGTTATTCAGGCTGTTCTCAATTTTATCTCTTGCAATACTCACCATAATGAATATAGGACTTTTCAGTCCTGTTGGAGATGAGGAATGGGAGTTCCTGGCTATCCCAGCCTCCCTGCCCCTGATGAACCTATATATACTCAATATAGCGCAATCATTAATAGTAATCTTTCTTGCATCTGACTTTCTGAAGAGGGACAAAAAGCTGGATACCAACGAAGTGCTCTATACAAGACCTATGTCAAACCTGGAATATATATTCGGTAAATCACTTGGTATATTGAGACTTTTCCTGGGTGTAAATATCCTTATCCTTGCCGTATGCCTTATAGTTAATATAATATCAAAGCAGGCTGGTATTGATGTAGCTGCTTATTTTGAATATCTTTTTCTTATCAGCATACCCACACTTATCTTCAGCCTGGGATTTGCTTACATACTTATGTCAGTTATCCGGAACCAGGCAATAACTTTCCTCTTGCTTCTGGGTTTTGCAGCATTGAACATGTTTTATCTTTATAACAGGATGAATTCGTTCTTTGATTATATGCTCTTCGGATTGCCTGTTTTCAAGAGTAGTCTTACAGGCTTCAGCAATATGAATATTTTACTTGCGCAGAGAATTATGTATACATCCCTGGGATTGGTTTTTATCTTTGTCACAATATTGATTTTTAAACGACTTCCTCAGTCAAAAATCCACAGGGTTATCAGCGTTGGTTCCTTGTTTGTTTTTATTTCATTAACTGCCTACTCAGCATATTATTTCCTGGACAATTACTACAACAAGCGTAACCTGAAGAATAAGGTTATTGAAATAAACAGCAAGTATGAGAACAGTGATTTCTTAAAGGTTACAGATGCTGATATCGAAATTGATTATGCCAGCAGTGAAATTTCTGCCAGGGCAAGTTTAATTTGCCTTAATAAGCATGACAGGGCTGTTAGTGAAGCCCCATTTTCACTTAACCCGGGTTTATCAGTGAAAGAAATCACTGTGAATGGTTCACCCGGCACTTATAAACAAGATGGCCATATCTTGCTGGTTAATCTTGATCACGGTCTGCAACCTGATTCAATTGTAAAAGTAAGTATCGCATACGAAGGTGCTATCGAAGAAGCCTATTGCTATCCCTGGTATAATGAGGATATTAAAAAGAATCCATTCAATATAGGCCCGTTAAATATTGATAAAAAGCAGGTTATACAAAAAGACGAATATCTGTTACTCACACCCGAAACACACTGGTACCCTGTTGCAGGTCTTAATTTTTACCCTGGCAGCCCTGCTAAAATATTAATTGATTTCACAAATTATACACTTAAGGTTAAACGTAATAACAACCTTGTAGCAATCTCACAGGGTGAGAGGACATCTGATGAAAACTACTGGTATTTCAAGAATGAAAATCCCTTGACAGGGATAAGCCTCGTGGAAGGATATTATGTCAGCGATACCATTAGTGTTGATTCAACAGATTTTATTGCGCATTACTACAGGGGACATGATTACTTCAGGGACGACCTTAACGAACTGGGTGATACCCTGGCAAATCTCATATCAGGGATAATGACTGAACTTGAAACCAATTTCAGCACTGAATACCCTTTCGCAAGGCTAAGCCTTGTTGAGGTCCCGGTCTATTTCCACTCAATAGAAAAAAAGAACACCCAGACCAGGGCTGAAGTACAGCCGTCAATGATACTCTTACCTGAAAAACTGGCATCAATAAATGAGTCCGGCTTCCAACGAACCATTAAGAGACAGAAAAGAAGGATGGGAAGAAGTAACCAGGTAATAACTGATAAAGAACTGCAGGTAAGGGCATTCAATAATTTTGTCAGAAACACTTTTATAACCAGCTCTGATTTCAGCTTTAACAGGGGAAATACCACGATGGTGCCGGGCAGGTATTTGCTGGGACCCAGTTTTTATTTTTATAAAAATAACTTCTACTCTGATGAGTATCCTGTTATAAATGCTGTGTTTGAGACACATCTTCAGAAAGTAGAGTCTCCACAGGGAGGTTTCCAGAGAATGTTCCTGGGCGGCCTGAGTGAAAATGACAAAGCAAACACCATTCTGAGGGATCACAGTATGGAAGAAATACTGGCCTTAAACCCTTCAAACGATACAATGCGTTTAATACTTACAGTGAAAGGTGACTACCTCTTTAATCTAATCAGGGCAGAAGTAGGGATCGAAGAATTCAACACCTGGTTTTCCGATTATATCGAAAGAAACAAATTTAAAAATATCAGTATAAAGGATTTCAGCAGTAATCTCTATGATAACTTCGGCTTTAATTTTGAAAAATACCTTGACCAGTGGTACAGGGGTAAAGGACAGCCAGGTTTCCTTTTTTCGGATATTGCGGTGCACGAAGTAATTATCGGGACAAGGACCAGATACAAGGTAAGCTTTATTGCATGCAATCCCGAAGAGACAGCAGGAATATTCAATGTAGGTTTTCGTACAGGCGGCCGCGGACCCGGTGGTGGCCGTGGCATGGAGGGAAATGTGTCCATAACTTTAAGTGGCGGAGGAAGGGGAAATATTTCTGTAGGAATGGCCGGAAGGGGTATGCAAACCAATGATGTCGAAAAAATAGTTAAGCTGGAAGCAGGCCAGGCTAAAAAGATAAGTGTGATACTTGATGCCCAGCCCCGTGGTATGTTTGTAAATACACTTTTTTCAGTTAACAACCCCGGTGAGCTCCAGTTTCCACTTGCTGACCTGGTTGAAGGGGAAACGGAAGACAACACTGAAGGGGAAGTAATACTTGACAGAATACCTCTTTTACACGAGGAAAACGAAATAATTGTTGACAACGAAGATCCGGGATTCAGAATATACCAGGAAACCTCATCCGGCAGGTTGAAGGAATGGCTTAAAATCAGGGGAGATGATGGTAATGACTATAGCGAGATGTTCACTTGGTGGGCTCCTGAATACTGGCAGAAAACAGTGGAAAGCACTTATTATGGCAAATATGTTAAATCAGCAGTCTATACACGCGCAGGAAGTGGGGAAAGACATATAAGCTGGATAACTGAAATAAAAGAACCGGGATACTATGACGTGTATACATATATCGGGAAACGGGGAGGACAGAGATTAATGATAGGACGCGGCGGTGAGAGAAGAAACGCAATGCAGGACCTTCACTTCAGTGTTGAACATGATGACGGAACCGAGGAGGTGATAGTTGACTGGGAAAATGCAGAAAACGGTTGGAATCACCTTGGATCCTATTACCTGTCACCAGACAGTGCAAGGGTCATTATGACAAACCAATCGGAGGGACGTTCAGTAACCGGTGATGCAATAAAATGGGTTAAACAAAATTTTTATAAATGATACTATATGAAGAAGTTAATTTTATTATTATCGATAATCATTAATATTGTTTTCACTACTGAAGCGCAGCAGGGACTGACACTTGAAGCAGCCCTTGACATAGCCGAAGAAAACAGCCCTTCAATAAAAAGGACAAGGCTTAACCTTGTCAGGAGCAAGGAAAACCTGAATGCCCAGAGGGCAGCTCTCAAATCGAATTTTTCTCTGTCGATCAATCCCTTTGAGTATACTCATAACAGGGAGTTCAGCGACCTTGTCTCGCAATGGAATACGCGGGAAACGACTACCAGCTTTGGCACTTTCAGAATATCCCAGCCTATTATTACAACGGATGCTACGATATCATTAACCAACAGGTTTTCCTGGCAAAACTCATACAGCGAGTATAACGACACCCGTACAAAGGGTTTCAGCAATAATCTCTCGCTTAACATAAACCAGCCTTTATTCACTTATAACAGGACGAAACTCCAGATAAGGGAACTGGAACTGGCCCTGGAAAATTCCCAGCTTAACTATGCCATACAGAGGCTCGCGCTGGAAAGACAGGTAGCACAGTATTTCTACCTTGCTTATCAGCAGCAGCAAAGCCTGGTGATAGCTGAAGAAGCATATGAGAATATGAAGAAAAGCTATGATATTATAAGGAACAAGGTGGATGCAGGTCTTTCAGCACGGGAGGAATTATTCCAGGCTGAACTTAACCTTGCCACATCAAGTTCCGACGTTGATAATCAAAAGGTGAGCCTGGCTGATGCCAAAGATGATTTTAAACTTCTTATAGGAATGAGCCTCTATGACGATATAATTGTAATACCCGATATCTCCGTTGATACAATTGATGTTGATATTTCTTTTGCCATTGATCATGGTCTGGCCAACAGGATGGAATTGAGGCAAAGGGAAATAGATATTGAAAATTCACAATTTTCACTTATCCAGACCAAAGCACTTAATGAGTTCCGTGGTGATCTCAACCTATCAATCGGATTTTTTGGAGATAATGAAAACCTGGGCGAAATATATGGCAGCCCCACTGATAACGAACAGGTCTCCCTGTCTTTTTCTATTCCTTTATGGGACTGGGGTGAGCGTAAATCCCGTATAAAAGCCGCCGAGGCATCTATTGAATCGGAAAAAATAAGCTATGAGCAGGAAGAGAACGATATAATAATAAACATAAGGAAAGTTTACAGGAACCTTACAAACCTGAAAAACCAGATTGAAATAGCAAAGCAAAATGTAATAAATGCACAGCTCACCTACGAACTTAATCTCGAAAAATATGAAAACGGCGATCTTACAGGTATGGATCTGAACATATACCAGAACCAGCTTTCCGAAAAGCAGCTTTCACTCACAAATGCAATTATTTCATATAAACTGGAATTGCTTAACCTGAAGATACAAACCCTGTATGATTTTGAGAAAAAGGAACCGGTAACTCCAATTAAAGAACTTGATCAATAATAAAATAAGTAACATAACAATATCCTGTCATGAAAATAAAAATAGTCTACCTTCTATTCTTCACACTGGCTATCGCCGGTTGCAATAACCGGGATGCCGGTTTGGAAGCTGACGTTGAAATACCCGTATCAGTGGAAGATATAAAGCTTAAATCTATTGAAGAATTTGTAAGTACCACCGGCACTATTTATCCTGTCGTAGATATTGAACTTAATTCAGAGATAGCTGCCAGGTACTACCTTGAAAAAAATCCGTCAACCGGAAAATCTTGGCAGCTTGGCGACAAAGTAAGAAAAGGTTCATTAATTGCCAGGCTTGAAGATGAGGAATACGAAAACAATGTTAAGCTGGAATTATATGAGCTTAATCTTGAGCTTGCTAAAAGTAACCTCGAAAAACAGGAGTCCCTGTATGAAAAGGGAGGTGTAACCCTTAATGAACTTAAACAGGCGGGATACGATTATACCAATGCCCAGATAACAGTTGAGAATGCCCGCATACAGATTGAAAAAATGAAAATAACATCTCCTTTCGATGGTGTAATCACTGAATTGCCATATTATACGCAGGGCTCTGAGATTACTGCAGGAACATTAATCGCAGGCATAATGGATTACAAATCCATGCTGCTGGACGTTAATCTGCCTGAGAAATACATTAATGAAATTCTTAGCGGGCAAGATGTCAGAATAATCAACTACTCCTTGCCCGAAGATACTTTAAGGGGCAGGATCACCCAGATGTCGCCGGCAATAAACCCCCAGACAAGGACTTTCCAGGGAACAATAGAAATAAACAACCCCGAATTGAAGCTGAGACCAGGCATGTTTGTAAAAGCAGATATAATAACCAACCGGGCCGACTCAGTAGTCGTAATTCCAAAGGATATTATCCTGTCAAGGCAGAGGGGTTTGACTGTATTCGTTGTTAACAGGGGCGTGGCAAATGAAAGGATTATTACACCCGGGCTGGAAAATAATGATGAGATAGAGGTTGTTAGAGGCCTGAACACCAATGAAAGAGTAGTTACTGATGGCTTCGAAACACTGAGTCATAATGCAAAGGTTAAAATATTGAAATAAGAATCATAAAAAATGAGAAAAATCGCCCGATTTGCAGTTGAAAATCCTGTAACAGTGCTTATGCTGGTACTCGGCATTTTGCTGCTTGGTATAATCTCCTTTGGGAAACTCGGAACAGATTTATTTCCTGATCTGAATAACCCTAAAATATATATTGAATTACAGGCAGGTGAACGACCGCCGGAAGAGATGGAACAACAGTTTGTTGACCAGATCGAGTCGATTGCCATGAGGCAGAAAGATGCCATTAATGTTTCATCCGTTTCAATGGTAGGCACCGCACAGGTGGTGGTTGAATATGCATGGAATAAAGATATGGACGAGGCTTTTCTTGATCTTCAGAAAGATATTAGTTCGTTCAGCCAGAATGCCGACCTGGATGAGTTTAATATAACACAATATGATCCCAACGCTACACCGGTAATGATCCTTGCCCTTAAAAATGACAGGATAAGCAATATGGATGAGCTGAGGCAGACAGCAGAGAATTATATCCGCAATGAGCTGATAAGGCTCGAAGGTATTGCTGATATTCAACTTTCAGGGCATGAAGAAAGCGAGGTGGTCATTGAGACCAATGAGTATCTGCTTGAGGCTTATGATATTTCCACAAGTGATATTGCCCAGCAGATAAACAGCTATAACCGTAATGTTTCGGGCGGTTCAATAACCGATCTGGGTACAAGGTATGTGGTAAAAGGTGTAAGTGTGATAGAAGAAGTTGATGACCTGGAGCATATAATTCTAGGCTTCAAAGAAATAGCCGAAGGCTCACAGGCCGGCAGCTCCGCGGAAACCCTGGATGCCGCAGAGAGGATCCCCGTTTACCTGAATGATGTTGCGGAAATATACGTCGCGAATAAAGACCCTGAAAACATAGTGACAATTAATGGCGAGAGATGTGTCGGACTATCCATTTACAAAGAACCCAGATATAATACCGTAAATGCTGTCAAAGAACTTACAGAAGCAATTGATGAGCTGAAAAAAGCTCTTCCCGGCTATGAATTTATTATAGTGCAGGATCAGGGGCAGTTTATTGATAAAGCCATAGACGAAGTGGAGGAAACTGCTCTCTTTGGTATAATACTGGCAGTGTTCGTTCTCTTCATTTTCCTCCGGCGTATTGGAACTACGCTTATTGTAAGTATAGCAATCCCGATATCTATAATAGCGACTTTCAACCTTATGTATTTCAATAATCTTACGATTAATATAATGACGCTTGGTGGACTGGCTCTTGGGGCAGGCATGCTTGTTGATAATGCTATAGTTGTGCTGGAGAATATATTCCGCAATTATGAGTCAGGCATGCCCCTTAAGGAGGCAGCCATAACCGGTACGGCAGAGGTGGGAGGTGCAATAACGGCTTCAACAATAACAACAATAGTCGTCTTTCTGCCTATTGTATACCTGCAGGGTGCTTCGGGCGAACTTTTCAAAGACCAGGCATGGACAGTGGCTTTTTCCCTTTTATCATCCCTTTTCGTGGCTATCCTCGTCATACCCCTGCTGGTGAAAACCTTCTTCAAAGACAGTAAATCAAACAGGAAAGAAAGGGCAGTCAGTTTTAAATGGTACTCAGGCTGGCTTGAGAAAATAACTGCCAGGAGAGGTTTGGTAATATTTTTATCGATCATCCTGCTCGCCGGTACCGGGTATATTCTCCCTAAGGTAGGCAGTGAATTCATGCCCCGGGCCCAATCACCGGAATTTACCATTGAACTTAAATTACAGGAAGGCACAAGACTGGAACGAACAGCTGAAACAACAGCTGAAATTGAAAATATTATAAGGGAACTGCTTGGTGAAAATGTGAAAATGTTGTATAGCCATTCGGGCATGACAACTACAACGGGAACAGGTGAATCAGATCTTTTCAGGGATGAAAATACATCAATGATCAGAGTATTTCTTACCGATGAATATGCAATGTATTCCGATTATGCTATCGGACTGATACAGGAAAAACTGGCTTCATTTCAGGAAATTGAAGTGATTTTTAAAAGAGAGGAAACCGCCCTTCAAACAACACTGGGGACTGATGAAGCTCCCCTTATTGTTGAAGTCAGGGGTGAAGATCTCAACGTAATCGAGGAACTGACTGATGAAGTAAAAAACAGGCTGAGCGAATCAAATAATATATATAATATAAGCAGCTCACTTGATGAGGGTACACCAGAGGTTGATATTATTATCGACAGGTACAAGGCCAGCTATTATAGCGTAAGTGTGGAGAGCATAATCTCACAGGTGCAGTCTTACCTTACAGGCTCAGCTGCAGGAGACTTCGAGCAGGGAGGTGAATTGAAGGATATAACGGTGAAACTGGAAGAAATACCTCTTGAACGTCTGAATGACCTCATTATAAATGCGGGGTCGATATCTGTTCCTCTCAGTGAGCTTGCTGATATAAAAAATGTCAGGGCACCGCGTGAGATAAACAGGAATAACCAGACAAGGACAAGTTATGTATATGCAATGGTGGAGGAGAATGTTCCCTTTGACCAGATTGTAAAGCAGACAGAAAAAATACTGGCAGGAATAAGTCTGCCCATCGACTACCGGACTATTATTACAGGAGAGGAGCTGAAGCGTAAAGAGTCAATGAAGAACCTGAATTTTGCGCTTATTCTTTCTATCATTCTGGTATATATGGTCCTGGCCTCACAATTTGAATCACTGGTTCATCCCTTTGTTATCCTGCTTACTATCCCCCTAGCAGTCGTTGGATCAATATGGATTTTTTTCCTGCTGGGAAAGACTCTGAATATTATGGCATATATAGGTATTATAATGCTGGCAGGTATTGCAGTTAATGATTCAATTATCCTTATTGACAGAATCAATCAAATACGGGCAGACGGGTTGAGCAGGCGCCAGGCTATAATTGAAGCGGGAGGTCAAAGAATAAGGCCTATTATCATGACCAGTCTTACAACCATACTGGCACTACTGCCCCTGACATTCGGTTTTGGCGAAAGTGCTTCCCTCAGGTCGCCAATGGCACTTGCTGTGATCGGGGGCCTCGTAACCTCAACAATTCTGACACTGATAGTAATACCATGTGTTTACTGGGTCCTGGATGCACTTAAAGATATGGTAAGCGGCAATAAAAAAACTGTAATTCCTCAACCTGAGTAAACTGTTATGGAATTTATAATAAAAAGAAAGACCTTAATCAGTATGCTCTTCATAGGGCTGACTTTGCTAGGTTACGTATCATACCGGCAACTTCAGGTTGAATTGTATCCAAATGCACAATTACCAACCCTGATAGTACAGGTAAGTTCAGTGCTTGATGTTGATCCCTCATATATTGAAAACCAGGCTATAATCCCTGTTGAAGGTGCTGTTGGGACACTTGAGAATGTTGAAAAAATAGAATCCACAGTAACCTCCAGGTATGGAATGGTTATGATCTACTATACCCAGAATGCCGATCTTAAATACTCATATCTGAAATTACAGGAAAAGGTTAATTTACTCTCCCGGTCACTCCCTGAAGAGTTTATGATAAATATAATAAGGATCGACCTGGAACAGCTTAACACTCAGTTTATGGATCTCCAGGTAAGAGGTAGCGGTGGTGTTGACAGGATAAGAAATATAGCCGATAAGGACATAAAACCCGAGCTGGAAAATATTGATGGTATCGCCGGGGTGGAAGTTTTTGGAGGCAGAGAGAGCTCCATTGAGATCAGACTTGATGAAGAATCATGCAAGGCTAACGGCATAACAATGAACAGGGTCAGATCTCTTATTGCTTCGAATAGTAATGATAAAGTGTTTGCCGGACGTGTCTATGAAGGGGAAACACGATTTTTTGTTAATATATCAGCAGAATATACTGATGTTTCCGATATTGGCGACATTATCGTAAATCCTGAAGGACCTGTACTTTTAAAAGACGTTGCAGACATATTTTTTGGAGTAAAAGAAGAAGAATCATACAGCCGTGTTAATGGACTCGATGCTGTTACTATTAATCTCGTTTACGATAACCAGGCTAATATAATCGATCTCTCGCATCATACTATTGAGGTCATTAATGACCTTAACAAAAAGCTGTCATCATCGGGTGTGGAAATAATTGTTCAGAACAACAATGCGGAGGTGATGGAGAAGAATATTGACCAGATAATAAACCTTGCCCTGGTCGGTGGGCTTCTTGCTGTAATAATATTGTGGTTCTTTCTCAGAAACCTCAGACTGGTTTTTATCATTGCCTTTTCAATCCCCGTATCCGTATTCACAGCTTTTAACTTTTTCTATGCAGCCGGAATAACAGTAAACAGCCTTACCCTGGTAGGTATGGCTCTGGCCATAGGTATGCTTATTGACAATTCAGTTGTTGTTCTTGAAAATATATACAGGCTTGCCGGCAGCGGATCAAGTACAGATGAATCAGTAAGAAAAGGTACCAGGGAGGTTTACAGGTCGGTTATAGCCGCCACCCTCACAACTATAACCGTTTTTCTGCCCTTTGTTTTCTCTGACAATTTCCTGGTAAAAATAATCGGTAAAAATATAGGTGTTTCTATAATATCTACACTGCTGGTATCACTTGCCGTAGCACTGCTTCTCATTCCCATGGCCACACATTACCTTCTGACATGGTTTGAAAAAAGCAGGTCCCAGATATTTAAAAGACTGTCAATCCATAATCGTCTTATACAATATTACCTTCTTATTCTTAAAGCAAGCATGCGCCGCCCGGCTTTAACAATAATAGGAACACTGGTGGTCTTTTTTGCCGCCCTTCTTATTAGTCTGGGACTGAGTATCAATACTCTTGAAGAAATTGAGACAACCAGCTTCCCTGTAAGCATAATAATGCCCGCCGGCTCTACCCTTGAAAAGACTGATGTCCTGGTGACAGAACTTGAAAAAAGGCTTGATAATCTTCCGGAGAAGGGGGATATAATATCAAAAATAGAAGAAGACCAGGCCTCACTTACCGTCCAGCTCAAGGAAGACTGGGACAGGGAAAGCAAACGGAAGCTTCCTGAAATTAAAAATGACATTTACGAGAGAGTCCATGATTTTGGAGGTGCCGAAATCACTATGGATGAAATTTCCTCGGGTGGAGGAATGGGAGGGGGCGGAGGTGCCGGTGGAGTAAACCCGGGTGAGGGCTTTACCCGTATGCTCGGAATAGGAACTGAGTCAGAAAGTATAGTAATCAAAGGTCAGGACTTCAACAAGATGCGGGACCTGGCCGATGATATGGAATATTACCTCGAAGATTTGACTACCATCAGATCGGTAAATGTCAACATACAGGATAACACACCTGAAGTTCAGCTGAATTTCAACACTGAGCTTATGAGCAGGAATAATATCAGCCTGAACAATGTAGCCCAGGAGCTGGCTTCCTTTCAGCCTGAATATTCCTCAGGAGTAAAGTTCAGGCAGGGTAATGAAGAATATGATATAATAATTAAATACGACAGGGAAGAAGAACAGGAGGAAGAGTATAAGAATATCGATGACCTTAAGCAATTGCAGATATCGGGTGCAGATGGCAATATTGTTGAGATGGAGGAGATAGCCGAAATAGTTTTTTCCTACGGTATGGGTAATATTCATCGCGAAAATCAGGAAAAAAGCATCACCGTAACCTACAGATTCAATGATGAGATAAATTCATCCAAAACACTGCTCGAAGGAGCAAGGGAGGAGATCGATAACCTTATTGCAGGTATGAATATCCCTTCAGGTATCGCCATTGAAGTAATACATGAAGAAGATCAGCTAAAAGATTTCTATTACCTGATAGGCATTGCTTTCCTGTTGATATTTATGATCCTCGCTGCAGTTTTCGAATCATTGTCAACACCCATAGTGTTGATGCTATCAATACCACTGGCAGCGCTGGGATCTCTCATTGCACTGATCCTTACTGGCAGTTCATTGCTTAATGCAAATACCCTGACAGGTTTTCTCATACTTCTTGGTGTGGTGGTGAATAATGGTATTATACTCATTGATTATTCAAACATTCTCAGAAGAAGAGGATTCAGACGATCACGTGCACTTATGTCGGCAGGACTGGCACGGGTACGGCCAATACTTATTACTGCAATAACCACTATGGTGGCATTAATGCCACTGGCCATGGGAAAATCAGAGTATGCCTCCACTATCGGTGCAGCCTTTGCTATAACTGTTATTGGAGGACTGGCTCTGAGTACCATGCTTACACTGGTATTCATTCCAACCTTTTACACGGGCCTTGAAAACTCAATATCATGGATCAGGTCGCAGGACTGGAAAATAAAATTAATTATGCTGATTGTTTTTATTTTCCTCATCACAATGATTTACCTTAATATTAATAAATTCCTGTGGAAGCTTATAACAACTATTCTGGCAGTAATACTTGTTCCGGCTGTAACATGGTTTGTTAAGACCAGCCTGAGGAAGGCACGCGATACAGTTATTGCACAGGGCGAACCCATTAATATAGTAATCAGGAGCCTGGTTAAGATATATGACCGTGATCCAAGGCTTATCAGGGAATGGAAAGCCGGTAAAAAGATCAGACGCCGGCTGGGTCTGGAAAAGGATCCTGACTCGTTCAGCGATCTCGACAGGTATGTCTGGCAGATACCTGTCCTGGGATTCCTGATTTATTTCACTTATATGTATATAGAAAAAGATTTCTGGGTGTTCTTTTTCAGTATAGTGACCTGGTTCATGCTAATTATGATATGGTTTCCTCTCTCCTCCATTCTCAGGAAAAAAAGAAAGATTCCTTCATTTCTTGCCAGCGCACTGAATGTTGCCATAGTCTGGCTCATCCCACTAGTTAACCTGATAATATTCCAGTTTAAATGGAACAATCTTGCCGCAGTAATCGTCATCGGTTTCTTTTGGTATGCAAGCCTTATGATATGGTCAACCGGCAGATACCTCAGTAAAAAAAGTACTGATATATACCGGTTGAAAGGAAAATTCAGGAACCTGAGGAAAGCTTATTACAAGCTTGTGCTGGCTACCCCGCTGATAGGTAAAGTTCGTAAACCATTCAGGGCACTCGGAGGAGTATCGCTTGAAATAGGTAGTGGCATGTTTGGATTATTGGGCCCGAATGGTGCAGGTAAAACAACACTGATGCGGATAATTTGTGGCATCCTGGACCAGAGCTACGGGAAGATATGGATAAATGGACTTGACGTTAATGAAAAACGTGAAGAATTGCAGGGATTAATTGGTTACCTTCCCCAGGAATTTGGAACATATGAAAATATGACTGCATGGGAATTTCTGCAACACCAGGCTATATTAAAAAATATCATTGATAAAAAAACCAGGGATGAACGTGTTAATTATGTACTCAATGCCGTGCATATGCACAACCGGAAAGACGAGAAAATAGGATCATATTCAGGAGGAATGAAGCAGAGAATCGGTATTGCGCAGATTCTGCTGCACCTGCCACGCATCCTGGTAGTAGACGAACCTACAGCAGGCCTTGATCCGCGTGAAAGGATAAGATTCAGAAACCTCCTGGTGGAACTGAGCCGGGAAAGGGTGGTGATATTTTCAACTCACATCATCGAGGATATATCAAGCTCATGTAATAAAGTGGCAGTACTGGATAAAGGCTATTTGAAATACCTCGGTAACCCCAGCCAGATGACAAAAGAAGCTGAAGGCCGGGTATGGCAGTTCAATGTTCCTATACCGGAATTCAGAAAAATTGCATCTGAACATATGGTTGTACACCACATGTCGGAGAAAGGAAGTGTCAGGGTCAGGTGCATTTCTGAAAATAAGCCCTATGAAACTGCAATTGAAGTAAAACCCAACCTGGAAGATTCCTACCTGTGGTTATTAAGAAAACGCAAAAATGAAATTGCACAATGAGCAGAATTAGAAATATAGTTAACCTGTCTAATATTATTTTACAGATGACTAAGTATAACCTTAAGATCATCTTTGCCAACAGGTTTATTTGGTTTCTTATCGGGGCTATTGCCTTTTACATCGGTCTCACCCTCATCTACGTCTTTACAGAAAATGTATCAAAAGTGGAAGACCTTTATGGGGTTTTTGTTTTCTGTGGTATCCTTCTTGTATTTTATCCTGCCGTTTTCGGCATACAGAACGACCAGGATGCAAGAACGATAGAAATACTTTTTGGAATTCCCAATTACAGGTATAAAGTGTGGCTTGTACGTATCACCCTTATTTATATTATCACCTTCGTTATAATGTTAGCTTTTTCTTCACTTTCATCATTTCTTATAATTCCCATGCCTGTTTTTGCCGTAACATACCATGTTTTATTCCCCGTATTTTTTCTCGGTGTAATGTCATTTATGGTATCCACCGTCGTAAGAAGTGGTAACGGAACAGCCGTCTTGATGATAATCTTTGGACTCTTCTTCCTGATCCTTCAGGAACCTCTTGAAACAAGTAAATGGAACGTGTTCCTGAATCCCTTTGCTACCCCTCAAGACATAAGCGAGTCAGCCTGGTCTAATATCGTACGAGATAACAGGATAATACTGCTCACCTCTATAATAATATTCCTGCTGACAGGCCTTTTTAATATGCAGAAAAGGGAAAAATTTATCTGATGCAGTCAGCCGGTTGATCTGATATTTAGCTGATTATAAAATATTTATCCAGCGACTGGAATACTGGAATACTGAGGCCACTCCGAAAAGTCAAAACTTACAATAAACGAACTTTGAAGCCGGATTTAATTACAGGGGTGGAATATTAGCTAAGTATCTAATACCCACGGAGTGGGTTAATAATAATAGCCCGGGTAATACCCCGGGGCATGAGTCAGTGAACAAACTCTCACCTCCGGGGGTGTGATTGGTTTTTGTTATTCCTTCCCCACAGGTGTAACTGTGGCTATTATTATTTTCACCCTCCGGGTGAGACTTTTCGGAGTGGACTCAATACTGGAATATTGGAATACTGGGGTACTAAAACTTTATACTTATTTATATTAACCATCACTCCATTATTCCAAATACGTTAATTTCTCAATTCAATTCTTTTCCCTCCCTTATTTTTCTCTGTGCCATAAGCTTTTGCGTATTTCATATTAAATTTGTACTTTTGCAGGCGATTGAGGGGTGTTTGACTTCTTAGGGGACCAGAGTCCCCTATTTTATTATTGCTAAGTACTATGATTAACAAGGAGATAGTAAAAGAACTGGTAAATAATTTCATTGCTGAAAGGGATATTTTTCTTGTGGATGTCAAGGTTTCGACCACTAACAGGATTACTATCCTTGTAAATAAGCCTTCCGGTATAACTATTGATGAATGTGCAATGATAAGCCGGCATATAGAAACAAACCTTGATCGCAACAGGGAAGATTATGATCTGAACGTATCTTCTCCCGGCCTGAACATGCCTTTCAGGGTCAGGGAACAGTATGAAATGAGTATTGGCAGACCCGTTGAGGTAATAGATAACCAGGGGAAAAAGACCCGGGGTATATTGTTGAGCGTCGAGGGTGAAGGATTTGAGATTGAATCAGAGAAAACCACTTTAGGAAAGAAAAAAGTAACTGAAGAGATCTCATTCAATTTTGATGAAATAAAAACAGTAAAAGAAGTTATAAGTTTCAAATAATTTAGATTTTGAAGTGAGATGGAAAATGTAAACTTAATCGATACCTTCTCAGAATTTAAAGAGCTGAAGAATATTGACAGGGCAACAATGATGAGTGTCCTGGAAGATGTCTTCAGGAGCTTGCTGGCCAGGAAATACGGGTCGGATGAGAATTTCGATATAATCGTCAATATTGACAAAGGAGACTTTGAGATATGGAGAAACAGGGAAGTTGTTGAAGACGCTGACCTTGAAGACCCCAATACACAGATAGCACTCTCTGAAGCAAAAAAAATAGACGATGATTATGAGGTAGGTGAAGAGGTGTCAGATGAAGTTAAACTGCATGATTTTGGCAGACGGGCCATACTGGCGCTGAGGCAACACCTGACTACAAGAATATTGGACCTGGAGAAGAACAATATCTATATGAAATACAAAGATCGGATAGGTGATATCGTAACAGGTGAGGTATACCAGGTGTGGAAAAGGGAAATACTTATTCTTGATGATGACGGAAACGAATTAATCCTTCCGAAATCAGAACAGATTCCTTCCGATCATTTTCGCAAAGGAGACACTATAAGGGCTGTTGTAATCAAAGTGGAGATGAAAAACAATACCCCTTATATTATTCTTTCCCGCACGTCTCCTGTGTTCCTTGAGCGCCTGTTCGAACTCGAAGTTCCTGAGATATTCGATGGTCTGATAACCATAAAAAAAATAGTAAGGGTGCCCGGTGAAAGAGCCAAAGTGGCAGTGGAATCCTACGATGAACGAATTGATCCCGTGGGAGCATGCGTGGGGATGAAGGGATCAAGGATACATGGTATCGTCCGTGAACTGCGAAATGAAAATATTGATGTGATTAACTATACTTCAAACCTCCAATTATATATCTCAAGGGCACTGAGCCCTGCAAAAATAAGCTCCCTGAAACTTTTTGAGGATGAAAAGAGAGTGGAGATATATCTGAAGCCCAGTGAGGTATCTCTCGCTATTGGTAAAGGAGGCCTGAATATCAAGCTTGCAAGCCAGCTTACCGGATTCGAAATTGATGTATACAGGGAACCTGACAGCGAAGATGAAGAAGATGTAAACCTTGAAGAGTTCGGTGACGAGATAGACGGATGGATAATTGATGAACTGAAAGCCATAGGCTGTGATACAGCAAAATCAGTTTTGAGATTATCACTTGACGACCTGGTAAAAAGAACAGATCTTGAAGAAGAAACAATAACAGAAGTAATAAATATTCTGAAAGCTGAATTTGAATAATTTTTCTGTAAACAGAGGAGCGATATATGGCAGAAGGACAAAAAGCAACGAGATTAAGTAAAGCTGCACGTGAATTTAACGTGGGAATATCTACTATTGTTGAATTCCTCCATAAGAAAGGGTTTGACTTAAGTCCGGATCCTAACAGCAAAATACCTGCTGAAGCTTACGAACTTCTATATAAGGAATTCAGTTCAGATATAAGTGTAAAGAAAGAATCTGAAAAACTCACCCTCAAAGAACTTAGCAGGAAGAAAGAAACTGTTTCACTGGATCAGCCCGAGGGCATACCTGAAGAGGAAGTTAAAGAGCCAGAAGAAGAAACTGCTCCCATTAAGGAAGCTGAAATTCATGAAAAAGAATCAGAAAAAAAGACTCCTGAAGAAGAAAAGATTGCGGAAAAAGAAGAAATCGCTGAAAAAGAAAAATCAACCATAGGTCTTAATATTGTCGGGAAAATTGATCTTGAAAAGGGAAAGAAAACTGAGGAAAAAAAGAAAAAGGCTGAAAAAGAAGCCGAAAAGATAGAAGAGGAAAAACCGGAAGAGAAAGCGATCCCTGAAAAGACAGCAGTGGAAAAGAAAGAAACTGAAGTGAAAAAGGAAGAAAAAGAAGACAAGGAAGCCGAACCTGCAGCAGAAAAAGAAAAAACAGAATTGGACATTGAAGAGGAGGAATATATTGATCAGGATAAATTCTTCAAAACAGAGATAGAGAAATTGTCAGGTCCTACAGTTATTGGAAGGATAGACCTCCCCGTTGAAGAAAAAAGGAAATATCAGAAAGCCAGAAAGATTGACATCGATGATGAAAGAATCTCATCAAAAAAGAGAAGAAAGAGAATTAAGAAAGAGAAAGAAAAAGTAAGCCTCAAATCACCAGGAGATGACAAAAAAGATAAAAGAAAGAGAAAAATACAGGCGCGACCCGAGATTAACGAGGAGGATGTTCAGAAGCAGGTAAAAGAAACACTTGCACGCCTTACTTCAAAAGGAAAATCAAAAGGGTCAAAGTACAGGAGAGAGAAGAGGGAGGCCATCAGCCAGAAACAGAAGGAGGAAATTGAAAAGCAGGAACAGGAAAAGAAGATATTGAAAGTTACGGAGTTTGTTTCGGTGAACGAGCTGGCAACAATGATGGATATACCCGTTACAGATATTATAGAAACATGTATGAACCTTGGGTTATTTGTATCCATAAACCAGAGGCTCGATGCTGAAACTATGTCGCTTGTTGCAGAGGAGTTTGGCTATGATGTAAAATTTATCAGCGCTGAATTGCTGGATGCTGTCAAGGAGGAAGAAGACTTGCCGGAGGAGCTTATGCATAGACCTCCAATAGTTACTGTTATGGGCCATGTAGATCATGGTAAAACTAAACTCCTGGACCATATACGTAACACCAATGTTATAGCCGGTGAAGCCGGGGGTATTACCCAGCATATAGGAGCCTACAGTGTATCACTCGATGGAGGAAAACAGATAACTTTCCTTGATACACCGGGCCACGAGGCATTTACCGCCATGAGGGCTCGCGGTGCACAGATAACTGATATCGCAATTATTGTTATTGCCGCTGATGACGGGGTTATGCCCCAGACAGTTGAAGCAATAAACCATGCAGCAGCTGCCGGAGTACCAATTATTTTTGCAATAAATAAAATTGATAAACCAACGGCAAACCCTGAAAAAATTAAGGAAGAGCTGGCTAATATGAATTACCTCGTTGAAGACTGGGGAGGTAAATACCAGTCACAGGAGATTTCTGCCAAAGGAGGGATAAACATTGAAGAGTTACTGGAGAAGGTTCTGCTCGAGGCTGAAATGCTTGAACTTAAAGCCAATCCCAACAAGAAAGCAACAGGAACAGTGATTGAATCATCCCTGGATAAGGGACGTGGTTATACTGCTACGGTACTTGTAAAATCAGGAACACTCACGGTTGGTGATATTGTTCTTGCTGGATCATATTACGGTCATGTAAAGGCAATGTACAATGAAAGAGGCTATAAGATAGAGGAGGCAGGGCCATCAAGCCCGGTTCTTATTCTTGGCCTTGATGGTGCTCCTCAGGCAGGTGATAAATTCAATGTAATGGAAACCGACCGTGAGGCAAAAGAAATAGCAACTAAAAGAACACAGCTGCAGAGAGAACAGGGTATGCGTACCCAGAAACATATAACTCTTGATGAGATAGGCCGGCGTATTGCAATCGGTAATTTCCAGGAACTGAATATTATTGTTAAAGGAGATGTTGACGGTTCAGTCGAAGCATTGAGTGATTCCCTGATAAAACTATCAACAGAACAGATACAGGTGAATATACAGCATAAAGCAGTTGGTCAAATATCTGAATCAGATATATTGCTGGCTGCAGCATCAAATGCAATAATTATCGGATTCCAGGTAAGACCTTCCCTGAGTGCAAGAAAACTGGCAGAGAAAGAGGAAATAGATATCCGCCTCTATTCAATTATCTATGATGCCATAAACGAGATCAAATCTGCTATGGAAGGCATGCTGTCACCTGAGGTCCGTGAAGAAATAACCTCCACGGTAGAGGTTAAAGAGGTATTTAAGATAACCAAAGTGGGCACTATCGCAGGATGTTTTGTAAGGGAAGGAAAGATCACACGTAATTCAAAAGTGAGAATAATAAGGGACGGAATAGTAATCTATACAGGTGAGCTTGGATCACTGAAAAGATTCAAGGATGATGTGAAAGAAGTAACATCAGGTTATGAATGTGGCCTCAATATCAAAAACTTCAATGATATCAAGCCTGGGGATATTGTGGAAGCCTACCATGAAATAGAAGTCAAGAAAACTCTTTAAATGGAATATTGGATTAATGGATTGATGGAATAATGGGTTATGTGTTAGCTATCTACCAGGCTTTTCAACATTCCAGTATTCCAACAATCATGTACTTATTCGCAAAATCAGTTTCAACCTACAAGATCCTTGTATTCTTCCGGTGAAAGTAGCTCGTCAATTTCTGATGGATCATTTATCTTAACTTTTATCATCCAACCTTCCCCGTAAGGATCTTTATTAACAAGATCAGGGCTCTCTTCCAGGGCGGGATTTATTTCTAGAACTTCACCACCGACCGGCATAAACAGGTCTGAAACAGTCTTTACTGCTTCGATGGTCCCAAATACTTCCTCCTTGTTAAGTGTCTCACCTTCAGTTTCAATCTCGATAAATACTATGTCGCCCAGCTCTCCCTGAGCGAAGTCAGTAATTCCAACAAAACCATAATCACCATCGACACGTAACCATTCATGGTCTTCTGTGTACTTTAAATTGTCAGGTACTTTCATATTTTAAATAGGTTTTTGAAGTTATTTCTGTAAAGTAAAGCCAAAAATAAGTTTTTAAATTAATTGATACAATGAAAAGTTAAATTTTATCCTGTAAGATAATTGTTTATTATAATGAGTCTATCGAACATTAATCTAGCAGGGTATTACTACTGGATAAATGGAATACTGGATTAATGTAAATTAAATATTTAAGAACTATTCCAGTACTCCAATATTCCATTATTCCAATATTCCAGCTGTTCGAAATCACTGTATCAACGTAAACTTCAGGCTGAATCCAAAGTTGGTGTTGGATGTGGTGTACGTGGTTGCCACAAAAGGATCGTTGAGGTTATGATCAAAAAACAGCTGGAGGTTGAACCTGTCGCTCAATACATAATCGGCGGTTGTTCTGATTGAAAATATTCTCTGCCCGGCGACAGGCTGGTTTACATCTTCAATAAGTTTCCTGGATATGGTCTTATTATCCCGGATGGAGAAATCCATTCTTACGTTAAGATCACTTGAGAGGGGTCTCCTGCGACCACCAGTCCTGAGTACAATCTGCACATCATCAAAACGATATCCTGCTCCAATGATAAATTCATTATTCCTCACATCTGCCACCTGGTTATTTGCCAGGTTGAGACTTACAGTTCGTGATTTTTTCCATTCAATACGTGTGGTAAGACTGTTTTTCCAGTTAAGATCTACGTTTATAAGAGGGCTGAACTGTTCATTTATGCTAACCACATTCAGCTCAAACTGTGGTATAAAATTCATATTAAGGTCCCTGATCCTGCTTATGCCATCCTCACCTTCATCATAATACAGGTTGGTTGTATACGACCCTATCGTATATGTACTCCTGTACTGGTGGGCAATATTTACTGAATTAAAGACACGTTGTACAAGCTCGAATTTTGACAGACCATCGAAATTGATCCTCCAGTTAGGCATCATTGAAAGTAATCCGGGGAACAAATCAAGACTAACCTTTTCAGGATTGGTCTTTGAGTATGCTGCCAGGAATGCAGGTATGAGTACTTCCCTTGATGACAATCCGTAACCGTTCTTATAAGGGCCTTCAATAGGGTTACCTGTTTCAGGATCGATATCCGGCTGATATGAAGGATCAAGTTCCTGTCTTTCCTCGGCTTTCCTTCTTGATATAATTATTGTGTTCTCTTTAAATTTTTCAAATGTTTCTGATATATACGCATTATCATCACTTATCTTTTCGAACGCGGTACCCCATGATAATATAGTGATTGAAAAATTACCGGATACAAGCCTGTTCCTTAGGCTGTCAGGGAAATTACCATAGCGGTCGGCCCGAAAATAAGCTGATTCTGACTTTGCGAACCTCCGATCGGCGGTCAAATCAATACGCATACCGGGGAAAGGTTCAATCGTGCTGCGTATACTGAATGTCTCATTCCGGTTTGAAACAGCAGCCGTATTAAGTAGCGTGTCGGTGGTAATCCAGTTATTCCTGAGTGCTTTCTCAAAGAAATCAGGATCATTATAACCTGCTATAAAAGGCCATCCCGGTGCAAACACATCGTCTGTCTTTGTCATTCCCAGGTACTCTGATTCAGGTGTAAAGCCTGGCAGCATCTGTCCCTGGTCGATCTGGTAGTTGACAGAAATATTGCGCACCCCCATCAATGCTCTTACAAAGTATTCACCAGCCACTATTACCGGGTTTCTCTTTTTCTCCACCTGCCCTTCGATAACCACCCTGGCGTTATCAATATCCTCAGCTGCTGTAAAAACTATTTTACTGCTCGTTTCGATCACCACCTCTCCCTGCACCTCAGTTCCATCCTGTCTGAATACGGTGACTTTTACATCGCTGGACCTCAGGTTATGATAAATATTCCTGGCTTCACCGGCCTTTAGTTCAACCCTTTCCCTCGTATATGTTACGGTGCGGAATTGCTTTTGCATTCCCTGTCCTGCGCCCGGTCTGGTATTCCTTTCAATAGTTTTCAGGAAATCTGATTTGTTATACAGGTTTGTCAGGTAAGCCTGGGCTGACAGTGTGCCAGTACTCGAGTTTTTGATAGTATTTCCCAGGTCAATATCCAGGCTGTCAGGATAAAGTGAACCGGCCAGCCAGTCGTAGCTTGCACGGTAGCGAAGGTTCCCATTCAGCCAGCTCAGCAGGGGCAATTTATTAATAGGAATATTATAATTGATATTTATGATATGATTATAATGAATATTCCTCCCGAAATTGCGCAGATTAATCAGAACAGAATCTTTCCATGCCTGGTATTGATCGCCGTATCTTTCCCTGTCAACTCCACCGGCGGGTTCATCAATTCTCGAGATATTTGAAGCTGTAAAATCAATATCCAGTTGCTTTGTAATATCATATTTAATATCATAGAAGCGGGTCCATTCGAAATCTTTTCTGAATGTGGGTTTGATCTTGATAAATTCGTTATTGATATTTCTGGTTTTCACTTCACTGTAGTACCTGCTCAGATCAGTTCTTATACCCACATGTCTGGGCAGCGGGTAAAAATTAAAATCCCTGATAAGCCTGAAAACCTGGCCGCGGAACAGGTTAACATTCTGGAAAGGGGCTATATTTTTAGGGTTGGCATCATAATTATAATTAATTCCTCCACGGTAATTCTTCTCTAAATTGATTTCTGTATTTACATTACTTCTGAATATCTCGTTATACGTATAGTTTACAGAGAAATTTGAAATGTCCCAGGGGTATGCTTTTTCTTTCCTCTTGTTTATCCCGGCATTGCTTACGGTAATGGTTTTTCTTTGGGTATAATCTTCCGATATTGTTTTCAGTGAATCCCGCTCATCTGGTTCAAGGTTATCCAGAGCGTCCTTCAGCAGGATGTCAGGGTCAAGGGGATTATACTGTGGTTGTATATGACTTTCAGAATAGCCCATATATACAGGTAATCTTACCCCTGCTTCTTCCGGGAAAAACCTGCCCAGTTCAAGATTGGATGAAACATCATATTTAATTACCTGTTCCTTGCTTCTCTCATTGACTTTCATATCAAGACTTCCGAATCCAGGCGTGCTCGTCTGCCCAACAAGGTCAATTGTTCCGAGGTTAGCAAGCCTGGTCTGCAAGCGTGCATTGGCAGCCCATCCTCCATCTTCATTGAAATCACTTAACCTGAGTTCATTGACCCATACTTCACCTGATTTTGGCATCCCATCATCGTTTCCTGCATTCCTTGTCTTAATAGGATTGCGCACCCCAACCATTATCACTCTCACGTTACTGAGGTTTGGGTTTCCTGACACGCTTATTCTTGCATTTTCAGTAGGATATACATATATATCTGACCTGGAAAGGGATGAGCCCTGCCGGTTAAGTTCCGCATTCCTTGCCTGTTTTGCTTCCTGGAAAAGCGATAGTTCGATATTGAAGCTATTGTCTTCGGGCCATACTATTGCCCTGTCGTCATTATCATCTTTATTATAATATCCTGGCGCGGTAATTTTAAGAGGTAACTCATATTCGTAAAAATTACCCTTATAATCAGAACCGATCCTTATGAAAACTGTTAACTCATCATCCATGAGGGGTTCACCTATGATGGCTTCACCGTGCACCTCCATCCTGAGTCTCCTGTACTGGCGTATATCAAGATTTACATTTTTGAAAGCAGCTCTTGCATCCCCGTCTTCAAGGCCTAAAACCCTGAGCACCATAGACTGTTCATTAAGTTGCCTGAGCTGAGGATTGGAAGGATCAATTACCCTGTCGAACCCGGGCGGCAGTACATAATTCACAGGCTCTTTGCCCGCATTTTCTTCTATACTCACTGAACTTATTTCAAAAGTGCCGTCTTCAGGCTCCGGAACAGTTACTCTTTCTCCTCCCTCAAGGAATGAAATATTATACTTGCGCCACTCGGCACGCACAAGATCAAGCTTGGCCAGCCTCAGTATAATGTCCTGGTTAAATCCACGCAGGAACATACGCATAAACCTTATGGATTTAAAATCCTGTATATTACCTATTGTCTGGGAATAATCGGTTACCGGTATTTTAAACTGGTACCATTTCACTGTAGATTGTACACCATTTGCAAATGTTGTTGTATATTCTATTTCATCGACTATATAGTTCTTCCCTACCTCCATGTCTTCGGGCCTCAGGCTAACCTTATACTGGTAATAACTTTCCGTTTCACTGAGCGTATTATCCCTGTTAATATCTTCCATATCAGGCATGGTTGATCCACTGGTTGGATAGGATTCTTCACTCATCTCCGAAGTTGGCGAATTGCCATCCATGCCGTTATATTTCTTGTATCGCTCAAGTATTCCCAGTTGCCGACTGTCATAATCAGATCCCCTGAAATAGTGAAAATCATCATTGGATGGATCCATGGCTATATCAGCCAGTGCATCCGGGGTAACAATACTTTCAAGCTGTTGCAGGTATGAACCGAAGAATGTTTGTTCATCTTCATTGGATAATCCGTCAAGTCCTACATCCTGGTATTTTCTTGATTCAGGCACATTATCAAAGGCATGAACTACTGCCTGCACTGTTGGTATTCTTCCCCATACTGTAGTATCAACGTTTATAGTCTGAGGAGATGTAGGCAATCCATTCTCAAAGGCCTTTCTCGAATCACGCAGTATATCTTCAGAGACATTACCCAGGTTAATATACATGTCGCCTCCTTCATGCATTGGATCCTCAACAAATGGGTCCATTAACCAGAATTTAATATACTGGATATTTGCAGTTTCAAAATCACTTGTGAGAATTTCTCTCATAATACCTCCCCACCGGGATCCAGGATCATTCAGCAGACCCTCCTGGTTTATTCCTGACGAATAAGCCGTGGGTGTTGTCTCATAATTATAAGGACCTTTCTCGTCGGGATAAAATGAAAGGTTAAGCACAGCAATATTTGTAGGTATGCCCGAGGGACTCTCCTTGAAGGGGAATAACTCATTTTCATATATCTCCCTTACAAAATGGCTTGACTGGAGATCAGGATTATTTTTTATATGGTCTGGAGTGGTTAATCCATTGCGAAGAAAAAGCGGATCAATAACATACCAGCTCAGCTTCGATCTGTTGAAACCACTTGTCCATTCATTGTTCAATCTTGCTTCGGGGAAGAGGTTATCCTGACCCTGTGGCACACTTGAAAGCACCCATGCATTATATGTTTTCATGTCAAGGGGTATTTCGCTGGCTTCAAAATCATCAATGTATGAATTTCCTGCTGAGCTTATTGCCCTTGAATGCCCGGGTATAAGATGAGCAAATTCACCAAAGAAGGTTACTGATGACGGATCCTTGGTTTCAATAAATGGAAGGGCATCCACCATTTTGGTCAGGAACTGCGACTCCGACCTGTATGATGTATTTAAACCCAGGATGGTGTTGGATATGGGCTCCTCGCCAAAATTTACCTTCTGTGTATATGGTCTTTCGGTAAGGTGCAGAACCGTTCCTCCCACATTAAAATCATTGGATATTTTATAGTCGAGATGTGTACCTACCAGTGTTTTGGTCTGGAAACCAAAAAACTGGTTGCTCTCTAGTGATACCTGGATTGGAGTTTGAGATTCTATCAATGCGGGATTAATAATCTCCACTCTTCCCGCATTATAATCTACAGTAAAGTCCACATTCTCTGTGAGAGGAACGCCACCGGCAGTGACTTTAACACCACCCTGGGGAATATTTACGGCATTCAGGTATATTTCAGATCCTGAAGCTGATGAATATGTGCCTGTTATTTTAAATTTGTTTTTTTCTGCACTCTGTATAGCTTTTGTCTGCGTTGAATCATATAATTCCTGGAAGACGTATTTGTCGGCAAGGGTCTGATCAGTGAATTTGCTTCTAAGATGACTGCCGAAGGGTTCCAGCACCGGGAATATGAGCCGTCCTTTTGATGGTTCGATAGTTATCCCCTCAACATAATCAAACACTCCATCGGGTTCACGGTCAAGCTGTCCGTTAAGGTTATCCAGCTCCATTACCTGCAGCAGTATCTTGTCACTCAGGTTACCTTCAGGGATATAATTAATGGAATTTCCCGTTTCATCATCCTGGTATAGTATATGCAGCTCGAAATCCTGCCTTTCTATCTGGTAAGCACCCAGCGCATAAATATTCTTCATCATAAGGTTCCATGTTGGCAGGCGTGGTGTAAGGTTTGTCCCTTTAAGCAATTTCAGGAATAGAACATCAGGAGCACTAATACCATCTGTTGAGAACTCCCCCACCTTAAAAACCTGGCCACCCATTGTATACTCATATGCCACTGCCAGGATTTCGTCGTTATTTAGAGCCACATTCAGTGAGATAAAACCCAGCTGTTTATTTACAGTGTATTCACGCTCTGTCAGTTTCCTTGCGTTTTCGATTTTTTCATAATGTGTGCCTATATTGAAATCCTGAGCCAGCGGATCAAAGGAATCGGTTATTTTATCAACATCCCTGGTGCCCGGATAGGCAGAAATAAGCTGAGAATAAAGATTATTAACTGAATTATCCGGATAGGGGGCACCGCCTGGTACAGCCTGGAAATCCGGCACCTCGTTATAAATATGTTGCTGATTTTCTGCCAGGTCCATTAAAGCCAGTATATTCCTGGTCTCTTCAAAATTGCTTGTTTTATTAGTGACCCAAACCTCCATCCTTTCGATATTGACTCCGGAGCTTATAACCGGCAGGTTTTTCATGGCATCATCATAGATATCCCTGAAGTATTGTGAAAGGAAGAAATGTTTATTAGCCTCATATTCATCTGCACTAACCTCGTAGTCACTCAGTTGAGCCCCTCCCTTAACCTGCAGTGTTGAAAACTCACCTTTTTGCTGGGAAAAGACATTTGTTATCGTTAGCCTGCCAAATTGAAGTTCTGTTTTAAGTCCAAAAAGACTATGGCTCCCGGTTATCAGCGTCCCTGGCAACGGTAGCGTCACATCACCTGCTTCAATCTTCTTTATTATTTCATCCTCATCCCCCGAATACTCAAGCCTGGTCCTGTTCTCAAAGTCGAACATGGCTTCTGTATTATAATTTATACCCAGCTGCATTTTGTCACCAATCGTACCGGTAACATTCATCTGTATCTTCTCCTGGAAATCAAAAGTTGGTATGGTTCTGAGCTTTTCTGACAGGGTTGGATTTTCGGTTCTGGAAATATTTAAGCCAAAAATCAGTTCTGCTGATCCCTGAGGGATAATATTTATTACGTTTGATCCGAATATCTTATCAAATGCTTCGCCCCCGAAACTTATCTGTGGAATCAGTGATGCCCGCGCAAGTGATTCGTCGCCTGAAAATTTATACCGCCAGTATTCCCGTATCGATTTTTCAAAAACAAAGTCATAATATTCATCCGGGCTCATATGCACGGGTTGCCTGATGTCAAAGTTACCCACCCTTTCATAATAGATATATTCATTTTTCTCAGGGTCATATACTACTTTGCTTGAGAAATTGGATGGCATATCCATTTTAAGAGGTGATATCACCTGTTTTTCCCATGGTATACCCGAACGGTCGTCAAAAGGAAATCTTAGGTTTTTGGTTGTATCGCGTCCCACATCCTGGCCATTCACCATTATTCCGGGCAGGAAACAAAGGATAAACAAAGCAATAGCAGACAGGCTAGCACTATATACGGACCCTGATCTCAATACCAGTTTCGTTCAGTTCTACAAAATTTTTAAGGCTTTCTTTATCAGTAGCTCCACCGTAAGATCCCTGTTCTCTCTCCAGAGTTTGTCCAGGGTCTTGTTAACGGAGTTTTTCGGAAAACCAAGCATCACTAATGCTGTAAACGCTTCTTCCCTGATAGTATTGCCTTCGTCCGTAAATATTTCAGCTGCATCTGCAGTTTTACCTAATTTGTCTTTAAGATCAACAATTATTCGCTGTGCAGTTTTTGCACCTATTCCTTTTATCCCTTTCAGCATACCAACATCAGACTCTAATATTGCCTTCTCTATACCCCGTGCTTCAACTGAAGAAAGCATCATGCGGGCAGTATTGGCGCCAACCCCGGATACTGAAATCAACAGTCTGAAAATATATCTCTCCTCTTCCTGGTAAAACCCGTAAAGGATATTGGCATCTTCCCTTATTACCTCATGTATAAGCAACTTGCATTCTTCCATATTTTCCAGCCTTGTAAAGGTTGAAAGGGATATATTAATAAAATACCCCAGTCCACCTGACTCAATAATTACATATGTTGGAGTAAGGGATGTTATTTTGCCTTTAATATATTCAATCATAATGTATCAATTGTGTTTCCCTCCTCAGGAGGCAGCTCATCTGGTATTTCAGTACGGGTATCCAGATCGTGGTGCCTGAGTGGATTGCTGGTTATTTCCCGGTATATTTCCCTGTTTCTGTAAATATCACAGGCCAGGAATATTGCTTTCCTGAATGAATCCTCAGATGCTTTTCCTTTACCTGCAAGTTCATAAGCTGTACCATGTGAAGGTGAGGTCCGTATAACCGGGAGGCCGGCAGTAAAATTGACACCTTCACCACGGGCAAGAGCCTTGAAAGGTGTAAGTCCCTGATCGTGATACATGGCAAGTATACCGTCAAAAGTATTATATGCCCCCGAACCAAAAAAGCCATCCGAGGAGTATGGCCCAAAAACAAGGATTCCTTCTTCAGATGCCTGTTCAATTGCCGGGATGAGTATATCGTTTTCCTCATTACCCAGTAATCCCGTATCACCGCTATGAGGATTGAGAGAAAGCACTGCAATACGGGGTTTGCGGATGGCAAAATCAATCATAAGTGAGCTATCCATAATTTTTATCTTCTTGATGATACTCTCCTTGCTCATACTATCAGGTACTTTTCGCAAGGGCATATGACCTGTCGCCACTCCAACCCTGAGATTTTCGGCTACCATAAGCATTAACACATCATCCACATCGAACCTGTGTTTGAGATACTCAGTATGGCCAGGAAAATTAAATTTTTCAGATTGTATATTATATTTATTAACAGGTGCTGTAACAAGGACATCTATCTTATTATCCAATAAGTCCTTAACAGCTTCTTCCAATGGTATTACAGCACCCTCGCCTGCCATTGAGGTTGACTTACCGAGCTCTACCCTTATGTTATCATCAAGACAGTTAATAATATTTGCCCTTTTTTGGTTGGCATCTGTTGCATCCCTGATGTTATTAAAGCTGAAATTGCTTATGTTCAATGCTTTGCGGTGATAAGCTGCCACTTTCGGGGAACCATATACCACAGGTGTACATTTCTCCATAATCCTGTTATCCATCAGGGTTTTTATAATAACCTCATAGCCTATACCATTGATGTCACCGTGAGTTATCCCTACAATGATCTGCTCTTTATTCATTATTCTTTCAATTTTTTATTTTTCTTCATTACTCCTTCAAGTCTCCTGACAAACTCGGACAGTAACCTGACGCCTGTACCTGTTCCACCCCTGGGCCTGTAATGCTCAGCTTTTTGTGATATGGCACAGCCTGCTATATCAAGATGAATGAAAGGATATTTTGTAAAATTCTCCAGGAATTTTCCTGCTGTAATTGCACCTGCCTTTTTTTCTCCAAGGTTTTTAAGGTTAGCTATTTCCGATTTGATCATTTCGCCATATTCCTCAAAAAATGGCATTTCTGCCAGACGCTCATACACAGTATTCCCTGATTCTGCAAGAAGATCAAAAAATTCCCTGCCAGCATTACCCATTGTTGCAATTGCCTGATTGCCAAATGCGTTTTCGGCCGAGCCCGTAAGTGTTGCTATTGAAATAACCAGTGATGGATCATAATTACCTGCAAAACTGAGAGCATCGGCAAGAATTAACCTGCCTTCAGCATCTGTATTTATTATCTCGACCCTTGTACCGTTAAACATAGTAATGATATCTCCGGGCACAAAGGCATCACGACCCGGCCGGTTATCGGTTGCAGGGATAAGTCCAATGACGTGAACATTTAATCGCGCTTCGGCTATAGCTGATAGCACTGCTGCAACCACTGCACCCCCGGCCATATCCGCTTTCATGTCCTCAATATAACTGGTGGGCTTCAGGTTGATCCCTCCGGTATCAAACATGACACCTTTACCCACCAAAATGACGGGTTTGTTGTTAACAGCTTCAGGAGGATTCCATTCGAGTATACTGAACGTGGGAGGATCCAGGCTACCCTTATTGACAGCCAGTATACCTCCCATCCTCAGGGCTTCAATTTTTTTTCTTCCATAAACGTCCACCTGTACACCTGCATTACCTGCATATTGTTTAACAATATCAGCAAAATCAGATGCACTCAGGTAATTATTAGGTTCATTAACCAGGTCACGTGCGAAATAAACTCCTTTACCAACCGCATTTATCCACTCCACTTCATTTTTCTTGACATCGCCAAATAAATAAATATCGGACGGATAAGTTTGATTGTTATTCTTCCCCTCTTCTTTTTTATACTTATTAAATTCGTAACTGCTCAATATCAACCCTTCAGTGAAAGAGAGAGCTGAATTCATATCGTGATCTGAAGTAATCACTATTTCCTTCTTCTTATGTTGTTTTAAAATTTCTCTCACCCTTGAGGCCTTCCTTCGCAATTCTTCGTGCTTCCTGTAAGATTCATCAAATTCCTTCTCAGGTATAATCAGGCTTAACTTGTAGTAAGAATTAATAAGGATAATCTCCTCCCTCTCATTAATGCACTTCCTGACATATTCATTTTCGCTCCTGGTAAGAACGAGCCAGTCGGGCAGCTTATCATCTTCGAGAATTATCACTACTGAACTGTCGGGCAATAGTTCTGTTATTATTTCAACATTTGGATACATTACAGCAGTATAAGATGTTTTGAAAAGTTGTAAAGTTAATAAAATTTGATCGTATAAAAGATAATCCACTACCTTTGTAATTTGATGAAAAGCAGGGAAAAAATATATGAAAAAGCCCTCCGGTTTGACCCACTTCTTCCGGAAGAAGCGGTTTTTATTTACAGGGAATCTCCACTTGGTGAATTGATGACCGTGGCAAAATTATTAAGGGAAAAACATGTCACGGATAATAATGTAGGCTGGATGATCGATCGTAATGTAAATATTACCAATATCTGCTTTTCCCAGTGCAAGTTCTGCAATTTTTGTCGCAAGCCCGGAGACCCTGACGCTTATATTACCACCATTGATGAATACAGGCAAAAGATATCAGAACTTTTTGAAAAGGGAGGTAACCAGTTGTTGCTTCAGGGAGGAATGAATCCTTCTCTAAGGCTTAATTATTACACCGGCCTGTTCAAACAGCTAAAAGATGAATTTCCCGATCTTAAGCTTCACGCACTTGGTCCGGCCGAAATAGTTTACCTGGCAAAGGCAGAAAAAAGGTCATTCAGGTTTATTCTCGAGGAGCTTGTAAAATCAGGCCTTGATAGCCTTCCGGGTGCAGGTGCAGAGATACTGGTCGACAGGGTCAGGAAAAGTGTGTCTCCTGCCAAGGCCAGTACTGAGGAATGGCTGGGGGTTATGAAAGAGGCCCATTTAATGAATCTCCCAACATCAGCCACCATGATGTATGGGCATATCGAAACTGTTGAAGACAGGATAAACCATCTTATCAGGATTCGTGATCTACAGAGTGAAAAACCTGAAGGCCATTATGGATTCATTACTTTCATACCATGGCCTTTCCAGCATGAAGGCACGGTACTGGCACGTGAGTATGGAGTATATAACACTACCGGTATAACAGATCATATAAAAATTATAGCTATAAGCCGAATAGTGCTCAATAACATAAGGAACATACAGGCATCCATTCTTACCACGGACAGGGATGTGGCATTAATGAGCCTGCATGCAGGAGCCAACGATCTTGGATCGGTTATGATGGAAGAAAATGTTGTAAGTGCCGCCGGCTTATCCCATATGTTTGATGCAGAAGAGCTTAAGGCTATAATCAGGGAGGCCGGATTCACTCCCGTTTTAAGAAACCAGAAATACGAAGCTGTAGAAGAATTATAAAGTGATTATTTTTCCGTGGTAACAACAATTTCTGATTCATCGGGAAAGCTGACGGTATACAGGATAGCTTCCACCTGCCTCAACAGTTCCCTCTTATCATCATTTGGTGCATAAACAAAGCCATCCAGCATTACAAACCTGTCATTTACTTCATCCCGCGTAACCAGGTTGACAAATGGCCCTCCCATGAATCCATTTTCGAGCGTCCATAAACCCCTTGTTTCAGCATAATTTCTCTGCCTGAATTTAAAAAGACGGAAGTTTACAGGAATCTGGTCTTCTATAGCCATATATGTTCCGCGCGCAGGACCTTTTACCTTTTCCTTTGTCAGACTATCCCTTATATTTATTATGCTTTCTTTATTGAAATAGTCTTTCCCATTGAGATCAAAATAACCAATAAATATAGACTGAGTTGTCTGGGGAGTCTCATATGAAAACCACAGGAAACCTTTCTCTTCAACGTCAAGTGAAAGATGGGCGGGGATATTGATAATAATATTATGGTCATCTTTCAGTTTATTGAATATTCCACTGTTAAGAGTTGACCTGTATACAGAAATCCATCTGTCGCGTTCAGCAATATTAATTTTATCTATTATCACCTGCCCTTCCTTATCCAGGAGGTCTATAATTTCCTCATCGTTCTTACCCTCCAGGTTAATCATAAGTTGTGAAAAGGCATAGGTATTTTCCAGAAATGTTACCTGCTGATTTTTATCCTCTCCGGTATGAACAAATATAACATTCCTGTGTGTCTGGTATAGCTTGCTGAATGCAATGGGGCTAACATTCACAAGGTCAAAATGTGATTCAGGCTGTGGAAGCTTAGCTATTGGAGCAGCGAGTACTTCTCTTATTTTCCTGCCCAGGGGTCCGTCCCATTTGGCTTTGTCAAGTGCCACCAGTACTTCTCCGGAGCTGCCAGAAACATTTGGAAGCATTGCGCCGCCACCCGAATCGCCGCAGGAGTGCATTAATACAGTAAGAATGACGGATGCAGAAAGCAAGACTAGTTTTTTCATATATGATCAGTTAAAAAAAGCCTGCTTGAGGCAGGCTCTTACATGAATAATTATAATGTTGACTAATTTTCCTTTAGTTTTTCTTCTTCCTTCGGTTCATCCTTGGTAGCTTTCTTGAATTCTTTCATGCCCTGACCGATACCTTTCATCAGCTCCGGAATCTTACGCCCGCCAAAAAGAATAACAACCACAAGAACAATAAGAATTATTTCAGTTGGTCCAAACATTCCTGCTATAACGTTCATAATCTGAATTGTTAACAATTAGTAATCTGTACAAAGTTAATTAAAAAAACGCTAATTCCTCAACAAACGTAAAATATCATTGCCGTTTGCATATAACAGTAATGCAACAAGTATTATCAACCCTACAAGCTGAGCATATTCAAGGAACTTATCACTTGGTTTCCGCCCTGTTATCACCTCGTAAAGCAGGAACATCACATGTCCCCCATCTAGCGCCGGTATTGGCAGTATATTCATTATGGCCAGTATTATCGAGAGGAATGCCGTAAGGCTCCAGAAAGCCTGCCAGTCCCATATTCCCGGGAAAATACTGCCAATAGTAATGAATCCACCAAGTGATTCATATGCTTTTGTATCTTTTGAAAAAATCAGTTTAAACTGTTTCAGATAATCTCTGAGCGTCTTGAAGCCTTTAGAGATGCCTGCCGGTATTGATTCAAAAAAGCCATAATGCACCGTACGCAATTCCAGTAATCCTTCTGTACTCCTTACAATCCCGAGCATGCCTTCTTCTGTTGTTTTAAGGTCTATAGCCAGGCTGTCATCCCCCCTCAGGATATTCGCTGTTATTAATTTCTCCTTTTTATCATCCAGGTAATGAACATATTCATCATTGTATTTGAATATTTTCCCATCTATGCCCACCAGCTTGTCCCCCACCATCACGCCAGCTTCCCTTGCCGGGGATACCTTCATAAAATCTGATACCTCAAAGGGCATAAATGGCATACGGGCATCAATTCTTCCCTGTCCTTTAATAATATACGGAATGAATTTCTTGTCAATATCCACCTCAACCAGTTCCCCGTCTCTTTCGACAGTGATCTGTTCCCTTTCATTCAGTATTATGTCAGGTATTATCTCGTAGAAATTTTCAATACTGTTACCATCAACAGAAACTATTTTATCACCGTCCATGAGACCCATGGCATGGCCAATCGAATCAGTTACTATTCCATACTTCACGTTTTCTGTTGGAAGGTAAGTCTCTCCCCAGGAAAAAAGTACCATCACATAGAGCACCATTGCAAGGATAAAATTGAATAGGACACCTCCGACCATAATAATAAGTCTCTGCCATGAGGATTTTGACCTGAACTCATAAGGTTGTGGTGGTTTTTTCATCTGTTCACGATCCATTGATTCATCAATCATGCCAGCTATCTTCACATACCCTCCAAGAGGTAACCATCCTATGCCATACTCTGTTTCACCTTTCTTGAATTTGAACAGGGAGAACCAGGGGTCAAAAAACAGGTAAAACTTTTCAACCCTTGTTTTGAATAATTTGGCAAAAAGAAAATGCCCTAGTTCGTGAATTATAACTATCACGGAAAGGCTCAATAGAAACTGTAATATTTTCACTAATACTGTCATCGCACATCCATTTTTTCAATATACTCCCGGGCTCTTATCCTGCTTAGCCTGTCTGTTTCTTCAAGATCTTCAATGCCCGGCTTTTGTATAAACCACGTATTATCCATTATTGTTTCAATCATCTCTGGCATTCCCATAAACCCGATGTCTTTCTTCAGGAAAGCCTCCACTGCCACTTCATTGGCAGCATTCATGGCACATGGTATATTACCCCCTTTTTCAAGTGCTTTGTAAGCGAGTGCAAGGTTACGAAATTTTTTCGTATCAACCTCTTCGAAAGTAAGCTTATTACATTCTCTGATATTAAACCTGGGAAGGTCAGTAGTAAGCCGATGTGGATATCCAAGTGCATACACGATTGGCAGACGCATATCGGGTATCCCCATCTGAGCTTTTATGGACCCATCAGCAAAATGGACAAATGAATGGATTATTGATTGAGGATGTATTACTACTTCTATCTGTTCAGGCCTCAGATCAAAAAACCATTTCGCTTCAATAACCTCAAGCCCTTTGTTCATCATTGAAGCTGAGTCAATGGTAATTTTTTTCCCCATTATCCAGTTAGGATGCCGCAGTGCTTCTTCAGGCTTAACATGATAGAGCCTGTCTACAGAATGCCTCCTGAAAGGTCCTCCTGAAGCTGTCAGGGTAATTTTTTCGACCTGGTTATCCGCTTCACCTGCCATACATTGCAATATAGCAGAATGTTCTGAATCGACAGGTATTATTTGCACCCCGTGTTTCTTTGCCAGATCATTAATTATCTGCCCTGCTACAACAAGTGTTTCTTTGTTTGCAAGTGCAATATCCTTTCCCTGTTCTATAGCTTTTATCACGGGACGCATTCCTGAAAAGCCAACCATAGCTGCAACAACCATATCTATACCCTTCTGGGCAATGACATGCGACACAGCTTCTATACCGGCATAAACCTTCACCGGCAGACCGGATAACCGATCCTTAAGAACCTTATAGTGTTCCTCATTTACAATAACTACTGAATCTGGCTTGTGTACTTTTGCCTGTGCTATCAGCTGGTCAACATTACGGTATGCAGTAAGCACCTCGACCTTAAACTTATCAGGGTACCTGTCAACCACATCCAGTGTTTGTGTACCTATGGAACCTGTAGAACCCAGAATAGCGAGCCGCTTCACAACTTTTCCCTTCTCTGTTATTAAAATAAAATATAATTTTCGGAGTTTACTGCCTCACCGTTATGCCATATTTCAAAGTGCAGGTGAGGACCGGATGTATACAGCTCACCTGAATCGCCAACCACAGCTATACCTTCACCTGCAAGAACATTGTCGCCCGGTTCTTTAAGCAGGGTAGCATTATGCTTGTATACGGAAATAAGATTGTTAGAATGCTGTAACTGTATAACCCAGCCTGTTTCCATTGTCCAGCCGGTGAAAATAACCGTGCCATCCAGTGTTGCGGAAACCACTGCTTTCGGAGATGTAACTATATCGGTACCATAATGCCTTGTGCGTGGATTAAAATGCCCTGATACTATACCTTTCACCGGTGGATAGAAGTGGATATTCGAAAGATTGATATTACTGTCGTTATAACCTGCCATGAAAGTAAGGTTATACTGTTCTTCCTGTTCAACCTGTAACCTGAGGAGTGAATCCTCGGAAGAATAATTAAAGGTAATATCTTCATAATTGGCTGTGGTATCCTGACCGGCAACCCTGTCAACAGGTTCCCTGCCCGATATTATTGCATTCAGATTGGCAAAATATTGATCTCTGAGTTCCAGTTCATTTTCCAGTGAGTCAAGCCGCAGGGCATTCATTATAATATTACGCCTGGTGTTACCATCAGGATAACCCGGTATGAACTCCCTGAGGTTTGTAAAGGAGATAAGGATTGTGGTTAATCCAACAATAAAAAGCACAAGGAAAACGAGCAGGAGAAAGCCATTGTATGTTGTCATACGTATGCGCCATACTTCTTCGAATGTTTTATCATTGTATATCGCAAATCGATACTTATCTCGCCAGCTTCTTCTTTTGGTGTCAGTCTTTACCATATCAAATAACTTTCACGGGTATATCCTCGCTCTGCCATAAGCCATGCTTTGTACATACAGCCATGGCCGAAAGATTCATTGATACCTCCGGGGCGCTAATGTAAAAATCCACTTCTGCATTGGCCGGCTTATTCCCGTATGCACCCGAGGAATACCTGGTTTCAGCCAGAAGTGTTTCCCTGTTCCATAACTGAATGGTGCTTATATAATGATCATAATCATCCGGATGAGTATAATGCTCCCCCATTCTTACCTTCACCCTGAACACCTCCCCTTTCTTAACGGTGTCTTCACATATTACATGAGGCATATGCCGGTCAAGATAATCTTTCTTGACCTCTTTTTCCTCTTTCCCGATGTTTGTTGCTTTGAATACGCGTGGCATAAGTACACTATTTTATTAATACCCGGTCAACAATCAATACTAACAGTATTATACATACCAATTAATTAGAATTGCAAAATTACAAATTAATTTCCTCTTATTGAAGTTCTGTATTTTTTTGATAAACTGTCAATTGCTATCTTTAGTATATTTTAAAATTATCCCTGAAGAATTAAATATTACGTAAAATGAAAAGAAATCATTTATTAACCGTTTTAATCATGATATTCTGTCTCTCAATATCCTGCAACAGGAATAAGCCAGAAGTCAGGGAGTATAATCAAAAATACACAGGCGAATACCTTAACAGGATTGCTTTCCCTGTAGGAGGGATTGGTGCCGGAATGTTCTGCATTGAAGGAACAGGTGCTATATCCCATATGTCTGTCAGGAACAGGCCTGAAATTTTTAATGAACCATGCACATTTGCTGCAATTCATGTCAGTGGGTACGACAACGCAACGAAAGTGCTTGAGGGACCGGTTCCCGACTGGAAGATTTTCGGAAGCAGTGGAACAGGAAACGGGGCTGCCGGAACTTCATTCGGTCTGACACGTTTCGAAGGAGCAGAGTTTATTGCTCGTTTCCCATTTGCTGAGGTTACCCTGAAAGACAAAGATATACCTATGGATATTAAACTTCTATGCTGGAGCCCGTTTATTCCCTGCGATGCTGATAATTCATCTCTGCCTGTGGGGGCGATCGAGTATAGCTTTACAAATACCTCTGCAGAAAATCTTAATGCCGTATTTTCATGGAATGCAAAAAACTTCATGTCAACAGGACCAGGCAACGGCATTAAACCTATAAGTGGAGGATTCATTCTGCACCAGGAATCAGTTACCGGACATCCTGAAAACCAGGGTGATTTTGCAGTGTTTACCGACAGCCCAGATGTCAGTGTTGACCATTGCTGGTTCAGGGGAGGATGGTGGGATCCCATGACAATGGCATGGAAAACTATCATCCAGGGAGATATCAGCCCGGGTGATCCGGTACCCGGATCAGCACCCGGAGCATCCCTGTATGTGCCCTTTGAACTTGAGAAAGGTGAAACTCAAACAATAAGATTGATGTTTGCATGGTATGTGCCCAATACAGAGCTACGGTATGGTGCTGACTTAATGAACGGAGAAATTGAAGAAATGGAACCGACAACCACTTGCTGTGGAGATTCAATTTGCGAGCCTTCCAGCCTTTATTACAGGCCATGGTACGCTACGAGATTCAACAGTATAAACGATCTGTCCGCATACTGGAATGACAGCTATGATGACCTGAAAGAGAAAACTATGATTTTTAGCGATGCATTCTACAGATCAAACCTTCCACCCGAGGTGCTTGAAGCTGTTGCTGCAAACCTGACGATCCTTAAATCACCTACGGTGCTGAGGCAGGCAGACGGCAGGCTCTGGGCATGGGAAGGCTGCAGCGATAACAATGGTTGTTGTGCAGGCTCCTGTACCCACGTCTGGAATTATGCCCAGGCTATCCCCCATCTGTTCCCCTCACTGGAGAGGTCATTCAGGGAAACAGAATTCATGATAAGCCAGGATTCTTCAGGCCACCAGGTATTCAGGTCGGGCTTACCGCTGAGACCTATACGTCATGAGTTTTATGCTGCCTCTGACGGCCAGCTTGGAGGGATAATGAAAGTGTACCGCGACTGGCGCATCTCGGGAGATAATAAGTGGATCGAAAAAATGTGGCCCTATGTTAAACTCAGCATGGACTACAGCATTGAAACATGGGACCCAAGGCATAAGGGTGTGCTTGAAGAACCACACCATAATACCTACGATATAGAGTTCTGGGGGCCTGATCCCATGTGCTCATCATTCTACATCGGTGCACTGACCGCAATAATTGAGATGGGTAATTTTCTCGGAGAGGACACAGGTCTTTATAAGGAATTGCTTGAGAAAGGGAAAATATATATCGAGGAAAATCTTTTCAACGGTGAATATCTCGTACAGAAAATAACAACAAGCGGGCTGAATGCCAGGGATCCTGTCAGCATGGCACAGGAAACATGGTCGGTTGATTATTCAGATGAAGCAACTGAATTACTTATGAAGGAAGGACCTAAATACCAGTATGGGAATGGATGCCTTTCAGACGGCGTTCTCGGTATGTGGCTGGCATCATGCGCTGGATTGAAAGAGGTAATAAAAAATGACATGGTTACCGACCACCTTCTATCGGTTCACAGGTATAACCTAAGGACTGATCTCAGTGATCATGCCAATCCGCAGAGACCATCGTTTGCAATGGGTGATGAAGGTGGGCTGCTCCTTTGTTCATGGCCGAAGGGTGGTGAACTTTCATTGCCGTTTGTTTACAGCAACGAGGTATGGACAGGTATAGAGTACCAGGTTGCTTCCCACCTCATGATGAAAGGAAAGGTAGAAGAAGGGCTTAATATTGTCAGAACCTGCAGAAACAGGTATGATGGCAGAACCAGGAATCCGTTCAACGAGTATGAATGCGGACACTGGTATGCACGTGCATTATCCAGTTATAGCTTGCTGCAGGGACTGACAGGCATACGCTATGATGCAGTTGACAGTATCCTTTACATAAACAGCAGGATAGGTGACGATTTCGTCTCTTTCATTTCAACAGAGACAGGGTTTGGCAATGCCGGCCTGAGAAATGGAGAACCCTTCCTTGATGTTAAGTACGGGCATATTGATATGAAAGAAATACGCATACAAGAGACTGGATAGGAGCGATCCCTCTTTGAACAAGAGCATAATCTAAGATATAATTTATGCTCCTGCCCTTTAGCACCGTGGATTCAACTAATCTTGAGATCGAGATAGTGCAGAAGATATTATGCGACTCATTATGGAAAGCCTGTACAGATCAGGCCTGTCTTCGCCAGGTATATTTTTATTTATTAACAGATAAGGTAAAATACGGTATTTCTTAGCCATTCCGGGGTAGTCAAGGTCTGACTGAAACATACATGTAAATAAATTATTCACATAGATCCAGACTTTACGATCGGTTCCGTTTCGGATCATAGCAAAATCATTATCACGCAATCTGCCAATAATTCCATAGTCAGCACCTGGAGAAGGTCTCCAGAAAACCTCCCACCTGATTTTCGGTTTATTTTTCCCAACCTGGCTCTGTGGGAAAATATCAACAGCCCATGTTTTTAACATTTCGTTTTCACATGGGTTGGTGATAATTGCAAAAAATCCAATAGTGTCATCATTTTCAATTATAATTCCACCTGCATTTTCATCCCAGTAATACAAATAGGTTTCAATGACCTCAACCGACCAGGATCCATCATCATTTTCAATCCTTTCCCTCTCTTTTTCAATACTCCCCTCACAAAACAGGCTTACAATCCAGTCAGCAGTCATATCATCAGATTTAATTATCCCTGATGTTTTCCAGTTTACTTCTGTCGAGGAACCAAAACCTATTCCCGTAAGTGCTGTCATTATACCACCGCCCATATCCCGAAATATCGGATTAGTTTTATACTGGACTAATTCAGTATTTATAGTTCCTAAATGAATCACATTCTCACCATTATCCGAGAATTGATATGAACCGAAACTGGCCTTGATTTTATTAACTGCTATTGAATCCACATTGATAAAACCAGATTGCCCGTGAATAAAAGATGTTAACAATATTCCTGTAAGAATCAGAAATAACTGACAAAAAGTAGTTCTCATCATTTTAAAATCTTATATATTAACTGGTTTTTCGGACGTATTAAAAACTCATTTCTACAATTTACCAAAGTTACACTTTTTTCTATCCGACTTCTATAAGAATTATTACTATCACATTACAATAAATAAGAATTTTCAACTCATTTTAATTACGGCTGATATTTTAAAGACTCCCCAATTGATAAGTAATTGATCTGAGTCTGGCGGCAATATCTGATAATTTCCCCCATTTCAATAATTCCTTATATGGTACTCTATCGCCGATCACGATTTTAACTTTCTTTGATGGCGGGTGTAATAGATTCCTTATTAACAACATACGACGCAGCCTTCTCGGGTATAAATAAAAAGCCAGTTTGAACCTTCCTCCGATATAAACGGGTAAAATATCTGTTTGATGCTCTCTTGAAAAATGTACAACTCCATTTTTCCATGTCCTGTCCCTGACTCCCCTGGTGGTCATAATTGATATGCCTCCCGACGGAAAAATAATCACAGCTTCCTCCCTTTGGAGGCTCTCACCGATATGTTTTATAGCCACTTCATTAAATGTCGCATAACTGTCAACAGGAATAAAAAGATCCCTCATATTTACAATCAGAGTATTGACATCCTTGTTAATAGCCACTTTAATATCTTTCCGGATGTTACTCAAACACTGCACTATTAAAAGCCAGTCAGCACCACCGAGAGGATGATTTGCTACAACCAGCAGTCTGCCTTTAACAGGAACTTTATTCAGGTTTTCACATTTATAGTTCATCCCTGTATGGTCAATTAAAGCATCAGCCAGCTCATAATTGCTGAGATCACTGAGTTTTTTCTCAAGCTCAAGTATTTCCCCAACACATAATAATTTACTCATAATTTTAAGAAACAACGGATATTTCAAAAATCTGATTAAACAGGCGGGAAGATGCTTGCGGGAAAACTGTTTAAATTGTTCCTGAATTGAAAGTTCATTCGGATTCATTTCATTGACAGATTTAACTGTGAGGCAAATTCATATAACAATTTATAAGGATTATGTTTTTTTTGATGATATTTGAAATATAAAGATAAGCAAATAATACCTTGTGCTACTAATAATGTAATCCAACCCCGGGATCAATAATAATATTAAATCTTTCATTTTTACAATCATGCCTCAAATGGATACTGTAATTGAAATAAGGGAGGTCAAGAACAGGAAGGAATTGAAAAAATATATATTTCTTCCCGGAAAGTTACATCAAAATCACTCAAACTGGGTTCCGCCAATCTACTCCCAGGAATGGAAATATTTTAACTCCAGAAAAAACAGGGCTTTTTCATATTCAGATTGTATTATAGCACTTGCTTATTTGAACAATAGTGTCGTTGGAAGAATAATGGGAATTATCAATAAACGGGGAAATGAAATTGCGAATGAAAGAAATGCACGATTCGGGTATCTTGAATGCCCGGATAATCAGGAAATAGCCCATGCATTATTATCATATATTGAAAAATGGGCAAAGGAAAAAGGCATGAATAAGATTGTAGGTCCAATGGGGTTCAGTAACCAGGATCCCCAGGGATTTATGATTCAAGGATTTGAACATAAACCGACTATTTCAACCAACTTTAATTTTGATTATATGAATCGTCTGCTGGCCAGTGAACACTATTCAAAAGAAGCTGACTATGTAGTATATAAAATCGATGTCCCTGAAAAAATGCCTGAATTTTACCAAAAGATATACAGCAGGATAATCAGCAGGGGGAACTATGAAGTAGCAGAGTTTAATAAAAGAAAACAGCTTAAACCATTTATCATACCTATACTTGAATTAATGAATGAATGTTTTATAGACCTGTATGGCTATCAACCCCTCGATTATGTCGATATGAAGAATATGGGTAAACGGTTTGTACGGTTTCTGGATCCCCGGTTTGTGAAAGTTGTTAAAAAAGATGATCAGTTAATTGGTTTCAACATAGCCATGCCTAACCTTTCAGAAGGTTTAAGAAAGGCAAAAGGCAGGCTCTTTCCTGTTGGATTATTTCATATCATGAATGAAGCTAAAAGGTCCAGGCAACTTGATACTCTTCTTGGAGGGATCAAGGAGGAATACAGGGGACGGGGTATTGACGTTATGATGGGTTATAAAACAATCCTGGAAGCTCAGAAAGCCGGCTTTGAATTTGCTGACAGCCATCTCGAATCAGAAGATAATACGAAAGTAAGGGCTGAAATGGAAAGGCTGGGAGGTGAGATATATAAAAGATACAGAATCTATAGTAAGGATTTGTAGTAATACTGATTTATACATATAAAGATATTTATATAACCCGTTTCTTTCTAATGACACTAACTGGTAAAGATCATGGCAGAAGCTTATATATTTAAATCATGTCTAAAGAATCCCGGTCGAATAGTTGAAAATAATGTGCTGGAAGAGCAGCTGCTGTTAAACCATGGGATTATCGAGAGGCTGACGGGCATAAAACAGAGGTATTATATCAGTGATGCAGAATCATTACAAAGCATTGCCACTGATGCATGCGAAGAAGTTATCATCAATTCAGGGATTAATCCTGCAGATATCGATCTGATTATCTTCTATACAGAAGTTCCTCCTTCATACAGGGAAAACTCCGTTTTGCATAAGCGCTATTATGAGATTTCTGCACATATTCAGAATTCATTGATTCAGAAATCAATCGATATTCTCTGTGAATGCTTCAATATGGCCGGAAGCTGTGTGGTTTTTATTTCAGCGCTTCAAATCGCAACAAGCCTTATAAAATGTGGTTATAAGAAAAATGTTTTGATCATTGGAGCCTCGAATAATTCCTCCTTCCTCAGCCCCGTTGATAAAAATGTGTTCATGGCCTTTGGCGATGGAGCTGCTGCCACAATTATAAGTAGTTCTGAAAAGCCGGGTTTAATTGATTTTTACAGAATGACAGACGGTGAAGGATTCGATGCAGGATTTTTTGAGGACTATAATACGCTCATTATTGACAGAAAAAGAGTTGCAGAATTCGCACCGCTTGCATTTAAGCTGGCGGTTGATGGAATATTGAAAAGAACTAACTTAAAGATCGATGATATTAACCTGTTAATACCTCACCAGGCAGGTGACAGGATAATCAGGAAAGGAATGGAACTGGCCGGTGTACCGGAAGACAAGGTGTACTATTGCCTTGAGGATTATGGAAATACAGGTGCCCCTGCAATTCAGGTGGCTTTATCAAGTGCCATTGATGAAAACAGGATAAAAAGAGGTGATTTACTCTTATTGGTTGGTTTCGGTATCGGATGGAACTATGGAGCAGCCCTTGTTCGATACTGATAACATCTCAGGAGGAGAAATTATTTTTTTGTAATCAGTTTTATATTGTCTTAACTTTGATAATTAATCACTTGATTCTCAGATGTAGATCTGTATACCAAACAATTATGGTCCGGCCAGTATATATTATTGTTAGTTAAAGGTGACCGGGTATGCAAAGCAAAGGAACCCATAAATTTAACCTGTGGCTTGAGAAGAAATTGTCTTATCCGGGTTGCACTACCAAACAACTCCAGGGTAATATTACTGTGTTTGAGAACCATATCTTCCTTGCTATATATCCGTTTCTTTATATCGTTGGTTTATCGATTTTTGCACCACAGGCCAGGATATTTATCCATTATGCCATTGCATTCAGCATTCTCTATTCTTTATCTCTTTTATTTCAAATTTTATTTCCCAGGCGTCACCTTCTTATACATGTTTTTATAAGTTCGACAATGCACCTGATGACATTCTACACCATCATTAAGCTGGGAGGGCTACCGACATCGGGAGGCCTTGTTTTTGCCGGGATCTCGAATGTTCTTGCTACCGTTCCTCGACAAAAGCCCTGGTTACCAATTTCGATGGTTCTTATTTTTTCTGCCTGGGTGACTCTCCTTGCAGTCTTGCAACCATGGTTGCATGTTCCGGATCATATCACTCCACTCTTAAACTCAATCATGTGGGCATCCCAGGCAATATTCTTAACCGGAGCAGCCCTTCTTTTTGTACTCCGGTTTATAAAGCAGCAACGGAAGCTTGAAGAGCTGGAGACCAAACATCTGAAAGAAATAAATGAATTTAAAGACCGGTTTTTTACCAATATCACCCACGAATTCCGGACACCGCTGACTATAATAGACGGGATGGCCAGCCTGGTCGAGGCTCAACCGGAACAGTGGACGAGGACAGGCCTGGAGAAAATAAAAACCAACAGCCGCATACTCCTGCGCCTGGTGAACCAGATGCTAAACCTGGCACAAGCCGAAACAGGCTCCGTTTCCGTGAATCTTGTCAGGAGAGATGTAAACAAATATCTGGCCTACCTTGTCGAACAGTTCAGATCGGAAGCTCTCAGAAAGAAAGTCGATTTGAAATTTACTTCAGGAGGAGAAGTCTTCGAAATGGATTTTGATCCTGAGATACTGATGCATATTACAACCAACCTGGTTTCCAACGCCCTGAAATACACTCCTGAGGGCGGGCTGGTTGAAGTTAGTACAGGTGCTTTGGACAATGGAAGAATGTTCTCAATACGGGTCAGGGACACAGGTATCGGTATTGAAGATGTACACCTGGATAATCTCTTCGATCGTTTTTACAGGATAGATCAACAGTTATCCCCGGGAGGAACAGGTATAGGCCTGGCACTGACAAAAGAAATGGTTAATCTCTTGAATGGTACAATCTCAGTGGAGAGCATTAAGGGTAAGGGTTCTGAATTTACGGTTCTGCTGCCCGTTACCCGGGATGCCCCGTTGACAGATATCCCGGAAATGACAGATTTGATCAAAGTCGTGGATGCTCAGTACGTAAAGGCCGGTTCTTCCGGTGAACCCCTTTCTCCGGCACATGCCCCGGTGGAGCTGTTCCCTTCTCCTGCAATCGCCCCGGCGAAACTACCGGTGCTGTTGATTGTTGAGGATAGTCCGGATGTAATATTATACCTCCTGGCTATTCTCAAATACGAGTACAGGATTGAGGTGGCGGGAAACGGGAAAACCGGCCTGGAGAAAGCGTTTGAGCTTATACCCGATATTATCCTGAGCGATATAATGATGCCTGTCATGGACGGTATTGTACTGCTTGAGAAAGTAAAGAATGATATCCGCACCAGCCATATCCCCGTGGTCATGCTGACAGCAAAGGCCGACATTGACTCGCGCCTGGCCGGGCTGGAAAGAGGGGCTGATGCCTACCTGGCCAAACCTGTGGATGAAAGAGAGCTGCACATTCAGCTTAAAAACCTTGTGTATATGCGCAAAAAGCTTCATGAACGGTATGCCTCTCTGAAAAAAATACCTGAAACATCCGATAAATACCTGAAAAGAGAGGATGATTTCATGAGAAAAGTAAACGATGTACTGGAAGCCAATCTTATTGATGATGAATACGGAATATCAAATCTTTGCAGCGAACTGGGTATCAGCCGTCCGCAGCTTTACAGGAAATTCAGGTCCTTGTGCGACAAAACAATAGCCGATTATTTCAAGGCTTTGAGATTGCACAGGGCAAAAGATCTGCTTTCAACAACCGACCTTAATATTACAGAGGTGACTTACAGGGTAGGATTCAAGAGCCTCGCATATTTCAGTCGCGAATTCAGCCGCGAATTCGGAGCATCTCCCAGTAAATCACGGAAATAAATTCCTCTTTTACTCCTCCACACCCGGTAAAAATCACATTTGAGACCCACGGTAAACCTTTTGAGACCGAGGGTAAAGCCCATCATAAGGCTTTAGCATAACTTTCATATAAATAATTCACATAAAAGTTTTGCGAATTGATAACACGTAATCTTAAGGTTAACTATTGATGTATATGAATTATAATGTTCTGGTTTTTTAATAATTAACAAGATCTTTAGCTATGAAAACATTACACATTCTTCTGGTGATTGCGTTTGTGATTATCTCAGGCTTTGCAAAAGATACACAGACCGATGAAAATGTGTTCCCGAAAAAGGGAACAGATAAAAGTGTTACTGTACCCATTAAAGTCTGGGTAACAACCATAGACAATAATGCTCTTCCCAGGACCGATTGCACTGGTTATCCTCCAATGAGTCATACAGGAGGAGGCTGGTTGGAGGGACATCAGACTCATGGAGGCAGATTTATTACCAGTCAGAGCACATGGATAATAACCGATTGTGAGACTTCAGGTTACATAAATACATCACATATAAGTGGTACCAACACTGTTGCCAATGGAGACTCGTACCCTTATACCTGCGATATGGAAGTTGTTCTGGCGGAAGCTCCACCCTTTATGGTCACCTTATATATAACTATTGGCAGTGGAACGGGAAGGTTTGAAGGCGCTTCAGGATATGTGGAATGCCATGGATACCACAACGGAGAGGTGATTTCCGTTGCCGGTGAAGGCACCATAACCTTTGCTAAATAGATTCTTCAGCATGTTGAATCTTTTATCAAGATTTCCCCTCCTTTTAGGAAAGGCTTGCACTGAGCATGCCGAAGTGAGGGGTGTCCCGAGTAATCGGGACAGGGTGGTTAGGACTTGAAGATTACTCGCTTCGCTCGTGATCTTCTTGTGAGGTGCTTAACAACCAAAAAGCCCTGCATACGCCGACGGCGTATGTCGGTCTTTTTATTTTTATCCCTCCCTTGAGCAAGCTCAGGTCGGGCTAAAAATAAAAATCCCCGGTGCTTTCGCACCAGGGCTTTTTCTTTGTAGCGGGGAGAGGATTCGAACCTCTGACCTTTGGGTTATGAGCCCAACGAGCTACCACTGCTCCACCCCGCAATGTGGATGCAAATATAACACAGTTTCATCGACTGTCCAAAACAAAGACCAAAATAATTGTTTATTAAGCCAGTCCGTTTAAAAACTATTATTATAAACGTTATCACCATGGCTATTTACATCTAACTATGCTATCTTTGCTCTACAGAAAAATTCAGTCAGTTAAACTTCTGAATATAAAATGATACTGACAGTTATGAAAAGACAACGAGCCGGGTATCTGGAAGGTATAGTCTCAATAATTGTAAACACCATATTATTCGGTTTTAAATTATGGGCAGGAATAGTATCGCATTCAGTAGCACTGGTTGCAGATGCCTGGCATACATTATCGGATTCAGCAAGCTCAGTAATAGTAATTGCAGGAACAAAACTCTCGGCAAAGAAAGCCGATAAAGAACATCCATTCGGACATGGCCGCTGGGAACATATAGCAGCTATATTCATAGGCGTGCTTCTGGCAATTATCGCATGGTATTTTATCAAAGATTCATATGAGAATTTCAAAGCCAGAGAGTCAGCTGATTTTGGTTTGTTAGCCATTATCGTAACAATTTTGTCAATAGTAACAAAAGAAGGCCTTGCCCAATATGCCTTTTACCTGTCACGAAAAACTCATAATCTATCTGTCAAAGCTGACGCGTGGCATCACCGCACCGATGCATTATCATCCGTTATAGTGCTTTTTGGAATTATGCTGAAGAATTACTTATGGTGGATTGACAGCGCACTGGGTATTATTATCTCTCTAATGCTGATATATGCAGCCTACGGGATAATTGCCGAATCAATTAATAAACTCCTTGGTGAAAAACCAAGTGATGAACTGGTAGCAAAAATAAAAACCATAATTAACTCAGTTGAGGAAAAAAATCTCTATCCCCATCATTTTCATATGCATAATTATGTTAATCACAAGGAATTAACATTTCACCTGATAATGGATGGCGAACTTTCAATAAAAGAAAGTCATGAAATAGTGACTAAAATAGAAAATGAGATCAGGGAAAAACTGGCTATTGAATCAACCATACATGTGGAACCTTCCGACCATGACTAAGTATCAGCATTATTCCCAAAACTGAAATTTATCCTTTATCACTTATTTGTTGCAGGCGATCAAAATCATGAATGGTAAATGTCTTACCGTTTATGCTTATTAGACCTTCTTCATTGAATTTCTTTAAAATCCGTATGACTGTCTCGGAACTCATTCCCGATAACTCTGCCAGGTCTTTTCTGGAAAGTGGTAATTCGAATTCTTTTTTCTTGAAAATCCGCTCCGAAAGACAGAGAAGAATATCTGCCAGCCTTCCAAATGCCTGCTTATGAGTAAGACAAAAGAACCTCCCATAGATCTGAATACTGTTTGCACTCAATATATCGATCACCTCTCTGGCAAACTCAGAATTGGCATTCAGCAGCTCACGGAATACATTAATATCAATCTGGTTTATTTCAGAATCTACATAAGCCATTGCTGAATACTGATATGTATTATACTCCTGTGACACGGAAGCCAGTCCGAGGAGATTGCCTTCCGGTATTATTTTAAGCACCAGTGAATTGTTGCCGTTATCAAGAAATACCTTGGCAAGGCCTTTTGCCACATACATAACCTGGGAAACAAAACTGCCCTGTTTACATATTATTTCACCTTTTTTATACTTGATAGTAACTGAATGTTTATCAAGATATTTCTTCTCCTCTTCGCCTAGCCTGTCAAAACACCTGTTATAATGTGAACTTACAGTGCAGGCTGTGTACTTTAAAATATCATCCATCCGCAATTAATTTAGTCAGGCAAATATATGAAAAACTATGTAAAAACATGATGCAGATCAGTTTTTCTGCTATCACAGAGCAATAGAATTTAATCCTGATCTCATATATCATGATATTGGCAATTAGGCGGAAAACAGCAATTTTTACAGCATTGCAACACCTTTTGCAGCAATTGTTATTTATTTCACAATAAGAAATTATGAAAGCGATTATATTCAGCAAGTTAAAGCCATTATTCATCCCCTTGTTTACAGCACTGCTTATCATTGGTTGTGCGAAAGTTACAAACAAAGACAAGGATACATTACCTTACGGCACATGTGAGGGCTGCCATACTGATTATGCTCATCTGCAAAAAGTATTTTCCCCTGACACTGCTGCTCCTGTAGGGGGATGCGGTGGTTCAGCTCCCCATTATGAACCATACGACAGGGTAATAATGGAAGGTGACGGTTATGAAGCATTTAAATCATCTTCGCACGATCTTTTGAAATGCACAGATTGTCATAACGGTGTGGATAAGACATCAGATAAAGAACTTGCACACTCAGGGGACTTCCTGAGCCATCCTTCCGAACAGTATGTTGAAAAATGTGGTGACTGTCATGGTGATATAGTAAGTGATTTCTCTACCAGCCTCCACAATGGTACCGGCCAGAAAAGAAAAGTTGCCATGAGAAGCGGACTGGGTGGACCCGGTGATTTTGACCAGCTGCCGCAGCACCAGATCGAAGGTTATAATGCAAATTGTGCAACCTGCCACGGTACATGCGGAAACTGCCACGTGGTGAGACCACCGATAGGAGGTGGTGGCCTGGTTGACGGTCATAAGTTCATCAAGAACCCCAGTTTCCTCAATGCCTGTATAGCCTGTCATACATCCCGCGGCGGACATGCATACCTGGGCATAGCCTCCGGTACAGAGCCTGACGTACACCTCACTGGACCGGGATATGAATGTATCGACTGCCATACCGGGGCTGAGCTTCACGGTAATGGCCTGCCCGTTGATCACAGGTATGAGTATTCTGAATTACCCGAGTGCGAAGATTGCCATGAAGAGGCAGATAATTTGTATCATGATATGCATTACGATGATTTCAATTGCCATGTTTGTCATTCCCAGGATTATAATAACTGCGGTGAATGCCATGTGAAGGGCGATGGTGCCCGTATTCCTGCATACCAGGATTTCAAAATAGCTTTAAACCCGATACCCGATACAAGATCTGGCTACAAAATGACCCTGGTAAGACGTACGCTTGCCGCACCAGATAACTGGGAAGTGTATGGTATTGATGAGTATACAGACTTCGAGGCATTTCCAACTTATAATTATACAACTCCTCACAATATTAAGAGATGGACCAGCCGCACACAGACGGATGGTGCATGTTATATCAACTGTCATATACGTAACGATGGTGGCACATTGATAAACAAGGAATTATACCTGTTTATGGATGACCTTCTGTCCTGGGAAATAGATGCCACAGGCCCCATAACAGTTGATAATGCACTGCCATCAACCTGGACAAAATAATAAATCAATAGAATTTTAGTTATATAGCAAGAGCAGAAATTAAGTTAATTAATGTCCAATACTTTTAAAATTATTCATTATGAGAAAGACAAAATTTTTATTTTTAAGTGTAATATTCGCTTTAATCATTGTTACTTCATGTCAGAAAGAAGATCCTGTTGTTGAAGCTGAAGAACTTGTTAATTATGTTGAATCAGTGGTTGATGTTGGCAGTTTGGCGAGTTACATTACGGCAGAAAGTTTATTAACCCTTATAAATGCCCAGCAGGCGCCTTATATCATTGATGTTAGAGCATCTAATGACTATAATACCGGCCATGTTCCGGGTGCTGTAAACGTAGCACTGGGAGAACTTTTAACACACGTTGAAGCAAATGTAAGCAGCATGACTGATGACATTGTTGTTGTATGCTACACAGGCCAGTCAGCAGCATTCGGCACTTCATTGTTGAAACTTAAGGGTTACACAAATGCCAAATCATTACTTTTTGGAATGACTTCATGGCACTCAGATTTTGACAGCTGGTCTGCTAGCGTAAGTAATTACTATTATACTTTCCTGGAGACCACTTCAAACACAAAACCAGATGCAGGAGATCTTCCTACTGTAAGTACAGGTTTTGAAAATGGCGAAGATATTCTTGATTTACGCATAGATGCAATGTTTACTGCAGGTTTTGGTGCATATGCAATTGATGCAACCATGGTTACCAATAATCCCGCTAATTATTACATAGTAAATTACTGGCCAAATAGCGAATATCTTAACCCGGGACATATCCCCGGAGCCTACAATTATGTTCCTGGTCAATCACTGACACTGGCAACTGACCTGAAAACACTTCCCACGGACAAAACTATTGTTGTGTATTGCTATACTGGACAGACCAGTGCTTTCATGGCTGCTTACCTTGGAACGCTGGGATATAATGTTAAGTCACTAAAGTTTGGAGCCAATAGTATGTTCCACGGTAATCTTCCCAAGTCAAACTGGACCACTGACAATATAAAGGATTACTCTTACGAATAGTAACAGGCACATAAATTAATAAAAAAAGGCTACCTCAACGGTAGCCTTTCTTTATTTTATTATCATATTATTCGATATTATCCAGGTATTTAACTCCTGTCATTTCTTCGGAAACCTGCCATAATCTTTCCCATAATGTTTTATCATAAGACTGGAGAGAGGATTTCAGTATTGCCGGGTATCCGAATGATTGCCACAGTCCTCCCGGGCCAATATATTCTCCCCCCCGTACCTTATCATCTGCTGCTGCCATAAGCACAGAAAGGGCTCCTTTGGAAGCTCGCATCAGTACAAGGCTCTTAAGTTGTGCTATCGGGAAAGGAAGCCATATAATGTTTGTTGAGCTGATTCCTGGATGGGCAGCAACCGATATGGTCCCGGATCCTGATTTTCTTAATCTCTTTTGTAACTCATAGGCAAAGAGGAGGTTGGCAAGTTTAGATTGCCTGTACCCTTTCATCCTGCTATACCATGAATCCCCCTCCATGTCATCGAAATACATCCTGCCACGGAAATGAGCAATACTGGTAACAGTTACAACCCTCGATCCTGTGGTTTTCATTAACAGATCAATAAGATGCCCGGTAAGTGCGAAATGCCCGAGGTGGTTAATTCCAAACTGATATTCAAATCCATCCCGAGTCTTTCTGTGAGGTGTTGCCATCACACCGGCATTGTTAATCAATACATCAAGCCTGTCATTCTTTTTCCTGAATTCTGACACAAACTTTTTTATTGAATCAAGACTGGCCAGGTCAAGATGAATATATTCCAGGTTCGCCTTATCATACTTCCTCAATATCTTCCTAATAGCCCTGAAGGATTTTTGATTATTCCGGGATGCCATAACGACCTTTGCCCCTTTTAATGCGAAGACTTTTGCTGCCTGAAAACCTATTCCACTGTTAGAACCGGTTATAATTACCGTTTTATTATTCTGTTCAGCTATATCTTTCTCAGTCCATTTTGCCATAAAGAGCAATTAATATCTGTCAAACAGGCACCCTGGTCTTACAGGTAGTAAAACTAATGATTTTAAATAATGTTCCTAAGTATTCAATCCCATGCTTACCACTAAATTATAATTGAAATATACGACGTTTTGTAGTAACTTGATGTCCTATCAGATGTCGAATATGAAAACAGGACTTAAATCTCTTCAGCTAACAAACCGCGAGGAATGGCGCAGCTGGCTTGAGGATAACCACAAAAAGGAAAAGGAGATCTGGCTGGTGTATTATAAAAGACACACCTGTAATCCTCGTATACCCTATGATGATGCTGTGGAAGAAGCTATTTGTTATGGATGGATTGACAGTATAATAAAAAGAATTGATGAAAACACCTATTGCCAGAAATATACCCCGCGCAGAAGGAAAAGCAAATGGTCCCAAAAAAATATTGAAAGAGCGGAAAAAATGATAGCATTGGGCAGGATGACGGAGAGTGGACTTGAATCTTTTAAAGAAGCGAAAAGAGACCCGTCGCTTATAATAAAGACAGACGATTCACACTCTTTCATCGAAATACCGGAAGATATGAAAAGTGAATTACAAAATACCAGGGATGCTTTTCGTAACTTTATTTCCTTCCCGAAATCATACCGGAAAATGTGCATTGGATGGATTAATGCCGCCAAAAAACCTGAAACACGCAATCGCAGGATAACTGAAGTGGCAGGCAAAGCTGCCGAGGGAAAAAAAATAGGACTAAAATGAGTTTTTGAACCGCTTAAACTCACTCTAAACTCATTCTCAACTCATTCTAAACCCATTCTCAACCCATTCTCAACTTCATTTATTGTATTCATCAAAAAAATCATTCCCCTTGTCATCGGTAATAATAAATGCAGCAAGGTTTTCCACCCTGATCTTTCTCACTGCTTCCATTCCCAGTTCCTCGAAATCAACAACCTCCACCGACCTGATATTATCATTGGCCAGTACTGCTGCCGGGCCACCTATAGTGCCAAGGTAGAAACCACCATGCTTCCTGCATGCATCAATAACCTGTTTTGACCGGTTGCCCTTGGCCAGCATGATCATTGATCCCCTGTGACTCTGAAACAGGTCAACATAAGGATCCATTCTTCCTGCGGTGGTGGGACCAAAGCTACCGGAGGCCATCCCTTCGGGTGTTTTTGCAGGGCCTGCATAATATACCGGGTGGTTCTTAAAATAATCAGGCATTGGTTTACCCTCATCCAGCATAGCCTTTATCCTTGCATGAGCCATGTCCCTGGCAACCACAAGGGTACCGGTCAGGCTCAACCTTGTCTTAATCGGGTATTTTGTCAGTTCAGTCAGCACTTCATCCATGGGTCTGTCAATATCAATCTCCACAGGCTTCTCCAGGGCAGGTGCTTTTTCAGGCATAAAACGCCCGGGGTTCTTTTCGAGCTGCTCCAGGTATATTCCCTTCTCTGTGATTTTAGCCTTTATATTCCTGTCAGCGCTGCAGCTGACACCCAATCCTACCGGGCAGGAGGCCGCATGCCGTGGCATACGTATTACTCGCACATCATGCACGAAATATTTACCCCCAAATTGTGCTCCCACCCCATACTCCTGGCATATCCTTTCAATTTTCTTCTCCCATTCAATGTCGCGGAATGCCCTGCCGCTGGCATTGCCTTCCGTTGGCAGGTAATCAAGGTAACCTGCCGAAGCTTCCTTCACGGTTTTAAGGGTTGCTTCAGCTGACGTGCCTCCTATAACAAGAGCCAGGTGATACGGAGGGCATGCTGCCGTGCCAAGGTCTTTGATTTTCTCCTTAATAAATTTAGTGAGGTTCTCCTCGTTCAGCAGGGACTTGGCCTGCTGATAAAGATAAGTTTTATTGGCCGATCCACCCCCTTTAGTGATGAAAAGGAATTCGTATTCTCTGCCGGGCCTGGAATATATATCTATCTGTGCCGGGAGGTTACTACCCGAATTTTTTTCTTCAAACATCGAGAAGGGCACTATCTGAGAATATCTGAGATTCTTATTTTTATATATATCATAGATACCTCTTGAAAGGTATTCTGCATCATCTGCTCCCGTATAAACATCCTCACCTTTCTTGGCTATTACTATTGCTGTTCCGGTGTCCTGGCATGATGGCAACTCCCCCTCAGCTGCAATAACCTGGTTTTTAAGCATTACGTAAGCAACAAACTTATCATTATCAGTTGCTTCGGGGTCATCCAGAATCTTCTTCAGCTTTTCAAGATGAGAGCTTCGCATTAAGAATGACACATCATTTATAGCTTCTCGTGCCAGCACTTCGAGACCTTCAGGATCAACATGCAGTATTTTGCGACCTTTTAGCTTCTTAAGCTTTACATGATCCGAGGTTATCAGGCGATATTCAGTTCTGTCTTCACTGATCTGGAAAGGTTTTTCATATATAAAATCAGCCATTGTTTTAATTTATTTAATTAGTAATAATTTAAGGATGTACTTTTATCAAAGTTATGAAGATATGGAATTAAATAAAAGTAAGATGCTCATAAACACATTTTATATGTATTTCTGGTTCCAGATACTAAATTTGATATAAACCAACTTTTTTTTATCTTAAACATGTTAATCCGGTAACATCAAATCTCTGGTCAATATGGATACCCTCATTCCTCCTCCTGATTCCATACCCGTTCACTGGTTCTGGTTTCAGGCTCTGCTGGTTGTAACCTTTATCCTTCACCTTATCCTTATGAACCTTATGCTCGGAGGCAGTCTTCTGTTAATCTGGGATAATGTAATCAAGAGGAGAAAGCCTGTGGGAGAAAGCAACCTGCCTATACTGGTAGCGCTCACGATTAATCTTGGCGTACCTCCCTTGCTCTTTGTGCAGGTTTTATACGGTCACCTTTTCTACAGTTCTTCAGTCATATTGGCTGTACCATGGATAGTGGTCATCCCCATCCTTATACTGGCATATTATGGCTCATATGTTTACTGTAAAAATATTGACAGAGCACCTCTCTGGTCAAGACTGGGAATAATCATTTCATCGCTATTCCTGCTTTACGTTGGCTTCATGCTGGTAAACAATTCAACTCTTGCACTCAGCCCTGCAAGATGGACTGTACAGCTTGACCGACCGGGAGGTATGAACCTCAACCTTGGAGAACCATCATTATGGCCAAGGTACCTGCATTTCGTGCTGGCGGCAATTTCGGTGGCAGCCCTCGGGTATGCCATTTATGCAAAATATGTTGTGAGGGATGAACAGGAAAAAGAAGAGATTATAAAACGTAACCTGAAGCGTTTTGCCTGGTTTACCTTAATCCAGTTCGGCATCGGGGTATGGTTCTGGTTATCAAACCCGAAAGATGTATGGATGACCTTCATGGGAGAATCATTAATTGCAACAATCCTTATGGTCGTCAGCCTTCTCCTTTCGGCCAGCATGATATTCACAGCTTTTAGGTCAAAACTAAACGCTACCCTGGTTCACCTGCTGCTCATAATAGTAATAATGGTGGTAATGAGGGAATACCTGAGGGCAGCATGGCTTAAAAATGTATTCAGCCCGGCCTCACTTGAATCCACAGGGAGAGCCTCCTCTTTTATTGCTTTCCTTCTAATCTTCCTTGCTGGGATATACATTTTATACTACATGTACCGCATAGCAACCAATAAAAATGATAAGTCATGAATTATCCTGTCTGGTATTTACCTGATACTGGTGGATCATTGCTTATTGCAATAATTGCCATTATACATGTTGTTATAGCACATCTTGCCGTTGGTGGAGGACTCTTCCTTGTGCTAACAGAGATTAAGTCCTACAGGACGGGAAATAATGAACTTCTCAAATACGTCAGGTCGCATACATGGTTTTTTCTTTTGCTGACAATGGTCGCAGGGGGAGTAACAGGCGTGGGAATCTGGTTTATTATATCTCTTGTAAATCCTGCAGGTACATCATTATTGATACATGAGTTCGTTTTTGGATGGGCTATTGAATGGGTTTTCTTCATTGCTGAAATAGTTGCCCTGCTGATTTATCACTACCGCTGGGATAAGATGAGCAGGAGAAACCATCTTATCTCAGGCTGGCTGTATTTCATTTTTGCATGGCTAAGCCTGTTTATCATTAATGGTATCCTTGGATTTATGCTTACACCCGGGAAATGGGTTGAGACCGGCAGCTTCTGGCAGGGATTCTTCAACCCGAGTTTTTTGCCATCACTGATCTTCAGAACATCAATAGCTATCATTATAGCTGGTGTTTTTGGTCTTGTTACAGCCAGCTTCAGGAAGTATGCATCAATAAGGCAGGAGGTTTACAGGCATTGTGCGAAATGGATGTACTTCCCCCTAATTGTATTTGCTCTGACAGGTTTTTATTATACAACTGTTATAAGCCCGGAAGCTTTTGATAACGTGTTCCATCTGAATCCCGAGGGAAAGATATTCCAGGAAATAATAATATATGCAAGTATCATCCTGTTTGGTCTTGGGCTGTTCACTCTTATCCGATTGCCTGGATGGCTGCAGAAGATATCGGTAGTTATACTGGTCCTTATAACATTTGCCTGGATGGGAGGCTTTGAATACCTGAGGGAAATAGCACGAAAACCATATGTAGTGTATAACACCCTTTATTCAAACGGATTGACACCGGGCCAGGTCTCACAGGTAAATGAGGCTGGTTTTCTTCCATATGCCAGATGGAGCAGGGTCAGGGAAGTCAGTGAGAATAATACGCTGGAAGCAGGATCCGAATTATTCAGGTTACAATGCCTTCCCTGCCATACCGTTGACGGGTATAACGGGGTAATGAATAAAATTGACAGGCTCACCGAAAGAGGTATCGAAGCGCAACTCACGGGCATGGGTAAGGTTAACACCTATATGCCTCCTTTCGCCGGTACAGAGGAGGAGAAGAAAGCAATTGCAGCCTACCTGTACAGGGATCTGCTGGCCAAGGAAAGCCTGCCTGAAGATGTCTTTACTCCCGGTAAATTCAGTCACCAGGTGCCTCCTTTTGATCCTATGAATGATGAATATGTATTGCTTGCATGGAACGACCTGGGCATGCATTGTATCTCGGATGATGAAAAGTATTTCTCATTCCTGCCCCCGGCCAACACCCTGTATGCCCAGCTTGTAAAAAGAGGGAGTAAACCGGATATTGTTACTGATGGGGTGATAATAGTGTACGAGGTTGAGGATCAACACAGGAATCCCCTTAAGCATTCAAAATTCTGGGAGTACGACGAAAAGATATACGGAGTTGATCTTGAAGAACGAACAGGACTGGCAGGTTTTGGTCTGAACGGCGAAATGCATGCACTTGCCGACCATTTTGTTGTCGAACTTATCCCTGTTCTTCCCTACCGTGACGACGGTCAGTATAACCCGTATCCCCTGTTCAAAGTATCCGCATATGACAAAGAGGAAAACATGCTGGCTACCACATATGCCGTTGCACCTACATCGACAGAGATGGGATGCAGGAACTGTCATGGTGGCGGATGGGGATGGAATAATGTTGCGGGCGTTGCAAATGAAACTTCAAGGAATATACTGGCAGCACATGACAGGTATAATAATACCTCGTTGCTGGCCGATGCCGAAAACGGTCAGCCAATGCTCTGCCAGGCCTGTCATGCCGATCCCGCCGTAGGTGCACCGGGTAAGCCTGAAGTCCTTAACTTCTCTTCTGCCATTCACGGATTCCATGCCAATTACCTTACAGGAATGGACGAAGAAGCCTGCAACCTCTGTCACCCTTCAAGGGAGGAAGGTAATACAACATGTTTCAGGGGCAGGCATTTCGGGTTTCTCAATTGTACCAACTGCCATGGTAAGTTAGAGGATCACGCACTGGCATTGCTGAAAGAACAGGCCGGCAAGGAGGCCGCACCAAGGCTGGCCAGAAACCTCGTACCGGTTTATGCCAGGACAATGGAGGAGATCCAACCAAGAATGCCATGGCTTATGGAACCCGATTGTAAAGGATGTCATTCAAACTTCAATATCCATGAAGATGGCTGGACAGGCACCTCATTTAATAAGTGGGTGCCGGGGTTTTCTGCCCTCTATCGCAACAGGACGGATAATATGGGTATGATGTGTATTTCATGCCATGGATCTACGCACGCGGTATATGGTGCTGTTAACAAATATGATAAACATCGCGACAATATACAGCCTCTGCAATACCAGGGACTGGCCGGTACGATTGGCACATATGATAATTGCATAATATGCCACAAAAAGAACATGAACAGCAGCGGTCATCACCGTAACCAGGTTAAAAGGTCAAAAGAGGCAACAGTTGTTGAATAATATCAACCCGGGTAGTAGTACCTGCAAGTTGAAATATTTCAATTCTTTTTAAGGTATTGGAATACCGGTATGATGGAACCGAGGATCCCGAGTTTGAGATAGCAAGCGAGGGAGATGAGTTCGACGAAGGCAGGATGCCTGTGTCAATACTGGAATGATGGGTTTGAAGAGAGGATATTATCATAAACAATGACGTAGACGAGCCAGGTATAAAAAATACAAATTCATGTTATAAGTATTGCTGTTTTATATTCCTACCTTTATACATATGCAAAAACACTTAAGAGATGACAGACAAACAGTGGTCAGATATGAAGGCCTTCATCAACGGGGAAAAGCTCGATTATGATCCCGTGGGATTTATTATTGACAGCCCATGGCTGCCCGGCTGGAACAATATCTCTACGATTGAGTATTATGCTTCTGATAAATTATGGTGGGAAACTAACCTGAAGGCTGTTAATACTTTCCCCGATACCTGGTTCATTCCCGGATTCTGGTCAGAATATGGGATGTGCACCGAGCCATCAGCTTTTGGAGCCAGGCTGGTATGGTCGGAGATAAGCCTGCCTCATGCGGGTAAAGTGCTTCGCAGTATTCAAGATATTGATGATCTTGTTAAACCGGGTGTTGAAACCGACGGACTATTGCCCTTTATTATCCAGAGGCTAAAAACCTTTGAAAGCCAGATAACAGATGCCGGGCACAGGATACGGTTTGCTGTAACGCGGGGCCCTCTCAACATTGCTTCTTTCCTCATGGGGACAACAGAACTTATGATGGCGCTTATGACCGATCCTGAGAAAGTACATATCCTTATAAGAAAAATAACAGATTTCATCATTGATTGGATTGACTATCAAAAGTCATGCTTCAATTCAATTGAAGGCATCCTTGTACTTGATGATCTGATAGGCTTCATTGGTGAGAATGAGTTCAGGGAGTTTGTCATACCATACTTGCGTGAAATTTTTACCTCCCTCGCAGTGCCGGTGAAGTTACTTCATAATGATGCCAATGGACTGATAACTGCCGCCAACCTGAAAGAAATTACAGCCAATGTATTCAATTTCTCTTTTGAGCACAGCATAAAGGAAATATACGAACTGGCCGGACCGGATATCGTCCTGCTCGGTAATATCCCCCCTCGCGATATTATGGCTGCAGGAAATGAATCGGATGTATGGGATGCAATACGTCAGGAAAATGATAATATGCCAGCTGATGCAAAGGTGATCTGGTCTGTTGGTGGAGGTATGGCCCCGGGAGTACCTACAGAAAATATAATTGCCTTCATGGAAACAGTCCATGAAAAAGGTAAAAAGTAGTATCTTCAACACTCATACACCCTTATGCAATGAAAAGGATCTTGCCGGTAATATTCATCAGTGCCATCTGCTGCACGGTTCATTCTCAGGATATTTCCGTGGCAACATTCGAGGTTGATGCAGGTAAATATGAACGACTGAACACACCGGTCAGTATAGTCATTGATAAGCTTTCAGTAAATGATGACAGTTGTTCATTTACTATGTTCGAGACCTCGGATAACGTTAGAAAAGAAGTGCCTGTGCAAGTTGATACCGACCTTGAAACAAGGCTGTGGTGGATCCTTGACGGTATCACAGCCCCCGGTGAATTAAGGCAATTTGAATTATTTTATACCAGGGAAAAGGGAAATAGTGCCCGATTGAAATCCATCATAAATGATGCAAACCTCAGGATAACTCAAAACGGGAAAGAAGTGTTACAGTATAATCATTCTGTTCACTATCCACCGGCCGGAGTGGACACTGTTTTCAGACGCAGTGCTTTCATACATCCCCTGTGGTCCCCTTCAGGTAATATTTTAACAAGGATAAATCCTCCTGATCATTATCATCATTACGGCATCTGGAACCCCTGGACCAAAGTGCATTACAGGAAAAAAGAAATCGATTTCTGGAATCTTAACAAAGGCCAGGGGACGGTGAAATTCAACGGATATGTCTCAACCAGTTCGGGTAATGTTTTTGCCGGTTTCCGTTCTTTACATAACCATGTTATTTTTGAAGAAGAAGGCCGTGAATCCAATATTTTAAACGAAATATGGGATGTCCGTGCCTGGAACATAAATATTAACACCACAAGCCAGGTTTACCTGGTCGACCTTCTCTCCCTGCTATCCTGCGCCACAGAGGATACTGTTATTCTCGATACCTACAGGTATGGTGGAGGAATTGGTTACCGCGCTTCCGCATCATTAACCAGAGAGAACAGCCGGGTTACCACTTCGGCAGGTTACAAAAGGGCAGATGCTGATGCCACAAGGGCAAGATGGGCGAATGTCCGGGGCTCATTCACGGATAGTATCACTGCGGGAATAGTATTTTTCTCCCATCCCTCAAACAGGGACCACCCTGAACCAATGAGGGTATGGCCTTCAGATAGCAACGGGGGCAGAGGTGATATGTTTTTTGAATTTTCCCCGATACGCCATAACAAATGGATTCTTGAACCAGGTAAAAGGTACAGGCAAAAATACCGCATGTTGATTTATGACGGGAAGATCGACAGTTTAACTATTGAAAGGATATGGACAGATTTTGCGTTCCCGCCCGAAGTAAGAATCCTGGATAATAAATAAAATATGATATGAATAAAATTTTTTTAATCCTGCTGGCTTCATTTCTGGTATTCAATCACGATTGCAGAACGGGAAAAGATTATGAGACAAGTATACTGGTATACACAAAAAACGGTGAAGGCTATGTGCATGATAACATCAAAGCAAGTGTCAGAGCACTGGAAAAGATAGGAGAGCAGAATGAGATGAATGTTGATGTTAGTGATGACCCAAGAGTTATAAACGAGGATAACCTGAAGAAGTATCACTGCATTGTATTATCAAACACCAATAATGAAACCTTTGACACTGAGGAGCAGAAGCTGGCTTTCGTGAGGTATATACACGCCGGCGGAAGTGTGGTGGGTATCCATTCAGCCTGTGGATCTGAACGGGAATGGAAATGGTTCTGGTCTATGCTGGGGGGAAAATTTGAGAGGCACCCTCCCTACCAGCCGTTTGATATAAAAGTTATAGACCATGATCATCCATCCACAAGTTTTCTTGGAGACACATGGCACTGGGAGGACGAATGCTATTATCTCAAACATCTGAACCCTGACATTAATATCTTATTAGCTGCTGACCTCCGCACTATTGAAGATGATCAAAAAGATATATACCCCGGGGAAGTGTTTGGGAATTATTTTCCACTGGCCTGGTACCATGAATTTGAAGGAGGAAGGGTTTTTTACACCGCCCTGGGACATTCAATTAAGCATTATTCTGATCCGAACCTAATCAACCACATAAAAGGAGGAATAATATGGGCCATAGGAGATAACAGAGGCCCCGATTATTCAAATGTAAAAACAGATGCACTCCCTGAATAAAATAAATAACAAAGCTATGACACACGAAAAAAATATTACAAGGCGCAAGTTTATAAGAAGCAGCCTGGCAGGTGCAGCCGGAACAATAGTATTACCAACCATTGTACCAGCTTCTGTATTTGGACGGAGTGCACCCAGTAACAAGATAAACATAGCCCAGATAGGTTTCGGCAGGATAGCTATGACCCATGATCTGCCTTTAACCATGATGCATGATATTACCCGTTTGGTGGCGATTGCAGATGTTGACAGCATAAGGATGCAGGCAGGTAAAAAATGGGTTCTGAACTTTTACGAGGAAAAGACAGGCAGAAAAAACTTTGTCGATATCTCACTTTACCAGGATTACCGTGAAATGTTGCTTGATACGTCAATTGACGCAGTAATAATATCAACGCCAGACCACTGGCATGCCCAGCCTGCAATAGAGGCAGCCCTTACGGGTAAGGATATTTATCTTCAGAAACCAGCCTCACTCACTGTCGAGGAAGGTCGTCAGATGAGTAATATTATGCACAGAACAGGAAGAATATTCCAGCAGGGAAGCCAGCAGCGTTCGCTTGACCCCTGGCCGCAGTTTAAGAAAGCTTGCGAATTGATTAGAAATGGAAGAATCGGTGATATACATACAGTTTATGTTGGCCTCCCGGGCGACCCCTCAGGTCCCGGAGAACCTGAGATGCCGGTACCCGACAACCTGGATTATGATATGTGGCTTGGTTCAACACCCTATGTATATTATACAGAGAACAGGGTGCATTCACAAACTGATATTGAAAGCCGGCCCGGCTGGTTAAGATGTGAACAATTTGGTGCGGGAATGATTACCGGCTGGGGTGCTCATCATATTGATACTGCACACTGGGCTATGGGAACAGAATACACGGGACCGGTTGAAATAGAAGGATCGGCTGAATTCCCTCAAAGTGGATTATGGAACGTACATGGTAACTTTAAAACTACCGCCAGGTATGCCAACGGGGTCTTAATGCATGTCAGCGGAGAATACCCGAATGGCGTTAAATTCGTTGGCTCAGAAGGTTGGATCTTTGTTTCCAGGGGAGCAGTGCAGGTAACCGCATCTGATCCCGGGGCAGAGGATACAGAGCTCCTGGCACTTGATGCTTCCGACAGGAAAATACTTGATTCAGTGATCGGGCCGGATGAGATACACCTGTACGAAAGTCCGGAACAACATAAGAACTGGATTGATTCAATAATCAGCCGAAAAGATCCTGTGGCAACAGCCGAGATAGGTCACAGATCATGTTCTGCATGCCTTCTGCATCATATCGCAATGAAATTGCCGGGTAAGCTTTATTGGAACCCTGAAAAAGAAAGGTTTATAAATAACGATGAGGCCAATGCAATGCTATCCAGGCCCCAGAGATGGCCTTATGGCACTAATTATACGCTTGAAAACTTTAATGGATTATAACATGAAATATATTAAATACCTGTTCGTTATTCTGGTTTATTCAGTAACATCGTGTGCAACAGGTGAACAAGACAGTAAAGATATTATGACGGGTATAACGCTTATGACACTTGATCCAGGGCACTTTCACGCTGCTCTTGTGCAGAAGAATATGTACGAAACTGTATCACCAGAGGTATATGTGTTTGCACCTGCAGGGGATGACATTAACCTGCACCTGCAAAGAATTGAATCATATAACAACAGGGAAAATAATCCAACCCGATGGGAAGAAAAGGTATATGCCGGGCCTGATTTTTTCGAGCAGATGATAATAAAGCGGCCTGGCAATATGGTTGTGCTGTCGGGTAATAACGGGAAGAAAACAGATTACATTCTTAAATCAATTGAGGCAGGGTTTAATGTGCTTGCTGATAAACCAATGGTGATTACTCCGGATAAATTTCCCTTGCTGGAAAAAGCGTTTAAAATAGCAGAGCAAAACAAGGTTCTTCTTTATGATATCATGACCGAAAGGTACGAAATAACGACAATGCTCCAGAAAGCCCTGTCTCAGAATAATGAAATTTTCGGACAGCTCGTAACGGGAAGCCCTGATGATCCTGCCGTTACCAAAGAAAGTGTGCATCACTTTTTTAAATATGTTTCCGGATCAGCCCTGGTCAGGCCTCCATGGTTCTTTGACACTCAACAACAGGGAGAAGGTATTGTAGATGTTACCACACACCTGGTGGACCTGATTCAGTGGGAATGCTATCCAGAGCTTGTCCTTGATAAAAGTGACATTGAAATAATTAGAGCCAGGAGATGGCCAACTGTCATAAGTGCTGAAGAATTCAATAAAGTGACAGGTCTTGACGGCTTCCCATCATACCTCGAAAAGGATATTGCAGACGGTAAGCTGTATGTTTATGCCAACGGAGAAATAGTATATAAGATTAAGGATACTTTTGCAAGGGTGATTGTGGAATGGAAATACCAGGCACCGGAAGGAACAGGCGATACTCACTATTCAATAATGCGCGGTACCAGGTCGAACCTGGTAATCAGGCAGGGTGAAGAGGAGTCATACAAACCTATTCTTTACCTTGAACTCAACGAAGAAGCTCCCGGTTTTGAAGAAGTGATTGACAGTGCCTTAATGAAGCTCCCCTGGGAAGGTATTGAATATTCACAGCTCAGTAATAATACCTGGCAATTTATTATACCGGAAAAGTACAGGGTAGGTCATGAAGCTCATTTCGGGCAGGTAATGGAAAAATACCTTGAATACCTGGAAAAAGCTAAGATGCCTGAATGGGAGGTGCCCAACATGATCGTAAAATACTACACAACAACCGAGGCCCTGAAAAAGGCAAACGATGGTGGGGATTTGTAACCCCCACCTGGATTCAGCGCTCGAAGTATATCCTCAACATCGGTTTGAATCTAATCTTAAATAAGATAAATTTCTTCCCGGAAAATATCCTACTTTTGCCAGTGAAAATAAATTCAATTATTTAAACACTTTTTACAATGGACTTCTTGGATACTGCCTTATTCTCTTATCTCTTACTCCCTCTTATGATCTTCCTGGCAAGGATTGCTGATGTTTCCCTGGGTACTATCAGGATAATATTTGTGGCCAAGGGGATGAAGAGGGTTGCTCCCCTGATAGGCTTTTTCGAGGTTCTTATTTGGCTGCTTGCAATAAGCAGGATATTCCAGGACCTTGACAACTGGGTTGCTTACCTGGCTTATGCCGGTGGTTTTGCCTCCGGAAATTACGTCGGAATGTTGCTTGAAGAGCGCCTGGCAATAGGACATGAAATGATAAGGGTGATAACCAAAACAGAGGCCGGAGAGCTGGTTGTTGCCCTTAAAGGAAAAGGTTTCGGTGTAACATCCATAAAGGCTCACGGAGCTGAAGGAGAAGTAGGCGTTGTATATATAATAGTAAAAAGAAGCATGGTTAAAAATGTGCTTAAAATAATTAACGATTATAACCCTCGAGCGCTTTATACAATTGAATCGATAAGGATGGTCAACCGGGAAGTGTTTTACCAGGCGGCTCCTCCACCGCACAAGAAATCACTGCTGCACAGGCACGGAAAAAGCAAATAATCAATTTTTTGACACGATCCTTTCCAGAGTTTGCCACACTTTCAAATACATCCTTGGTACATGAAAAGGACCTTTCCAGATATTACCCTTAACCGGAACTGATAATCTTCCGTCGCGATGAAGGTAACCAAACCATTCTCCATATTCATTGTCGGAAAAATTCTTGAATGAATAATCATGTATCATCTCGAACCAGTCAAAATACCGTTTTTCACCTGTTGCTTCATATGCCATTAGAGTGGCTATAATTGTTTCATTATGAGGCCACCAGAATTTCATATCGTGCCAGTATTCCTGTACCGGTAGCCCTTTAAGATCAACAAAATATAATATACCGCCGTATTCATTGTCCCAACCCCTTTTCCACATCCAGTCGATCATTGAGCTTGCTGTCTGCACCAGTCCTTTATCACCACCCCGGTATCCGGCTTCAGCCAGAATAAACCATGCAGCCTCAATAGCATGACCGGGGTTCAATATACGACCGTCAAAATGATCAATTATGCTCCCGTCCTGTCCCACATTTTCCATTACAGCCTCCCACTCAGGTTTGATGAAATCTGACTTTATCTCGTTAATCCAGTCATCAATATAACTGTTGTATGAGCTGTCGTTAAGGTTTTTTCTCATCTCCTGTGCCGTGACAATGCCAATCATTGGCACACCCAGGCTTTTCATCTGCCTGTCGGCAGTAAATTTTGGGCTGATCAGGCCGGGAACCGTTGTATAACGGTAATATATATCAAAGCACTCCTTTGCTTTTAACATATATTTTTCATCGGAGGTTGCCCTGTAGAGGGCAGCAAATGCGATTGCGGCAAATGCTTCTGAAAAAACATATCTTCTCTTGCGCACAGGCAGTCCTTCGCGTGATAATTGAAAAAACATCCTGCCATCAGTGTCAAACCCATATTTCATCAGGAAATCAGCACCATTAAGTGCCGCCTGTAACCATTCATCCTTTTTCTCAACATCATTATATAAACTTGCCAGCATCCATATAAATCTTCCTGTCTGCCACACTCCCTTATCAGTGTCGATAAGCGACCCATCTCTATTAAGGCAAATAAGGTAACCCCCATATTGATCATCTATGCTGTTTTTTAACCAGAAGGGTATTATATCATCAAGAAGTCCATCCCTGTAAATTTGTGTATACCTTCTTATTATTTCATCACCGGGCAACATTTTCTTATTTATTAATTGTTCTGTATGTCAATCTATAAATGTCTTTCTTGTTTCTGAATATAATGCTTATTATTAAAGCTATAATAACAGTGGTTAAAATGCCAATAAAACCATAGAGCAGGAAATGTAAATCGGTGGTGTCCCTTATAACAAAAAGGGTTATTGTACCTAGGACAAAGCCCGATATTGCACCTATGGAGCTTATACTTTTGAAGAAGATTCCCATGGCAAATAAGCCTGCCAGTCCGCTGGCCAGTAATCCCAGTATAACATTGAAAAAGTCAAAAAGCGAAAGTATATTCCATGTTGCCATGAGCAGTGCAAATACAACGCCAAGTGCACCTGCCACAATACCTGCTATGCGTGCCATCAGCAGGTTCGTCCTGTCGGATCGTCCAGGAAAAAGCTTTTTGTAGAAATCAGTAATAAAGGCTGTTGATATCGAGTTAATATTGGAAGATACTGTCGACATTGTAGCTGAGAAAATAGCCGCTATGAGCAATCCGGCTATACCAACCGGCAACCTGGCCATTATGAAATGTGGAAATATTGAATCAGGATTTTCCATTGCCATATTCAGTTCCAGGGGATGGGTTCTGAAGTAAGCAAAAAGTGCCGTCCCTATAAAATAGAATATAAAGGAAACAATAATACTGAGGACACCGTTCATCCATATACTTTTGGCTGCCTGCCTCTCATTGCTTGTTGTCAGGTACCTCTGGATAACTGCCTGGTCGGCACTGTATGAGATTAGGTTATTGGCAAGGCCTCCCAGCAACACGACCCAGAATGTTGCTCTCGTCAGGTTAAAAGCCAGGTCAAATGTTTTCATCTTACTCTCTTCAACGGTGATATCTATGACCGCTGAAAGGCCACCCTCAGTTCCACTTACCATAAAAATCACGGCAATAATCGACCCTCCGAACAGTACTATTCCCTGTATGAAATCTCCCCATACAACCGCCTCAACTCCTCCCATCGTGCAATAAATCACTGTAACCACACCCATAAGTATGATGCAGGTATAAATGCTTATTCCTGTAACTGCAGTGAGTGCCAGTGAAGGGAGGAATAATACAAGAGCCATTCGGGCGGTCATGAAAATGAGGAAAAGGACGCTTGCCAGTGCCCGGGCCCCATAGTTGAATCTTCTTTCAAGATATTCATAAGCCGTAGTCACATTAAGACGCCTGAAGAAAGGAAGGTAATACCTGACCACGGGCCAGGCCATTATAAATATTGTCACGGCCATTGGGAAATATAACCAGTTGGTGGCATAAGTCTTAGCAGGAATTGACATAAAGGTAATGGCACTCAACATGGTGGCAAAAATACTCACCCCTGCAACCCACCAGGGAACCCGTCCTCCTGCCTTGAAGAAGTCATCTGTCCCCTTTTCCCTTCTCATAAAGAAATAACCCAGTAACAACATGCCAATAAGATACACTATGATAACCATCCAGTTAACGACTCCCAGTGAGGGTCGGTTATCAAAATAACCAGAATAGACCCCGGGAGTGCGCACTCCCGGTTTTATTTCACCACTGATGATAAACCACCTGTCTCCCATTTTTACCATGGCCGCTCCTGCAGTGGGTGGGTAAGGATATTCACCTACCACAGACCAGGTACTGGTAATGGTATGATATACCAGCACATCGCTGTTGAATTTATAATCTGCAGGATTCATTGTCAAATATTCGTACTTTTCCTGCTGCAAACGGCTTATTAATGACTCGTTTCCTTCATTTATTGCTTTCTCCAGCTCCCTTTCCCTCTCTAATGCCCTGTTAAAGACCTCTTTATTTACTCCCCCGATAAACATGATATGCTGCACTCCCAAACCAATGCCCGCCGCGCCATGGAGTGAATATGGTTCTCCTCCTTCTGCCGCTATGGGACCTCTGTTCGTCCAGAGACCTGTTTTAGGATTATATTCAAGACAATCAGTAAGAATTATGGGATCGGATCCCCCGGGATGGGATGAGCCACTGACCAGGTAAAGATGTTTTTCCTCAGCAGCATTTTGACTGATCAGAACAGGTTGGATCCGTGCTGGTCCCGGAAAATCATCCAGCACCTCCCATTTTAGCTCAGGTATTTCTGCACTGTTAAGATCGAGTTTCAGAAATGAACTGGTTGCCTTGCCTTCGATATAACCTCCTGCCAGGTAAATAACACCATCCGCTATATCACCTCCCATATCATAAATACCAAAAGGTAAATCCGGATAATCTACCTGCCTGATTTTGTTTTCCACCTTATCCCAGCTCAGGTGAAAGACACCTGATGAAGGTCCGCAGCTGTTTCTCCCTCCTATGCAGAGTATACCATCATTCCAGGGTACCGTAACTCCGTAGGCAAGACCCTCATCCAATGAAAAACCTGATTCCCATATATAATTTCCTGGACCGTCATTCCTAAGAACAAAAATATCATCATGGTATACTTTTTTACCTCCATCCTGAACAGGTTTATCCGGGAAATTGGCCCCACCGGCTACTATTATAACATCACCCGATGCACCTGCGAAGTGACCGGCAAGACCATACTGGACATCCATGCCCGGAGCAGGAGGTAATTCTGTAAGCTCCTCCCACCTTATATTATTTCTGAATGGTTCGTTGTAAGAGCAAGCATTCAGTAATACAGCAATAACTGCTAATAACAGCAGTCTACGCATTGTGCTCATAAGGTTCACCGGGGACAGGAACTTTTTTTGTAATGTCAACCGCTCCGAATTCGAAAACCTTTGGTCCGAGCTTCAGATCTGAATTCATCATTTCATCCCATGTAACCAGCTTACCCGTGTATGATGAAATCCTGCCCATGATACCTGCCATTGTAGAAATAGCCGTGTTTTCTGCTTCATTGAACGGCTTATCTGTCCTGATTGCAGTTACAAGGTCGATATGTTCCTGTACATAGGGACTGACCTTAACATTGTTGGTCTCTTCTCCCTCTTCGTTCAGGGGGTAATTATACTTCCAGATTTCTTCTCCATTGAGGTCAACAATTGAATTAATGCAGTTAGACGATCCGAATGTACCGTGTATGTACTCTGAAACATTGTTTTCACAGCCATTTATCTGCCTGCACATACTGTGTACGTGAATGCCATTATCGAGAACAAAATCGACACTGAAATTATCAAACTGGTCACCTGTTACCCTCCTGTGGCGCGAACCGAATCCGACAGCCTTCACAGGATGTTTTCCTGTAAACCAGTTTATGACATCCAGGTTATGGACATGTTGTTCCACTATATGATCACCCGAGAGCCAGCACCAGTTCACCCAGTCGCGTATCATATATTCCATTTCCGTCCACTCTGCGTTTGGATCACGGTGCCACAATTTACTCTGGTTCCAGTAGCAGTTCGCACTTACTATCTCACCTATAGCCCCGGCAGCAACCTGTGCATATGTATTGGCATAATCTCTCTGGTGCCTGCGCTGGGTTCCCGTTACTACACTCAGTCCCATGCTTTCGGCTTTTTTTGCAGTAGCCATAATTGACCGTGCTCCGGTAGGATCAACAGCCACCGGCTTTTCCATGAAAACATGTTTTCGTGCATCTATTGCAGCAGCAAAATGCTCGGGTCTGAAGAAAGGTGGCGTGGCAAGAATTATTATATCAACTCCCGAGTCTATGACGTTTTGAAAGGCATCAAAGCCAATGAAGCAGTTCTCATCTGCAACTTCATTTTCTTTTTGTTCTTTAAGTCTTTCCCTGCATGAATTGAGCCTGTCGGTAAATACATCTCCCAGTGCAGTTACTTTAAGGTTTGGTCCGGCTGAAAGGAAATCAATCGCAGCCCCTGTGCCACGGCCTCCACAGCCTATGAGACCGGCTTTTAATTCCGGGCCGTCCGGTGCCTGGTCAAGGAACTCAGGATTTACTACATCTTTCATCCTGCCATCCGGGGCACATGAGTTCAAGAATGAAGGGATTATTGCACCAGCTGCACCTGCAGCTGCGGCTTTGCCAAGGAAGTTACGGCGTGATATGGAATTTTTCATAGTTATGAGTTATTGGTTTCAAGTTTCAGGTTTCAAGTTTCAGGTTTCAGGTTTAAGGTTGCCTGTTTTCTCATCATATTCACAAACCACCCTGAATCCCACGTGATAACAATCTGAATACCACCATTTGCTCTTTGGTATCTGAGGGTCTGTTCTCAGCCACTGTTCTGTCCTTGTGTGATCGCGCGCAGCTGATCTCAGGTTACCTGCTTCATCCCTGAATGATCCTCCCCTTATTACTTTTTCTTCGCCTGATGGCGGCCCTTTAGGGTCTGTCACTATCGAATCAGGGTACATTGAATATGTACTCTCTGAATACCAGTCAGAGCAAAATTCCGCCACATTACCCGGCATATTTTTCAAACCAAAAGGATTTGGTTTGATTGCTGACGGTTCCTGTGTTTTTGCAGGACTATTACCCTTGTATACAACAAATGTATTAATTTTTGTTGTATCATTTTTTCTGATAGAAGCTAAAATGCCCATGCGCTGGAAGTCTTTTGGATCACCTTCAAAAAAATATGGAGACTCCGTCCCGGCCCTGCAAGCATATTCCCATTCGGCTTCTGTAGGCAGGCGGTAGGTCTTCCCGGTTACGATGCTCAGCCATTTACAGTAAGTCTCGGCAGCATGATGGGTAATGGAAATAACCGGTCGGTCTCCCATCCCCCAGTTCTGGTCAGGCTGCCCGTACGGAGGTGTGGCCCCGCTAATCACATCAGCATCAGGTACCGACCTGCTGCCCTCTGTATCCGTGCTGCGCCCTTCAGAAGATGTCCGGGCATAAAAAGCAAGGTATTCATCCCATGTTACCTCAACCTTTCCCATAAAAAAAGGAGTGATCTTCACTCTGACCTGCGGTCCTTCATCCTCATCCCTGAAGGGCTCATCATCAGGACTTCCCATATTAAAGTCACCCCCGGGAATTGCTATCATTTCAAATGAAACGGACGAACCCGGAATATATTCAGTAAATGATTTAAAAGATATAACCTTTGCCGGTTCATCATAAGTTATTTCAGGCTCTTCCTTCTGCATCCCGAATGATTCATTACCCTCATGGGTATAACCCTCGATATAGTGCCCGGCATTCAGGTGGCAATTTATGCAGTGCAGATCATTGGTTTTTTCAGTCTGGTCATAATAAAGGTGGGCTTCCTCCCCTTCCTTTGATAATTCAGGTGTAAATAATGTTTCATGGCAATAAAGACACGAACTTTCCGGTACATGCTTCCTGGCATTTTCAAGCATTGATTTTTCTTCCCAGTCGAAACTTTCCGGATCCTTGAATAACTGGCCCCAGAGATCCCTGGTACCTGTCTTTATCTTGGCCGGTAAATGACCCTGTCCTTTGGGTGGCAAATGACATTCAATACATCCGGTTTTATCCCCCGACCTTGTTATGTAATGTACTGATTGTTTCCATGATGTTGTAGCCTGTGGATGAATATGACAGCTGGCACAGAATTCATTTTTGGAAGTAACCTTGATAGCCTTGTTGCTTCCGAGGATGAGGAGCATACCAAGCACTACACCAGGTAGAAAAATAATCCAGAATTTATTCATTTACCTTGCTTCGGATGAATGATCGCTCAATATAGAAAAAACTTTTTCATCTGGGCACGACATTTGTGTATTTTTACAGTCGCATATTATATCTAAGAATTATGAAGAAGATTTTAGGTGCTTTTTTATTTATACTGTGCTCACAAATATTATTTGCCCATCCATGGAAACCTTCACACTATGTTATCATAGATACTGACGCAGGGATGGATGACCTCAAGGCTATAAATATGCTTCTTGCTTCGCCCGACGTGAGGGTCCTGGCAATCATAGCATCCGGAGGTGTTATGCCGGCTGAAGATGCATACATAAAAGTCAGGGCTTTGCTTGAACATTATTACCACCAGGGATTGAAGGTAGGCATAAACAGGAACTCGGCATATAAGGAGATGGCTTTACCCATGCACTTTCAATGGGCCGATGCCATGGAGGTAAGTGCGGATAATGCTGAGGATTATTACGAGGTGCTGAGCTATGTGCTTGAACATGAAAAAACCCCGGTGAGCTTTATTTCACTGGCAAGCCTAAATACCGCTTACCGGTTTTCTGAAGATAGCCCTATGCTGTTCAGCCAGGTAAAAAATATTATCTGGAGTAATGATGGCATTGACCCGCTTGGTGGCTTCAATTATGAACTGGATACATTATCAGCCCTGAAAATGATACGGGAAAATACCCCTGTGAAAGTGGTTGGATACTATTTCCCCGAGTTTTACGACAGCCTCCTCCGTCAAAAGATCGGAAATATCAATACGCCATATGCTAAAAAAACAGCTGAACTTTTTGATTCTCAAAAAGATCATGACTTTATTTTAGGTCTTGTAGATGATATGATCCCTGTTTATCTTCACTTTCCGGAAATGTTTACCGGTGATTCGCTTGGTAATATTTCTTTCTACAGGCCTGTCGTTGAAAAGGTAACTGATGATATAATCTGTGACATTCTTTCAGGTAGAACGGTTAACAGGAACCAGATGTTCAAGGATATACCTACAGACACATCATTTTATTTCCCTGATATCCAGGAGTATATCCCTGATATAATTTCAAGGCATGGCAGGGAAGAATTCGAAGCGGGTGTGTTGACAAACGAATTGCACCGGCATCTTGGTATATATGCCATAATAGGTTTAAAAATGGGTGTCAGGGCCAGGGAATATTTTCATATAGGGGTTGATGAAATGAATGTCGTATCCTACGCCGGTTCTGTCACCCCTGTAAGTTGCATGAATGACGGTTTACAGGTAAGTTCCGGTGCAACTCCGGGGCATGGGCTTCTGAAAGTGATAAATGATGAGAGCAGGCCTGAAGCATCCTTCACTTATATGGACAGGACAATAAAGTTAAAGCTGAATGAAGATATTGCTTCTGAAATAAAAAATGAGCTAAAAGAAATCAATTTCATATACGGCCTCGACAGTAATATCTACTGGGAACTGGTAAGGCAAAAGGCAATTTTATACTGGAAAAACCTGGACCGCCATGAGATATTTGAGATTGCAGTGCAATAGCAAAGGGCACAGGAAATAAGACTGAGAGACTGAGCTATAAAAGTGAGGTTGAAAAAGTTGAATAAAGTTGAGAATATGAGTTGATTATAACAACATTGATGCTTGCACATCATTCAATATCCTAAGAGTAATTCCGCCTCTATAACCTGAAACCTGAAACCTGAAACCTGAAACCTGAAACCTGAAACCTGAAACCTGAAACCTGAAACGTGAAACCTGAAACGTGAAACCTGAAACGTGAAACCTGAAACGTGAAACCT
>JAFGLJ010000041.1 GCA_016928075.1 Bacteroidales bacterium | reverse complement strand
GAAATGGCCAATGAGTAAAGCAAAATTATATGAGCTATACCTTCATTGAAAAATAATGATCTCAACCATTCCATATAATTTGTTCAGTTATCTGTATAACAGGTATTTTGAACGTATTTCAATAAATTTCTCCACATCATCACGGCATGATTTTACAACATCTTCGACGGTCATACCGGGTTCTTCGAGTTGCTTAATAAGAGGGGGAGGTGACCAGTTTAGAGAATCCGGATTACATTTCCTGTAAGCATCAAATATATTAATGGCTGCTTCAACCGATCTGTAAGCCCCGGCATCGGTAAGCATTATTTCAACTCCACCCGACATTTTATTCCATGGTTTACCACGGGGGTTTGATCCTGTTTCCAGATTACGGGGAATAAAATATACAGGGCGAAATATTGCTCCGGGAATACTTCTGCTGTTAAGATCTTTTGCGGCATTTTCAGCGTTTATCCATGTAGAACCGGTCAAAAGGAAAGGTTTTGTAGTACCTCTTCCTTCCGAAATGTTTGTTCTTTCGAACAGACACTGGCCCGGATAGACAACTGCAGTTTCGAAAGTTCCCATATTGGGAGAAGGCATCACCCAGAAAAGACCTGTTTCGTTCCACATCATACTGCGACGCCATCCTTTCATCTTAATAACAGTAAGATCTGCACCATAGCCTTCTGTTTCGTTCCACATGGTGGCAAGTTCCCCGTAAGTCATACCATGCCGTAATGGCAAAGGATGACGGAAGATACTTCCCAGGTTGAGCAAAGGTCCTTCGACTACCAGTCCTCCAAGTGGATTCGGCCGGTCGAGGACAATAAATGGTATACCTGCTTTTGCACAGGCTTCCATTGCAAATGACATCGAATATTTAAATGTATACCATGCCGATCCAACTCCCTGAATATCAAAAATTAGTGCATCAAGTTTGTCCAGCCATTCTTCCCTGGGGGCAAATGAATCGCCGTAAAGGCTGTAAACAGGTATTCCTGTCTGTGGATCAGGTTCCCCTTCCTGTATGATCCTGCCCTGCAGCGCACCCCTGACTCCATGCTCGGCACCAAAAAGTGCAACAAGGTTAATCCCGGGTGTGCCGGCAAGAATATCAATACTGCTTCTGAGATCCCTGCCTGTAGCGGAAGGATTTGTTATCAGCCCGACTCTTTTCCCCTGTAATAAATCAAGATGATCTTCAATTAGAACGTCAATGCCAGCTTTTACGGCAGGTGGTTTAATAGTCTGAGTTTTTTGTTCGGCTGAATACCGGTCAAGCACTTCGGTTAATATAGGTGCACCGGAATAGGAGAGAACTGTAACAGGCTTTTTTATAAGAGGACTTTCGTTGCCATACCTGTCAACCGAAGAAAAAGCTATACTGTCAACCGGAATGAGGACCTCTTTAATATCTGTGATCTTCGCAGGATCAGTCCGGCTGAGAAAATCCCTGTTGACAATAAATGCCGGAATTACTCCTGTGGTATTTTTAGGTGGAAAGATATTGTAATCCCATTGTGAACCATATTTATAATAAACCACCCGGTTTGAAATATCACTGACAGCTGAATTATGCCATGATATCTGAAGGGAATCATTTTTTTGTTTAAAATCCGCTGCAGGAGGGGAAGGTGATTTTCTGCCAAGCCATGGAGACCCGGGTACCAGTGCCTGTTTACTGTAAGGTCCCTCACCAATGGCTAAGGTTAGTGCAGGATTGGATATAAGAGAGCCGATACTCCAGTGAACCACACCGGGACTTTCTGAGAGTGTTCCCCTTGCTATCATGATCTGACTTAATGTTTCAGTGGTACCTGCCCGGCCTATACTTATTCCGGGCCACAGATGTCTTCCCTTGTGATTCTCATCCTTCCACCACGACAACAGGACGGGATAACTCTGCGGGATCTGGTTTATGGGCCAGTAAAGCTGGGGTGAATAGTAGTCAATCCATCCCTCATTCAGCCATTTCTTAGCATCGGCATACAATAAGTTATGCTGATCAAATCCCTGTATTGACGGAGGATTATTCGGCTTCCAGATGCCGAAGGGACTGAGACCGAATTTAACGTGTGGTTTTTCTGCCTTGATGCCCTTATAAACACGTTTGATAAAAGTATTGACCGCTTCTCTTCTCCAGTCACCCCGGGAGAGTTTGCCTCCATTTTTCCGGTATTCCTCCCAGCTGGCATCATCAGGAAAGTCTTTATTATTATTGTATTCAGGATATGGATAGAAATAATCATCAAAATGAATTCCATCCAGGTCGTACCTCTTAACCAGATCAAGTACAACATTAAATGAATGATCCTGGGTTCCTTTAAGGGCAGGATCCATCCACCAGTAGCCTTGCTCAAGTCTGACAACCAGATCAGGTCTTTTCTTTACGATGGAAGCATCAGTGACCTCACCTCCGGCTGTGTGATGTGCCCTGTAAGGATTCAGCCAGGCATGCAGTTCAAGTCCGCGGGCATGAGCTTCTTCGATCCAGAATTCAAGCGGATCATAATATGGATCGGGAGCCCTGCCCTGTTCTCCGGTCAGGTAATATGACCATGGCTCAAGGTCACTTTTATAGAGTGCATCGCAATGAGGACGCACCTGAAAAATAACTGCATTGAAATTATTTTTCTGAAGAAGATCAAGCAGTCCTATGGCTTCCTTTTTTTGCTCTTCTACAGCAATTCCCGGCTTCCCCGGCCAGTTAATATTTGCAACGGTAGCAACCCAGGCTGCCCTGAACTCACGTTCCGTAACAGGGTT
>JAFGLJ010000040.1 GCA_016928075.1 Bacteroidales bacterium | reverse complement strand
GTAATTACCGATCATCACGAGATGGGCACCAACAGCACTTTTTTCTTTGAGCCGACCAAGAAAGGATCGGAAAATCCGATAATAACCCAGGAGAACTATGATAAACTGAATAACCTGTTTGCCAGAGAATATGCAAAAGCACTTAATGGCATAAATCATTATTATGATTCAGGCAGATCTTTTGATAATCTGTATCCCGGTTATGGAAGTTCGTATGGTGATATGCATGGCGGACTTGCTCTGCTTTTCGAGCAGGCATCATCCAGGGGACTTATGCAGGAGACAGATCTGGGTTATGATCTTACATATAGCCTCGGTATAAGAAACCAGGTGGTTGCCGCACTTACTACAGTGCACACAGCAATTAAAAACCAGGCTCTTCTGAATGATTATATGAGGAGATTTTACATTGATGCACTTAATGAAGCAAAAAAGGACCCGGTAAAAGCATATGTTTTTGGCAGCGCTCATGATCAAAACAGGACTAAATATTTTATTGAACTGCTGCTAATGCATAATATCGAGGTATATGGGAACGATAAAGATATAGTTAAGAATGGGACTGAATTCCTGGGCAGAGAATCATGGTTTGTTCCAACTGAACAGAAGCAGTATAAAATGGTGAGAACCATATTTGAGTCCAATCTGACTTTCCCGGATAGCCTATTCTATGATGCAACAGCATGGGCAATGGCATATAGTTACGGTATTCCTTTTGCAGCAATGGACAGAAATCTCTCAGGAGAGATTATCACTGAGGTCCCTATTCCTGAATATAACAAACCTGAATATAGTGAGTACGGGTACATATTCAACTGGTCAGATTACAACGCAGGAAAAGCACTATATTATCTACAGGAAAGAGGAATAAGAACAAGGGCTGCATGGGATGAATTCACCATTCATAGAATTCCTGAAAAGACAATATCATTCACACGAGGTTCGGTTTTTATACCTGTGCAATACCAGGATCATGGGGCAGCTGTAGTATTTGAAATGGTATGTGAAGCATGCGATAAATCACAGCTAAGTATATATGCTGTCAATGGATCGGTTACAACTGAAGGCCCCTGGTTGGGCAATGGCAGCTTCAGGGCAATTAATAAACCTGAAGTGCTGATGGTTACAGGAGATGGAATCAGCAGTTCCAATGCCGGAGCTCTGTGGCATTTTTTTGACACCAGGTTAGTTATGCCCGTTACAAAGATAAAAATAAGCCAGTTAAGCAGAATTGACCTTAATGATTATACTACCTTCATACTTCCATCGGGAAGTTATGATGGACTATCTGAAAATGATATAAGCAATATCAATGAATGGCTGAGAAATGGAGGTAACCTCATAGCCGTTGGCAATGCATTCAGGTTCCTTGAAAATTCAAAGATTGCCACCGTTAAATATGACAGCCGGAGACCGGAACTTGCGGATAAACGAATCGATTACGATAAGATCAGTGCTGAATCGGGGAAACATTCGATAGGTGGTATATTCTGTGAAGCAGATCTTGATACCAGTCATCCCCTTGGTTTTGGTTATGATGATCGCAGAATTACAGTTTACAGGAATCATACATTTTTTGTAGATAAGGATGAAAACCCTACATCCAATGTTGCAATTTATACAGACAATCCTGTAATAAGCGGTTTTTGTACGGATGAAAACGTGCAGAAAATGAAAGGAAGTGTCAGTCTTTTATCTCTCTCACAGGGAAGAGGGCATATAAGCATATTCATTGATGATCCTGTTTTCAGGGGATGCTGGTACGGGACTAACAAGATGCTGATGAATGCTGTTTTCTTTGGTCCGGAGATCTGATCATTTATATTATGCCTGCCAGGGATGATTTGATTACACTTAGTATTTCATCAGTATCTTCAATACCCAGTGATAATCTTATCATCCCTGGATCAGGATACCTGTCACCCCAGATTGGTTCAACAGGCATAAGTATGGTGTTTGAGTCACCCAGGGTGGGAACAAGTTTTATATGATCCGATATTGCCCGGATAAATTCATCCCTGCGCTGGCGCTTATGTTTATTTTCCTTTCCTTTAAAACTGAAGGTTACTATTGCCCCATAGCCTTTCTTTTTAAATATTTCTTTAGCTATGCTGTGGGTGCAATGACTTACAAGCCCCGGGTAATAAACTTTTTCAATTAATTCTGATTTTTCAAGTTCAGCAGCAACGGTCACCGCGTTATCACACTGCCTGCGGAAACGCAGGAAAAACGATTGCATCTGAGTGTTCAGGCGATAAGCATCATCTGGGCTGATCATATGGCCGACATACTTACGATATTCAATAGCTTTTTTCATTATCTGTTGATCATTTCCACAAAGAGCTCCTGCCGTAATATTACCATGCCCCCCCAGGTATTTTGTGGCGGAGTGAATGACAATATCAGCTCCCAGTCCAAGAGGCTTCAGTAGATAAGGTGAGGCAAATGTGTTATCAATTATTGCTATCGAATCATAGCTGTGAATTATATCAACAATTTCCCTGGCAGGAGCTATTATTAGCATTGGATTTGACACTATCTCAAAAAAAACAAGTGAAGGTTTGAGATCCTCCATTTTTTCCTTAAACTTATCCAGGTCATACCGCATTCCCTCAGGGTAAAACCTGTGAAGATTTATTCCTCTCCTGTTTTTCAGGACAGAGTCGATATATGAAATTGTTCCGCCATATATCTCCGAGAAAAACAGCCAGGGCCGGCTATCACCTGCTTCCTGGAATACTGAAAGGGCTGTATCAATAGCAGACATACCGGATTGGGTAAGTAAGGCCCATCTGCTTTCCTCAAACTTCATTAATACTTCTTCGGCTTCGATAACCGTAGGATTACGATATCTTGAGTAAATAAAATGTTCTGGCCAGTGGTCATTGTCAGTTTCCTTTTTAAACGCCTGCCCGGTAATATCAGCATTTGTAAGTTCAAAACCTGCATCCCTGTATACAGGCATCCTGGTACTGTTAATTAGCTTCTTTTTCATTTATAGTCCTGTTTTTGTAGAAAGTGAACGTAATATTGTTCAATGAGAAGTTGAAATCAGAATAAAAAATAATTCTCATCACCAATTCAGATAACAATAATAATGTTAAAATTTTAAAAAAATGAATGTTAGAAATTGAATTGAACAAAGAATAGGAAACAAACCCCAGGTTAAGCATATATCCCATGTTGAAAATTTTCTAAGGCGTTCGGCATGGAAAAAAAAGAGTCCCGCGGGACGGGACTCTTAAAAACCAACCAACCTAACCAAAAAACCTAGTTTTTGGAAGACTAATATTGAATTATACTAGTCATTATAGTAAACGCATGAGAGCTGAAAAAGTTCTGTCATATGCAAATTTTTTTGAATTTATTTATCATCAATGGGGCCTTCCAGAATTACATCCACATCAAGTTTTTTAAGGGCTGGATTCGATATATATACTACATAAGTTATTTTATCTGGTCCTATATATGTTGCATATGTATAATCCTGCTCACCTGTGGTATATTCCTCCCCGTTTATCATTACTGTTATTTCAGCATCCGGATAGGCTTTTTCAAAGCGGTAATATTCAGTTTCCGTCCCTGCCGCTATATCTCCATAATTATGACTTCCCCCGCCCGTATCAACTATTACATTGTTAAAATCCTGGTCGGTAATATTCCTTATCCTTACATCAGTGGGGCCTTCAGGAGTATGATTTGGTTTTGTGCATGAAGCAACAAGCAGCATAATACTCAGAAGTGCAACAATAGATTTCATCACAGGTATTTTTAGTGCGCAATTTACAGACAAAATTTTTAAATAGATGGTTGCTCAGGGAATGATTTTTTTCACAAAATTCATTGGGACCCAGCCTACTGTACCATCAGACAGTTTTATTTCGTACCACTCACCCAGCTTGTCCTCAACTTCAACCTTTGTTCCCTCATGTATAACAAAAAGCTCATTACCCCCTGTTCCGGGTGAACTGGTTCCTGTAAGAACGGGCTCAAAAACAATAGCTTCCTTATTATTCAATGTCAGGGATTTGTTTGTGAAAGCCAGGCTAAGGGATAAAAGGCTTATTGCAAATACTGTTACAGCCAATATAAACGTCGCTTTTTTCAGTTTGTATCTTGCAGAAAAGAGGAAAACAGCAAGAAGAAGGAGTGATAGGGCAAAGCAGGCAATGCTTATTAACGACCAGGTATTTGTATGTAAAAGAAGAGAGACCAGTTTAAACCATCTTATAAAGAAAATTTCCGGAATAACTTCAAGTTTATCAACAGTATACGTTTTAGCTATCTCAAGATTATACTTTGCATCTTCATTGAATGGTTTAAGCAGCAAAGCTTTTTCATAATTCAATATGGATGCAGGAATATTACCTGTTTTAAAAGCAGCATTACCTGCATTATAATATAACTTGTAGGATGAATAGCCATTGGCTATTAATCTCTCAAAAAGCTCAAGTGATTCCTCGAAATTATTATTCTGATATTCTGTGAGGGCTTGATCATAAAGGAGTCTTTCCTCTTTAGTGTCATCAGCCTGTATTGTCATGAGAAACATCAACAACCCGCCTATAATGCATATTACATGCTTCATAATAACAGAATATTATTTATTTTCAATAGCTTTTATTATTTGTTCAGCCTTCCTGTAAATCTCATCTGCAGTAGTCATATCAGAGTCAGGAGAGAACCTTGAATATTCACATTTACCAATAACTTCCCGCAGTTCGTCTATAATGTTTTTATCAAGCTTATTCCGTTCAAGAATTTTGTTGACAGCATCAATACTCAGTTCAGAAAGTGGTATGTTGTATTTATCACTCAGGTATCCCCATATCGCTTTGAGCAGCTCGGCATAAAAGCCCTCTGTATCCGATTCTCGCAGGCATTCAGCGGCTTTCTTCAGTCTTTTTGCAGCCACACCGGCAGCTTTCCTGTTTCTTACTCTGGCAATGTCTGCATTTCTCTTTATCTGCTCGCGCCTGAGTAATATTATTAACAGGAACAATAGCAGCAATCCTAAATATGAATAAAGGAATACATTACTTCTCACCAGGATATTTCTGGCCATTCTGAAATTAGGTTTACCGGTGATGATATACCTGATATCCTTTCCCAGGAACCTTACGTTCTCCTTGGACACTCCACCATATACCTGAGCTCCTTCCTGTTCCTCATCACTTCTCAATGCAACAAATTTATGTTCAGAAGTGCTCAATGTCCTGTAACGCCCTGATGATGGGTCGAAATAACTATATTGCACTGAAGGGACTGTGAATTCACCATGAAAGCGCGGTATAAGGACGTACTCAAAAGTTCTTGATCCAGATGTTCCTGATGCAGAGACACTCAAGTCGGAGCTTATTTCAGGTTCATATATTTCAATATCTGGTGGCAAATTGAGTTCAGGAGCAGTTGCAAGTTTAAGATTGCCACGGCCCTGCAAACTGATCCTGTAAATGACAGCTTCATTCACGTTAACCGTATCTGCACTAATCGATGAGCTGATTGAAAAATCCCCTACTGCACCATTAAACCCCGGGGGAGCTCCTGTCGGCAGGGGTTTTACATTAATCTCAACAGGCAGGGTAGCTATCATTTTGGGGACAGTGGTGAATGTTGAAAAGAAATCACCGAAAAAAGGATCATTTGACCGGGACTGTTGCTGAAGCAAAACGGTAAGATTGGCCGGCTCAATTGAGATAGTACCCGTTCTCTGAGGATATAGAAGGAACCTTTGCAACAGGCCTGTCCCATAAATACTTCCATTTACATTCTCTCTTTCCAGGGCCCTCAGTGGGGTTGTTTCAATATCTTCTTTAAGGAAACTCTTAAAATCAGGATATTTTACTTCCTGGATACCCGAGAGATTAACACGGGAATATATTTTAAGGCTTGCAACTATATGTTCGCCTATATAAACATTATTCTTATTAACCAGTAACCTGACATACAGATCCGATGAGCTCACTCCTTCCTGTACACCTTCTTCACGGCCTGTCGCCTGATCGCCGGGTCTGCTCACATTAGTCCCTTCACTTACTACTTCTATGCTTACCGGTTCTGAAAGATATTCATCATCCTTAATTATGTACTTTCCAGGGGGTATGGTGAATTTACCTTCTTTAGTGGCCTGCACGTAATATGTATATGTGTTCGAAATGGTGGTGGTTACCTTACCCTGGATTATCTGTGTGCTCTGGCTGAAAGAAGTCTGTGGTCCGGATAGAACATAAAAGTCATTTATTTCAGGCGCTTCAAATTCTCCACCTCTTGCATTGGCAGTCCAGCTTATCCTGAACTGCTCACCTACTGCAACCACCGAGGGTGCCTCTGCAATAAGACTTATATCCTGTGCCTGCAGGCTGCAGAATACAAAGAGATGGAGTAATAATATAATTATCTTTTTCATCTGTACTTACCAGTTTTTTAATGTCCTCACCCTGGCTCTGGCAGCTTTGGCTTCTTTAACTTTTTCCTGTACTTCCTTTTCATTCTCAGCTAATGCCTGCAGCAACCTTTCAGCATCTTCTTTAGACATTTGTTGTTGTTGCTGCTGATTATCATCCTGGTCTTCCTGCTGCTGATTTTCCTGTCCCTGATCCTGTTGCCGGTCTTGTTCCTCCTGCTGTTCATTATTCTCCTCCGAACCCGACTGCTGATCATTTTGTTTATCCTGGTTCTGATCCTGCTGCTGATCTTTATTCTGCTGTTGCTGTTGCTGTTGTTGCAAAAGGTCCTGGGCATAAGCCAGATTATATTTGGCCTCCATATTATCAGGATTGTTTCTCAGGGCATTTTTATATGCCTCGATGCTCTCTTCTATTTTGCCTGATTTAAGTAATGAGTTTCCCAGATTATAATATGATCCTGAAAGCTGCTCCTTTTCGAGTTCTTTTTGTGACAATTCCTCAAACCTGTCCACCGCTTCTTCATATTTTTCCTGTTTATAAAGCGCATCACCCAGGTTAAATACTGCCTTATTATATGACGGATCAACATCAATAGCTCTGCGGTAGAGAATTTCTGACTCTTCAAACTTATTATCTGAATAGTCCCTGTTTCCCTGCCTTGTATATTTCTTCTCCTTCTGGGCTGCAGAGGGCAGAGCAGTTATGACAATCAAGGCAATGATAAATAACATTCTATGTTTCAAATCATACGCGCACATCATATAATTTAATTTTACTCAGTTTCCTGTTTCTCCTTTCCATTATTATCACATCCAGCACAAGCAAAAAAAGAGCCAGGGCCGCAAGAACCTGGAACTGGTCATCATACTCTGAATACACAGTTCCTTCAAGTTCCTGCTGTTTCATACTGCTAATTTCGTTAAATATTGTATTCAGTCCAATGTTTGTATTACTGGCCTTAATATATTTACCCCCGGTAGTAAATGCTATTTCTTTCAGGATATTCTCATCAAGCCTTGTAATAACTGTATTGCCCTCATTATCTTTAAGATAGTCTTTTCTTCCATTACTGATGAGAGGAATAGGCACTCCTGAACTTGAACCTATACCTATGGTATGTATCACAACTCCTTTTTCTGCTGCCTGCTCTGCTATGGGAACAGGATCTTCCTCATGGTTCTCTCCATCAGTAATGATTATAAGTGCCTTACTCTCGTCCAGGGCCGGACTGAAGGAGCTCATCCCAAGATTTACGGCTGATGCAAGTGAAGTACCCTGTTTGGGCACTATGCCCGGGCTGATTGATGTGAGAAACATTTTTGCTGAAACATAATCTGTAGTAACCGGTATCTGTGTATAGGCGTCACCGGCAAATACTATCAATCCTATTTTGTCATCCTGCAACCTGTCCACAAGGCTTGAAATAGCCTGTTTGGCACGTTCCAGCCTGTTGGGTTGAATATCTTCCGCCATCATTGAATTGCTTACATCAAGGGCTATAATAACTTCAACTCCTTCCCTCTTTATTTCTTCAATCCTGGATCCGAATTGTGGACGGGCCAGCACGATTGTAATAAGCGTAAACGCCAGCAATTGAAATAAGAACTTGAGGTTTTTCCTGAAAAAAGAGAATTCCGGGATTAGAGCCTTGATCAAATGCTGTTCACCCGCTTCCCTGATTCTCTTTTTAGTGCTCCTGCTGTTAAGTACCATAATGACGATCAATGCCGGTATTATTATCAAGAGGTACAGATATTCTGGATTATGGAATCTAAACAGTTGCATAATATTATTTAAATAAATTTTTTCAGAACTGTGTGCCTGAGAAGTATTTCGAGAAGTAACAGGGCAGCCAGTATAATTGCAAGAGGCATATACTCTTCGCTTTTCCTGCTGTATTCCTGAACATTAATCTTTGACTTCTCAAGTGCATCTATTTCTTCATATATTTTATTCAGGCTCTCGTTATCCGTTGCCCTGAAGTATTGACCGCCTGTCATAGCCGCAATTTCTTTCAAAACCTCTTCATCTATCTCCACCTGCATATTCCTGTATCGTATTCCTGCGGCTGTTTGTACCGGGTACGGGGCCATTCCCCTGCTGCCAACCCCGATAGTATAAACACGAACACCCAGCGTTTTGGCTATTTCTGCAGCAGTTACAGGAGCTATCTCTCCCCTGTTATTAACACCATCGGTAAGAAGGATAATAACCTTGCTCTTTGCTTCCGAATCTTTTATCCTGTTAACAGCTGTAGCCAGTCCAAGACCTATTGCCGTGCCATCTTCTATCATACCACTCTGCATTTCCCGCATCAGGTTTATCATTACTGCATGATCCGTAGTTAACGGACACTGTGTAAAGCTTTCTCCACTGAATATAACCAGTCCCATCCTGTCGTAAGTCCTTCCGCTTATAAACTCGGTTGCCACATTCTTTGCTGCCTCCAGCCTGTCAGGTTTAAAATCACGGGCAAGCATACTGCTGCTAATATCCATAGCCAGCATGATATCTATCCCTTCAGTTGAAACATCTTCCCAGTAATCCGTTGACTGTGGGCGTGCAATTATTATTACCAGCAAAGCAATGACAATCATCCTGAAGCCGAATAGTATATGACGTAGAATGATACGGAAAGAACCCTGTGTATTCCTTAGCTGCTGCACTGAGCTAAAGATTAAGGAAGGAGATGTTTTTTGCTGTCTGAGAATATAAAATACTGCCAGCAAGGGTATTATTAATAAAAACCAGAGATAGACGGGATTTGCAAACGTTATATTATTCATTATCATCAACCTCCTTCCCCTGCTTTAATGTTTTCTTATTATCCCTGCAATTATTATTCTCTTCAACTTGCTTGTAAGTGGCCTTCACAAAGTCCCTTGCATTTTGCATGGCTGACTCATTAGTTACAGCATCGTGTTTATACTTTGCAAATTTCGACAGGTCGGCATTTTGCAATAATTTCCTCAATATTGAAAGGTTATCAGGACCAACATCTTTATTCCCCAAACCTGACAGAATCTCCTCAGAAGTCATTTCAAGGGCAGGAATGCTGTATCTTACCTCTATATAGTATCTTAATATTTCCGTTAGCTCTGAATAATATTCCTTTACTTTTCCTGCCTGCCAGAGCTGTTTTCTTTCAAGCTTATCCAGAGCTCTGAAAGTAATGATATGGATAGGTTCTGCCGGTATTGACGGTTTCTCCTCCTCTTCCTTCACTTTTCTCCCCGGCAGGTATTTATATATTAACCTTGCAGCTATCATAAGAATAACTGCCAGCAATACCCAGGGCAGTATTTCTCCGACACTGTATCCAATTTTTTCAGGACCGATTATATCAAATATAACATCGGTTGAATCAGGCGGTGTTATATCCACCCTCTTTACCCTCAGTGGAACATACTCACTGTAAAACCGTTTCTTTCCCTGCCCTGTTTCATATTCCAGGTAATAAGGTGGTATCTGGTAATAACCGGTATCAAATGAAGTAATGGTATAACTTTTCGTAAGTACCATTTCACCAGTATCTTCAAATGTTGTATCAACCGGTGCCTGAGATAATATTTCAAGTTTATCGTACAGGGTATCAGCGTACTCAGGCATATCAAGATATATTTCGGGTGGCTGTGTTACCCTTACAGTATATTTTACCTGATCTCCAATGTATATGTCAGCTGAATCAATTTCAGCTTCAACCAGCACCTTCTGTGGCAGTGCAGAAATGCATATTAAAACAGATATTATGAGTAGCAGGACTCTTCTATTCATGACCTTTTCTTAAACAGGTTGATAAGAGGTCGTACATAATCTTCTCCGGTGAAAATAGTCACATTATCCACTCCACATTTTTTAAATACTTCATTGAGTCTTTCTCTTTCATAAAGCCAATTATCCCTGAATCTCTGTCTGACAGATTTCAATGAAGTATCTATCCATAGATTTTCACCGGTCTCAGGATCTTTAAGATAGAGAAGCCCAATATCGGGAAGCTCGACTTCCATAATATCATTTATCCTCAGTCCCACAACATCATGTTTATTTGATGCTATTTGCAATGATCTTTCAAAGTCAGGGGCCATAAAATCGGATATCACAAATGCGGTGCATCTCTTTTTCAATGCATTGGTAAGGTATCTCAGCGGCTCATTAAGGCATGTTTTCTTACTTTCCGGTTTGAAATCCAGGAGTTCCCTGATTATTCTCAGTATATGCTTTCTACCTTTCTGCGGGCTTATAAATTTTTCCACCCTGTCAGAAAAGAATATTACTCCTATCTTATCATTATTATTTATTGCTGAAAAAGCCAGCAAGGCAGCAATCTCTGTTATATGTTCCCTTTTGTATGATCCCCTGGTTCCAAAATTGCCTGAACCGGAAACATCCACCAGGAGCATCACGGTCAACTCTCTCTCTTCCTCGAAGACCTTCACATAAGGATGGTTAAATCTTGCCGTAACATTCCAGTCGATAGATCTTATATCATCACCGTACTGGTATTCCCTGACCTCACTGAAGGATATTCCCCTTCCCTTGAAGGCACTGTGATACTCCCCGGCAAATACCTGCCGTGTGAGGCCACGTGCTTTAATTTCTATCTTCCTTACTTTCTTTATCAATTCAGTTGCTTCCACGACTTATTCCTTTTGCTCCGGTTCAATAGTTACCGTAAAAAACCATTCTTCATTTTCAAGCTTTATTAATGCTTTTATTCCTTTGTTCCTGTCGGACCATATATTATCCCCTTCCCGGGTATACAAACTGTTAAACTCTTTAATTACTTCGTCTTTCATGCTGTGCACATGCATCCTTTTCACCCTTTTGCATTTATCATTATCTGACAGGAAGAAATAAACAGTGGTAGTTCCTGCTGCACCGTCTGTATATTTTAGATACTTATAGTATTCATTTCTGCTGTTTCCTTCTTTGACAAGATGCTTATAATTATTGCTTATATATTTCTCTATCTTTTTTGGACCATAACCAAGCAGGTTTTGACCCGGCAGGTTAAATGAGAGAAAAAGGAGCAGGATATTAACAATTAGTGTTTTCATGTTTTTAAGGTACCTCCACTGTATTAAGAATGTCCCTTATAATATCTTCCTGTACAATATTTTCCGCTTCCGCTTCGTATGTAAGTCCTATCCTGTGTCTCATTACATCATGGCATACAGCACGAACATCTTCCGGTATGACATAACCTCTGCGTCTTATAAATGCATATGCTTTGGATGCAAGGGCCATATTTATGCTTGCCCTTGGAGATGCACCATATGAAATCATATTTTTATATTTGGCCAGGCCACTTTCTTCAGGATTTCGAGTGGAAAATACTATATCAAGAATATAATTCTCAATTTTCTCGTCCATATAAACCTCTTTTACCAGGTTCCTGGCCTTTACTATCTGCCCGGGCTTCATTATGGCAGAAGCAACAGGGAATTCCTTCCCCAGGTTTTCGCGCATTATCAGCTTTTCTTCCGCCTTGTCAGGATAATCAATAAGGACTTTAAGCATAAACCTGTCGACCTGTGCTTCGGGCAGTGGATATGTCCCTTCCTGTTCTATGGGATTCTGGGTAGCCATAACAAGGAATGGATCATCCAGCTTGAATGTCTCCTCCCCTATTGTTATCTGCCGTTCCTGCATGGCTTCCAGCAGTGCACTCTGTACTTTAGCGGGTGACCGGTTTATTTCATCAGCGAGAATAAAATTGGCAAAAAGAGGTCCTTTTTTTACCAGAAATTTTTCACTTTTCTGACTGTAAATCATTGTACCCAGGAGGTCAGCAGGCAGAAGATCAGGGGTGAATTGTATTCTGTTGAACTTCGCGTCAATAGCAGAGGCAAGAGTTTTTATTGCAAGGGTTTTGGCCAATCCTGGAACACCCTCAAGTAAAATATGACCATCAGTCAAAAGACCAATTAACATGCTCTCTACCAAATGTTTCTGCCCGACTATAACTTTGCCCACTTCGTGAGTGATGGCTTCTGTAAAACCACTTTCTTTTTCTATCTTTTCATTTAATTCTTTAATATCAACGTTTAGATCCATAGTCTTTATGTTTAAAAAAAAACAAATATAATAATTAGAGGGTGTTACGTATTTAGAAAAACACACACAAAATAAATTATGATTATGCTACAAGCTTGTTAAAGACTGTTAAAATATTGTTAAATGAAGTAATATTCTATTCAGCAAGACGGTAATATGAACGTATTATAAGCATTAAAATAACAGGTATGAAAGCGGGGTTTATACTCTGATTTATCAGAACTATTACCAGCATGAAAATTACTGCCAGGGCTATCTGCGCTCTCCAGAACCAATAAAGCTTGTACTTAGAGTATATGGCATAGAAGGAAATAGGTATGAGTGGGTTTAACCATATCATATTGAAATTGTGCCCCATAGCTTCGTGATCGGTGATATAGTTCAGAAAAATCATCAGAAGGGCTAGAAGTGTTAACGCTGACCAGAAGACGAGGTCAAAAGCATTCTGAATTGCTCTGTTTCTTATAAAAATAGTGAAAAGAAAAACCACTATGAAAGCTACCGATAACCAGAACCAGGGTTGTTTCAAGATGCCGGTATCATAAACAGGCCTCTCGTGTTCAAAAATCATTTCCGTTGGACCCAGTAGCATTACCCGTTTATCTCCGTCAATAACCATAGCCTGGCCAAGGTTCTTCATAAGGTATTCAGGAAGGAACATAGATTCACGAAAACCGCATTCTTCATCTCCAGGACTCCCTAAAAGAAGGTCAATCCCTGCATCCATCCATAAAACACCTTTATGGAATTCATCTATCCTCTGGCGGAATGTAACCTTTCTTTTTTCGTTATCTTCAGGATATACAAGTTTATCACCATAAACATTTTCGAAAATATCTCGGATTCGGGTGGCACAGTTATCCCTGAAGAAATCATATTTATAATAAATATTTTCAGGCTTTAAATTCTCATTTAAAAGCTTTTTAAGTTTCAATAATTCTTCTTCAGGTATATAAACCCTCTGAGAGTAAACACTGCGATTTGTAGGGCCATATTCATTAAGAAAACCATTATATGAATAGGCTGCAAGCATGTAGTTAAGCCGACCCTTTGCAAACTTGTAATTAAAATTAGGAGTACTGAAATCAAATACGCCCCAGTTATAAACCACATCAGTGCCACTTGATCTGTCATACAGACGCAGAGCACTATGGCCATACATTGTGTAAGATTCAGGCCCGGGATCACATGTCAGAAGATATACCTCGGTTGTTGTATTCTGTGAAAGCAGGGTTGATATATTTAAAAGTAAAATTGTGAAGGATAAAGTAAATCTGGTCTTCATAATCTATCTTATAGTATTTAATAAATGTTAAAAATAGTAAAAACTGTTTTAGTCATCACTCAATTTATTAACTTTTGTATTTAATATCTTTTGAAGAACACAAGCTTATCAGAACTCAAGAAATATTCTTACAAAAAATTAAGAACATGAAAAAGACCACTGCTATTATTCTGACCCTTATCCTGTTATTTTCAACTGCTGACAGTGTATACCCGCAGCGAAACAGAAGGATAAACAAACCCGTGGATGATTATTCCTCCCTTTATACAGATCTTGAATACAGGCTTATCGGGCCCTTCCGGGGAGGAAGATCAGCTGCTGTCACAGGCATACCGGGAAGCGAGAAAATATTCTACCAGGGAGCAACCGGCGGGGGTGTATGGAAAACAACAAATGCAGGCGCATCATGGGTAAATGTTAGCGACGGGTTCTTCGGGGGAACCATAGGTGCCGTTGAAGTGGCCCGGCAAGATAATAATATTGTTTATGCCTCAGGAGGAGAAGTAACGGTGAGGGGAAATGTATCGCATGGTTATGGGATATGGAAATCGACGGATGCCGGAGAAACATGGTCATACATGGGTCTCAAAGAAGGACAGTATATACCAAGATTAAGAGTGCACCCGGATAATCCTGACCTGGTTTACGCTGCCGTCCTTGGTCACCTTTTCGGTCCCAATGAAGAACGTGGCATTTACCGTTCACAGGACGGGGGCGAAACATGGGAAAAAATTCTTTATGTCAATGAAGATGCGGGAGGATGTGACCTTGTCCTTGATCCTGTCAATCCCCGCATAATATATGCTTCTACATGGCGCATAAGAAGAACCCCATACAGCCTGGAAAGCGGTGGTGAGGGATCGGATCTCTGGAAAAGCACTGACAGTGGGGATACATGGACAAAACTTACTGAAAAAAACGGAATACCTTCCGGCCCAATAGGTATCATTGGTGTGAGTCTCTCAGCAGCAAACCATAAAAAGATCTATGCTTTGATAGAAGCCACTGAAGGAGGTCTTTTTGTCAGTGAAGATGCAGGTGAGAACTGGGAAAGGGTGAACAGTGATCGCAGCCTGAGGCAGAGAGCATGGTATTATACAAGGGTATATGCCGATCCGAAAGATGAAAATAAAGTGTATGTTCTAAATGTTGGGTTTCATAAGTCGACCGATGGCGGGAAGACCTTTGAAACTATAGGAACACCCCATGGTGATCACCATGATCTTTGGATCGATCCTCTGAACAGTGAAGTTATGATTATAGGTGATGACGGAGGAGCACAGGTGAGCCTAAATGGGGGAACTGACTGGTCAACAATGATGAACCAGCCAACAGCGCAGTTTTACAGGGTAATAACAGATGATCATTTCCCATACCGCATTTATGGAGCCCAGCAGGATAATTCAACTGTCAGAATCGAATCACAGTCCTTCGGGTACGGGGGAATAACTGAAGAAAACTGGGAACCGACAGCTGGTGGTGAAAGTGGATGGATAGCACCTGACCCTGATAATAGCGAAATAGTGTATGGCGGATCATACGGTGGCTACCTTGAAAGAGTGAACCACGAAACGGGTGAGACACGCAGAGTGGATATATGGCCTGACAATCCCATGGGCTGGGGTGCCGACAGCCTTGAACAGAGATTCCAGTGGAACTTTCCCATCATGTTCTCACGGCATGATAATAATACTCTTTATGCTGCTTCCAATTACCTGTTTAAGACCACAAATGAGGGACAGAGCTGGGAAAAAATTTCCCCTGATCTTACATGTGACGACAAGTCTAAAATGGGGCCTTCAGGCGGCCCAATAACAAAGGATAATACAAGTGTTGAATATTACGGAACAATATTCTCAATAGCCGAATCATCTTTTGAAGAGGGTGTCATCTGGTGCGGTTCAGATGACGGCCTGATACATATTACCCGTGACAGGGGTACCACATGGACGAATGTGACTCCTCCGGCAGGTATAATGCCTGAATGGACCATGATAAACAGTCTTGAAGCTGACCCCTTTAATGCCGGTGGTCTTTATGTCGCTGCTACAAGTTACAAAAGTGATGATTACAGGCCATATTTGTACAAGACGACCGATTATGGTGCGACATGGACAAAAATAGTTAACGGAATTGACGATGAACATTTTACTCGTGTTGTGCGTGCTGATCCCGTAAGACAGGGGCTGCTTTTCTGCGGTACTGAATCGGGTATGTATATATCGTTCAATGACGGTGAAACCTGGCTACCATTCCAGCTGAATCTTCCGGTGGTGCCCATCACCGATCTGGCAATAAAAGAGAATGACCTGGTAGTGGCAACACAGGGAAGATCATTCTGGATTTTTGATTATCTGCACTTACTGCGTGAGATGGATATTAATATGATCTCCGAAGATATTACGCTTTTTAAACCTGAAGACACTTACCGTGTGGGTGGAAGACAGGGAGGAGGACTTTTTTCCGGGCAGAATCCCCTGCCGGGAGCAGTTGTATGTTTCTATCTGAAAGATGAGCCCGGAGATAATGAAAATATTAAGCTTGACTTTATAGATAATAGCGGTAATATAATAAGATCATATAACAGCAATGCGAAAGATCTTGAAATAGAGCCACATACACCATATATGAAGCTTGAAGTAAAGCAGGGGATTAATATTGTTTCATGGGATCTTTCTTACCCCGGTGTTCTGAGGGTACCGGGTATGATCCTCTGGGGCGGCTACCTCAATGGGCCTGAGGCCGTACCGGGATCCTACAAGGCACGACTCACGGTCAACGGTGAATCCCTGGAACATGAGTTCCGGGTCTTGCCTGTCCCAAATTCATCAAGCAGCATCACCGACCTGCAGGAGCAGTTTGATTTTATTATAAATGTCAGGGATAAACTTACCGAAATGCACCGGGCTATTCTTAATATCAGGGAGCTAAGGGAGGATATAGGAGATGTCGAATCAAAACTTGACAAAGATGATCACGGGAATATTCTGGAAATAACTGCAGGGATAAAAAAAGATCTCACTGACATTGAAGAAGCACTTTACCAGACAAAGAACCGGTCAAGGCAGGATCCTCTGAATTATCCCATCAAGCTTGGCAATAAACTTGCAGCAGTGAATGGTGTTGTTGCCACCGGTGACTGGAAACCCAGCGACCAGTCATATAAAGTGAAGAATATGCTTATATCGGCGATAGATGTGCAGCTTGACAGGTTGAAGACTATTATCGATGAAAGGGTACCGGATTTGAACAGGATATTGCACGAAAACAATATTGAATATATCAAACACTAATGATCCCCCTTTGAACCGAGTCCCGGAAATCCGGAACGAGCTCGACGACAAGAGGGAGTCAACGGAGCTAGGTGGATGATGCAGGTGATCTGCTCATGGAGTCCCAGAAGTCTATTGAGATGATAGATATTCATGCATTGAGCGGGCTGCTTTCCTTCCTGCACCCATGGCAAGAATAACTGTAGCTGCTCCTGTTACGATATCACCGCCTGCCCATACCCTGTCAACAGATGTCATTAGTGTTTCTTCATCCACTTCAATTGTACCCCATTTTGATACTTTTAGGTCAGGTGTGGTCTGGGGTATAATGGGATTAGGGCTATTGCCTATGGCAATAATACAGGCGTCCATCTTCATTATAAACTCCGAGTTATCGATCCTTATAGGCCTACGCCTTCCCGAAGCATCGGGCTCTCCCAGCTTCATCCTTGCACATTCAATCTTATTCAGCCATCCTTCATCATTACCAAAGAGTTTCTCGGGAAGAGTAAGGAAATGGAAATTAACTCCTTCTTCCACAGCATTAACATATTCCTCCTCGCGTGCCGGCAGCTCATTCTCTGACCGGCGATAAACTATTGCAACTTTTTCAGCTCCGAGTCTTAATGCTGTTCTTGCACAGTCCATTGCTACATTACCACCACCTACGACTGCAACCCTTTTATGCCTGATGACCGGAGTATAGGTCCTGGGATATTCAAAGCCCCTCATCAGGTTAACACGTGTAAGATATTCATTGGCAGAATACACCCCATTCAGGTTTTCACCAGGTATTTTCATGAACCAGGGAAGACCTGCACCTGTGCCAACAAATACTGCATCAAATTCCTCAAGGATCTTTTGCAGGGGATATGTTTTACCGACCACAAAATTACAGACCAGTTTTACCCCCATTTTCTGCAGGTTTTCTATTTCCCTGCTAACCACTTTTGCCGGTAACCTGAACTCGGGTATTCCATATGTTAGCACGCCTCCCGGTTTATGAAGTGCCTCATAAATAGTAACATCATGACCCAGGAGTGTAAGGTCTCCAGCTACTGTTACCCCTGCAGGTCCGGATCCTATTACCGCTACCCTCTTGCCTGTTTTCTTCATTATACAGGGAGCCTGAATGCTTCCTTTACTGGCCTCCCAGTCAGCAGCAAATCGTTCAAGACGACCTATAGCGACAGGTGAACCTTTTTTCCCAAGTACACACTTACTCTCACACTGCTCTTCCTGAGGACACACTCTTCCACATACTGCGGGAAGGCAATTTTTCTCTTTCAGGGTTTTTATGGCCAGAGCAAAGTCCCCTGCTGCTATAGCTCTTATTAAACCTGGAATATCTATTTCAACAGGACATCCCTCCACACAAAAAGGTTTTTTACAATCAAGGCATCTGCTGGCTTCTTTAATTGCATCTTCAGACGTGTAACCGAGTGCTACCTCATTGAAATTGCGCTTTCGGATGAAAGGTACCTGCTTAGGCATTTCCACCCTCTCAAAATTTATTTTTCTCTTTTCAGCCATATTAAATTCCTCCGCATCCTGAATGGTGAACAAGAAAGGCTTCTTCTGATATATATTGCTTTCGCCTGGCTGCAAGTTCTTCCCAGTCAACGAACCTGCCATCAAAACTGGGCCCGTCGACACAGGCAAATTTCATTTCGCCGTCTACAGTGCAACGACAAACGCCGCACATACCTGTACCATCGATCATAATGGTATTAAGTGTTACTATTACTGGTACGTTATAGTGTTCATATTCCTTTACCGCCAGATATGATAATGTTGTACAACCATTTGCTATCACCCTGTCAGGTTTAATATTCATTTCATGCAGGATCTCAGTTCCCTTTTTTATATGGCCCTTGTAACCACAGCTGCCATCCCTGGTTAACCTTATAATCTTATCACTGAACACTGCCAACTTATCTTCCCAGTACAAAAGATTTTCGCTTCTGCCCTCGAGCATTGTGATAATCTCATTTCCGGATTCTTTAAGTGCTCTTACTACAGGAAAGATAGACCCCATTCCAAAGCAACCACCTATGCAGACTACAGTGCCATATTTCATGGTATCTATTGGTATCCCCAGAGGCCCCACAACAGTGTTCAACTCATCTCCTGCTTTCATTTGAGCAAGTTTACTGGTTGAGGTCCCTACTTCCATAAACACAATTGAGAGAGTTCCCTTTTCCCTGTCCCAATCGGCTGCTGATAAAGGAATTCGCTCCGATCCCTCGCCGGCGTGAATTATTACAAATTGTCCTGGCTGTATTGATTCAACCACTTCCGGTGCCTCAACCACCAGGAGGTGAAGGTTCGGTACCAGCGGTGATCGTTCAACTATCTTAAACATGTTCCCTACTTAGATTTACATAACATGGATTTGACTTAAAACCGATAACACTTTTGTTATCGGTAATATAAATAACTCCGGCCGGTATATTCTTCCTTATCTTTACCGGCCTTGTAAGTTCATATTCACTGTCTGCAATCGTTACATATTCTCCGCCACTTATACCAAGCTTTCTGGCATCTGAATGATTAATCAACAGGTAGCATGGGCTTATCAGCTCATTAAGGCCTTCAACAGCTCTGTCAAGTTGCAGATTCATATAAGTGTGAGGAGACCTTTCACTTATTAAAATGAATGGTAGTTTTTCCATGCCATTCAGTTTTTCCTCATTTTCTAATGCAGACTCACGTACAGGCAGATGAGGAATAAATTTTCCGGTGATTTTTCTGTTTTTCTTACTCATTGACTCTAGTACTCCTTTTTTCCCTGCATAGGCCGACATACTGTTAATAATATCAATGTTTAATTTGGCATAATCATGCGGTTTTGCAGCTTTTCGTGCTCTGGCAGTACTTCCTTTCATACCAGGCCATGTACCCTGAAATTCACCCCATACTGCTGAGGGTAGAACAAGATCGGGCCGGAGATTTTCCGGTGCAGGAAATGCACTCTGGTATATTAGTTTGTAATCAGTAGATCTTTCAGAAAAAGGCATATCTCCTATCAGGTACACTAGAGCTATGTCACCCTTTTCAACTTTTTCTGTAATTATTTCAACAGGTTTCATTTCATTAGCTGAAAGCATGCCTTTGATATTTCCGTAAGGGTTCGGAGCATATATTTTTGACCTGGTAAGGTCAATGATAACATTTATTCTATCCAGGACTTGTTGCATACCGGAAAGAGATATCAGGGAGGGTCCGATAACAATCAATGCATTTTCCTCGTTTTTAAGATGTTCAGCTAACTGGTGTATTACCGGATCATGGGTGGACTTTCCTTTGATACTTTCAATAAGATCATCCAGTATCCTAACTTGATCGCCCGGCTCAGGTACAATAGAATTAGTTGCAAATCGGCTTGTCGAGTCCCGTATCCATCCTATCTGGTAATAAGGTATTCCTGACGATGCGGCATTCTTGACAGCCATGGTGAGTGGCGCATAATTATAGTTACCGTTCAGGAACAATGAGATTATGCTTGTGCTCTTTCTCACTTTGTCTAACGGTATAGATCTGAGGGAAAGTCGTAAGTATTCAGTGTTATTATAATCAAGGCAAGATGATGTTACAAAGCTACTCTTAAGCACACTACGGGCAAAATAAGCAATAGCACTGTATTCCTCCATGCTGAGATATGGTGAAATATACAGAGCTGTTTTCCCTTTCCCGGCATCCTTTATTAACTCAGCGCCCCGTTTGAATGCCTCTTTCCATCCAATTATGCCTTCACCTTCCGGGAAAAGATAGCTGGGTTCCAGTATCCGTTTTGTTCTGTTTACCATTTCACTGAGGCAGAACCTTCCTTTCACACACAGTTCACCTGCTGCTTCGTGTGGTTTACCCGGTGGTAGTGTGCCTACTATTTTATCTCTGAGGCTCAGAACCTGAATATCACAATTAATACTGCAAAGCGGGCAAACTGATTTCGTGTACGTATCCGGCAAACCCCACCATTTACGGCTTTTCTCTGACATGGCACCTGTAGGACACACCGATACACAAGCACCACAGAATTCGCACCCTGCATCTATATGATTTTCGTCGAATGACGGTCCTATAGTTGTAAACTTTCCTCTCTGACGAAAAGCTATTACCGAACTTTTCCGGTATTCGTTACATATTCTTACACATCGTCCGCAATAGATACACAGGTTATAGTCTCTGTCAAAAAAAGGATCATACTTTTCAACAGGAAGATCTCGGTACAAGCCCGGAAGCGACAGTTCGTGAACATCAAATGACTCAACAATTCTTTGCAGTTCACAATCTTTGTCTTTGGGGCACCACCGGCAACCCGTTGTAACACCTACTTTTCGTATTGTCTCCTGGAACATTGAGCATCCCTCAATATTATCGCAAAGCAGGCATGCTGCAGGATGCTCACTCAGTATTAGCTGAAGCAGGTCGCGTCTCATCTGTTGAAGCATATTGGTATTTGTCCTTATTATCATACCATCTTCAACCATAGCTGTACAGGCAGTTGGATATCCTTTTATTCCTTCGATCTCGACAATACACAGCCGACAACCACCATATGGAATCAACTCCGGATGTGCACACAATCGTGGGATATAGATACCATTTTGATCAGCAGCCTCAAGAACAGTCATTTGTCTGCTGACTTCGACGGATTTATTATCAATACTAATTTTCATCATTCTTTTTTGATGTAATTATTATTGCGTTACCTGCAATAGCATCAAAGCGACAAACTTCGTAACATGCCCGGCATTTGATACATTTTGATGTGTCGAGATTATGAGGTTCCGACCTTGGCCCTGTAATGGCTCCGGTGGGGCAAACGCTTACACAACGCTGACATCCGGTACATTTTTCCTTAATTACTGTAAACTCGATCAGGTCACGACATACGAGAGCCGGACAATAATAATTATTCACATGTTCAACATACTCCGTCCTGAAATATCTCAGTGTTGTAAGTACAGGATTTGGGGCTGTCTGCCCGAGGCCACATAATGAGGTTGATTTAACCAGACCGGCCATAGACTCGAGTTTATCCAGGATACCGGGATCAGCCTCTCCACTGCATATCTTTTCCAGCATTTCAACCATATGCCTGGTTCCCACCCTACAGGGTGTGCATTTACCACAGGATTCCTTTTGTATAAAATCCAGGAAATACCTTGCCACATCAACAATGCAGGTGTCGGTGTCCATTACAATCAGTCCACCTGAACCCATGATTGATCCTATCTCTGCCAGTGTTTCATATGTAACCCGGGTATTAAGAAGTTCTGCAGGTATGCAACCCCCTGATGGCCCTCCTGTCTGGACAGCCTTGAATTCTTTTTGCGTACCTCCGCCAATGTCGAATATTATTTGCCTGAGACTTGTACCAAGAGGTATCTCAATCAAGCCGGACCTTCTAATCTTTCCGACCAGTGAAAAGGTTTTTGTACCATAATTACCGGCAACACCAAACTGTCTGTACCATGCTGCTCCATTGCGCAAGATATGAGGTACTGTACCCAGTGTTTCCACGTTATTTATAACTGTAGGCTTACCATGATATCCACTTTCAGTGGGATAGGGAGGCCTGGTACGGGGCATCCCTCTTTTCCCTTCAAGAGAACTGATCAGTGATGTTTCCTCACCACAAACAAAAGCACCTGCACCTTTTTTTATTCTTATTGAAAACGAGAATCCTGAGTCAAGTATGTTTTCACCCAGAAGACCATATTCTTCCATTTGTTTAAGAGCCTTGCTGAGCCTCAAGATAGCAAGGGGGTATTCGGCACGTATGTATATAAATCCCTGGCTTGCACCTATCGCATAAGCAGCAATCAGCATTCCCTCCAGCACTGCATGTGGATCACTCTCTATAAGTAATCGGTTCATAAAAGCACCAGGATCTCCTTCATCGGCATTACAAATAAGGTATTTTGGACCAGATCCCATATCATAACATGCCCTCCATTTTTTTCCTGTTGGGAAGCCAGCTCCTCCCCTTCCTCTCAAACCAGCTGCTTCGATTTCTTCAATTACCTCTACGGGCTCTTTCTTTAAAGCCGTGGACAGGCCGGTATAGCCATCATTTGCCAGGTAATGCATGAAATTGGAAGGGTCGATAAGGCCACAGTTCTTCGTAACTATCCTTACCTGTGGTTTGAGCATCGGTTGTTCAAAAAGTGAAGGTATACCATCGTATGATTCAGGTCCGAGGTGTCCCAGGGGTCTAGTTTTTGTGAGATCTTTTTCCAACAGGACTTTCTTTATGATATAGTCGGCTCTTTTCTCATCAACATTACCGAATGATATCCTTGGATGGTCTTTCAAAGAAATGTCAACAATAGGTTCAAGGTAACAGGTACCTATGCAACCTACCTCCACAATATTGGCTTTCAGCTTATATTTTTCAAGAGTCTCCTGTATAACCCGCTTAGTTTTTACAGCTCCGGCTGCAATACCGCATGATGCCATGCCTATATAAATGACAGGCTCATCTGGATGCCTCAGCAACTGCCATTCTTTAAGACTCTTTTCTTTTATGACTTTCAAATCATTCATAAAGACCAATTATATCATTCAGTTTTATGACATTTACTTTACTGTAAATATCATCATCTATCTTAACGACAGGCGCCAGGGCACAACAACCCAGGCAAGCCACTCTGTTAAGGTCGAACCTACCATCGGGAGTACACTCTCCCGGGCTTATTTCCAGGTCCCTTTCAAAAGTATTTAGCAGGGTTTCTCCGCCGCTTACATGGCATGCTGTACCGAGACATACACTGATAGAATGCCTGCCCGGCGGTGTGAATCTAAACTGTGAGTAAAAGGACGCCACACCATATACCTGGCTTTCAGTTATTTTCAGATGTTGTGCTATTCCTTCAACCTTTTCGGGAGAGATATAACCATCTTCATCCTGTGCGTCCTGCAGAAGAGGTATGAGACTGCTTTCCTCTGCACTGTATGAGTCCAATATTTCCAGAAATGATAATTTCTTTGGTTTCATATAATTATTGTTCAATAAGTTCCGGTTCTCAGGAATATACAATCAGTAAGATCAGCATCGCCCCAGGCACAATCCTCAGCAAAAGTTTCACATGTAGGAGCACCGCAGATTCCACAATTTTTATTCGGAAGCTTGGTCAGTATTCTTTCCTTTTGTTTCATTTTCTTGATGGAAGTGTTTATATCGCTCTCCATCAATCTTGTTTTTCTGGGTACCACCTTCTCAACAAGCTGATAATAGTTATTTTCTATCTTTTTATTGATCTCAAAGCGATCAAACTCATGGGGTTTACCGAATCTCTTCTCCAGCATAATAGCGGCATGACGCGATATATATGGGTTTTCCACGCAGTATGTTCCACCTATACATCCCTGTGGGCATATAAATGCTTCAATATAATCCACGTTCTTCAGCCTGGAATCCTCTATATCATCAAGTATCATCTTTACATTATCAATACCAGCAACAGAAATAGTATTATCAGGGTCAAGGTACCGAAGGATGTATCCCAATTGTCCCCAGCTTTTACCATAATAGAAAAATTCTTGATTTGTCTCATCGGTCTTTTCATTTTTCAGCTCCATGATCCTTGGCAGGATACGGTTATAAATATCACTGATAGCAATAGCCCCGTCAATCCATGATTTTTCCTTTTCAGCTGGTTGCTTAATTGAGACTACCATTGCAGGGCATGGACTGATGAATATTACTCCTATCTTGTCCATAGACAGGCCAAGCTTTTGCGAGTATAATAACTTGGCTTCCTTTGCAGCAAGTTCCCGTGAAACATCGAATGGGGAGACAAGATCAACGAGGTTGGGATAACTTACCTGGATCAGCCGTATAACTGCGGGGCAGAAATTACTGATTATAGGCTTTTGAAACATATCAGATTTCAGACTTTCTGAAACGACATAACTCAATTCGTGTGCATGCTTAGATATCTCATGAACAGCATCAAAACCCAGGCTGAGCAGAGCCTTATGTATTAAACCCGGATGGGTATTTGCACCGAATTGTGTATAAAGGGTATGGGATGGTACAACTACTTTATATTCGAATTTATCAAAGTCAGCTATCTCATCAATGACTGGCAGGAATACCTTCTCAGGGCATGAATTGATGCATGATCCACAATCAACACACAGATCGTCGTAAAAAATTATTTTATTATTACGGTACCGGAGTGCCTTCGTCGGGCATGCCCTGAGGCAGGTCAGCGTTCCTTTACACCGCTCCTGTATTATTACGTGTGAATGAAAGTATTTCATTTAATATAAAAGTAGATCTCAATACGTGTTCCAACATCAACAACACTGTTTATTTCAAGTTCATCAGCATTCTTTTTAATATTTGGGAGCCCCATCCCTGCACCGAATCCCAAGGCTCTCTGTTCCTCTGTCGCAGTTGAATAACCTTCCTGCATAGCAAGGTCTATATCTTTGATCCCTTTTCCCTCATCAATGAAGATTATATATATTTCCTTATCGCTTGCTGTAAGTGTTACGTCGGCTTTTCTTGCGTGCATAACAACGTTCATCTCCGCCTCGTAAGTCGATATTGCTGCCCTTCTGATTATTTGCGGATCATAACCTATTGACTTAAGGAGAGCTTTTATCTGCGTCGATACTAAACCTGCATTTGCAAAATCATTACCATCAATAAAAAAGCTATGAGTGGTGATATTTTCAGCTTTACTGACCTCTTCAACTTCCATAACCTCTTCACTAACTTTACTTTCCAGCGTGGCGAGCTTAACGCAGGCTTCATACATATCGCTTTCAGTAGATAGTACGAACATCCCCTTTTCCCTGGCAAATTTAAGGGTTTCTTCCTCAGGGCTCTTGTTCCTGATGAATGCAACACCTCTGAACTCAGCCATATAGGCAGATATAACTGCCTGAACGGTGTTCAGTCCTGTAAGAAGCATCGACCCCGGCTTGCCATATGCAAGAACATCACTCATAAGATCGGAGGCATATATTCCCGTAATATGCTCATTAGAAGATGTATTACTAACCCAGACCTTAGCCTTTAGGATGTTCTGAATCCGACTGACATCAACAATATAATGTGTTGAGTCACGCATTAATTACAATATTATCTATTTAATCCCTAGCTGGTAGAGCTTACCGCTTAGCGTAAAGGTAGAGTCATTGGTATTTAATATTACCACATTATAGCGGTTTGCAAGCTCAATTGTTTCATCAGGGACCTTAGTTCCCTGTGATACTATCACTGCCGAGATATCTATCAGATTGGCAGCTGCAACGATATTTTTGTGTGTCTGTATTGTAACCCAGAGGTTTCCTGCCTGCGCATTACTCATTACATCGGAAAGCATATCTGAAATATATACACCCGTTACTTCCTTATCTTCAAAATTAGTTAACACATCTAATGATAAATTCTCAACAATATCTTTCAGTTTCATAGGTATTATGTTTTGTTTTTATTTGGGTTTTGAAGCATTTATTTCGTTGTTGGACCAGCAAGCGATAGCAAAAACTCATCCATGATAAACCCTCCCTTACATGAATCCAAGTCATCTATCATTTCAAATGACACTATCTTAATTGATGATTTTGTAGACCTTCTTTTCGCATTAAAGTAATCTTCCAATATTTTTAATTTTTCTTTACTTAATTGCTGTTTATCCTTATATGGCTTAAATCCGAATGCCACATATACCCAGACTGAGTGACCAGGATCCCTCTTCAGTAATTTAAATACCTTACAATCCTTATCACAGCCTGTACACAGCATTAAGCTTGACAGTTCATCAAACGAGACCAGAGTATTACATAATTTACATCTAAGGTCAAAACTTACTGATTGCGAACTGGCCATTATATTCCAGAAATGCTCACCATCTCTATATTCTTCGAGTGGAGGATGCTCTTCCCTGGAAAAATATGTTGTTACAAGATTACATTTATGGCAGGTCTCGGTAACTATAAATCCTGACTGGGTATTAACCATTTCCCATTGGTGGGCACATTCGGAGGTATTCATATTGTTAGCAATCTTTTATTATAGGTGAAATAATTCTGCCAAATTAATTTTGCCGGAAAAAGAATATTAACAACATTATTCAAACCCGGCCGGTGAGAGCCATTGAACTGATCTTCCAAGTAAATATATGAAATAAGGAAAAACGTGTCAAAAAAAATCTTATCGATCGCCCTTTGAACCGATAGGTAATTTGACCGACCTGCTTGAGTAATAAGAAAAAAAGAATTATTTTTGCAGCCGCAAACAGGTTCAGTAGCTCCCGCCTTCGTCCCGATCACTCGTGACTTCGGCGGGCAAGTGTAATAGCAATGGATACTACATATGGTTCAGTAGCTCAGCTGGATAGAGCAACGGCCTTCTAAGCCGTAGGTCGCAGGTTCGAATCCTGCCTGAATCACAAAGAAAAAGCC
>JAFGLJ010000039.1 GCA_016928075.1 Bacteroidales bacterium | reverse complement strand
TTGATTATATGAATTAAAGTTAATAAATGTAGAGCTTAAATCAAGCCGCCGGTTTTATTTATTCTTAGCTATTTCATCAGCAGCCATAACGAGTTCATCATACCATTTCTTCCCATATACTCTTATTAACGGTTCTTCCAGGAAGCGGTATAATGGTATGTTTTCGGCTTCACCTCTTCGCAATGCGGGGCGGCAAATTTTAAGTTCCTCGTAATTTACAGCGTCAAATTCTTCATATTTCTTTACCCTGATCGGGAACATATGGCATGAGATAGGTTTCCTGAAAGATATTTTTTTATCCATCCATGCCTTTTCAATGGCACAATAATATATACCACCTTCATATTGAGTATATGCACATTCTGCATTCCCTATAAGTGGAGTTACCAGGTCTCCGTCCGAATCTATTGTACTTGTTCCTTTCAATTGCACTGCCCGTATTCCTTCCGGTCGCATATACAGTTTGAGAATGGGCCATATCTTTTCAAGTATATGTGCTTCTTTTTCTTCCAATGGGGCTCCCGAATCACCATAAAGACAACATTGTCCCCGGCATTTTTCAAGATCACAGGCAAATTTTACCTCGAATACAGCGCTTGATATTATTGTTCTTCCAAGCGATAGCATATATTTAGTTAGATAAGCGGTTCCCCGGTCATTTCTTCCGGTGCAGTAAGGCCCATTAATTTGAGTATTGTTGGTGCCACATCAGCCAGAATTCCCTCTTTGATACTGCTAAATCTTTCCGATACAAGTATAGATGGAACAGGGTTTAATGAATGAGCCGTATTGGGACTTCCATCCGGATTAACAGCATTATCTGCATTACCGTGATCAGCGATGATTAATACCTCGTATTTATGTTCCACCGCTGCCTGTACTATTTCGCCCACACAAGCATCAACTGCAGCTATAGCTTTCTTGATCGACTCATAAACTCCTGTATGACCAACCATGTCGCCATTAGCAAAATTCAGGCATATGAAGTCATGCTTTTCCTCATTTATTTCCCGTATTACAGCATCTTTTACTTCATAAGCACTCATTTCCGGCTTCAGATCGTAGGTAGCAACTTTGGGAGAAGGGATAAGGATTCTGCTTTCATTCCTGAACTTCTCTTCGCGGCCCCCGGAGAAGAAAAATGTAACATGGGCATATTTTTCTGTTTCGGCTATTCTCAGCTGGGAAAAACCGGCATCTGCCACTACCTGGCCAAGGGTATTCATCACATTCTCCTTGGGAAATAACACTTTAAGTCCCTTAAATTCTGCATCATAGGGAGTCATGGTATAATAGTGAAGGGGGATGGTTTTCATACCATGCTCAGGCATATCTTTCTGGGTAAGGACGATGGTCAGCTCACGAGCCCTGTCATTCCTGAAATTTATAAAAATCACCACATCATCTTCTTTTATAATCCCGACAGGATTCCCTTCTTCATCCACATGAACCACTGGTTTAACAAACTCATCCGTTACGCCGTCATCATATGACTCCTGGAGGGCAGCAACCATATCCTTGGTTTTTTTCCCCTTACCTTCTGTAAGCAGATCATATGCAAGTTTTATCCTTTCCCACCTTTTATCCCTGTCCATAGCATAATATCTTCCAACAAATGAAGCCACCTCAACACTAGTATTTTTAATATGGTCAAGTAATTCTTTAAGAAAGCCTTTACCACTTTTAGGATCTGTATCACGTCCGTCACCGAATGCATGAACAAACACTCTCCCAAGTCCGTAATCCTGGGTCATGTCACATAAGGTATAGAGGTGTTTATTAAGTGAATGTACGCCCCCATCCGAAAGCAGCCCCAAAAAATGAACCTGCTTTCCATTTTCACGGGCGTACATAAAAGCTTCATCAAGCTCTTTGTTTCGCTGCAATTCACCACTTTCAATTGCCCTGTTAATTTTTACAAGGTCCTGGTATACTATTCTGCCAGCGCCAATATTCAGATGACCTACCTCCGAATTGCCCATCTGGCCATCAGGTAATCCCACATTTTCCCCTGAAGTCAATAAACGTGAGGATGGGTATTTCTCATATAAGCTGTCCATATTAGGTGTTGCAACATTGGCTATAACATCCGATCTTGAACCATCACCAATTCCCCAGCCATCAAGGATCATAAGCAGTACTCTACTGTTCATTATATATTCTGTTTATAATACTAACAACAATACTTCAACAAAGGTTTGACGGCCTTAAATTGAAGTTAGCAAAGGTAATAAAATGTAAACAGAATTAATCTGTAGCACTATCTTTTCGAAGCTACAGTTTCATTATGATCTGCAGATAAGCCACCGCAGCTATATCTTATGTATACACTACCAGGCGGTAGTGGCTTTTATCTGTAATCAGTCACCTCTTATTTGCCGTGCCCTTATTTTAAGACCATCAGGGTCGCATGTTTCCTCGTAGTCGATATCCCTTCCTACATATATCCACCATTCTTCATCCGTGAAATTCCTTGATAACAGCGTACACATATTCTGGGCCATATAATCAACATGTGGTGACCTGGCAATAATATTCCTGTACTCTTCTTTCCCCTCGCTGCCCGACAGAAGTATTTGATTCTCAGGGCTGAAAGCCAGGGCATATACCATACCATCATTATCTTCAAGTGATACAGGTGGCTCAGTAAAATCTGTATAGTTCCATATTTTTACAAACCCGTCTTCACTGCATGTTGCCATCTGGTTTAGCTGTTCGCTAAAGCGTATGTCTGTTATCTTTAAGGCATGTGCCCGTATGGCCTCAGTTATTGTTTCTTCCTCAACATTGCGTAATTCTACAAGTCCATTCTGGTAGCCCACTGCATAATTAGTATTATCTCTGAACCTTACAACCGCTATTGAACCTTTTTCAGTATCTATTGAATTCCTGTCTGAATTATTCATATTCCACAAATGTATCAGTCCATTATCGGAGGCTGCCAAAAGATATTTACCTGATTGTGAAATATCAACTGAATTAATAGGTTCTTCAGCAGATATCAGCAGTGAAGGTTCCCTGGTCTCAATATTCCAGAGGATAACCTGTCCGTCAACACCTGCAGATACAAGGCTTTTACTATCAGGTGTGAAAGCAAGCGATTTTATTCTGTCCGAATGTCCTGTAAGCTCAAACATTGTATCCTGCCACGAAGTAGGTATTATCCTTATTATAGCCCTGTCACTTCCGCATGCCATGAGTTTTCCATCAGCGCTGACAGTCAACACTTCGATTATTTCATTTCCCTCAAAAACAGTACTTGGACCCTGTTTTTTATCCTGCATATTCCACCGGAGAATCATTCCATCAGCACCTGTGGAACAGAATTGTTTTGTCCCTGGCAGGAATGCAAGGCTATAGACTTTTTCCCTGTGTCCATTAAATATACTGTAGTTTAATCCGTCGTATTCTTTTTCAACATTATACAGACCCATATATATGTCGGCATCATTATTTACACCCTCATTCCTTTTATTGAAGAGGTATGCCTGGTAGGCCAGTAATACCTGGATATCGCCTTCTCCTGCCAACTGTATTGATCTAACAGCCATAGACTTCCCTACAGACACCATCCTGCGTTTCATTGCATCTACCTCATTTATTTTTGCTGATTCGGCATCAGCTAAAGCCAGGGCTTCCCTTTCCACAGCTTTACGTGCATTTATGATAGCTATTTCTTTCTGCCTGAGTGCATCAAGGGCAGTTATTTCTGCTTCACTGGCGTTTTGCTCAGCAAGAGCTTCTTTTTCCTTTGCTTCTTTTGCGTTTCTTATGGCTATTTTCGCATTGCTCTGTGCCATAATTTTTTGTTCAGTAGCCTGTTTTCTCTGTTCCTCCGCCACCCTTATGCCCCTTATAGCTTCACTTCGCTTAATAAAAGCAAACAACATAAGAAATACTGAGAGTACTGCCGCGGTACCACCAATCGTTGCTGCTACCCTGCTGCGTCGTAACCTTTTTTTCTGAGCTCTTAACCTGTTTTCTTCCTCTTCAATATATTCCTTCTCACTGGTCCGCAGATATACCATTGCCCTCTCAAAGGCGGGATTATACCTCTCAGCCCATGTGAGGGTGGGCTTATTTTCTTTTCTCCATTTAAGTGCCAGTTGCAGGTCGGGTGGGCGCCACAAAGTTGTTTTTCCTTCCTGGAACATTGCAGCAGCCTCTGATAGTTTAAGATACATCTGTTCCGACTCAGCTTCCTTGTCAACCCATTCACTCAGCCTATCCCATATTCTCATAAGGCTCTCATGTGATATATCAATAACGGTATCACTTGTCAGCTTAATACCTTCAGAGGGAGTAATAAATGATCTGCCTGATGATCTGAAGGTATTGATAACCTTGATGAGTTCCTTTTCTGAACACCTTGCAATAGATGCAATTGTGCTTATCCTTGTCGGTCGCCGTGCCCCTTTGTTATCCGGCCCCTTTTCCGTAATTGTCCTGAAGAGTGTTTCACAAATTTCCTGTTCCCTGCTATTAAGCTCTTCATAAGCTTCATCCGCGTGTCTTGACATTGCTCCTGACATCTTCCCTATAGCGTTATAATTGGCTATTGAAACAGGCTCATCGGACATACCTATTGACTGCCAGTTGTCCCAGGTTCTCATTAAAGCATGCTGCAGTACCGGCAACTGGTCGGTTCTTTCCCCAATTTCACTTATGAGAAGATCAACAAGTTCACTCTCTATCTTAGCCCCTGCATATTTCACCGGTTCTGTTATTACTTTCCTGTAATCATCCTCAGACATATGAGGAATGAGGTAATTACTCTGGTTTATTAACTCGGTCAGTCCCAGAAATTGAGCGCAATCGCCAATATAATCCGAGCGCATGGTCATTATTACTGAAATGCCTGATGACGGATCTTCCACTGCGTTCACCAGCTGATCCATAAAGTACCTGTTTTTTTCTGTTCTTAACCCTGACTTTTTAGCAGCCTTGTACCTGAATAATTCCTCGAACTGGTCTATAATGAGTAAGGTTTTACTGCCTTTTATTATTCTCAACTTACTGACCGCGTTAACAAGTCCCTTTTCGTCCTTCCTGATTACATTTTCAATTATTGTTCTGTCAATTGCTTTTTGCTTTTCAACCGGGATACTGTCTGCGAGCATAGCAACCAGGTTTTCCAGTGGGTCATTGCCGGGCCGCATGCTTAAGACCCTCCACCTGCTTATTTTTTCTCTTTCCAGGTTAACCAGGCGTGATATTACACCGCAAAAGACAAGTGATGATTTGCCACTGCCTGAGGTGCCTATAACAGTAACAAACCTGTTTTTCTTTAGCTTGTTCAGGACTTCCTCGCTCTGACCTTCCCTACCAAAGAAAAGATCACTTTCCTCAGGGGTAAAAGGTCTGAGCCCGGGGAACGGGTTAAACCCAACTTTAACTGAACGGTCTTTTTCTGGCATTTTTTATAATAATTTAAATATCAATAACTAATTATATTTAGTTCAATGTATTTCTTCCACAAGTATATTATCCATGTACTTTACCAGAAGGGGTAAAATTTCGGGTTCATAAAACACAAATTGTTCTATGTCCCTGATATAAAGAAGATAATATTCACCTGGTCTGTTAGTAATTATCTTAGCATTTAATTTATGTCCGGTAGTATGCCAGTTAAAATAAAGGGCATCTTTATTGTTTTCACTGCCATAATCCACAGGCCAGATCATAAAGTCAGCTCCAGGGTCAAGTGATGATAACTGTTTTTCATTTACCAAAATAAGATCTTCTGCCATATTAATCAGATTGTTTCTGGATATTCCGGGGAATATCTTTGATAATGACTTCAGCTTGTTATATAAAAGTTCATTGTCTTTGATATAATCTGCAAGCAGTTCATCGAGCTGTTTTCTATATATGTTTGGTAAACGGTATGAACAACTTTTATATACATCATCATAATTCTCCTGAAGGAATTTACAGGCTTCTTCCCTTAATATCCTGTGTACACCAAATAGAAGTGCCACCAGAAAATCTGTCTCATCAGGTCTGGGCAGCCCGTAAAGGCTTCTTATAGCACATACTTTTGTCCATACACCTATATGATTATAGTCTTTGTTAACCAGCTCCTGGACAAGTGATTCATACGCAGGGATATTGCCGGGGTAAAACTGGAACAGGTTTTTAACTTTGTTGCCTGGCGGTTCATTATTAAGCAGGACTACCAGCTGTGGTTTTATTTCTTCATCAACAAAGATATCGAGCATCTCAAGTGCAAAATTCATGCTTTCAACAGTACCTGTTCTCAGGTTTTCCTTAATCTGATCGATTGATTCCCTGTTATAAATAAGGGCCATCATATCGAACATACACTCTTCCCACCATTGATTATCTTCTTCAATAGCCTCGTAAAGCAACCTGTCATTATTATTCTTTAGTGTAATCTGGGCTGAAAGGTTCCAGGTGATCAGCCCTATAATATCTTTTATTTCCTGGTGTATCTTTTTGCGGTTTTCATCATCAGCCCTATATCCGCATCTGGCCAGTCCTGTAGCGGCTTCCTTTTTCAATAACCTGTGAACAGACGATAATTTTGGGAGCAGGTAGTCAATTGCCTTCCTGCCTCCCGCTTCTGAAAAAAGTCTTATTATAAGCCGCCTCACCATGGTATTCCCTGATGAACGGTAGTAATGTATTGCCATTGCGGGAAATGCTTCTTCGCCGAAGCTCTTGAGAACTGAAAAAGCATCCCTGGCTATAAGCGGATTATGCATGCACACACAAATCTCAGGTAATAATTCTGTAACCCGGAATTTTCCTGCTATGTATATTGTTTCCCGGATAATCTCAATATCTTGATCGCGTATCAGCTTCAAAAGATCGGTTACCACAGGTGGTATCTTCTGTGACATTATTGCCTGCAAATGCAGTTTCCGGTTATGACTCTCCTCTATTGTGGACAGCAGGTCAATTCTCTTGCCAAGCCCTTCATTATCAAGAATTAATTCAATATTGTTTACAGCGGAATTAAGTTTTGCGGATATCCCGTTGTTTTCCAAAACACCAGACTTCAGATATTTTAGTAATGGCAGGATATCGGGATTAAGACTGTGCTGAGCCGTATTTATTAACTGCTGTAACAACAGTTTGTTACCGGTAATATTCTCATGGAGATGAGAATTTGTGATCAGGTCATAATAATTATTGGCAATAAATAATCCTGATGAACTTACAGAATTAAATATCCCCTGTGTTTTCTCTTCTCTTTCCTCTTCACTCTTTGATATTACTGACTGAAGTGTTTCCTTTACTGATTCCCTGTATTCTCTATACAGTCGCATTGCTGTAACCAACCAGAATAAAATAATGATCATAAGCATCCACGAAAAGTGTATCAGCTTAAAAAAAGTAAGTGCTCCCAATCCCGTTAGAAGCAATCCGGATATCAGTGCACCTATTTCATTCACTGAACCGCCAAGTGCAAATTGCACAGTCTTTCCCATTTTTTCTCCCAATGCTTCATAAAGAATCCTGAAAGCCGGTTTTTCTACAGATAGATTTAAAGCCCGTGAAAAAAATCTGCTGAGGGCCAGTATCAGGAAGAATAAAAGGAAGCCTGATGTTCCCGTCATAAATCCGCCAGTGGAACCGGTAACTAAAGCCACTATAGTAATCAAGCCTATAAGAACCGGGCTTAAGCCAAGGGTAATTATAAGACCCTGTTTTGTAATGAGGTAAGGAAACAAAAACGCATAAAACAGCAGGGTAAATAACATCATGCCGCCTTCGAAGAAGCCAAGGAACTTCGCCATTTCAATTTCTTCAGGATACCTGATTCTTGTTACGGCCATGAATGAATATTGTATAAAAAAGACTGCCAGTACTGATAGTATTATAAAAACACCCATAGACCTTATAAAGCTGTTATCCCTGAAGGCTTTAAGATTTATTTTGGCTTCATCTGGATATTCTTTTTCATTAATCTTCAATACTTGTCTTTTCATAATACCCTGCTGGATTAATATTGCTATCAGGATACTTCCTGCACTTATTAAGAGCATATTATGTGTATCCATTTTAAATGACAGCAAGGCCGGCACCGAGAAGCTGCTTATTATCATCCCCAGAACAATGCCTGCATCAGTAATACCGGCCCGTTTTCTTTCCTGCCTCAAGGTGAACAAGTTACTGGTTGTTCCGTTATACCCTAACATTATCAGTATAAATAACGGACCCAGCATGATGAAGATTGTATATACCATCCAGGATTCGACTCCGGTAGCAAGGATCAGCCAGAGGAATATCGTGACGAGGAAAACAAATACGAGGTTTATAACTGAAAATGAAGAAAAACGCAGTTTAGGCCTGAAGACTGAATACAAGTATGTTAATCCGATACCGGTAAGCGCGCTTAAAATATAAGCTCTTGCCAGTCTTGTTTCATCGAATCTGGAAAGGAATACCGCATGGGCAAAAATATTATAGATGCCATAATAAATACCTATAAGCACAGACTGAAGAGACAACATGCCAATAATCCTGCGCTCCTCCCTGTCGGTCCCAAAGGGTTTAATTAGAGATAATTCCATTCTGACATCCTTTAACATACGAATTTAGGCAAATAATCCGAACACTCTTTCATGAACAAAGATTAATTCAAGAGCACAAAGGATAATATAAGTATTAATACGTCGCTCATTACTTATTTGTTACAAACCCTTCCTGTTACAAATTCATTGTTATTGAGTCTTTTACTTATTATAGGGCGGTCGAAACAGGACAATATCCATCAGCTTACCGGGGTCAGCTTTCAGACCATCAATAATCAGTTGTGCCTTATTATAACATTCTTCTCTTTGAGTAAGTGTGGTTTTAATATATTCTTCCATCTCTTCCTGTTCCATTCCTTCCAGGAGGGGACGTACTTTTCGAGTATTTTTGAGCCGATGTGCGAGTGTTGCAACATCAAGTTTAAGGTATACGGTTACGCCAGCCTGATTCATGAATTCCATATTGCCTTTATGGCAGGGTGTTCCCCCGCCACAGGCAATGACAATATTATCTCCTGCAGGAATATTTCTCAGGACCTTCGCCTCTATCTCCCTGAAATATTCTTCTCCTGATTCTTTAAATATATCCCTGACGGTCTTTCCCTCTATATTTGCTATTAATGTATCCAGGTCTTCGAAATTCCATCCTGACCGCGAAGCCATTCTTTTTCCAAAGGTCGATTTACCTGAACCCATAAAACCAATCAGGTATATTATCATATCAAGGTTTTTATTTCTTTATGCGATTAATAACCGGCAACTAAAGCTCGAGAGTCATCTGGGCATCATCCTTTCGGTCCTCATATTGCGGCGGCTTATCTTCTTCCTTTTCCTGATTCTTCATCTGATCCGATTCTTTGAGTACAACAGGTTCAATCTCTTTAATATTTTCAACATTGTAGTTTGTCAGGCGTTTGCCTTTTGCCCTGTAACTTTTCACCCCAATAAATTCAGCTACCTCTATTATCTCATTATCCCTGCCTTTATGCTTACCACCGAATTCAATTTCAAAGCGGGGATATTCGACTTCCGTCAGGCTTATTAACCTTGAATCAGGATGTTCACTTATAAAACAAAGAGGTTTTTCCGTTTCTTCAATCTTAAACCTTTTAACATAGTAATATTCAACTTCGGCATCCCAGTATACAGCAGAATACACGACACCAGGCCTGTATTTTTCAATAATAAGAATATTATCCTCAAAATGATTTGACAGGTCAAAGTTCGTAAGTCGCGCCATGCCATCCTTTGTTAACACCATTATCTTGTCATTGGCACTGAATTCTCCAAGGTACTTACCCCGTGAGTCAGCATTAAGACGTGAAACGGTATCGTCAAACCATATCTTTCTTCCCCCGAGGGTGGACACACCTTTTTCTTTCAGGCTTATCTTTTGAACGGCATGTTTTGTGAGGATATTGCCCATTGACGACTGGCCCTTGATAGCCAGTTCGCTGAAATCGAATTCCAAAGTAAGCTTTTTCAGCCTTGGGCGTGGACGGTGGTACACTTTTATAACCTCGGCTTCACCATTTGGATTGGCACTGAAATACAATACCCTGGAATCATCTGTACCCCTGGTAATATCATACTCCCTGTCACGCGTTACAGAAGTTATCGCACATCTCTTCACCATAACATTACCTTTCTTCCCATCCTGGTAAACGATATTATATATTGTACGCTGATCATTACGTCTGAATACACCGGCATATATAATATCTTTACCTACAAATTGTTTTTCGGAGACCTTGGTTACAAGGTATGTACCATCTTTAAGGAATACTATTATATCGTCAATATCAGAACAATCACATACATATTCATCCTTCTTAAGTGATGTGCCGATAAAGCCTTCTGCTTTATTATAGTAGAGCTTGGCGTTGTTGGCAGCCACTTTTGTGGCCTCTATCTGATCAAAGCTTTTTATTTCAGTTTTTCTTTCCTTTCCCTTGCTGTATTTTTTCTTTATCTGCCTGAAATAATTAATAGTATACGGTATTATATTGGCAAGGTGGTTCATTACCTCATCAAGCTCGCTTTCAAGCTCTTTAATATGCGTGTCTGCTTTTCTTACATCGTATTTAGATATTCTTTTGATCTTTATCTCCGTAAGTCTTATAATATCCTCCCTGGTCACTTCCCTGTTGAGCTTTGGTTTGAAAGGATCAAGTCCTTTATCAATGGCTTCAATCACCGCTTCCCATGTTTCACATTCTTCAATGTCACGGTAGATTCTTTCTTCGATGAATATTTTCTCGAGCGATGACATGTGCCATTCTTCTTCAAGCTCATGCTTCCTGATCTCCAGTTCCTTTTTCAGCAGGCTTACCGTATTGTCTACCGTACGTATGAGTATATCACTTACACCAATAAATTCAGGTTTATTATTAAAGATTACACAGGCATTGGGTGATATTGATATTTCACAGTCGGTAAAGGCATAAAGTGCATCAATGGTTTTATCGGGTGATACGCCTCCTGCCAGGTGGATTAGTATTTCCACATTTTCAGCGGTATTATCATCTATCTTCCTTATTTTAATCTGACCCTTTTCATTTGCTTTTATTATTGTGTCGATCAGGCTGCCCGTGGTTCTTGAATAAGGTACCTCGGTAATCGTAAGTGTCTTTTTGTCAGTTTTCTCAATTTTTGCCCTTACTTTAATATTACCTCCCCTCAGGCCATCATTATACTTTGACACATCTATCATCCCTCCGGTAGGAAAGTCGGGGAATAACTCAAATTCCTTGTCCTGAAGGTACAGGATAGCAGCATCGACGATCTCAATAAAATTATGGGGAAGGATTTTTGAGGCCAGCCCCACTGCAATACCTTCGACTCCCTGTACCAGTAAAAGTGGAAATTTTACCGGTAAGGTAACAGGCTCTTTATTCCTTCCGTCATATGACTGTTTCCATTCGGTTGTTTTTGGATTAAAGACCACATCGAGCGCAAATTTTGACAATCTGGCCTCAATGTATCGCGGCGCGGCAGCCCCGTCACCTGTAAGCACATTACCCCAGTTACCCTGAGTTTCTATCAGCAGGTTTTTTTGCCCGAGCTGAACCAGTGCATCTCCTATTGAAGCGTCACCATGTGGATGGAACTGCATTGTATGACCTATGATATTGGCCACCTTATTAAACCTGCCGTCATCCATCCTCTTCATAGAATGAAGTATACGCCTCTGTACGGGCTTCAGTCCATCAGTAACATGTGGTACAGCCCTTTCAAGGATTACATATGATGCATAATCCAGAAACCAGTTTTCATACATACCAGACAGGGCTGTGACTTTCTGCAACTCTTCTGCTGATTTGCTATCTGCTCCTGTATCCTTATTATAATCAATATCTTTTCTACCCTTCTCCGGAGTATCTTTGCTCATTGCACATGAATCTTTACCATCAAAAATTATCTGTCTTCAAGCAGTTGTACTTCTTCTTCCACCAGGTCGTCTTCAAACCTGAGGTTTTCTATAATAAATTCCTGCCTGTCGGGTGTGTTTTTACCCATATAAAAATCAAGGAAATCCTTTACTGAGTCATTACGTTTTAACCTCACAGGTTCAAGCCTCATATTCTTACCGATAAAATGCTTGAATTCTTCAGGCGATATTTCCCCCAGCCCTTTAAATCTTGTTATCTCGGGATTGGCACCAAGTTCATTAAGTGCTTTTCCCTTTTCTTGCTCGGTATAGATATACCTCGTTTCTTTTTTGTTCCTGATACGCCACAGGGGGGTCTGGAGAATATAAAGATGCCCTTTTCTTATAAGGTCCGGAAAGAACTGCAGGAAGAATGTGAGCAGCAACAGTCTTATATGCATCCCGTCTACATCGGCATCTGTTGCTATAACAACATTATTATACCTTAGATTGTCTATCCCGTCCTCAATGTTCAGAGCAGCCTGAAGCAGGTTAAACTCTTCATTTTCGTATACTATCTTCTTTGTCAGGCCGTAAGTATTCAGAGGTTTACCCCTGAGGCTGAATACAGCCTGGGTCTCAACATTTCTTGACTTTGTTATTGAACCGCTGGCTGAATCACCTTCCGTAATAAATATTGTTGAGTTAAGGCGGTGATTATGGTTGGAGTCATAATGTATCCGGCAATCTCTCAACTTCTTATTATGAAGGCTTGCCTTTTTTGACCTTTCCCTGGCAAGCTTCTTTATAGAAGAAATTGCCTTTCGCTCTTTTTCTGATTCAAGAATCTTATTAAGCATAGCATGTGCTACTTCCGGGTTTTTATGCAGGTAGTCGTCAATTGTTTTTTTGATAAACTCACCGATAAAATTCCTTACCGATGGCCCCCCGGGTGCCATATTTTTTGAGCCCAGCTTTGTTTTGGTCTGCGATTCGAATATAGGTTCTTCAACCTTTATGCTTAAAGCTGCTATTATGGATGACCTGATGTCTGATGGATCAAAATCCTTCCTGAAAAAATCCCTTATCACCTTTACCAGCGACTCCCTGAATGTTGAAAGGTGAGTACCTCCCTGTGTTGTATGCTGGCCATTTACAAAACTGTAGTAGTCCTCCCCGTACTGGTTACCATGGGTAAAAGCAATCTCAATATCCTCTCCCTTAAGGTGTATAATAGGATAGAGCCCTTCCCTCGACATATTCTCATTCAGAAGGTCAAGAAGTCCGTTCTTAGACTGGAATTTTTCTCCATTGAAGTTTATGATGAGACCTACGTTGAGGTATACGTAATTTCTTATCATGGCCTCAATATTCTCCGAAATATAATGGTAATTACCGAACATCTCTTCATCCGGTATAAAGCTTGTCAGGACACCATTGGGTTCATCCGAATTGAATATTTCGGTTTCTCTGACCAGATTCCCTTTTTCGAATTCGACCTCTCTTGCTTTTCCATCCCTCACTGACCTTACCAGAAACTTACTTGAAAGGGCATTAACCGCTTTAATTCCTACCCCGTTAAGACCCACTGATTTTTTGAACGCTTTTGAATCATACTTGGCTCCCGTATTCATTTTTGAGGCCACGTCAAGAAGCTTTCCCAGAGGTATACCCCTGCCATAATCCCTTACTGATACTTCATGATCGATAATGTTAATGTCTATCTTTTTACCATTGCCCATCATGAACTCATCAATGGAATTATCTGTCACTTCCTTAAGCAGAACATATATGCCATCATCCTGTGATGAACCATCACCAAGTTTACCTATGTACATACCCGGCCTCAGCCGTATATGTTCCCTCCATTCAAGAGTCTTAATATGCTCTTCCGAATAATTAGCTACCATCTATAACAGATTTTGCGCAAATATAATCAAAAGCAGGCCTGCTTTGTAAGCGATTTTTCAACAATAAAACAAGCTGAAAACGGCTCTGCATGTATAAGAATACCTGTAAACTGGCCTTAAAGGCTGTACACCTGAATGTTACAAAAACCGGTAAATGTTTAAAAAAAGGTGCAGGAAGTAACTAAATAATGCCCATTTGCGTCATGAGGATAGCTGCATTCATTTTTGTGGTCATACCATCCCTGAGTATATAGTCAAATTTTACTTCATCCCCTTCAATTTCAATTTCAAAACACCTGTTCCTGATACTATTATGACGATTCCCAAGCTTCCCGAGCAGGATATCATGGGTTGCAACTATTCCCGTGGCATCATATTTAATTATTTTCTCAATAAACATCTGTGAACCTCTGCTCTTATCTTCTGAATTTGTGCCTTTCAGTATTTCATCCAGCAGGAAAAATATGTTTTCATTATTTTCCAGCCTCTCTTTCAGTGCTCTCAGTCTCTTTAGCTCGGCATAAAAATATGACTCACTGTCTGAGAGTGAGTCTGTTGTTCTCATGCTTGAGTAAACATTGCATGGGGTAAAGGTAAAATCATAGGCACATACCGGCGCCCCTGTCATTGCAAGAACCAGATTAACGGCCACAGTGCGTAAAAAGGTGCTCTTTCCTGCCATATTAGCACCTGTAATAATATTTATTTCACCTTTCCGGCTGATTGTAAAATCATTGCAAACCCTCGTTTTCTCCGGGATGAGCGGGTGACCAAGCTTAATGGAGGACAGGTATTCATTCCCTTCAGAAACCACAGGGTGACAATAATTTGTATTATTACAGGCAAAATTGGCCATGCTGCAGAGAGCATCGGCCTGGCCAAGATTATGAAACCATTGTGGCAGGAGATCACTTACTGATTTTTTCCATAGCTCCAGCCGGTTGATGCACTGAATGTCCCATAACAGGAAACCATTTAAAGGCACTGCCATCAGCATGTTCAACCTGCTGTCAAATGCCTGTAATATCTTCGAAAGCCTCACAATACTTTGAGAAGCAGATTTATCGTCCGCAGATAAAACTTTTTTCAGATCATTAATAAATCCTGAACTGAATTTTTGATCTTCAAAATGCATTATAAGGTTGCTCAGGGTTTTGAACATGCTGTGTTTCCTTGTAACCCTTGCATGGATGTTATTTATCTCCTTCAGGTTTATTGAAATGATACCCAGGTTAATAAGGAAGAAAAGTATTAATATGGAGTAATGTAAAATGCATGTAACTGTTAAAACAAAGAGGCACAATGTAATAGCGGGCATCAGGAAACGGAGTACATTGTAAGTTCTGTTATTCAGGTAACCTGGTTTTTCTTTAAGCCATGAAGTAAAATCGGTTATGGTAGGCTCATCAGTTATGCCCATCATTCCATAAGCATTAAACTCGTGTCTCCATTGCAGCATCCCTGCAAGTTCTCTTATGGCTTCCTGTCTTCCACCTATCTGGCTGCACAATTTGTATGGTGCCATCAACCATTCGGCCAGTATTTTTTTACCCCTGCCCGTGCAGGTCCTGTTCAGGTACTGGAATAGTGAATCCCTCCCGAAAAGATCAATATCATGTGAAAAATCATGATGGAGGTCAGTATATTCATCTCCTCCATCGAAGCAACTATGGTCATCATTTAAACCTTTTATCTCCTTCTCGTTTATCAGCAAAAGGTTTTCGTAAAATGACTTTTTGAAACTCAGATCGGAGTATTTCTTAAGCAGGACAATGAAAATAATGATAGCTGCCACAAAAACTCCTATTGCTGCCAGCTGGCTTATTTTCCACAATAGTACAAGGAGTATTACCCCTGAAATAAAATCCAACAGCCTTAGAAGAGAGAGGTAAAGCAGTTTTTTGCCGGTCCTGTCCAGAAGACTCCTGTACTTTTTTACATTATCTGTGTAGATACTTTTTTTATTTTTCATGTTTGCTTTATTCTCTTTCTTCCTGCCTTAAATCTTTAAGGGCTTTATGCATTTTTGCTTGAAATTCTGATGCCAGCTCATCAGGGTCATCACTCACGAATTCAGTAGGGTAAACTGGTTTCAGGATTTTCATTTTCAGTTTATGTCCCGAGCTGAAAATAAATCCTTTCTTTGGTAATACTGCTCCTGTTCCGTCAATAATAACCGGGAGTATAGGTGTATTTGTTTCAAGCGCAAGCCTGAAAGCCCCGCTTTTGAATTTCTTTATCTCACAGTCAGGTGACCTTGTTCCTTCCGGAAAGATGAATAATGACTCGCCTTTTCTTAACAGCTTCTCCGACTTCTCCATCATCTTAATAACACTTTCTTTATCACCCCGTTTAAGTGATATATAGCCTGCCAGGTGCATCGACTGACCCAGCAGCGGAACACGAAAAATCTCAACCTTTGACACCCACCTGTAGTCCATTTTCAGAGACTCCACCACTGGAATGTCGAGCAGCGACTGGTGATTGGATATCATTACATAAGTTTCCCCGTGCACATAATTCTCACTTCCTGTAACATGAAGCTTCCAGAGCGGACTTACCCTGATCAGCACCCTTCCCTGGAATGACAGCCAGCGATGGACAAGGACGCTTCCTGCACCAAAGGGCGCTGTCACAAGCCATATAATTACTCCCAACGGGAACATAAGCAATATGAACAGCACACTGAAAATCCAGGTAAATAATGATTTTATAAGATCCATACTGACTACATTATGAAATTATAAATCAGGTCAACATCTGATGTTAAGCTGTTATCTTTCATTACCCGGGCAATATCATCATAAGTATGCCTTATGCCCGGTAATATGGCTTCAACCTTCTTCCAATGGGCTGGCCCGGAAAATTTGCATTCATTGATTACACCTTTTGATACCTTCAATCCAATCTCAGACGGTTTCCCTTCTATACTGAATTCCTTTGAGAAAGTATATTCCGGCCCCCAGGCATAGTTCCATTCCCAGGATGTGAATTTTTCCTTTTTGATCTTTGTGATGTTTTCAATATCGGTGCGGCTGAATATATAGGATTCAGAATCCGGATTGTCGTGCGAAATATATTCCAGGAGTTGCTTTTTCAGATCCGTTATCCCTTTTATGCCCGGCATCCTTCCCCGCAGATTGCACACATTGGTACGGTTTGACTTTACTGCCCTGCTGGTAATAATCGCATTGGCTTTCCCCAGGCACATTGACATAAGCCCAAGGTTGGCTGAAAACAATATGGTGCCATGATGCAAAACCCTGTTTTTAAATACATGCTCTGCATTACCGGATATTTTCATTCCATCAGTCCTGATCTCATTTTTCTCTCCCTGATAAGCATTTATCCCATGTTCCCGCAGGAATGATATGATTGGCAGGGTGCATTCAGAAAAGTCTATCTGCTTTCCGTCAGCAGTATTCCTGATAAAGGTATAATTGAGGTTTCCCTCATCATGGTATACTGCCCCTCCACCTGAAATTCTCCTTATCATTGGTATGTTTTTTTCTCTGAGGCACATTGCATTAACTTCCTCTGCAGGGTTCTGATGCTTTCCTATTATCACTGATCTGCTGTTTGTATATGACATGAAAATATCACCTGTGAAATTCCTGAACATGTATTCCTCAGCCGCCAGGTTAAACCATGGATCGGTAATATTATTGTCTATTATTAACATCTTTCTCCCTTTCAGGCCTGAAGAAGTTTGAATTATATACCATCTTTTCATCGAAAAGACGGAACAGCATCAGGAAAGCATATCCTACCAACAGTCCAAGTATTGCTCCCCCGATTATATCCCCGGGATAATGAACTCCCAGGTATACCCTGCTGTAAGCTACAAGTGCAGCCCAGAATAATATGAATATCGTATACCATTTTTTTCTTACCAGTCCCAGACTCAGCACTGCGAATGTAAATGAATTGGAGGCATGTGAAGATACAAAGCCATACAATCCACCGCATTTATCATTTACAGTGTGAACCAGCCCGGCCATTGCAGGTTCGTGACAGGGTCTCAGGCGATGAAACACTTCTTTAAAGGCATGGACCGACAGCTGGTCTGAAGCAGTTATCGCCAGTATTACAACAGGGATAATTATAAGTATTGTCCGTTTGTATTTTATTGCCAGCAGAACAAGAACAAAAACATATAACGGAACCCAGATAAGTATGGCACTCACCAGTGCCATGAACTTATCCCACCATGGTGAGTTGATGGAATTTAGAAACAGGAAGAGGTTCTGGTCAAGTTGTTCCATCATAAATATATTTGTTTATCGTTCGTTAAGTGCATCCCATAAAATATCCTTCAGCTTTTCAATTCCCAGACCTGAAAAAGAAGAAATAAGAATATAAGGTGTTACATCTATCTCACGTCGCAATTCATCCATCAGTTCATCATCCAGCAAGTCTGATTTTGATATTGCCAGTACTCTTTTTTTATCCAGCAGTTCCGGGCTGTATTTCCCCAGTTCATTAAGCAGCACCCTGTATTCATTCATTATATCCCTGCTGTCGGCAGGAACAAGGAAAAGCAGCACAGAATTTCTTTCTATATGCCTCAGGAACCTGTCTCCCAGTCCTCTGCCTTCATGTGCTCCCTCTATTATACCCGGGATATCGGCCATAATAAAGGATTTATGATCACGATAAGCCACAATACCCAGGTTAGGCACAAGTGTGGTGAAAGGATAATCTGCGATCTTGGGTTTTGCTGCCGACACCACACTCAGGAGGGTTGATTTTCCGGCATTAGGGAAACCCACAAGTCCTACATCGGCAAGCACCTTGAGTTCGAGTATAAACCAATCTTCCTTCTCCGGTTCCCCAGGCTGTGCATACCTTGGTGTCTGGTTTACGGGTGATTTAAAATGAACATTGCCCAGTCCTCCCCTTCCTCCTCTGAGCAGTATTTTTTCTTCTCCATTGTCGGTTATCTCAAGTAATTGTTCTCCTGTTTCGGCATTTCTTGCCACGGTACCCAGTGGCACTTCAAGGTATACATTTTTCCCTTCGGCGCCTGTTTTCATTGATGATGATCCGGGCATCCCATCCCCTGCAAATACATGCTTACGGTATTTCAGGTGAATAAGTGTCCATAATTGGTTATTACCCCTGAGAATGACATGTCCTCCCCTTCCTCCATCACCTCCGTCAGGTCCGCCTTTGGGAACATATTTTTCCCTGCGCAGGTGTGCAGAACCGCTTCCTCCCTTACCGGAGCGGCAGAAAATCTTTACATAGTCAACAAAATTACTCTCTGACATATTAAATATAAGCTGCTATCGTCTCTTTCAGCCGATTGAAAATTTCCTCTATATCACCCATTCCATTTACTGTAAGGTATTTGCCATCCTTTCTGTAGTATTCTATTACCGGCTCTGTCTTCTCCCTGTATACTTTAATCCTGTTTTCAATAATATTTACATCTCTGTCATCAGGCCTGTCTGAAACTTCTGCCCTCAATAGCAATCTCCTGACTAATTCTTCATGTTCTACCTCCAGCATCAGCATTTTTAATATTGATGTATTTTTTTCGGTAAGTGTTTCATCCAGTGCCCTGGCCTGGTCAACAGTACGGGGGAAGCCATCGAAAATAAAGCCATTTGCATCAGGATTTGAATCAATTCTTTCAGCAATCATCTGGATTACCACCTCATCGGGGACAAGCTCACCTCGCTGCATTATACCTTCAACTTTCTTTCCCAGTTCAGTCTTTGCAGCTACTTCTTCCCTGAGCATGTCACCCGTTGAAAGGTGTATGAGATTGAATTCTGATGCCAGCTTTACTGACTGAGTTCCCTTGCCCGATCCCGGAGGTCCGAAAATTAAAAAATTAGTCATTCGTATTAATTTAAATTACTTATTACTATTCTATTTAACAATCCTGTAAACCGATCTGAGGTTTCGCCCGAAACCATCCCAGTCAAGGCCATAGCCAATGACAAAATCACTTGGTATTTCAAAACCCAGGTAATCGATCCTGCGAGAACCTTTATAAGCATCAGGCTTAAGTAGCAGTGCAGCTACCTTGATATCTGTAGCTCCCCTGGCCTTGATATCATCTATTACACCCTCAAGGGTCAGGCCGGTATCAATAATGTCTTCAAGAACAATTACTGTGAGGTTTCGCAGGTCTTCATTCAGGCCTATAAGTCTTCGTATTTCACCGGTTGATTTATCGCCTGAATAGGAGGACATTTTCATGAATGATACTTTCACATTCAGGTTAATGTTCCTCAGCAGGTCAGCAGTAAAAACATAAGCACCATTTAAGATGCTGAGGAAAATAATATCTTTCCCCCTGTTTTCATCCTCTATTTTCCGGGCAATTTCCCTTACCTTTCTCAGAATCTCTTCTTCTCCCAGGAATTTTTCAAAGATCCTGTCCCTGATTTTTATTTTATTCATGCGCAGGACTGATGATGAATTTATGTATAGATGCGAAAATATAAAATATATGCCTTATTTTTGTTTCAAATAAAATAAAACTGCAGAACATGAAGCCAAGAGTAAGTATTATCATGGGCAGCACATCTGACCTGCCGGTGATGGAGAAAGCAGCAGCAATACTTAATGATTTCAAGATACCTTTTGAGATTAATGCATTATCTGCTCACCGCACACCTGAAGAGGTTGAGAGGTTCGCCAGGGATGCAGCAGGCAGGGGCATAGAAGTGATAATTGCAGCCGCCGGCATGGCAGCACACCTGCCCGGTGTTATTGCCGCCATGACCACACTGCCTGTTATAGGTGTGCCCATTAAGGCATCGCTCGAGGGACTGGATTCATTGCTGGCCATAGTGCAGATGCCTCCCGGCATACCCGTTGCCACGGTAGGTATCAATGCAGCACAGAATGCAGGTATCCTTGCCGCACAGATCATAGCCGGCAGCGACAAGGATGTAAAGAGCATGCTCGGCAAGTTCAAGGACGAGCTCAAGACCAAGATCGTCAAGGCCAACAAGGATCTGGCTGAGGTAAAATATGAGTATAAAACGAACTAGGTTCCCCCTTCAAAGGGGGAGCCTTAGCCTCTACAATTGTTTAAATTTTAGACTGGCTGCAAAATTTTCTTAGACGCGCTGGTAGCGCGTCTCTACTTTTGTCTTTTTACTTTTGTCTTTTTTCTTTTTTTATCCTAACTTGAAGTAGGATTAAAAATTCAGTTATGTGTCAGAAAATTTCGCTGCAAAAGATTCTGCTGACATCTGCTCTGTGCCTGATAAGTATTGCTGTATACCCTCAGAACCCTTACAGGCTTTCTGCCGGCGCCAGGCAGGTGGGTCTAGCTTATGCCACAGTTGCCACCAGCGGCTTCTGGGCTTCCTTTCATAACCAGGCATCGCTGGCCAAAATGAATAAATGGTCGGTCGGACTTAACCAGGATAACAGGTTCGGATTATCAGAGTTAAGTAACAAGACTTTCGGGATGATAATCCCCTCGGGACAAAGAGGTGCACTGGGAATGGTATACTCCTACTATGGCTATGCCGAATTTAACAGGCATACCATTGGTCTCGCCTACGGGATGAAACTGGGAGAAAAAATCTCGGCAGGAATACAGACCGACCTCTATTCAACACGCATTGCCGGTGACTACCGGAACAGGTACGACCTTACATTTGAAGGAGGAATACAGTTTGAACCCGTGGATGACCTCATACTTGGGGTTCATGTGTATAATCCCGTACCCACAACTTTGCACGAGAGTGACATTCCTCTAGTGCTCAGGCTGGGAACATCATACAGGTTTGCATCCTCTTTCCTGGCTATGGCTGAAATGGAAACAAGCGACCAGCAATATACAAATGCAAGGGTTGCTTGTGAATATGAATTCCTTGGCAACCTTTTCCTAAGGGCAGGGTTCATGAGCAATCCGCTTGGCTATGCCTTCGGGGGAGGATATTCGGGCCGTATTTTGCAGGCCAACCTGGGATTCATTACGCATGAAAACCTGGGACTCACTCCTTCACTTTCAGTAGTAATATTCATAAGGTAGGCAATGAAACTAAGGTTGCATCTAATATGTGCAGCCCTGGTAATTTCATTGACCTGCCTTGACGCACAGGATCATTTACCGGGGCATATCATCAGTCTGCTGGAAGATATTGCAGGATCATCAGATGAAAATTACCAGGCAATTAATCTTGCTGAAGAGTTAAGTTACCTGTTAGAAAATCCTGTTAATATTAATTCGGGTGATGTCAAAGAGATAAAAAGACTTTTTTTTCTTACAATATTCCAGGCTGCCAGTATAGTTGATTACACCAATAAAAACGGGGATATAATATCAGTCGTGGAAATAAGTTATATCCCGGGTTTTGACAGGGAACTGGCTGAAATTATGCAGCCGTTCATTATTTATAAAGATAGCCATAACAACCACAGACCGGATAACAGGTACCATTTCAGGCTTACGACAAATATCCTTGCAGACGATGGAGAAACAGAAGCTGATTTTACAGGCAGTAAGTATAAACTGCTTTCAAAACTGAGGTTGTTTTCAGGACCTTTCGAAGCATCTCTAACACTGGATAAAGACAAAGGGGAACCCCTTCTCCTGCAGGGATATAAGCCAGATTTCCTTTCCGGAAATACCACCTACTATCCTGAGGGCCTTTTAAATAAAATCATTATCGGTGATTATAAAGTGCAGTTCGGACAGGGCCTGACTGTATGGAACGGTTTTTCCCGTCCACCTGTACCTACAGAGCAAAGGATAATGAAAGGAAGCAGCAACATAATTCCATACTCATCAACTGACGAAAATGATTTCTTCAGGGGAGTAGCTATCTCATTAAATACAAAAGGTTTTAACATTATATCATTTGCATCAATGAATATGATTGATGCCAGCACCGGTTATGATGAAAATTCCGGCACAAAATATATTAAGTCTTTTTACTATAACGGTGTACATAATACCCCCAATACTATAATGAAAAGAAACCAGGTGATGGAAAGCTGCATCGGTTTTAATGTTAACAGGATGAGTAAGAATTTTTATACCGGGATAAATGCTGTATATACTGGGTTTTCACTCCCGGTCATGCCTGTTGAAGATATAAGGAATATATATGATTTTAGAGGAAAAGTGAATGCTTCTTTTTCATTTGACTATGCATGCCTGTTTAGAAGTTCCTACCTGTTCGGGGAATTTGCCCTGGACAATTATTTTGAAACGGCTTTTCTCCAGGGTATCTCGTTGAATCCTGAGGGCAGGATAAGATGCAATATAATGTACTCGAGGGTAAACAGGGGCTATAATTCATTTCATGGGAATGCTTCAGGAGTAAGTACTTTCAATAAACCTGCCAGCAGCCTGCTGGCAAATTTGTCTTCTGAATTAACATCATTTCTTTCTTTATCAGGAGGTTTCCTGAGGCAAAAGGAGCTATGGTTTAACAATATATCGGGTAATTTCCCGCATTCAACAGTTTATCTTTTAAGCCTCAGTCTGAAGCCGGCAGGTTTTATTTCAATTATATCAGATGTCAAACACAGGATAAGTGATCAATGGATAAACCCTCAGCAGGGAATAAAAACCGGGACAGATTTAAAGAAGACCAACCTTCGTCTTTCAGTGGAGACTGTGGCATCAGAACAATTAAAACTACGTACTCGCTTCGAGAAAGTGTTGGTCACAGGCTCAACTGACAGGGGCTTTCTTTGTTACCAGTCGGCAGGATACGTATTCAGAAAAATACCCCTGGAGATACGTGGAAGGTTAACTCTTTTCAAAACAGGCAGCTATGATACAAGAATTTATACCTGGGAAGATGACCTCCTTTATAATCCGGTTATCAAACCACTTTATGAAGAGGGGAAACGATCATATTTAATGATTATATACAGGGCTTTCGGCAGAATGACGCTTCGTGTTAAATATGCTGTCACAGATATAGAAGGTGAACCGGAATCTTCATGCAGACTGAACGAAATCAGACTTCAGGTTGTTCTCAGCCTGTGATATCGGAAGGTATGATATCGCGTATATTAAGCTGCAGGTTCCTGGTGCCCTTGAATTCATTCATCTCAACAGAATAGCATATATCAACAGGGCGTCCGCCTCTGATAAGAGGTAACTTATTACCCTGCCCGAAAGCAATTGCAGGAATACTTGCGGTACCTGTTGATTCTCTGCAAAGCTCAAGCTTAAGGTGTTCACCACTTGATCCAACTACCCTGCCCATTCCTGTATCATAAACTTTCCATGTCATAAATACAGGTGCCAGGTTTTCAGGACCGTAAGGTTGAAACTGTTCGAGTATGCTATAGAATGTCTCTGTGATATCAGCAAAGTCAAGTTCCATATCTATTATAACCTGGGGCACCAGCTGTTCTTCAGTTATTGTCTGTGTAACCGCTTCTTCAAATCTTTCAATGAAGATGGGTACATTTTCTTTCTTCATAGTTAATCCTGCGGCGTACATATGTCCTCCGAAATTCTCAAGCAGGTCACTGCATGATTCAATAGCCTGGTACAGATCGTATCCAGCCACCGAGCGTGCCGAACCTGTGGCAAATCCGTTTGATTCGGTTAGAATAACCGTGGGACGGTAATATGTTTCTATCAACCTGGATGCCACTATGCCAATCACACCTTTATGCCACTGGGGATTATAAAGCACTGTTGTCCTGGCATTCACATGTCTCGGATCTGCTGATATCATCCTTAGTGCTTCAGTGGTTATGTTCCTGTCTACAGACCTTCTGTCCCGGTTGCAATTGTCTATTTCCCTGCTCATCTCTTCGGCGAGCATACCGTCCTCGGAAACCATAAGCTCAACCGCCTTATTGCCTGATTCCATGCGACCTGCTGCATTAATCCTGGGACCTATCTTAAAGATAATATCCTCAATGGTTATCTTCTTCCTTATTTCAGACTCCTTGATGATCTTGGCTATTCCCATCCTTGGATTTTCATTTAACTGTATAAGGCCAAAATGTGCAAGTATCCTGTTCTCCCCGGTAAGCGGCACAATATCGGAAGCAATACTTATCGCAACAAGGTCAAGGTATTGTATCAAATTTTTAAACGGGGTGCCGTTTACCCTCGAATAAGCCTGTATCAGTTTAAATCCCACCCCGCAGCCCGAAAGGTCCTTATAAGGATAATTGCAGCCCTCCTGCTTGGGATCGAGAACTGCCGTTGCGGCAGGCACCCTGTCGCCCGGCAGGTGATGATCGCATATGATTACATCCAGGCCCAGAGAACTGGCATACTTGATTTTATCAACTGCTTTTATGCCGCAATCCAGGGTGATCATCAGTTTACAGTTATTCTCATGAGCGTAATCAATCCCCTTGCATGAAATACCGTAACCCTCTGTATACCTGTCAGGAATATAGAAGTCAATATTCTGGTATATATTTCTGAAGAAAGAATACATAAGGGCAACAGATGTCGTTCCGTCTACATCATAATCACCATAGATAAGTATCTTCTCATTTTTGTATATTGCCGACGAGATACGGTCAACGGCAATATTCATATCTTTCATAAGGAACGGGTCGTGCAGGTTTTCCAGCACAGGTCTGAAAAAACTATTTGCCTCATCATAACTTGTAATACCTCTTTGAACCATAAGGTTTGCAAGCGGCTGTGGCACATCAAGGCTATTCATCAGCTGTTTCACAACCACATTATCACCCTGTTCTTTTATGATCCAATTTTTTTCCATTTTCAGCTTTTCCAGTTTATGCCGAAGACTCTCTCAAAATTCTTTTTCACAACAAGCTTGGCCTTTTTAAAATCCTGTTTCTCCCCCATCTCTTTTGCCAGCGAAGTAACCCCTTTGTCAGTATAACCACATGGATTAATATAATTAAAGTAATCCAGGTCAGTATTTATATTGAAGGCAAATCCATGCATGGTAATATACCTGCTGGCTTTTACCCCTATAGCACATATTTTCCTTGCCTGTCCTCTATCCTTCCCACCAATCCATACTCCTGTTGCTCCCTCCATCCTTCCGGCTTCAATACCATATTCTCCCAGTGAAAGAATTATCATCTCCTCGATGCTGTTGATATACCCTTTAAGCGTTAATCCGAATTCTTCCAGATCCAGAAGCGGGTAACCTACTATCTGGCCCGGCCCGTGATATGTAATATCACCTCCCCTGTCGATCCTGTAAAATGAAGCATCTTTAGCCTGTAACTGTATATGGTTTGCAAGCAGGTTTTTGTCAGAACCACTCCTTCCCAGGGTATAGACATGAGGGTGTTCGACGAAAAGCAGCCTGTTAACCTGTTTCTCCTGCTCAGAAGGGGAAAGCGAACGGTTTTTCAGCTTCACTTTCATAAGACTGCGGAACAATTCTTCCTGGTAATCCCAGGTTTCCTTGTAGTCACGTAAGCCTAAATCCTCAAAAATTCCTTCCCTGTCCACCAGACTAACTTAAATTTGTTTTATAATTTAACATGCCTTTCCGAATGGTATGATGACCTTACCAGGGGATGGCTTTCCACGAATAGCAAACCTTTTTCAAGTGCTGCCATTCTGTATTTTTCAAATTGTCCCGGGTCAACGTACTCAACTACCTCCATATGCTTGAGGGTTGGCTGAAGATACTGACCAATGGTTAAAACAGAGCAACCTGCCTCCACTAGATCATCCATGGCCTGATATACCTCATTTTCCTTCTCTCCCAGCCCCAGCATTATACCCGATTTTGCACGCACCCCATTACTGCTGATGTACCTCAGCACATCCAAACTGCGACGATACCTTGCGGCAGATCTTATCTCCGGCGTCAATCGCTCAACAGTCTCCAGGTTATGTGAAATTACCTCCGTTCCGGCATCTATAACCTTCTGAATATCTCCTTCCACACCCCGGAAATCAGGTATCAGTGCTTCTATTGTTGTTCCGGGGTACACTTTTTTAACCTCCGTTATCACCTCAGCCCAAAACGATGCCCCACTGTCGGGCAGATCATCCCTGTCGACCGAAGTGATAACACAGTGCTTTAGAGACAATAATCGTATTGATTCGGCAAGGTTGCGCGGCTCATCTTTGTCAGGAGGAAAAGGTTTGCCTGTTGCTGTACCACAAAATTTACACGACCTTGTACAAATATCTCCGAGTATCATAAAAGTTGCCGTACCGGCATTCCAGCACTCTCCAATATTCGGACAATTTCCACTCTTGCATATGGTGTGCAGATGCTTACTCTCCACAAGGTTTTTAACTCTTGTATAATTCTCCCCACTTGCCCTCTGCATTTTAAGCCATTTTGGTAACCTTTTGTTATTCAGTCGTTTATCTTTTACGTCCATTAGTGTCATTTCAGTATACAAATCTAATTAAAATAGACTTATTTACCTATTTTCCAGATATGGCTGATTGATAATGGATTGACTGAAAACAGAGGGATTTTGAATTTAAACAGGATACAGAAATATTAATTTTTTCTTAAGAAAAATGAATTTAAGGATGTATTTTTCCTGTTATTTTTAAATAACATATGATTTATCATAAATGGAGACGTCATATTTTTTATATTTAGCTTTTTGTAAAATTTGTTCAAATAAACCAGAAAAATAAAGCAATGAATACCAAGAATTTTTACACACTGCCTTTGATTTTCTTTTCTTTCTTTCTTTTTTCAGTGATATCAATCGCACAGGAAAAGGATAATTATAATTCTGAAAGTTGTACAAGCATCATGGTCGGGAAAGATGCAAGTACTGACGGATCAGTTATGACCAGTCATACCTGCGATGCATACTACCGTACATGGCTTGAATTCGTTCCGGCCATGGAATATGAACCCGGAGCCATGCATCCGGTCAGGTGGGGGACAATGCATACAAGTTCTGCATGGAGTGAAGAGAATATAGAGGTCAAAGGAGAGATACCTGAAGTTGAAAAGACCTATGCATATTTAAACACCGCTTATCCGTGTCTCAATGAAAAACAGCTTGCCATAGGGGAATCAACATTTAACGGAAGGAGGGAAATGAGGAATGAAAACGGCTTATTTTTGATTGAGGAACTTGAAAGGATTGCCCTGCAGAGATGCACAACAGCACGTGATGCCATCAGGCTGATAGGAGAACTTGTTAAGGAGTACGGTTATGGGGATTCCGGTGAGTGCATCACTATAGCTGATAAAAATGAAGTATGGCACATGGAAATAATGGGAGAAGGGCCTGATAATATTGGTGCCGTATGGGCTGCGCAGCGCATACCGGATGATCACGTCGGAATAGCTGCCAATATATGCAGGATAGCTGAGATAGATCCTGATAATGAAGATTATTTCATGGTATCAGACAATGTATACGATGTGGCAAAAAAGATGGGTTTCTGGGACGGGAAAGAACCCTTTAAATTCTGGAAGGCATATTCGGGAAGGAAACCGTTCAGCTCACGCGAATATTTTGTTCTCAGCACCCTTTCACCTTCCCTTGGTTTGAAATATGATGATGAGGAATTACCCTTTTCTGTTAAACCTGAAAAGAAAGTCGATATCAGGGATGTAATAAAATTTTTCCGTACTACGTATGATGGAACAGAAATGGAAATGATAAAAAACCTGAAAGTAGCTGTTAGAAGAAGCGATGAAGAAGGTAATACCTATACTGATACAATAGTAAGCCCCGCTGCTCACCCCTGGATGTCGGGCGACAAACGGACCCTGTTAAACAGCCTCAAAGAAAATGTGGTGGTTAGGGACAGGCCCATTGCAGTACAGTATTGCGCTTATTCATTTATAGTACAGCTCAGGGACTGGCTTCCCGACGAGGTGGGAGGCAGGTTGTGGTTCAGTTTCGATGTGCCCCGCCTGAGCCCGAGAATACCAGTTTATGCAGGTAACCTGAGCCTTCCCGGAAGTTTTCATGTATGCGGGCAGGACCATTTCACCACTGAATCTGCCATGTGGGCATTCCGACGGGCAAACAGGCTGGCAATGGTGAACTGGGGTGAAGGAAAGGAAGTAATTGAACCTGTTGTAATGGAATTTGAAGACAAGGCTTTTGATGAGGTTGAATATATAGAGAAGAAGGCAGCCGAGCTTTATGATGAAGATCCAATGCTGGCCCGCGAATTCCTTACAAGGTATTCCAATGACTTTGCAAGGGCAGCAGTCAACCGCTGGTGGGACATCGGCGATGAACTATGGGTGAAATTCAGGTGGAGTTTTTAAAAAATAATAAAATGAGTGAAACAGAATTTACAGTAAACAATAATCACAGGTGGGTAAAAGGTGATTTTCCAAAGGTCGGGATAAGGCCTGTTATAGACGGCCGCAGAAGAGGTGTAAGGGAATCACTTGAAGAACAGACTATAAACCTTGCCCGGGCGGCAGCCAAACTGATCAGCTCAAACCTGAAATACCCTGATGGCAACAATGTTGAATGTGTGTTGGCAGATACAACAATAGGCGGTGTGACCGAAGCCGCTCTTTGCGATGAGAAATTTAAAAAGGAGGGAGTGGGGATAACTCTTACCGTTACTCCCTGCTGGTGTTATGGAAGTGAAACAATAGATATGGATCCTTTAAGGCCAAAAGCTATATGGGGCTTTAATGGTACCGAGCGGCCGGGTGCCGTATACCTGGCAGCGGCACTGGCAGGTCATTCACAGAAAGGATTGCCGGCCTTTGGCATATACGGACGTCACGTCCAGGATGCAGGTGATAATACCGTACCTGAGGACGTACAGGAAAAGATACTCAGATTCGTCAAGGCCGGGCTTGCAGTGTCATATATGAAAGGTAAATCATACCTTTCAATGGGCAGTGTATCAATGGGAATAGCAGGATCTATCGTTAACGAGGATTTCTTCCAGGATTACCTTGGAATGAGAAATGAATATATTGATATGAGTGAATTCAACCGGAGGCTCAACGAAGAGATATATGATAAGGAAGAATTCAGAAAGGCACTTGCATGGACAAAAAAATGGTGTAAAGAAGGTAGAGAAACCAATACCTTGCCAAAGAGTGCTGCGGAAAAAGAAAAGGATTGGGAAACGGTGGTGAAAATGACCCTTATTGCACGCGACCTCATGGTTGGCAATCCGCGGCTTAAGGAAATGGACCTTGGAGAAGAAGCAATGGGTCATAATGCAATACTGGCAGGCTTCCAGGGGCAGAGGCAGTGGACCGATCATATGCCGAACGGCGATTTTATGGAAGCAATATTATGCTCTTCATTCGACTGGAACGGCATACGACCACCTTACCTGCTGGCAACCGAGAACGACAGCCTGAATGGTGCCTCAATGCTACTGGGGTACCTGCTTACAAATACCACCCAGATGTTTTCGGATATAAGGACCTACTGGAGCCCGGAAGCTATTGAGAGGGTCAGCGGGTATAAATCCACCGGGCATGCAGAGAACGGTATCATACATCTGATAAACTCGGGAGCCTCGGCACTCGACTTTTCATGCAGGCAGAAGGAAAACGGCAAGCCTGTTATCAAACCCTTCTGGGAGATCACTTCTGAAGATGTGGAAGCATGCCTTGAAGCAACAAGCTGGCCGGCAGCGGTAACCGAATATTTCAGGGGCGGCGGTTTCTCATCTCAATTCGACACCCTGGGCGGAATGCCAATAACAATCTCAAGGATAAATATCGTCAAGGGACTGGGACCCGTGCTCCAGATGGCCGAAGGTTGGACTGTCGAATTGCCTGAAGATGTACATGAGATACTCTGCGAACGGACCAACCCCACCTGGCCCACAACCTGGTATGTGCCCAGGCTGACAGGTCAAGGTGCATTTGCCGATGTATATTCGGTTATGGCAAACTGGGGAGCTAACCATTGTGCATCAAGCTACGGTCATATAGGAGCAGATATACTGACACTTGCATCAATGCTGAGGATACCTGTAAATATGCATAATATAGCAGTAGAAAAGATTTTCAGGCCTTCAGCATGGTCCGCCTATGGGATGGATCCGGAAGGCAGCGATTACAGGGCATGCAAGGTATATGGACCATTGTATGGTTAGTTTATTTAATGCAGCTGCCAGGTAGTAGCAGAAATACTACTGAAAACGTTGAAGTGGTTGAAGTGGTTTAAAAGTTTAATATGTTAATGATAAACCACTTAAACCACTTAAACCACTTAAACCACTTAAACTTTTTTTATGCCTAATAAAAAAATCTCCATCGTTTTCGATTGCGGTGCAACTAATGTAAAGGTGCATGCAATAAACGAAAAGGGCGAAATATTGAGTTCGAGATCATATCCCAATAATACCCGTCCTGATCCTTATTACCCCGAATACAGGATATGGGATGTTGATGAAATATGGGATAAAATGTGCCAGGCATCCATTGAGGTGGTGGCTGAACTGGAAAAAGATAATATTATTGGTGTAAGTGTAACCACATTCGGTGTCGACGGAGCTCTTTTCAGCAAAGAAGGTGAAATACTTTACCCCATGATATCATGGCAGTGCGAACGTACAACACCTGTTATGCAGGGAATAGGTAAATATATCAATGTGGAAGAACTTTACCACGAATCGGCCTTGCTTCCTTTCAATTTCAACACCATAAACAAGATAGTCTGGTTCAAAGAAAACAAACCTGAACTCATTGAAAAAGCCCACATGTGGCTTTTCGCTCCTTCAATCTTCGCGTGGATGCTCAGCGGGGAGATGAAGAATGATATTACTATGGCCGGTACCTCGATGCTCACCTCTGCTTCAATAAGGAACCTGTCACCACTTATTCTGAAGAGTATAGGTGTTGATAAAGACCTTTTTGGAGGTCTTGCAGAGCCAGGAGAAATCATAGGTGTTGTAAATGTCGAAGCAGCAAAGCTTACCGGTCTGCCCGAAGGAATACCCGTTGTAGCCAGTGGTCATGATACACAGTTTGCAGTCTTTGGATCTGGAGCCGGTGTAAATCAGCCTGTACTTAGCTCAGGGACATGGGAAATCCTGATGGTGCGTTCCCGGAGGTACAGGTCGGGTAAAGAACAACTCGATAATTCAATAAGTACTGAGCTTGATCCAGTTCCCGGACTGTATAATATTGGTAACCAGTGGATTGCTTCAGGCATGCTCGAATGGGCAGGCAGGAATATGTTCCCGGAATGCGGTGATGAACTGCATGAGAAAATGATAGCACTGGCAGGTGAAGTGCCACCGGGCAGTAATGGTATAAGGGTCGTTCCAAGGTTTTTTGAAGAAACCGGAGGTTCCGGTGGAGGGCAGATTACCGGGCTCAGGATGGAATCGACCCGTGAAGAAATTTACAGGGCAATGCTTGAATCGTTGTCATTAAGGCTAAGGGAAGGAATGATAGCCCTGGAGAAAGCAGGTGGATTTATTACTGATACAATACTATGCGTGGGAGGAGGATCAAAGAACAGTCTCTGGAACCAGATCAGGGCAGACATTACATTTGTACCAGTTACTGTAATTGACAAGAAAGAGACAACGGTGCTGGGAGCCGCCATGTTTATAATGTATGCTGCCGGGCTAGCCTCCAGCCCAGAAGAAGCAAGGGAAATGATCCCATTCAAAAGCGAGGTTTTTGAGCCGGGATCTGATATGAGGATCTATAAAGAGTTGTTTTTCTGATAGAGAAAGTTGAGTAACGTTGAGTAGCGTTGAGTAGGGTTGAGCTTGTGATCTCTGAAATATTTCGTCTCTCGCATCTCATCTTTCATCTTTTTAAGTCATAATAAATAAATCATAATTTATACTTTCCCTGCTCCCTGCCCCCTGCTTGTCCCCTTAGCCTAATAAAAAAAGGGTGCTCAAATACAATCAAGCACCCCCTCCTGCATGGCTTATATCCAGGATTATTCCTTATCGAGCTTAAATTCGACAGGAACTTGTAATTTTACACATACTGCTTTCCCTCGTTGTGCTCCTGGTTTCCAGTCCGGCATGTTCCTGAATACCTTCAGGGCTGCACTGTCAAATCCCTGGTATGTGCTTCTCAATATACTAACGTCTTCAACTTTTCCTTCTTTGTTAATGATGAACTGAACTGTCACTTTTCCCTCTATCCCTTCCTGCTTAGCCTTCTCCGGATATTCAAGGTTATCGTATATATAAGATCTAAGGGCTGCCAGGCCACCCGGGAATTCCGGCATTTCTTCAATTACCGTAAATAATTCTTCCTTCCCCTTAACATCAGCTTTTACATTAGCATTAGCCTCAGCCTTCTTTCCCACCACAGCCTTCTCTTCCAACACTACACCCTCCCTTAACTCAATTATTACAATGCCATTTTTAGCTTCATATTTTTTTACTAAATCGGATGATGGATCCTTAATTACTGTCACACTTTTTATATCCCCCGGATATATATCTTGAATACTGCCAATACGCTTCCCGGCAACAATGAAAATGGGCGAGGCCTTGCCGCCGGACTCCGAGGATATTTTAACTCCCATTTTTTCCTTACCCTCTATCTTCACTTTCTTGACATTGTTTAGATCCATCTCATACGATTTGACTTCCATCCTGATAGGATCTTTCGTAATCCATGATGCTTTTAGTTCAATGGTTTTGTAACCAACATATGAAATTACAAGCATATCATCCTTTTCACACTCGAGTTCAAACCAGCCCTCGCTGTCAGTAACGGTCCCGGTTGTTGTTCCTTTTATAATCACCGATGCTCCATCAGCCGGTTCTCCTGTATCAGCCAGGATTACTTTCCCTTTAACAATGCCTTCCTGGTCCTGCGCTTTTGAACCGGTGAATATTCCAAGAGCCACGATGATAATAGGTATCATTAAAAAATACTTCAGAATACCAATCTTTTTTGCTGCTGTTCTTTTCATCATTTTAAATCTTGTTTTGGTTAATGAATGATTAAACTGGTGTCCCAGCCTGAAATAATTTGTCCCGAGGGAGAAATTCAACAGCTGGGCCCTGTAATGAGCCGGGTTAA
>JAFGLJ010000038.1 GCA_016928075.1 Bacteroidales bacterium | reverse complement strand
TGAAAATATTATCTTCTATTAAATTTATGCAAAATAATCCTAAATAACAACTTGGCCTCAAGACCCGGAGATTTCTTCTGCCTGTTTTTTGTTAACTGAAAGTTTATACAACAGATAACCCAGAAGCAATATAATACCCAGAAGTGTGATTATAACAGGGGCGCTTGGTACATCAAGCTTGAGAGAGAATAACAGCCCGGCAAATGATGCTGTTATGCCAGCCACCCAGCCTACTATTAGCTTGGTTATCCAGTTACCCGTAAGTATGACTGACAACGAGGCCGGGAGAATTAAGAATGCAAAAACCGTCAGAATACCCGCAATATTCACTGCTTCAACCACCACCAGCCCGAAAGAAAAGTAGAACAGGAAATCCCACAACTTATGCTTTTTGATTTTATTTTTTTGGTTATGAAAGGATTCAGTCAGTTTTATGAATTTTTTCCTGTATATAATATGGAAGACTCCGACTATTATCACGACCAGTGCCAGCCTTGTCAGTTGATGTCCCGAAATCCACAGTAATGTTCCTACCAGCATGTCATGTACATGGACATCCCCACCTGCCCCTTTGTCAAGAATTATTACAGTTAATGTGGTGGCAACGGCATAGGCAATACCTATTATAGCTTCAAGCGGTATGGGTATTTTTTTATGTTTAAGCAATGTAAAAGAGAAAGAAGCAAGACAAATAAAACCAAGTGAAAAGATATATGGGAAAAAGCCATGCTCTTCATGGGAGTGCTCAACATGGGTGGATTCAAACAGTATCATTCCCACAGCCGAACCAAGTGCAGCTATGGAAGCGAGGGCTATATCTATAAATATAATTTCCCTTTTTATTACATGTAAACCAAAATATACATTTATCAGGACTATCAGCAAGCAGCCAATGAAAGGAAGCAGGATAAATTCAATAGATAGCATCAGTTTCTGAAATTAATTTGTTGTAATAATTTTTTCATCGCTTCTTTTCATATACAATTTTGCAAAAGCCGCAATGTATGTTGCTATACCGATCAGGCTTACAATCGCCGGGCCATTTGATATGTTCATTGAATAGGATATATATATCCCTGCCAGTGAACCAATTGAACCAATTATCCAGCTCCAGATTATCCTTGCCCTCCATGAACGAACTAAGATCCTGCTGATTGAGGCTGGCCCGATTAAAAGCATAAAGACAAGGAAAATACCCATTACAGGTACTGATTTCACTATCACTATACCAAAGGTGATATAGAAAATGAGGTCATAAAACCTTGTACTCCTCATCGAATTACCTGCAATCTCGCCATGGGTAACTCTTTTCAAGGTTTTTTCGAACAACAGGTTAATAATAAGTATAGGCACAAAAACCAATAAACAACTGAGTACGCTTCTCCACGTAACCCACAGCACATTACCAGTAATGGTTTTTGTAATGTAGTTTGAGCCTCCGGGTATTTTTTCCGCCAGTAAAAGGGCCATGCCCAGGGCAATGCAATAGAATATACCTATTATTGCTTCCTGTGGCAGAAGCTGCTTTCTTGCTTTCATCATGGCAAAGATACCAAGAACCAGGATTGTGAATACATAAGATACGAGCTGTGCATTAAACGATTCTTCAGCGAAGCCAAGCAGTATTCCTATCATAGTCCCAAGGGCAGCAATCTGCGCAACTGCTATATCAATAAAGATAATGCCACGTGACAGAATATGGTTTCCAAAATAACTCAGCATACCTGCAAGAATAATACAGGCTACTATTGGAGGTGCTAAAAATACCAGGGTGCTCATAATACTACTAGAGGTTCTGTTTTATCTGACTGATCCAGTAATCCACAAGTTCAAAATTGTTGTTTATACCTGTTTGGCGGTTTACGAAAAGAGGCAGGTAAACTGCTTTGATCCCCGTTCTGTTTTCTATCATCTGGGGCGATTTCTTTTCAAAATAACTTGCTACCAGCATCACCTTTATATTCTGTTCCTTAATCAGGTTAACGATATATTCCACATGCTTGGCTGACGGTGGAATGCCTGGTTTGGGTTCAATAAAGTCGATAATTTCAAGACCGAATATATCGGCGAAATAAGCCCAGTTTTTGTGGTATGCAATAACACGGCTGCCTCTTACTGGTAGTGCTTCCTTCAGCCAACCACCCAGAAGGTCCACCAGTTTCTTGTCCTGGTATGCCCTGTCAAGAAAAGTAAAAAGTGTATGGTTAAGCAAAAGCCTTGTAAGAGTTTCACCTCCAAACATATCTACCAGTTCATCTCCGAAAAGAGCCCGGTCTATCCTGTCAATAAAATCGTCCCTGTTTCGTTCATAGAAATCAGCATTCTCAGGATCCACCTTTATAAGGCCAACAGTAATATTCCTTGCAATTGTTTTCCAGTTCACCGGACTTGTGTTAATATGTGGATTACCCATAAGGTGGACATCTCCTTCACTTCGATCGGCTTTATCCGGTTTGTCCAGGATTGTCACGCCATCAGATACCGCCACAAAACCTACAGCCCCATCCATTATCTTACTGTTATGTGCCCTGTCTATGAGCGTAGTTGACCATTGTTCAAGATCCATCCCTGTTGTAATCCATATGTCTGCCTTGTTCAGCATCATTGCATAACTTGGCTTGGGTGGTATGAAATGAGGATCAGATTGACCCTGCGATATGCTCTCCACTATCGCATAGTCTTTAGCTATTTCGGAAGCTATGGATGCATAATCAGAAAAGGAACACACTATCCTGATCTGGTTCTTTCCCACTGCTATCCCTTGCATTGCCATTATGGCAAGCAGCATACCTGTTATTAGCTTTTTCATATATTCAGATGATTTTATGTTCATACTATATTCATTCTACAATTAATATGCCTCATGTTTATGTGGCCCCATAGCCCATGAAAACTGGATAACCACGGTATGATTTGAAGGGTATGATCCGGCTTCTTCAGGCAGATAGGTAATATTTCTTGAATTATACTGGTATTGTATCCTGTAGAAAACAAATTCACTCTGCCAGAAATCAAAATTCAAAGTATAATCCCACTCATACTGGCTTTTGTCATAGGGCATCTCGCTGTATCCTATTCTCCCTCCAATCCACATCCTGGCGTTCAATTTGCGATGAAAAAGTGAATAAAAACCCTTGCTCCTGACTGTACCGGAAGGAGTTTCATTATATCCGTAATAAAGTTCTGTTTTCCAGTCAAATGATTTGTATTTCGAAGTTTCCGGGGGCTCCCATTTATAATGCAGCCCCAGGCTTCCGATATAATTGTTCGTTCCATCTGTTTCATCATTCCTTCCCGCAATGGCACTCAGGACATACTCGAAATAGCTGGAAGCTGAAATATCATAATAATTCTTCCAGTGCCCTACATAGGCTATATTGACACTTTTATCGGATGAGTAACTGAGATTATCATTTATATTAATAACAGAAAAATCGAAGGAGCTTGCATCAGCAAATAATATCCTGGGAAGCAAAATATTGACTGCCGCACCCATGCCGTTGAACCCGTCGAGACCGAAATAGTTGACACAGGCTCTTGGCCTGTCAAACTGAGGCAGGGCATGCGTATGATGCCTGTTAAGCAGGCCAAACTCCGGGAAAAACACCCCTCCCTTTAATGAAATATTTAGAGGCAGGTTAAGTATTTCCATGTAAGCTTCCTCAATGGATACTCCATCTTCTGTAATATCAAGAAATGCCTTACCCCTCGCAAAGGGGTCAAGAGGTGCAACGAAAGACATTTCGAGACTCCTCATAAACAGGCCATTACTTCCGTGTGTCCTTTCTCCGGGCTCCGATGTTATTTCATCATCTTCAGAGGATATGGAACCGAAAAAATCCCCAAGCACACTCAGGTTGGGATTCAGCCCCTGCTGCTGCCTAACACCGGTGTAAAATTTCTTTGATATATCTATCTCCTCTGACTTCTGTTTTTCTGAAAGCATCTCAGCATCCTCGAGCAGCCTTGCCAGCTCATCTTCTTTCTCCTTTTCTTCCACTACAGCTTCAAGTTTTTCTATCCTCTTCAGTAATTCCCTGACATCAATTGTATCTGGTATGGTCTTTTCCTGCGCATGAATCAATGCACAGCTGAAAATCAAGAAAAAAATAATTATTGAATATTTCATATTGTTTGTTTGCACTTTTATCCTTTTAGCTTACTTCCTTCGCTCGCAAAATCAGATAATAATCATTTAGAAGAATGTTTAACGTGTACGTCAGTTAAGCCGGTTTTGAAGAATAAACTGGTGGGCCTCGTGGCGAATATGAAGGAATTACAGAACCTGATTGAATATCCTGGAAAAATCCCGGCAATGATAAGCTGAACTCAATGAAGAACAATATCGTTGCCAGTATGAAAAATACCAGCATATCAATATCGCTTATAAGATCCAGTATTATGAGCTCAGCATCTGTATGGCTGTGTAAAGGATTTTGATTATTCCCCTGTTCTTTATTGAATGGATGAGCATGATAAAAAACATAGCCCCTTACAAGATGACTATGCCTGTTGATTACTGAATTTGAAATAAACAGTAATAGTACGGGAACGACAATCAGCAGAACAAAATACCTGTACTTTCTCAGTGTGCCCATCAATTTATTTCCTGAAATTCATCAAATATATGAAAGTTTACCGTTCAAAAGAAATTAAATCGGTTAAGGAAGTTTTAAATAATGTTAATATACGAAGGCTGAGGCACCGCCTGTGGTTCATCGGGCAAGCCACTGTTCAGGTTCATTGAACAGAAATAATCACCATTTGTTAACATATATGCAGGAAGTAAGATATTCTTAATCTAATAATCAGTATTTATGTCACTGTTATTTGAAGCTATTAAAGTAAAGGATGGCCAGACATTTAACCTGGATTACCATTCTTCACGTATGAATATTACCAGGAAGGAATTATTTAATGCAGGGCCGGCCCTGGATTTGGAGAGTAAGATAATTTTACCCGCTTTTACAAATAAAGGCATTTTTACCTGCAGGATTGAATATGACAGTCATATAAGGAAAATTGATTTTTACCCTTACGAATACAGCAGAATCAGGACACTGAAGCTCGTAGAGGTTGATGATATTAATTACAGCTATAAATTCATCAACAGGAAGGTTATTAATAATTTGATGGAGCAAAAAAACGGTTGCGACGATATTCTTATGGTCAGGAATGGAATGATTGCAGATACATCATGTGCAAATATTATTGTCAGGGGCGATGACAATATATGGTACACTCCATCCAGTTATATCATGCGGGGAACTAAAAGAGAATATCTTCTTAACCATGGACTGATAAGTGAAAAAATTATAACACCGGCAAGCCTTAAGAGATTCCGTGAGCTGAGGCTGATAAACTCAATGCTGGATATTGACGATACTGACAGTATCCCTGTAAGAACTATCTGCTTTTAACTGGCTGAAGAAACTTTAATCTATAAATTTGGTTTTCTCCCTTCTGATATTCTTGAGCGGATAAGAAAACTCAGCCCCCCTGTATTTGTACTTTATCATATCGCCTGATTCAGTTGCTTCATACTCATAATTTTCAATGAGCGATGGGCCGGTATTAATTGTCCCCTTCACTATTGTTTTCCTTCCGTCTGTTGTAATATTTACATCAACCTCTATGTCTCTGAATATTAGTGAAGTAAACTCAATGCTATCATCCAGCTTCATGAGCTCAAGAATTACATCTGTCCCTTTCTCCAGGTCTTTTATCGCCCATGACCGGTAATAGACATCTGTGATCCTGAATAGCTCGTGCTCACTGGTAAAGAGTGTGGCGCAGCCATTGAGAATGCTTAACATAAATATAATCGTTATAATTCGCATCAGTTTCATATTCTTAATATTATAAGTTCTGATTTTCAAAATCAGTCTGGTATATTAAACAATTTCAAATACAAATGTGTCATTAATTTTAATATGTCCATCAAAAACTGTACAAAGTTATGAATTTGGGATACTCGTTATATTATCCTTCAGGCATAATTTTTGTACATTTGGATTGTGATATTTAATGTGAGTATTGAAGTATATGAGTGTTTTATTTAATCTTTAAACATATGAAATCTTTTTATAAAATAATATTATTGCTGTCTCTTATCTCACTTCTTGGAACAAGCGCCTGTGAAAAGGATATTCCCCCTGAAAATAATGAACCTGTTGTTGAAGATCCCGATGAAATCAGTCTTTTCATATATGAGGGACTGAAAGACGTTTACCTCTGGTATGACAAGGTTGACAAGCTTAAAAGTGGTTATTTCGACACAACCGATGATTTCTACACATATCTGAATAACTTTGGCACTGACTACGAAAGCCTCTTCTATGACCTTCTTTATCAATACGGTACAATAGACAAATGGTCATGGATAGTTGATGATTGGGAGGAACTGGAAAATTCATTTGCCGGTATTTCCACATCAATGGGATATGATTTCAGGCTGGTACAGATAGGGCAAACATCTGATATTTTCGGTTTTGTAAGATATGTAATCCCGGATTCTCCGGCTGATGACGTAGGCCTGGAACGTGGCAACCTGTTCCTGAAAGTTAACGGGCAACAGCTTACGGTCAATAATTATATGGATCTGTTGATCAATAATGAAAGCTATTACCTGACCCTGGCTACCATTTCGGGCAATACTATTTATGAGGGAAATAACACAGAAGTAATGAATGCGGTTGTCCTCCAGGAAAACCCCGTACATTATTACGATATACTGGATGTGGGCGGAGTGCCCACCGGTTATCTTGTTTATAATGCCTTTACTTCAGATTTTGATATACAGCTTAACGAAACCTTTGAATATTTTAAAAATCAGGGTGTCGGAAGGCTGATACTTGACCTGAGATATAATGGAGGTGGTTCTATTCAGACAGCTATCTACCTTGCAAGCATGATCTATAGTACTGATGACTCCAAAATATTTACCGTATCGGAGTGGAATGATAAATACAATGCCTATTGGAAAGCCACCTACGGGGAAGATGTGCTGAACTATTATTTCACTGATATAATTGAAGAAACTGAAACAACTGTGGAAACCCCAATTTCATCACTGGGTTTAACCGAATTATATGTTATAACGAGTAAATCCACTGCTTCTGCCAGTGAACTGGTCATAAACGGACTGGAACCATATTTCGATGTAAAGCTTATCGGGAAAAACACCACAGGCAAGTATGTCGGATCAATAACAGTTAAGGATTATAACAACCAGGGCATCCTTAATACCAGTCATAAATGGGCCCTGCAACCTATAGTGCTTAAACTTACTAATGCCGATGGTGATCCTGTAGATGTTGCTGATCCTAATTATGTTAACGGACTACCACCTGATTTTGAAGCTGCTGAAGATTATACAAACCTTTTTCCCTTTGGCGATGAAAACGAGCCATTGTTGCAGGCAACAATTAATTATATACTGGGAACCAAGTCAGCCAGGGCAGAACCGGCGCTTGTTGAAGGAATAGACTATAAAGTGGTAGCTGATTCACGTGACTTCAAACCACTCAGCAGGGAAATGTACCTGGAAAAGGATTTTAAATTAAGAAGATAAAAGACAAAAGTAAAAAGACAAAAGTAAAAAGACAAAAGTAAAAAGACAAAAGTGATTGTTAAACAATCATTTACAGTACATAGAAATTTTAAATTTATATTTAGGCGCGCCACTGGCGCGTCTCTACTTTTATCTTTATACTTTTATCTTTTGTCTTTATTTGCGAGCAAAGCGAGCAAGTTACCAGCTGTAATCGTACCATCCCCTTACATCAACGGGATGCATGCCGACTGTCCTGGCTGCCCTTATTCCCAGGTCACCATCTTCAAAAACCATGATTTTTGAAGGAGATACTCCAATCAGATCGGCACATTTAAGAAATGTCTCAGGATCAGGTTTATGTTTGCTTACATCGTCGCCCGTAACGATATGGTCAAAATACTGCCTCATTTCAATTAGTTCGAGAGTGCGTACTGCCGTATCCCTGTGTCCCCCTGTTCCAATTGCCATAGGTATTATTCCATGATATTTCCTCACAATATCAGCAACAGGTTTAACCTCCCTCACAAGGTGTTGCATGTTTATGAAATGCTCCTTCTTTTGTTCTGCTATTACATCAGGATCAATAGAACCCTCTTTTGAGTGGTACTTTATCAGAGCATGTGCAATATTTTTACCGGGTACGCCGGTAAAGTTTCTCAAAAACTCACTGCTCATATCCATGCCAAAACTCCGGCAGGCCTGTTTCCATGCTTTCATATGCAAAGGCATGGTGTTAGCCAGTGTTCCGTCAAGATCAAATATTAATCCCTTAATATAATCCGGTATATCGAATTCCATACTCTTTTTCCTGTAAATCCACTAAGATAAAAAAAAAGCCCGCTTTTAGCTGGGCTCTTTTACCGGAAAAACTATTTCTGTTTTCCATTTCGATTCATCCGGCTCGGTACTCGGGTCACTGTAATAAAACTCCCATGACTCCCATGTTGTTTCATATCCCATCTTCTCTGCTTCTTCCATCAACTTATTATACGAAGCCACAAAATTATCATAAGAACCCGTATGTATGCCACTTATGCCTTTGAATCCTTCAAATTCAACCGCTTTTATCTCTCCCATGCTTTCCCCGGGACTGCCCAATGGAATACCCGCTTTAACCTTGGTAATCCCCGTAGCCTGGTCGTAGTCATAATAATAAGAGAAAGGCGGTCCGGCAGGTTGCAAGCCCTGGGAATTAACAGCTTCCATAATCAGTCCGAATAACCTGCCCATTAGATCAGGCATTTCTTCCACCGTACCCTGACCCTCAGCTATAATAGCATTTATAGGAGGAAATTCCTTCAATTCTATATTGCTCAGTTGTGACATTTCAACACCATTCTCCTCAAGGAACGTCTTTAAACTTTCCAGGCCCTGTTCAAGACTTTTCTTTAAACCTCCCTTAAATAATTGATTCATTAGTTTCATGAAGGGATTCTTTGATTCAACTGAGAGAGACCATGTAGCAAGAGTTTTATTATCGGATTCCTCAAACTCCCAGTTAACAACACCGGGTTCATCTTTGTCCGAGTTGAACCATATAAAGCTCTTGATAAATACCCCGGGAACAACAGAATCAACTTTCATTTTGCCTTTTCCAAGCTTATCCCCTTCCCATGCATACTCTGATCCGACAAAACCTGGTTCGGAGGTGATTGTGACTTTTGCATCAGGCTCCTTTGCCAGCCACGGATCCCATGCCTGGCGATTCTGAAAAGTTGCCACCGAATAGAATACCTGTTTAGCCGGAAGATTAATCTCTTCAGAGGCTGAAGTTTTCATTTCTTTCGGCATGACTAATCCGATAATTAAAACCAATCCTACAATTATAAGCAGGATGATAATAATCCATTTTAAAACTTTCATAATTAATAGGTTTTAGTTTAAAACATAAATCAAATATATAATATATAATACAATATGACTACCCGGAAAAAATAATAATTTATCTCTTGACTGTAAATAGAATATATTTTATATTTACATACCAAACGGTCGGTTTATGAATAAAACTAAGCAACATATTATAAGGAGATCATTAGCACTTTTTCTACAAAAAAGCTATAAGGAAGTGACAATGAAAGATATCGTTGAAAAGACAGGCTTATCAAAAGGTGCATTCTACCATTATTTTGGTAGTAAAGAAGAATTATTCAAAGAGATAGCCAATATGGTTTTTTCAATGGGCACAGTCGATTATGATAGTTTTGGTCAAAAATCCCTTTTCGAATTTTATAATGAGTATCTTAAGAATGTCAGTATTTCATTTCAGAGAATTGCAGATCTGTTTGGTAAACCAAAAAAGGAGAGTTTATCATTTAATATCTTCCTTATTATTTTTGAAGCTATTAGCCGCTTTCCTGAATTTCTGGCTCTGGAACTGGAACTTTATAACCGGGAATTAAAAATATGGGAAAAGACAATAAGTTCAGCACGGCTATCAGGCGAGATAAAATCTCAATCCAGCGATCGCCAGATTGCAGAATTATTCCTTTACTGTAATGATGGAGTATTTATCCGGTTTATCAATAATGAAAAAAGCATTAGCTACGAAGAAGATTTGAGAAGTGCATTCAATACAATTTATAATAATCTGAAAGTATAAATCTCAGTAATGACAAGGAACAGTCATTTCATCAGCTCTTAAGATTTATATCTTTTTATGATCGGACCATAACATGAACAGTATTATAATAACCGAACATTTATCAAAGGACTTTAAAGATGTCAAAGCTGTCTCTGACCTCAACGTTCATCTTGATAAAGGGGAAATATATGGATTTCTTGGGCTTAATGGAGCCGGAAAAACTACAACCATAAGGATGCTCCTGGGTATGATCAGACCGTCTGAAGGGAGTGCGTATATAAACGGCAGAAAAGTAAACTCATCTCATAATGAAATATGGGAAAAAGTAGGATACTTGGTGGAGATACCTTATTCTTATCCTAACCTTACTGTAAGGGAAAATCTTGAAATAATAAGACGGTTACGCTTTATAAAAGATAGAAATTCTGTTGACAGTATAATTGAGAATCTTCAATTACATCGCTACAGAAACAGGTTAGTTAAGTACCTCTCGCAGGGTAATAAACAAAGGCTTGGGCTGGCAAAAGCCCTGATCCATAGACCCGAGATTTTAATTCTTGATGAACCGACCAGTGGTTTAGATCCTGCAGGTATACATGATATGCGTGAAATGTTTATAGATTTGTCGGCTAACAAAGGAGTCACAATATTTGTTTCCAGCCATATCCTTGGTGAAGTTTCACTTTTTGCCAGCCGTATAGGAATAATTCATCATGGTAGACTTGTGAGAGAATTTAAAAGGCATGATCTAGATATCCTCTGTGAGAAACAACTCCATGTTCAGGCAAAAGATTTAACAAAAGCTTTAAACATCATCCGTTCTGGGGGCTATGGTGAATGCAATTTAAGTGGAGATATGATTATTATTAAAGATAAAAAAGCAATCGATAAGCCGGAGGAGATTTCTATACTCATGGTAAATAATGATTGTCCGCCCACTTATATTAAGGTTGCAGAGGAAAACCTCGAATCATTTTTCCTGAAAACCATTAAAATAAACGGAGGATAAAATGAAACGTTTTTATAATGTTCTGATAACGGAATATAAAAAGCTTTGTCGTGCAAGAGTTCCATTCATAACTACTATCTTCTTCATTTTCATTCCCCTTATGATTGGATTACTCATGTACCTGGCGCAGCATCCTGACATAGCTGCCAAGCTTGGGATTGTTGGGACCAAAGCATCTTTGTTTGGTGATAATACCTGGAATACATATTTTACACTTTTAAATCAGATTATAGCCACTATAGGAATCATTGGTTTCGGATTTATCACCTCCTGGATCTTTGGCAGGGAATATATGAATCACACAATGAAAGATCTTCTTGCATTACCTGCTGCGCGTACCATGATAGTAGTATCCAAATTTACCATAGTAATCCTCTGGAGTATTATTCTTTGCATGGTTCTGTTCTTATCAGGACTGGTAATTGGCTATGTAATAAACTTACCGGGTTGGTCACAACAGTTATTTATTGAAAACCTAATCCGGTTTTTTATAATATCAGGCCTTACTGTTCTTCTCAATACTCCGGTAGCTTTAGTAGCAGCATACGGTAAAGGCATCATTGCTCCAATTGCTTTTGTGATCGTAATGCTTATTCTGGCACAATTCGTTGCACTGATAGGCTGGGGCCCATATTTCCCTTGGTCCATTCCGGGTATTCATTCTGTATCAGATGGTACCAGAGGGATGCAGCTGGTTTTTGCCAGTTACATTATAGTATTTGTGACATTTATTGCCGGATTTATTGGTACTATTTTACAGTGGCTTCATGCGGATCAACCCTGAAGAAAAAATATGTCTGGCTGTTTTTTAGTAATTTTACGCCTCCCAAACAATAGCATTTATGAAAATAAGCAGAAAAAAGTTTCTCGCTCTAGCCGGTCTTGCAGGTTCTTCAATTATCTTTCCAGGGAATGCTTTGCTGAATTATGGAAAAGAAAATAAAGGGAAGGATAACAACAGCAAAGCATCAATCACCTATAAAAAAATTAAGCTTAACCTGGGCCATACATGGACAATCAGCCGTGGAAGCACTGACTTCAAGGAGGATGTGTTTGTTTACTACACAAACGAAGGTATTACCGGAATAGGCGAAGCATCGCATATGACAGGTACCGGACAAAATGCTGACAGGACTATAGAAGAACTGAAAAAAATCATCCCTCTCTACCTCAATGCCGATCCCTTTAAGTTTTATGAATTGACAGATGAGGTGAATAAAGAGATCAAAGATATTTCGCCTGCAAAAGCAGCACTAGATATTGCACTATTTGACTGGCTGGGAAAAAGATTGAATATTCCCGTACACAGGTTCTTTGGCCTTGACCCGGATAAATATGTGGATACCTCATTCTCCATTGGATATGATAAACCTGAAATACTAAAGCAAAAAGTAAAGGAGGCCGATCCTTACAAAATACTGAAAGTTAAATTAACAAGCATTAATGACGAGGAAATAATAGATACTATACGTCAGGTTACTGACAAGCCAATAAGGGTAGACATAAATGAAGGCTGGAAAAATAAGGAAGAAGCCATAAGAAAGATAGAATGGCTGTCGGGTCAAGGTGTGGAGCTTGTTGAACAACCGATGCCGGTTGATATGATTGAAGAAACAAGATGGCTTAAAGAAAGATCTCCTGTTCCGATTATTGCTGATGAAGCGGTTAATACATCGAAAGATATAGTTCCAATAGCAGAAGCCTATGATGGAATAAATATCAAGCTAATGAAATCGGGAGGTATTATGGAAGCATTCAGGATGGCAGTTGTCGCAGGCACTTTAAACCTGGACATAATGATTGGTTGCATGATTGCTTCCTCTGTGGCAATTAGCGCTGCCGTACAGCTTCAGCCCCTGGCAAGATGGCTTGACCTGGATGGTTCCCTTCTGATAAGTAACGATCCATTCACAGGAGCAAGGTTTTGTGACGGACACTGGATTATGCCTGATGAACCAGGGATTGGAGTTAAGGAAAATCGGGTACAGAGTAATAAGTAATTAATTGTGAAGGTTAAGGAAATGCAAATAAAAGTTAGCAGGGAAAGTCTGGCAGAAATAAAAAACTGGTTTTCAGACTATGTGGATGCTTTTAAAAAAGGGGATCCTGAAATACAGGAAAATATTGAATTGAAGGAAGATCATACCAGGAGGGTCTGTAAAGAGATCCTGAAAATAGGCGAAAGCCTGGGTTTAACGGAAGAAGAATTAAATATGGCTGAAATAATCGCATTATTACATGATGTGGGTCGATTTGAACAGTATGCCCGTTACAGAACATTCAAGGACAGTAAATCAGAGAATCATGCTGAGCTTGGTGTGAAAATAATTGAAGAGAAGGAAGTTCTGAAACACTTAAATGATGATATCCAGGATCTGATTATTAAATCAATAAGATATCATAACCATCCAACTCTGCCAGGGGAGGAGAGAGAAAGCCTTCTATTTTATTCAAGACTTCTCCGCGATGCCGATAAACTTGATATCTGGAAGGTTGTAACTGATTATTACAGCAGGCAAGACATGAAACGAAATACTGCACTTGAACTGGAACTTCCGGACAGTCCGGGATACTCAGAAGAAGTGGTAAGGGACTTAAAGAATAAGAAATCCGTACACATGAAAAATGTACGGAACCTGAACGATTTCAAACTTCTCCAGGCTGGATGGGTCTTTGATATAAATTTTGAACCAAGCCTGGAGATGGTAAAGCAACGTCGTTACCTTGAAAAAATCAGGGAGGCTCTGCCGGAAACAACGGAAATCGATGAGATTTTCGAATTCATAAATAACAATACATAATTACTCAGGATGACAGTAGCTTTGTAACCTGTTCATACACGTTCTCAGCTGTAAAACCGAATTTTTCATCAAGCACTTTATAAGGAGCTGAATATCCGAACTTATCAACTCCCCATATCCTGCCATTGTCACCTACAAGGCCTGCAAGGGTTACCGGTAAACCTGCCGTCAGTCCAAAGCGTGGCACACCTGCAGGTAACACTGATTCCTGGTAATCCTTTTCCTGTCGCCTGAACAAGCCTTCAGAGGGCACAGATACTATCCTTATCTTCAAGCCCTTACGCTCCTTTAATAATGCTGCGCCTTCCACCAGTGTACTTACCTCAGAGCCACTGGCAAGCAGAATGACATCAGGCTTCCCTGCACTGTCCACAACGATATAAGCCCCCTTGCGGGCTCCCTGTGCATCTTTGTACCTGTTTCCTTCAGAGGGCAGGTCAGTTATATCCTGTCTTGACAGTATCATTGCTGTCGGGGATGCTGTATTTTCAAGAGCCATCTGCCAGCAAACGGTTGTTTCGGTTGCATCTGCAGGCCTTAGCACAAGCATGCTGCTCCTCCCCGAGTGGTTTTTCAGCTGTTCCAGCAGCCTTATCTGCGCTTCCTGCTCAACAGGCTGGTGTGTTGGTCCATCCTCCCCAACCCTGAAAGCGTCATGAGACCATACATATTTAACCGGCAGTCCCATCAGGGCAGCAAGTCTTACCGCTGGTTTCATAAAGTCAGAAAATACAAAGAAAGTACCGCACACAGGTATAATTCCACCATGCAGTGCTATGCCGTTCATTATGGCTGCTAGGGTCAGTTCAGAGACACCTGCCTGCAGGAATTGTCCCGAGAAATCTCCCTTTCTGAACACAGAGGTCTTCTTGAGGAATCCATCTGTTTTATCAGAATTCGCCAGGTCGGCAGAAGAGACAATCATATTCTCTATTCTGTCAGCAAAGAATCCAAGAACGGCTGAGGATGCAGCCCTTGTGGCAATCCCCTCTTTCTGCTTTATCTCCCTATAGTCGATATCCGGAGCCTCTCCGGAGAAGAAATCCCTGAGTTTGGCAGCAAGAACAGGATTATTTTCTGACCATTCTTCTTCCCTTTTCCTGAACAAACTTACCTGTTCCCTTTTCTTTCTTATGGTATCATGATAAAACTCGCCCACCTCACTAAATATCCTGAAGGAATCATCAGGGTCACCCCCCAGCTTTCTCATCGATTTTTCAAAAGAAGCTCCGGCCTTGCTTACAGGCTGTCCGTGAGTGGAAGTCTGTCCCTCAAATGAGTTTCCTTCATCATCAACAAGCCCCTTTCCCATTATCGTTCTGCCTATTATCAGGCTCGGCCTGTCTTTTTCCATTAATGATGAATCGAGTGCTTTTCTTATTTCCGGATGGTTATGCCCGTCAATTGTAATAACATGCCAGCCCCAGGCCCTGTATTTAGCAGCAGTATCTTCAGAGGTTACAATATTCGTTTCGGTTGATAACTGTATATCATTGCTGTCATAAAACATTACAAGGTTACCCAGTCCAAGGTGCCCCGCTATCCTTCCCGCCCCCTGGGAAATTTCTTCCTGTATTCCTCCATCAGAGATATAAGTATAAATTGCATGCGACATCCAGTCGCCAAAGCGTTGCCCGAGGAATTTTTCGGCTATTGCAGCCCCGACGGCATTGGTATGCCCCTGCCCCAGGGGACCGGATGTGTTCTCTATGCCCTTTATGAAATCTACCTCCGGATGACCCGGAGTAACACTCCCCCACTGCCTGAAGTTCTTTATATCATCAATTTCAAGGATTCCGTATAATGTAAGCACTGAATAAAGCATAGGTGACATATGGCCCGGGTCCAGGAAAAACCTGTCGCGATGAATCCAATCAGGATTATCAGGGTCAAATCTGAGGTACTCTGAAAAAAGTATATGAATGAAGTCTGCCCCTCCCATAGCCCCTCCGGGGTGGCCTGATTTAGCCTTTTCCACCATTGCCATCGAAAGCAGTCTTATATTATCAGCCGCCTTTAAATGAATATCAGTTGACATATGTATATTTTTTAGGTAAGTGAATATCAGACAAAAGTAAAAAAAATGAGGAAGAAATGGACATTACGGCAGGAACGGGTTTCATTTCATTATGCATGAGATAAATATTATCATTTGAGCCTTGCCTGCATAAGATTTCTTCTCAGAATTAGTACTTTCACAAAAAAAAATATTTATGCCGAATTTTATTAATGATGACTTTCTGCTGGAAACTATAACCGGAAAGAACCTTTTCTATAATTATGTATCTGAACTCCCTGTTATTGACTATCATTGCCATCTGTCGCCCGGGGATATAGCAAACGACAGGCGGTTTAGCAACATTGCAGAAGCATGGCTTGAGAATGACCATTATAAATGGCGACTAATGAGAGCCAATGGTGTAGACGAGAAATATTGTTCGGGGGATGCACCCGCCAGGGCAAAGTTTATGAAATGGGCTGAGACAATACCACATGCCCTGGGAAACCCAGTATACCATTGGACTCACCTGGAATTGAAAAGATATTTTAATATCGACATGCTGTTAAGTCCTTCAACAGCTGATGAGATATGGGACCGGACTAATGAGCAGCTGGATGCCCCGGAATATACTGTTCAGGGTTTGCTGAGGAAGTTTAAAGTTGAAGTTATATGTACAACCGATGATCCGGTAGATAACCTGGAATATCATATTAAACTGAAGCAGAAAGACCCGGGCTTTAAAGTATTACCGGGTTTCAGGCCTGACAGGGCTTTTAATATCGATGACATACAGTCATTTAATAAGCACCTTGACATACTGGCTGATATCTCATCCACGGATACAGGAAGTTTCGACCATTTCCTCCTGGCACTTGCCAAAAGAATCGAATATTTTTCGCGCCAGGGTTGCAAAATATCTGATCATTCGTTCCCCAGCCTTCCGGCATTTGATTTTTCGCTTACCGAAATACGCAGTATATTTCAAAAAGCCCGCAGTCATAAATCCCTCACCGCCGAACAGGCGGGAAAATTTAAAATAGCCTTATTGCATGAACTGGCAGCACTCTATTCACTGAATGGATGGACTATGCAGTTACATCTCGGTGCCCTAAGAAATAACAGTACCCGTATATTTAAATCTTACGGACCCGATGGAGGGGCTGATTCCATAGGCGATGAAATGCAGGCAGAGGGACTTGCTGCATTTCTTAATTCACTTGACCGTGAAAATAAACTGCCTCCATGTATCATATATAACCTTAACCCCTCCGCTAACGAAATAATGGCAGCAATGGCCGGCAATTTCCAGTCATGTATGACGGGCAAGATGCAATACGGACCGGCATGGTGGTTTCTCGATAACTATCAGGGAATTCAAAAACAACTTGATACAGTGGCCGCTTATGGATTGCTGGGCAGATTTGTGGGAATGACCACCGACTCCAGGAGTTTCCTTTCTTTTCCCAGGCATGAATACTTCAGGAGGATACTCTGTAACATAGCGGGTGTAAATGTGGAAAAAGGACTATTCCCGGATGATAAAGATATGATTACCGATATGGTCAGAAATATCTCATATTATAATGCTAAAAATTATTTCAACTTCTGACGGATCAGATACACTGTATGTTCAGGAATTGGATGAACATTACCATTCAACCTTCGGCGCTGTAAAGGAATCAAATCATGTATTCATAGAGTCAGGATATAAATCAATCTCATCTAATCCCGTCAGAATATTTGAACTTGGTTTCGGAACAGGGCTTAACACTTTTCTTACCCTTCTTGAATCCCTTAAGGATAAAAGGATGGTTTATTATGTAAGCATCGAAAAATATCCCCTTCCTGCAAATATTTATAAGAAACTTAATTACAGTACATTATATAGGGAGAATGAAGGATCATATTATAATTTAATACATGAATGCAGTTGGGGAATACCCCGTGAAATAACTGATAACTTCAGTCTTCTGAAGATTGAGAAGGACTTCATGGAGATGGACACTGATATGGTTTTCGATATAGTGTATTTCGATGCTTTTGCGCCTGAAAAGCAACCTGAGATGTGGTCATACAACGTACTTGAACTGGTGGCTTCATTAATGAATCCGGGTGGTGTTTTTGTGACTTATTCTGCAAAGGGGCAGTTAAAGAGAGACCTGAAACAACTCGGTTTCCTGGTTGAAAACCCTGCAGGTCCTCCGGGTAAAAGACAGATTACCCGGGCTGTTAAAAAGAGCTGACCAATTTTCACATTTCTTTAACTGTTAATAAAATGAGAAAGTATTATCTTAGCGCAAATTTTAAACCTAAAAATAGAATTACATGAGATTAAATGTTTTTGTTATGCTGGCAGCACTGGCACTTATATCAGGTGCCTGCTCAAATAAAGGAGTTGATAATTTGAAACTCGAAAACCAGGATGATTCGCTTGCATATGCAATTGGAGTTGATATTTACAGTAATCTCAAAAGAGGGAGCGATCTCGAGGTTGATCCATTATACCTGGCAAAAGGGATGATAGATGCAAAAGAAGGCAATTCCATTTTTATTGATGCTGCAGCTGGTGGCTATATTATGATGGTTATGCAGGAACGCCAGGAAAAACAACTCGAAGAAGAGTATAAAGATTATATCGCTGAAAATAAAGAATTCCTTGAGAAAAATAAGGAGGAGGAAGGTGTGATTACCACCGAATCAGGACTGCAGTATAAAGTCCTGGAAATGTGTGAGGGCCCCAAACCTGGAATAAGGGATACTGTCCTGGTTCATTATACAGGTAAACTTATTAATGATACTATATTCGACAGTTCCGTTCAGAGAGGTGAGCCTGCCCAATTTAAACCGAGCACACTGATCAAAGGATGGGCTGAAGGATTGCAACTCATGCCGGAAGGTTCAAAATTCATGTTCTATATTCCTTATGATCTGGGCTACGGAACAAAGGGAGCAGGACAGACTATTAAACCCTTTTCAACACTTATTTTTGAAGTTGAGCTGCTGGATGTAATCAACAAATAGTAATAAAATGTCATTTGAATTAACAGGGAAAGTAATTGACATAGGTCCTATTCAAAAAAAAGGAGAAAGTTTCAAGAAGAGGGAGTTTGTGATTGAGGTTTCTGAAGCCGGCAATTCAGGACGTGAATTTACAGATTATATTAAGTTTCAGTGCATACAGGACAGAACGGATATTATCGACGAGAGTTACCTTAATGAGAACGTTAAGGTGACTTTTAATATAAAAGGTAACAAGTGGGAGAAAGATGGCAGGGTGAGCTACTTTACCAATCTTGACGCCTGGAGAGTGGAAAAGGCCGGCTCTGAAACAGCTCCTGATGATGACTTCCCTCCACCCCTGCTCGATGATCTGCCACCCGATAACGAAGAAATGGATGATCTGCCGTTTTAGAACTATTCCACTGTAACTGACTTGGCCAGGTTGCGGGGCTGGTCAACATTGCAGCCCCTTAAAAGGGCAACATAATACGCGAACAGCTGAAGCGGCATTACCGATATCAAAGGTGAGACTATATCAGGTACGGAAGGGACCTTGATAACGTCATCAACCAGTTGTTCGGCACTTTCATCATTTTCGTTAATGATAGCAATTACGCGGCCCCGGCGGGCTTTGATCTCCTTGATATTCGAAATCATTTTCGGTCTGCTCTCACTGTCTGTTAATACCACCAGCGTCGGGAAATTGAAATCTATGAGAGCTATAGGCCCGTGCTTCATTTCTGCGCCCGGATATCCCTCTGCATGTATATAACTGATCTCTTTAAGCTTAAGGGCACCCTCCAGTGCAGTCGGAAAATTGAGTCCCCTGCCAAGGAAAAGGAAATTATTGGTGAAAGCATATTTTGAGGCCAGGGCTGAGATTTTTTCCGCGCCGGCCAGAACCTGTTGCATGCTGCCTGAAATATTTTTCAGAGCGCTGCTGATATCCCCTATGGTGCTTCCGTTCCCTTTTATCCCTGCCAGCAGGGCCGTAAGCCTCGATAGCTGAACAATCTGGGCCGTATAGGCTTTGGTTGATGCAACACCTATCTCATCCCCTGCCTCCAGGTAAATCTGAAAGTGCGTATCCCTGTCAAGAGTCGAATTTTTAACGTTTAATATTCCAAGGGTTATTGCGCCGGCTTCCAGGGCAAGCCTGTTGGCGGCAATGGTATCAGCCGTTTCGCCCGATTGCGAAATTGATATAACAAGGTCTTCAGGGTCTATGACAGGATCCCTGTACCTGAATTCGGATGCATATTCAACATTTACGGGTATCCTAACATGCTTTTCAATAAGGTATTTCCCGATAAGTCCGGCATGCCATGATGTGCCACAACCGAGTATGGTAATGCGCCTTATCCTCTGAATTATCTCTGCCAGCGAATTTCCGCATGCAGACTGACCGTTAATAAACAGTATTGAATTTGCCAGTTCGGATATAATATGTGGTTGTTCATATATTTCCTTCTCCATAAAATGATTGTAACCGGTACGGTCAGGATTCTTTTTCCTTGCTGTGAAACTGCTTATTTTCAGCTCCTTCTCCTTGCCATTCCCATCATATGCCTTTAAACCCAGTTCCCTGTCAGCAATGATAATATCATTATTTTCGGGAAAAATGAATCTGCCCGTATAGTCAGACACGGCGTAAATATCAGAGGCAACAAAATACCCTGTATCGTCAATGCCCATTATCAATGGACTGTCTTTACGGCATATTGTTATCCTTCCAGGTCTCCCTTTTTCAATTATTGCCAGTGCATAGCTGCCTTCAATCTTTTCAAATGACTTTAACATTGCACTCAGTAAATCCCCGCCGCACAGTTCGTATTCATTGTCTATAAGGTTGAGCAATACTTCCGTATCTGTTTCGCTTATAAATGAGTACCCTTTCTCAACAAGGTAAGATTCAATGGCCGGGGCATTTTCAATAATCCCGTTATGCACCATTACAAGTTTACCCGATCCGGAGGTGTGGGGGTGCGCATTTATTTCTGACGGCTCGCCATGTGTTGCCCATCGCGTATGCGCAATGCCGGTTGTTGAATCCAGGTTCGGTGGCAGCAGTTCAACAAGCTTACTTACTTTACCCGGGCTCTTGATAACCCTCAGACTGCCATTATGGATAGCTATGCCCGCGCTGTCGTATCCGCGGTACTCAAGCTTGAGCAAACCGTCAATCAGGATATCCCTGACCTGCCTGCTACCGGTGTAACCTATTATTCCACACATGTTTCTTAAGTTTTTAATGACATTAAACCTGATATTATTTCTTCCCCCAGCTTCTTTTTTGTATCCATATGTTCTCTTATTAAGACTACCATCTGGTTTGTTTCGAATTCACCGCGCACCGACTCAAAATCCAGCTCCCTGTCAGCCTCTTCTCCATCTATCCCAAACCCTGTTCTTTTAAGGAGTGAGAATTCTTTGCTTGCATCCTCATACAGGTACCTGTCTATTGTCAGCACGGCATCAAGCCATTTTTCAATAATCTCGATTATTTCAGCAAGGCTCAGGCTCATTACGTCCTTCCCCGTAAACGCATTTATGGCCTCATAAACCCATGACCACTCGTAATTATAGTAGTTGTTATGAATTGAAATGAAATATGAATTAATCTCTTCTATTGTACTTATCCTTTTCTGTTCAATTGCCTGCAGCAGGCTTTCAAGGGCTTCGGCAGGGCATATCATCCCTGACAGGTCAATCCACCTTCCCGATCCTACAGGTGTATCTTTTTCGAGTACACTGCGAAGCTTATCCATATCGGTGAAATTCTGCTGTTGCAGGCGGGTAATAAGTGAATTGCCGAGGAATTTGTATATCGCCAGCTCATACAGATGGATGCCCCTGTCAAGGGCAGTCTTTCTTATTTTCATTCTTTGCCATGTATATATCTCGGCATCCTCGCCTGATGCTTTCTTTATGTTAAGCAGTATCTCCCTGCCCGATATCATCTTTTGAACAGTATAGGGGCTAAGCAGGTTGAAATTGATCTGGTCCAGCTTATTATGTCCCTTCCTCCTGTCACGTTTCGGCCATTTTTTGGAATCCCGTATGGTGCCTATGCTTTTCAGGTTAATGGCAGGAACCAATATGCTCTCATCGTTACTTTCTATCAGATATGAAAAGGGGAAGAGAGATGTGTCTGAATGTTTGTAATGACGCCCCATCACCAGCGAGAATGCTCCAACATGGCTGGGCCATAAAAGATATGAGTCACTCGTTGTTTTTACACCACGCTCAATTACTCCCTGGTGAATGGGCCCGAGCTTATAAAGATGATTGCTCTGGTTGGAACCGCTGCCTGCATTAATAAAAGAGAAGAGACCGGCAATAAGAAGGGTTGATTTATGATGAGTGACAGTGTACGGACCTGCGAAGATAGAGCAGGCTTCTCCATGAAAACCCTGACAATTAGCAAAGAAAAGTGAATCAACAGCTGAATACTGCTTATCAAGTATGCATCCCTGGCCGATAAAACACCTCGAAATAAGGGTTCCCCCGTTTATTTCGGACCCGGAGCAGACTATGAAATCATCCATAATGACACCTTCACCTATATGCACGGGATCCTCGTACGAACTGTTTATACTTCCGTTATTTAGCTTTTGTACCCCTTCAAGATATGCAGCAGGTCCAATCTTAACATTCTTTATACTACCGCAATTGATGAGCGTTGATCTCCTCTGTATAATTCCCCGGTCACCGGAGATGTATTCAACATAATCATTTATCAGACCTTCTATTAACCTTACAAGTTTCTTCCTGTGACGGTACATGGCAAGAATATACGCCAGGTGTGTTGTCAGATAATCAAAAATTGTAACCTCCCTGCCACCGTCCTCACTGAGAGCCTTAATCCTTAAACCGTTCCCGAAAGACGTTGGCCCACTGACAGCCAATGTATTTATATTATGTATTACAACATCAGATTCAATATGATAGTTTGATATATAACTGCCTACATTATGTATTAAAGCATTATTTTCTACCACACAGTTGTTTAACCAGGCATTATATATCCCGGTCCTGAATACCACATCTCCGAAAAGCTTTACCTCACTGTCGAAATAACCCAGCTTAATATGACCTGAAAAATGTGCATTTCTTATGTTCTCAGCGGTGAAACGCCTGTCAACTTCAATAAAATCCCAGTTGTCACAGGTGCAACCCTGCATTATTAATTGTCCTGTTTCTTCGGTTGATAACTTCCTGTATTTTACTTCTGTTGAAGTAGGTTGTTGCATGTGATTTTATTTTTTTCATTTCTCTTCCCTGCTAAAATAATTCATTATTTTGGATAAAAACAAAATCACAACCTAATAAAAACATAACATTATAAATTATATACCTAACATATATTTTATTAATATCTTATATATAGCTTTTTATATTACTATAAATACCTAACATATTTATGTTCGATATAAATCAAACCTAACTTTAAATTTTTGATATATAATCGGCCAGGTTGTCTTTTCTCGTAAGTTTCATTTTTTTTCTCAATCTTACCCGGCTTATCTCTGCACTCTGGGGGGTAATGTTCATAAGACCTGCAATTTCCTTTGTTGTCATATGCAGTCGCAGATAACTGCACAGCTTAAGGTCCTTGCTGGTAAGATCAGGGAACCTTGCCTGGAGTCTGCTGAAGAAACCCGGATGTATCTTTTCAAAATGCATCATGAAATTTTCCCAGTTATCAGTTGATAGCAATGTGCTGTTTATATGATTGATCATTTTTACAAACATCTGCTTTTCTGCAGGTTTACAGGTTTTTATATGTTCATTCAAATTGGCCTTTATATATTGCAGTGTCTCATTCTTATTGGAAAGCACCATAAGCTGGCTTACAAGTTCCCTGTCTTTATCCTCAATCTCCCGCAGGTACCTTTCCCTTATCCTGGCATCATATTCCTTGTCAGTGGAAAGATTCTTAATCTCCCCGAGAGCCTGCATCAAACGTGTGACATCATTTACCGAGGCCCTCTGCCCGAGATATTTACCCCTGCTGTCATAAACAGCCCTGCACCTAATCTCGCACCATCTTATCTGTTTACTTAGTGTTAATATCCTGAAAGTAAGGGACTGGCGGATTTCAACAAAATCCAGTGAATCAGAAATGAAACGTTTGAAGTCCTCCAGGTCCGGCGGGTAAATAACACTATCCAGCAATTTAGGGTTGTCAATAAGCGCTCCTGCCGCATAACCCGTAATATTCTCACATGATGGTGAAATATATTCAAAACTCCCGTCAGAGCGGAACCACATCTCCCAGTCATGGGCAAAATCAACAATGAGCTTATATCTCTCAAGGGATTTTTTCACCTCCTCCAACTCAACTTTCAGATCCTTGTAATCTTTTTCGATACCTTTTTTTTCAAGCTCTAACTTTTCAATTGTTTTAACTAACCTAACATTTTCATCATTATCACCCATATTGCGAGCGGTATTAATTTTATATTTTATTACTTTATAGCACTTTAGCAAAGATATAAGGAAATATGATAAACCCTAAAATATTATTCAACATTTCAACTTTTAATACATGGATTTCTGCGCGGTTATTTTTTTATTATACTTTATTCCTCTTACTTTTACAGAAAACCAGCAGGCAGATAAACAGACTAAACATTAACCTTTAATAAATGTTGTACAATAAAAACCATGAACAATCCTCTTCTGTCTAAATGGAACAATCTTTATAATTTACCTCCTTTTGAACTTATTGAGCCAGATCATTTCAAGCCGGCTATTGAAGAATCAATAGATAAAGCCAGGGAGGAAATCAATAAAATATCCACTAATACCGGGCCTCCCTCTTTCGGGAATACTGTTGAAGCCCTTGACAATGCTGGAATAAAGCTTGATGAGATATCTTCAATCCTGTTTAACATTAACAGCGCAGAAACAAACAGGGAGATTCAGGCAGCTGCCAGGGAAATATCACCTCTGCTGTCAAGGTTTCATAACGACATTACACTGAATCGGGATTTGTTCGCACGAATTGATGAAGTTTACAAAAAACAATCCTCCTTAGAGCTTGACAGCGAGCAGAAAATGTTGCTGAAAAAAACTTACAGGAGTTTCATAAAAGGAGGTGCCGGGCTCGAAGATTCACAGCGTGAAAGGTTCAGGCAGATAAACGAAGAACTGGCTTCCCTCTCACTCAAATTCGAGGAAAATGTACTGGAAGAAACCAATGCTTTCTTCCTCCATATAACTGATGAGAATGACCTGGAAGGATTACCGGATGGCATTATTGAGGCAGCATCAGAAGAAGCAAAAAACAGCGGAAGGAAGGGATGGGTCTTTACATTACACTTCCCCAGTTATATCCCTTTTATGCAGTATTCGGCAAAAAGACACCTCAGGGAAAAAATGTACAGGGCAGACTCTTCAAGGGCTTTTGGTAAAGATCAAAATGATAACCGTGAAATCGTGGAAAAGATAGTCAGCCTAAGAAGAGAAAAATCCAAGATCCTTGGATTTAAAAATTATGCTGAATTTGTTCTTCAGGACAGGATGCTAAACAGTCCCGGCAAAGTAATGGAATTCCTTGAAAAACTGCACAGTCACTCACGTGACTATGCAATAAGGGATCTCGAAGAGGTAAAAAACTATGCATCAACCAATAATCATACAGGTGAAATAGAGAGATGGGACTGGGCATATTATTCCGAGAAGCTGAAGAAAAGTAAATTCAATATTGATGATGAAACCCTGAGACCCTATTTCAACCTTGCGGAGGTTGAGAAAGCCATATTCAAACTGTCGAATGATCTTTACGGACTGAATTTTAAACAACGGGGTGACTTTCCTCTGTACCACAGGGATGTAAAAGCATTTACCGTAACCGGACGAGAGAGAGAGCATATTGCAGTACTTTACCTTGATTATTATCCCAGGAAAGGTAAAAGCAGCGGAGCGTGGATGACTGCTTATCGTGACCAGTACCGGTGGTACGATCATGATAACCGTCCTGTCATTTCAATCGTAACTAACTTCAGCAAACCATCATCAAGCAAGCCTGCCCTGATTACACATAATGAGCTGACTACTTTCCTGCATGAATTTGGACATGCACTCCATGGAATGATGTCCAGGTGCTGCTACAGGAGCCTGTCGGGAACAAATGTGTCAAGGGATTTTGTTGAGCTTCCATCCCAGCTTATGGAAAACTGGGCCTATGAAAAAGAGTGGCTCGATTCCTGGGCCAGACACTACAAAACAGGTGAAAAAATTCCTGTTGAATTAATAGATAAGATAAAGGAATCGATGGTATTTAATGAAGGATATGCCTGTAACAGGCAACTTGGCTTTGGCTTCCTCGATATGGCCTGGCATACATTAGAAGAAGATTCAGTAACTGATATAGACAATTTTGAGAAACAGGCACTGAGCAAAACTGAACTTTTTCGCCCTGTCGAAGGATCAAATATGTCATGTTCCTTCGGTCACCTTTTCTCAGGTGGTTATGCAGCAGGATATTATGGATACAAATGGTCTGAAGTTCTTGATGCCGACGCATTCAGCCTTTTCAGAAAAAATGGTATTTATGACAGTAAAACCGCGGATTCTTTCCGTACCAATATACTTGAAAAGGGAGGTACCGAAGAGCCTATGGACCTGTACCGTAAGTTCCGCGGCAAAGAACCGTCTCTCGATGCCCTGCTCCATCGTAGCGGATTCATTGATAAAGGTTGAATAAAGTTGAGAGTGAGTTGAGAGTGAGTTGAGAGTGAGTTTATTAAGAAGTACTGCTTACCCATGAACCAGTACCCAGTACCTGTAATAACGACTAACGAGCAACCAGTAACGAGTAACGAGTAACAAATTTCCCGATACCCTGTACTTATTCTTTCCATCATTCCAGTATTCCATATTGTATTATATTTGTATTGTGCCTTGGAAATATCACACTTTACATTGAAGCGCTTAATCTCAACATCTTAAACAATATCAAATGATTTCTTTCTTCCCGGTAGCCGACAGGATCATTGCAGTAGAAAGCCAGAATAATATTACAGAACAGGATTTTGAGAAGCTTATTTGGCTTCTGGGAGCAAAAGGCAAAACCGAGAGCGACCGGATTAAAGGATTCTTTATTGGCCCGCGCAAGGAAATGATAACCCCCTGGAGCACAAATGCGGTTGAAATAACTCAGAATATGGGCATAAAGGGTATCACCAGAATCGAGGAGTTCTTTGCAGTTGAAAGCCCCGAAAGTGAATATGATCCCATGCTGCAAAATATGTACAGGGACCCTGACCAGGATATTTTTCATATCGACCGTTTGCCTGAGCCTGTAATTGAAATAGAAGATATTGCCGCATATAACAAATCAGAAGGATTGGCCCTGAGTGATGAAGAAATAAAGTACCTTGAAGAATTGAGCTTATCGCTTAACAGGAAACTCACCGACAGTGAGGTCTTTGGTTTTTCACAGGTAAACTCAGAACACTGCCGGCATAAAATATTCAATGGAAAGTTCATAATAGATGGACAGGAGAAGGAGTCAACTCTTTTTAGCCTGATAAAAAAAACCACACTGACTAACAGGAACAAGATAGTATCGGCATACCGGGACAACTGCTCCTTTGCCCGGGGACCGGTTGCCGAGCTGTTTGCCCCGGAAACACAGGATAAGGCTGATTTCTTCACTGTAAGTGAAATTGATACAGTGCTGTCCCTGAAAGCTGAAACACATAACTTCCCGACTACTGTCGAACCCTTTAACGGTGCATCAACAGGTACGGGAGGGGAAATCCGTGACAGGATTGCAGGAGGCAAGGGGGCTTTCCCCGTGGCAGGCACAGCTGTTTATATGACCTCATATCCCCGAATGTCTGACGGTCGCGACTGGGAAACAGCAAACGAACCCAGGAAATGGCTCTACCAGAGCCCTGAAGATATACTTATAAAGGCATCAAACGGGGCAAGCGATTTTGGCAATAAGTTCGGGCAGCCATTGATATGTGGTTCACTACTGACATTTGAACATACTGAAAATTCCAGGAAACTGGGATTTGATAAGGTTATTATGCTGGCTGGAGGGATAGGCTTTGGCATATTAAAGGATAGTGAAAAAGATATTCCCGGCAAAGGGGATCTTATTATAATGCTCGGTGGCGACAATTACCGTATAGGCATGGGCGGAGGAGCGGTATCCAGTGTTGATACAGGCCGCTATGATAGTGCCATTGAGCTTAATGCAGTACAGAGAGCTAACCCTGAAATGCAGAAAAGGGTATATAATGCCCTCCGCGCGATGAGCGAATCCGGGGAGAACCCGATAATATCCCTGCATGATCACGGAGCGGGAGGTCATTTAAATTGCCTTTCTGAACTGGTTGAAGCAACGGGTGGTAAAATAGATATAAGCAAACTTCCCGTAGGCGATCCTACCCTTTCAGCCAGGGAGATAATAGGTAATGAGTCCCAGGAAAGAATGGGGCTGGTAATAAAGAAAAAAGATGTGGATACATTAATCACTATCGCTGAAAGGGAGAGAGCTCCTATTTATATTATCGGTGAAGTGACGGGTGATCACCAGTTTACCTTCGAAAATACCATAACCGGAGAGAAACCAATTGACCTGCAGCTTACTTCGTTTTTTGGAGATCCGCCGCAGACAATTATTAAGGATCAAAGCATCGATCCCTCCTACAGTGAATTGGAATATAATATAGATGACCTCTATTACTATGTTAACCAGCTGCTACAGATTGAGGAGGTTGCCTGTAAAGACTGGCTGACCAATAAGGTTGACCGGTCAGTTACCGGGCGAATAGCCAAACAGCAATGTGCAGGGGAGCTGCAACTTCCTCTTAATAACCTGGGTGCTATTGCTCTGGACTACAGGGGTATAAAAGGATATGCAACGTCCCTCGGACACGCACCCCTGGCCGGGCTGGTGAATCCTGCTCACGGATCAGTTCTGTCAATAGCAGAGGCTCTTACCAATATAATATGGGCTCCGCTCGAAGATGGTATTTCAGGAATATCACTTTCAGCCAACTGGATGTGGCCATGTAAAAATCCGGGTGAAGATGCAAGGCTTTATGAGGCTGTAGAAGCTGCCAGTGTTTTTGCAATCAGCCTTGGCATAAACATCCCAACAGGAAAGGATAGCCTGTCAATGACCCAGAAATATAAGGATGATATAGTATATTCCCCCGGAACTGTGATAATATCAGCATCTTCCGAGGTAAAAGATGTGAGAAAAATCATTGAGCCCGTTATGGTGGCAGATTCGGAAACAGATCTGCTTTATATTGATATGAGCAGCGATTCATACAGACTGGGTGGCAGCAGCTTTGCCCAGATATGCAATAAGATAGGCACTGATGCTCCCTCTGTTAAGGATCCTGAATATTTTGTGACCGTATTTAATACCATACAGGATCTTATTAATGATGGAAAAATTATTGCAGGCCATGATATTTCTGCAGGTGGTATGATAACAACCCTACTGGAAATGTGTTTTTCCGGCACTGAAGGGGGGATGAGTATAAACCTTGATGCTGTTAACGAAGATGATTTAATAAAGCTGCTTTTCAGCGAAAACCCGGGAATAATAATCCAGGTTGAAAATGAAGATGAAGTTGCTGAAATTTTACTTGATATGGGTATATCTTATTATTCAATCGGAAAGCCGGTGGCCAAAAGGTCATTGTTCATCTCTAAAGGAGGAAAAGATTATGTTTTTGGGATCGAGGAATTGAGGAATAAGTGGTACAGAACTTCATACCTTTTTGACCGCAAACAATGCGGCAGGGAACTGGCCTTTGAAAAATATGAAAACTACCATAAACACCCGGTGCTATTCGATATGCATGATTTTACCGGGAAGCTTGAGGACCTGGGCATCGCTCACGGGAAACGCAAGCCCACGGGCGTTAAAGCTGCAATAATAAGGGAGAAAGGGGTTAATGGCGACAGGGAAATGGCATATGCATTGTACCTGGCAGGCTTCGATGTTAAGGATATTCATATGACCGACCTCATCAATGGCAGGGAAAACCTTGAAGATGTTAATTTCATTGTGTTTGTTGGTGGTTTTTCAAATTCAGATGTCCTGGGATCAGCGAAAGGCTGGGCAGGGGCTTTCAGGTATAATGAAAAAGCCAGGATCTCACTTGAGAATTTTTATAATCGCGATGATACCCTGAGCCTTGGTGTATGCAACGGTTGCCAGCTGATGGCTGAGCTAAACCTTATTTATCCTGAACATGAACTGAAACCTTCATTATTGCATAATGCTTCAGGTAAGTTTGAATCAGCTTTCCTTACCGTTGATGTCCGTAAAAGTAATTCAATTATGCTGAATGGCATGGAAGGAATGAAACTTGGCATCTGGGTTGCACACGGGGAAGGCCGTTTTGACCTGCCCTATGATGAAAGTATTTACAATATACCTGTTAAATATCATTACAGCACCTACCCTGCCAATCCAAACGGCTCGGAATATAATGCTGCTGCTGTCTGCTCCCATGATGGCAGACACCTCGTAATGATGCCCCATCTCGAAAGATCTTTTATGCCCTGGCAGTGTGCCTGGTACCCTGAAGAAAGAAAAAAAGACGAGGTAACACCCTGGATACAGGCATTCATAAATGCAAAGAAATGGATTGAGGAGGTTTACACCCCAGAGTAGGCTGAAAAGCCTCCGTCCACAGGTATTACCGCTCCGGTAACAAAACTTGAGGCGTCGGTGATTAGCCATAAAACAGTGCCGGTGAGCTCTTCAGGTTCTCCAAAACGTCCAAAGGGAGTCTGATTGATAATCTTCTTTCCCCTGTCCGTCAGCGAACCATCTTCATTGATAAGGAGGTCACGGTTCTGATTTGTCACGAGAAAGCCGGGTGCTATGGCATTTACCCTGATCCCATCACCGAATTTTGCGGCCATATCAACCGCCATCCACCTGGTAAAATTGTCAACAGCGGCTTTGGCTGCCGAATAGCCGGCGATCCTGCTTATGGCCCTTAAGGAAGCCATTGATGAATAATTCAGAATGACACCTCTGCCCTGTTCTGACATCTGTTCACCAAATATCAGAGAAGGGATTACCGTACCTTCAAGGTTAAGTTCATATACCTTCCTGAAATCATCGGGATTCATCTCAAAAATAGTCTCGTCTTCTTCCACTGTGGCACCTTTCATATTTCCTCCTGCCGCATTAATCAGGACATCTATTGAACCCCACCCGGTAACTATTGACTTTCTTATTTCTTTAAGGGCTTGCCTGTCGAGTACACTGGCGTGATAAAATACAGCACTGCCTTTATTACCGGAAATCTTACTTACTATTTCCTGTCCTCTTTGCTCGTTGAGGCCGATAATAACAATCCTGGCACCAAGGGATGCCAGTTCAAAAGCGAGGGTGCTTCCCAGGACACCTTCTCCCCCCGTTATTATGATTGCTTTTTTATCAATATTGAATTTGCCGGGCAAGCGGGTCATTCGGTGATTGGTTTTAGTATCAGGCTCCTGAGTTCTGTGTGCCTTGTACTATTGCTTAGGGCAGTAGTCTCAAAAGGTCTTACCTTGGAACCTACAAGCTGTATATTATAGTCACCGGGATTTTCAACATAAATTGAGCCCAGCTTTGAATCAGCCCTGAAATACATGTCACCCAGGCCCGGTGTGTCTAATACTATCTCATTCCCTATTATAGTTTCTGCCTTGATCCTCTTATCCTGGAAATTGATATAAACAGGTCCTTCATATTGCAGATCCATCGTGTCTTTAGTATAACTGGTTAGCCATAATTCATATCTGCCCTTTGATTTTATCCTGACCGACCATTCTGCCGTATTCATATCGGGATGAAGGCTGTCCTCCAATAGATATGCCTTTTCAAGGTCAAGAACTACCGTACCGTCTTCCTGTTGTGTTATAAATGATGTTGACTGGTCAATGTTGCTATCATTATTACGATTTCCACAGCTACTTGCAAAAACAAGAATCAACACAATTACAAAAAATTCTTTCATTATTCTCATGGTAATTAAAATAAATAATTCAGCCTTTAACTTATCAAAAGAGGAATAATTTACCGCATATAATATACGACGTTTATCATATACATAAAGTTGGACTATTTAAATCAATAGAACTTATTCCCATTATTCTTCTACGTAATACAACGTTATTTTATTGTATATTATAAGAATCTTTTTGACAAACCTCGTAAAAAATTACACAAACGGTATTTTATTTGTCCCCTTCAGACTCTAATTCAAAAAACACTTCTGATTTATGCATATCATAAATATCAAAAATCATACCAGCCGCAAATATAAACCGAAGAATTTTGATATCACTGATTCACAAAAAAATTATTTTGTTTCCAGGTATATAACTTCTTCTTGGTGCTTTTTATTGTTGAGCTTTTCAGGCCGGCTGGAATCAGAAATTGCCCTGACCACTATTTCGGCAATATCCAGAATTTCTGGTGTATCAGGCTTTCTTACTTTGCCGTATGTTTTCTTACACAGGGGACATGAAGTAATGAGATAATCGGGGGAAGAGCTCGTAAGGTCATCCAATGCATCTGAGGCTATTATTGTTTTTTTTCGGCTGTCAAGCCGGATATTCCCCAGGCTGCCACCGCAACATGGTGCGTTCTCCCTTTCAAATGCTGTTTTTTGATATTTTGCAATATGGTATAATACTTTCCGGGGCTCATCATAGATACCTGATCCCCTTCCAAGTTCACACGGGTCATGATATACAACGGTCTGATTAAGAAACTTAAGATCCAGTCTCTCTTCACCGATCATCCTGCTGATAAACTGGGTATGATGAAGTACTTCTACATCCAGGTGATAACTTTCATTAAATACCCTGAGACAAATAGGACAGGATGTTACCAGCATTTTTGCCCCCGAACTCCAGATAGTGGATGTATTATGTTGAATAAGTTCCCTGGCCTCCCTGTCTTTACCTGCCAGCATAAGCGGTCTGCCACAACATACAGAACCGTCTTTATCCATAAACCGGTAATTCACCCCTGCAGTTTCAAATATTTTTTCCATCGACGAAGCTATGCCGGGGATGAGATGGGTCATACAACCTGCAAAATATAATACATCCGGGGATGTATCAATTATTTCAGATGTCAGGTATTTATAAGCTTTTATGTAATTATTTGCTTTGTCACTTATCTGCTGGTTTCTTTCCCTCATATATCCCGTCCAGATCATCTTCATGTCTTCAGGTGCTTTACCGGCCCTTCGCTGTATCATCCTGAGGGCACCAAGCTCTATACCTACAGGGCATGCTGTTTCACACCTGCCACACATAAGGCAATTCAATGATATATCATAAACGTCATCATTCCTTTTAAGCCCTTTGACAAAATATGCCGATTGTATATTATTTATTCCGGCCGAGCTGCTGAGCTGGCACTTATCGATGCATATTCCGCACGATGAGCAGCTATAGACCTGGGCTTCGGTATATGAACCATGCTGGTCACCTGTCCTGACCCCTGAATTCCTCAGGAATATAAGGAACAATTCTGAAGGTATATGCATGTACCTGGTGCGCGGCAACAGGATAAAAAATACTGCAAGTGAGACTGAATATAACCACCAGAAAGGGTATGCCATCTGGGATGCCGGCAAAAAACCAGCAAAGAAAGAACCCAGTGATCCCGTAAGAAAACTGCCCGATCCGGCAGCTCCGCAGGTTAAACTTTCGGCCAGTAACCTGCTGGGAAAAATGAGCCAGAGTGAAGTAAGGGCAATTTTATCCAGTGTCTTCAGCCTTGTTGTTTTTTTCATTCCCACAATACGCGACCAGAACCTTTTTATTATGGCTATCATCAATCCTGAGAGGATAAATGCAAGGATAAGGTCCATTATGAATGAATATGCCCTTGCGAACCCTTCCGCTCCATGGTCTGGATTGAAAAACCTGAAAAATATGGCCTTATAAGGAGGGTTAAGATGGCTGTCTCCAAATATATCGGCTTCAATCGTACCGAGCACTATTAACAAAAACCAGCCAAAAGCCAGGCTCATATGCATATAGCCGAGTACGGGATTTATCCTGATTATCTTCCTGTGAATCAGGCTTTCCATAAATATTTCCCTTATGCTCCAGACGAAAGGTCTTCCGAAGAATCCCCTCTGCAACCTCAGTTTATCTGTCCGCGACAGGTCCCTGAACCATACGATACATGTGGCAACACAGTATAATATGATAAAGTAGAGACCTATATTGAATGGTATGACAAACGGATCAAACTGCATAATTATCAAGTTTTTTAAAAGCCTGTTGTGTAAGGAAAATAACATTCCTGGTATTTACTCCCCGCGGGCATACCAGGGTGCATTTACCGCATAGCATACATTTGTTAATTAACCTTCTGACCTCGTCGTTCTCACCCCTTTTGAGAAGTATATTTATTTTTCTCAGGCTCATATCAGTGAACCGGGCGGCTGAGCAGGTAGCAGCACATCCTCCGCAGCCTATACATAGTGCAAATGATGGCTCATGCTCCATGATATAATCCAGAACAGTCCTGTTATTTTTATCATAATCAATAACCCTCGGCTTAATTGACGAAAAACCAAAATTTTTCATACTTCAACCTCTTTCTTTTGTGATTTCAGATAACTGTCGATTTCTACCACTGCAGCCCTGGCATGAGAAATAGTATCGGTAATATTCATGGCAGCCGTGCAGGTACCTGCAAAAAAAACACCCTCCATATTGCTCAGGTTATTACCATAATGATTATCAAGCACGCTGAAAAATCCGTTTATTCCTATTTTCAAATCAAGGTCTTCCGCTATTCTTTTGCCGGATAATGAATTCTCTATGCCTATCATAAGAACCAGTAAATCAACCTGCATCTTAAGAGGCCTCCCGGCAAGGGTATCCTCAACCTTTATAAGCAATCTGCCTTCTATATTTTCACTTGCTTCCGAAACCTTTCCCCTGATAAAATTAACTCCCCATTTTTCCTGAGCCTCCCTGTAAAGTTCTTCATAATAAGGACCGAACATCCTCATGTCCATATAGAAACAAAACACTTCGGTTCCGGGTAGCATCTCCCTAATCTCAATTGCCTGCTTTACAGCCGTAACGCAGCACACCTTTGAGCAATGAAAGTTGCCAACCTTTTCATCTCTGGAACCCACACAATGAACGATGCCAACCCTTTTGGGAGGGACACCCTTTGAGGTAAGAATAGCGCCGGAATGGAATTTATCTTCCAGCTCAACGGAGGTAATTACATCATCATAAATACCGTACCCATATTCTTCCTTGCGCTCCGGGTTGAAGAGATCAAAACCGGTAGCCAACAAAATAGCATCAGCGGGAAGCAGTTCTCCATGTGTGGTTGTGACCAGGAATTTCTTTTTCTCCTTAATAATACTATCAATATCAGTATTTAAGCTAATATTTATAAGAGGATTATCAATTTCGCCCAGCAGATATTTCAGTACTTCCTCACTTTTTCTCCTGTCAGGGAACAGCTGGTACCAGTTGTTTACCTTTCCTCCCGGTTTGCTTTCTTTCTCTATAAGGCTTATCCTGTAACCTTCCCTCGCAAGCTGACCCGCTGCAGTGCATCCTGCGGTACCTGCACCAACGATAACTATATGTTCATCCTGCTTTTCAGGCATTTATCAGGTTTTTTGGGGCTTCAAGTTTGCTGCCATCCTTGGCAATATACTTTTTGTCTTTATCGTATGGTATGCCCATCTTGTCCATGAGGGGTTCTGACTGCACCATATGGTATTGCACTCCAAGGTCCCAGGGATCATATCCCATTACCAGGCCGGCCAGCTCTTCGTATGTTAATACAGGTATCCCCTGTCCATTAACACCATAGGTTTTCCCCTCCTGTTCCTTGATGGTATATTGCCATTTATCCATAAACATTGTACAGCCCGGACAGTTAGCCAGTACAAACTCAGGCTTATAAGGTTCCATCGATTCAAATTTCTTTTTGGAATTGGACATTGAATAACCCCTGTCAGCCTGAATCAGGTACTGGCGGAATCCGAATCCGCAACAATGCCTCCTTTCAGGATAATCTATTACTTCACCTCCCCAGGACTCAATCATGCCAACCAGTGTATGAGGAAATTCTGCACCTCCTACCCCGTACTTGGGAAACATTTTTGAATAATGGCAGCCTATGTGCTCAACCGCTTTAAGTGGTTCACCGGTTCTATGATCAATAAGAGGATATTTCATCCTGGATGCTATCTCATCCTTGAATTTATATACCGCATCACTGGTATGTAAAATGGTGCGTGGAACTTCAAATTCCCTCTTTGTGGCCTTATAGAGGTATTCCCTGGTCTTTTCCAGTGTCTCAGGAAAATGTTTCCATGTTTCAACTATCTCTTCATAAATACCGAAAGAGGTTACGCAGGATATCAGTATGTCCTTATAACCACGTTCTGTCGCCAATGCAAAGTGCCTGGCTACTACTGTCTGAATTGTCTCAAAAGGCACCACATCACTGTGATAACCTATACCTGTACAAGTAGTATGGCGTGGATCTTCGTATATGTCTTTACCGAGTTCTTCCCTTAAAAGCTTAATGAGGAACTGTTCGGATCCCGGGAAAAAACTTTGCCTTATACATGATCTGACAAAGAAGAAATGATCATCAGGTATTTCCTTCTGAAATTCCTTCCATATTCTTTTCTTGCCCTCCTGTTTCATATTCTTCCTCCATTATACTATCACAAAAATGACATCCGCTGTCATATGTAAATACATAATCAAAATACTCGCAATCAGTTCCGTCCGGCTTAAATTCAAATCCCATTTCAGCTGCTTTCTTCTTTGAGTATTCTTCAATTTTATCAAAAAGATCCTGGCCGCCCGTAACCTTGAAAATGTTCTTTAACTCCTGCATCACTTCAGGGCTGAATCTTCTCAAAGGGCCCTCCTTCCCGTTTAACTCACCACCTGCACGAGCGATCATATGTTCCAGATTATTGTATATATGTTCCCAGACAGGACCCTGTTCAGGATGTTTATCAGGATCAACGGCATAAGCAGGGACACAATAACCATGTTTCAATATATTATCACCCGCCGTCCTTTTAACTGCAAATTGTTGCCTTCCTTTTTCTGATTCAACAAAATAACCCAGCCTCTGTGATACAAGCCTGAGTACCATAATGATTGAACCGGGTGTGTTGCCCCTTGGACACCTTGTCTTGCATGACATGCATTGACCACAATACCAGATGGTTTCACTCTTGAGCAATCCAAGTATGGTATAGTTATCACGCGTTTGAACCATGTCAACTATCTTCCTGGGATCATAATTGTAGAACTCGGCTGCAGGGCAGATTGCAGTGCAAACACCGCAGTTCATGCAGGAATTGAATCCTTCTTCAAACCGGACATCCTGCTTCAGAAGGTTAAACAGGCTCTCCTTTTCCATAGATATATGTAAATGATAATATTACCCCATTCAAATTTAAATTTGTAGGATGTCATCAAAAACAATATTTAAACTTATTTTATATGCAGTATAAATACTTACTTCACCGATGATGTGGGTCTCTGACCCACACCCATCTTCGGCGGACGGAGTAAGGCTAAGAGTAAGGAAGGTCCCGGAAAAGCTGAGCTTTTTCGAGAACCCTCGAATCGAAGATTCAGGACCGACTGACGACTGAAGACTGCTATCTTCTCTCTCGAATTTCGCATCTTCTCTTTGTTTATATTTTCTTAATTTTGATATAAATCTAAAACCCCGAAACCATGAAACTATTCAGAATCAACACTCCACTATCTATTATTTCCAGGGCCTTACTATATCCGCCGAAGCTGCGTAGCAGCGCAGGCGGGGCCTTAGCCTTAGCCTTAGCCTTTTCTTTGTCTTCCTGCTCCAAGAATAAAGTCATCACCCTTGACTCCTTATTATCCGAAATGACCGACAGGTATTCAATTACCGAATACCCTGATCCCCCTTACCAGCTGGAGCAATTCAGCAGCTACGACCGCAGATCGGCGGAACCGGGCAAAGAAGGCTGGTTTGCCAATGCCGACTACACACAGTTTATCCGTGAAGAAGAAAATAACGGCAGAAGGGAATTTGTGCTCTTCGATCATGAAGGACCGGGAGTGATAGTAAGGTGGTGGATGACTTTTGCCGGCGCAGGAAGTCATGAAGGCACAGTAAGAATTTACTTTGACAACAATGAAGAGCCTGCTGTTGAGGATAACATCCTGAAAGTACTGAGCGGACAGCTGCTGGCTGGAGAACCTCTGAGTTCATCCGTCTCCCCGGAGTCCGATTATTACAGGAGGGGACATAATCTGTATTTGCCCATCCCTTATTCTGAGCATTGTAAGATAACCTATGAATGCGATTCAATACTTATAAGCGAAAACAGGCGCAAACCTAGTGTGTATTATAATATATGTTACAGGGATTATGATAAAGATGTTAAGGTTGAAACCCTGAGTATGGATCTTCTCCGGGACTCCGAAAGCAAAATAGAGAAAGTAAACCAGCAGCTTATCAGCAGCCCGGATATGGACACCGAACCGGCTCTTCTGTCAGGTGATATTTTACCGGATAGCTCAATTAACTATTCAACAGGCAAAGGCAGGCAGGCAATTGTCATGGTAAAAATGAAAATTGAGGCTGAAGATATAAAGCAGGCACTTCGCTCAACAGTCATTGGGATTGAATTTGACGGGACAAGGACAGTATGGGTTCCTGCCGGAGATTTCTTCGGTACAGGGTTTGAATTATACCCCTCCGATACATGGTATACCACTGTGAACGATGAAGGAATGATGCAGTCCGTGTGGATAATGCCTTTCAGGGAATCAGCTGATTTCCGGGTACATAATTTCGGGGAACAGACAGTGAATGTAAATACGGAAATATTCTTGGAACCCTATAGATGGCACAGGAATAGTATGTATTTCGGCACATCATGGCATGAGTATCATAATATCAAAACAGCCGGGGCTGAAAATTCCGGCGGCACGGGAGAGCATTTTGACATCAATTATATTGACATTACGGGTAAGGGTGTGTATGCCGGAGATGCCGTTACTGTATATAACACAGCTGATGCCTGGTGGGGAGAAGGAGATGAAAAGATTTTTGTGGATAATGAACCATTCCCATCGTGCATTGGCACGGGAACTGAAGATTACTACGGCTATGCATGGTGCCGTCCCGAGAAATTCAGCCATCCTTTTATTGCTCAGCCAACAGGCGCGGGCAATTTTAATCCCGGCATGACGGTTAACATGCGCTTCAGGATACTCGATGCCATACCTTTTATGGAAAAAATAAGCTCTAACATCGAATTGTGGCACTGGGCACCAACAGTGATTAATTATGCCCTGACAGGTTACTATTATATATTCCCCGGTACAGAAATAAATATAATCCCCGATGAAGAGGCAGTCGCCAGGCCGGTCCCGACAAAAAGATCTGATATAATAAAGCCTGTAGTGGACGATAACGGTATCATTGAAGGTGAGTTCCTTGAAGTAATGGCTGTTGAGCATGGCTCTGCCGAAACACAGTATATAACCGCCTGGGACTGGAGTAATAAAGGACAGCTATGGTGGAGAAATGGAGAGACAGGTGATAAGCTGTTTGCGAGATTTACCATACCGGAGACAGGCATGTATGATGTTACGGCCAGGTTATCTAGGGCACGTGATTATGGAATCATCAGTTTTAAACTGAACGCTAACCCTGCAGGCGGATTCTTTAATGGATACACTGACGGTGAAGAAGTTGTAGACATATCTCTGGGGAGGCATATGCTGCTTGAAGGAGAAAACATTCTTGAGGTAATGATTCATGGCTCTGATCCAAGAGCTGCACCCGGCAATATGGCAGGTATCGACTGCCTGGAGCTAACTAAATTATGAATGATGAATTATGAATTATCAATTCATAACTCATAACTAATAGCTAATAACTAATAGTTCATATCTGGTATAATGCAGCAACACCACCGTATCTCAGTGCCCTCAGGTATAACTTAATAAAGAAAAGTACCTGGGAAAGAAGGAACAACAAAAAAATTCCTCCGGCTGTATCGGGAGTATAGCCGGATAGAATTTTTACTACCAGCGCAACATATAATGCCTGCACAATTACCATGACCAGCATGAAGAAATAAGAGCCGAAAAAAGATTTAAAAGTACCCTTAAACCCGTAGCCAAGGGCCTTAAAAATCTTACAATGTTTATTTGCAGCAAGCCATACCCTTGCATAATCTGCCACCAGGAGGAATATGGGCAATATAAGTAATACGACAAATCTGAGTATTGACACAAGCTTCAACGTTGCCTCTTCTGAACCTGATGAACCGGCACCCTGGATAATAAGTGGTAAACCGACTACAAGAAACAATACAATCGTTATCATCAGTATAACAAGCAACATTATAACGAGGTACGACAGGAAGTATCTTGTAGATGACCTGAAGAAGTCGCTTGGCTTATAATTCCATCTATTTGCCAGAAGTGAATCAAATAGTCCCCCGTTAAGGAATGTATAGAGGAAAAAGAATATCAACAACACTATTAATATACCACCGGAAATGGCTGACATCATTGGGACAAACGAGTTGCCCAGGTTAAAAAAATAACTAATATCAAATCCATCTTTTAATAAACTGGTTGATGCTGTACTCCCGAGGGCATTATTTAAAAATGATTTCAAAGGGAATGAAAAAACTGCCAGCACTGAAAAAGTGAGCAACCATATGATTAACAGGGCTTTAAAAGAACGAAATGCCCTTGTAGCACCCCCGGTAAACGCTTTAATAAATTTCATACTGCCTGGTTTTTATAATGAGATAATATGTGTTAAAAACTGCATGAAGGTCAATAGTTTCCTTATTATTCTTTTCTGAGGAACCGTATCCGGTTTAATCGTATAGGAGTTATTAATATAATCTACATCCATGGGTATCTTATAGTCAGGGTCAATAACAGCCCTGATTATTTTATTAGGTCCTGAATATTCATAATCTATATATCTGCTTTTGCCATGCCAGTATTCAGTCAATTCCGTCCCGTCTTCAAAAAGGATTTTTATTTCCACGGGCAGTTTAACTTCTCCCAGCCTTTCCACTCTGACAACAGATGTATACAGGGTATCACCTGCCATATCATCTTTCCGCAAGATCATTCCTGCAGTATCTGTGTTTACCATTCCTCTGAACGACCTTTCCTTATGGTTTGATATTCCTGCCAGCTTATAATCAACTATTCCTGTTCCGTAAAGGGTCTGATCAAAAAACCAGTTCATATTTTCCCCGTATTTATCACCGTGCATTCTGGTTACGACACGGTTTGTGATCTTTATAAAATCCTTTGCTGAGGGGTGTTTAAATGCCCATTCCTTATAGTATGTCCTGAATATCTCATCCATAGTTTCCTCTCCCACTATCCCCTGCATTGTAAGCAGCCACGTGGTGGCTTTCTGGTATGAAAGCATGCCATAGGAACCATGGGGATATTGCCATGCATACGGGCTGTTATCTGAAACGGTCCTGTTTGAGGAGTATACATATCCCATTCGTTGGCTCTCCTTGTCGGAAAGCCAGAAGTACTTATGATTAATTATTCCCTTGCCCGGTCCGTAATAATGATCCATTATCCTTGACTCCCAGTACGAATTTATTCCTTCGTCCATCCATGGTTCTTCAAATTCGTTAGTGGCGAGCATGCCCATAAAATATGAATGTCCGAATTCATGAACAGTAACCATATCCGGCATATTAATAAACTCCGGCATCCTGGGGGCGCTTGCTGAAGTGAATATTGTTGTATATTCCATACCCCCTGCACCGGCACCTTTTGCAGGTGGATCCACAAAAGTGAGGTGAGGCCATGGGAAAGGGCCTACGTGTTCATTCAGGTATTCAAGGGCATTCTTCACAGCTGTAAATTGCCTGTCTACCTGGTCCTCCCTTCCCGGGGGTGAAAGGAATCTTATTTTCACATGTTCCCATTGATCTTCATATTCCTTATATCCCGGCCATGCTGTCCATGCAAAATCGACAATATCTTCAGCCCTGTAATTTAATATCTTAAAACCCTCGTCATTTATCTCCTCGCTTATCAGCTGGCCTCCGCTACCAACTATATATTCTCCAGGAACCTTAATTCTGACTTTATAAACACTATGATTGGCATAGAACTCCGAATTTGCATGAAACTGGTGGCAGTTCCACCCGTCTTTTTCAACATTGCGCATTCCTTTAGTTTCGTAAACCCCGAATTTCGGAAACCACTGTGCCACAAAAAAGAAATCATCCGTGAACCCTGTTCTCCTTATGTTCGACGGCAGCTTCGATGTAAAATCGATATAAAGAAGTGCAGTGTCACCAGGTGCCACGGGCTCAGCAAGGATTATGCGCAATACTGTCTTATCATATGGATTACCATCATCCGGTTGAATATATTCCATATGCCTTTTCAGGTCCGTGCCCTTATGGTTAATGATGTTATTGATTGTTATCCATCCGTAATCTATTTCACTGCTTCCTGGTGATCCGTGATTCTCATTATAGAAGGTGCTTCTGTTGCTGCTGAATGCATTAAGGTACATATGCATTTGAATGTCAGGCACCCATTTTCTTGAATTGTTAACCCAGTAAGCTTCCATCGAACCCGAGACAGTTTTTGTCTCAGGATCAAGTTCAACATCCATGCTGTAACCGGTCAGCCTCTCACTCATGGGTTCATAGAATATTACCTGACCCCTCGCATATATGAAACAAGCTAAAAAGAAAAGTGGGAGTATAATTCTTTTCATATTATTAAAGATTGAATTTTATCATGAATCAGCCGTATTAATAAATAAAAGTACATAATATTATTGAATATAACCGGCTGAGGTTTATTCTTCTATCAACTCCCTTGTGGCATAAAGTGCCACTTCTCCCTGCGAGTATATAGCCTTCCCCGCGAGTTTATCCTCTTCACTGAATGACATCAATACATAAATATCCTCTCCCTCCAGGTACAGGTTAAAGCTGAGTTTCTCTTCTTCGAATTTCACCTTCTCGAGTTCAAATTTATAATCCATTCCTGTAAATGAAAGGGTTGCCTTATATTCATCAGCCTCTTTAACTATTTCTATTAATCCCTGGTCATAACCATAAGGTGCACCTGGTGCGGTGAACTTCCATTTCCCAGCCGGGTCTTTAACTGTAGCAGACATGGCAGTAAGGCTTATAAGACCCAGAATGAGAGTTAGAGAAAGAAGGATATTGCTTTTTTTAGTCATAATTATTTTTCTTTAAGTTAAAGGATGTGTGATTAGATATGACTAAGATAAGCACTCCTTTCAAAATAACGAAAACTCAGCCCGGAATTAACAATATAATCTTTACCGTGTTTTCATTGACTCACCCGCATGACCAGGGGTTCGCACTGTTCTGTACGCGACACATTGCACAACATGGAACCAACATACTGTTTGAACTGCATGTTTTTGTCAGGGTTCCAAAATACATCCCTTCAGAGTCAGGAGTAAGTAGTGCCGCAAATTCTTATCTTCCCTTTAAACATGGATTTCGGTATTAATTGAAAAACTATTATTTAGTTTTATGATATCATATCATAATGTTCATTCTCATGCTGAACCATTTTAAATCCGTATTTAGAAGAAATTTAAACAAGCATATTGTCAAGGTTTCTATATTATCTAGCATAATTATTATACTTTCTTCTTATCATTTAATTATTACATTTGTTGGCATTATTGAGAATCCAAATCCAAAATAATGCAGGCAATAAACGACTTTCTCATAAAACTTGACGGGTATATCGGAGGTCATCCGTGGTTTGTCTTTTTGCTTCTTGGTACCGGTATTTTTTTCACCCTTTACCTCGGTTTTCCACAGATAAGATATTTTAAACATGCGATCAGGATAGTAAAGGGTAAATATGACCATAGCAAGGATGTAGGGGATACCAGTCACTTCCAGGCATTGTCAACCGCCCTGTCAGGTACAGTAGGTACCGGCAATATTGCCGGCGTTGCACTTGCCATTCATCTGGGAGGGCCAGGGGCATTATTCTGGATGCTGGTAACAGCAATGATAGGTATGTGTACCAAATTTGTTGAAGTCTCCATCTCCCACAAGAACAGGGATATCCTGCCGGATGGTACTGTATCGGGTGGCCCGATGTATTATATGAAGAAAAAGTTAAATATTAACCTTCGCAACGGAAAAGTAATTAAAGTCGGTTTTGTCATGGGTGGTTTTTTCGCTGTTGCCACGGTGCTCAGTTCTTTCGGTACAGGAAGTCTTCCACAGATAAACAGTATATCAAACTCGGTTTTTGCCACATTTGGCATTAACCATATAATTACAGGTTTTATTCTGGCTGTATTGCTCGGGCTGGTTATTATCGGTGGTATAAAAAGGATCGCCAAAGTAACGTCCACCCTGGTCCCTGCCATGGCTCTCATTTATCTTGTCGGTGCACTGGCAGTAATATGCAAGAATTATGAAAATATAATACCTTCTTTTATAGCCATTTTCCGTGATGGTGTATTCGGAACTGAAGCAACAATAGGGGGTTTTCTTGGGGCATCTCTTTCATGGACTATCAACCGCGGGGTAAACAGGGGGCTTTTTTCAAATGAAGCAGGACAGGGATCAGCCCCGATAGCACACTCGGCAGCACGGGCACCGGAACCAGTATCCGAGGGTATGGTTGCCATACTTGAACCATTTATAGACACAATATGCATATGCACCCTTACGGGTCTGGTATTGCTTTCATCGGGAACATGGGATAAGAAACACATAAACCAGTTCCAGGAAGCCGATATGGAATTTGTTGTCGGTGAATACACTGACCAGACGGAAGAGGGTATCAGGATACTGGGCAACCACATAAGCAAAGATAAAAGCCTGCCTAAGCTTGATTTGTATGAAGGTACAATTAGCGTAGAAGAAGGTATCCTCACTACCCCCGGAATAAGCCTTCTACACGCTGAGTCCCTGGCTGAGGACTTTAAATTCCTGAAAGGAACAGAGCCCTATACCGGTACCTTAAATATTTCCGCAGGAAAGCTGGTAATTGATGAGAAGGATAAACCAACTATGGGTGAAAGGATAAAAGGCCTGTTTATAAAATCATCATCGGAGAAAATTGTAATAGAAGGGAAATCGCTCATGCACAGTGCGCCCCTTACGGCAAAGGCTTTTGAAATGGGTTTCTTCGGCCACTGGGGACAGTATATAGTAGCAATAGGACTTCTACTGTTTGCGTTTTCAACAGCAATTTCCTGGTCGTATTATGGCGACAGGGCACTCACTTACTTGATTGGCCCTAATTCAGTGATATATTACCGCATTGTATATGTTGTGATGTTCTTTATTGCATCCTTCACCGATACTACAATTATATGGTCATTATCATATATAACCATAGCCCTTATGACCATACCGAACCTGATTGGCTTGCTGGTACTTCACAGTGACATCAGGGGAACTATACGGCAATACTGGGTAGATTTCTCTCATGATCATCCTGAGGAAAAGATAAGCAGGAAGTATATCGAGAGGAGAAATAAGAATGGCACTGGATAATGTATAAGAGTCGGCAGTTGGCAGTCGGCAGTTGGCGGTCTGATACTGTATAGAATATTTAAATCTTCTAGCTGGCGACTGAGGACTGAAGACTGAGGACTGATAATTGAATTGACCAACCGTATCTATTGCAGGCTATACTAGTACCCAAGCAACCAGGAACGAGCAACCAGGAACGAGCAACGAGCAACACGTAACTTACAATGAAATACCTTTTAGTCATCTCTTTTTTGCTGTTTTTCCAACTCTTTGCCTGCAGCCAGGATATCCCGATACCTAACAAATCACAACTGGAATGGTCGAGGAACTTTGTACCGGGTATGGTGATCTTTTTGAAATATGGTTCGACGGCGGTGCAAGCCATCCCGATAAGGGAGCACCGGATGTACTGCCCATAGTAAAGAAACACCAGCCAGGAGCTCTTTTCTATCATAATGAACAGCTTGCTGAAGCCCGCTGGGGAGGAAGTGAATCAGGAACTGTACCCTACCCCTGCTGGTCAACTTTCCCGAACTATTATTCCCATTCAGGTGAAACTGAGGCTGAGCGCTACCTGTTGCTTAAACATGGAGACCCAGAAGGGGAATACTGGATGGCAGCAATGTCAGACGCTCCACTGAGGGGCTATAATGGAAGGCATGAATGGTTCTGGGAACCGGGTGATGAAGAGCATATTTATCCCCTTGAAAACCTCGTCGATATGTATTACAGGTCGGTGGGTCATAATTCAACGCTTATCCTTGGGCTCACGCCCGGTCCGGATGGACTGCTGCCTGAATCTGATGTAAAAAGACTTAAGGAATTTGGGGATGAGATTACCAGAAGATTTTCAGATCCGGTAGCATACACCTCAGATTCCGGGAATGAAGTGAATATTACACTTAACCAAAAAAATACTGTAAATACACTTGTTATACGGGAAGATATTTCACAGGGACAAAGAGTACGTGAATATTCAGTCGAAGCAAGATTGAACGGGAGATGGAAAGTTATTGGCAGGGGTACATCAATAGGTAATAAACGTATACAGGAATTTGATCAGGTTGAAGCAAAAGAATTCAGACTAATAATTACCAGCTCTATTAAAGAGCCGCTGGTGAAAGAGTTCAGCTTATACAATATAAGAGATGAGTAATGAGTGGTGAGATATTTCAATGGAATAATGGAATGATGGATTAATGGAATGATGGGTTTTGACAGTTATTTACCCGACAATCCTTTACCTCAGCCTTTATCTTCCTTTGGTCGCTAGTCTTACGTCGTTCGTCGCAACAGCGTTACATTCTCCACATGATGCGTCTGCGGGAACATATCCACCGGCTGAATGGCAGTAACTTCATACTTACCGGCCAGGATGGCAATATCCCTCGCCTGCGTTGCGGGATTGCAGCTTACATAGACCAAAATTTCGGGACTTGCCTTCATTATCGCTCTTACAACCGATTCATGCATCCCCGCCCTGGGAGGATCGGTGATGATAACATCAGGTCTGCCATGGCTTTCAATGAATTCATTATCAACCAGGTCCTTTATATCCCCGCTGAAAAATTCAGTGTTTGTAATGCCGTTTATCTGTGCATTAAGTCTTGCATCTGTTATTGCTTCAGGTACAGATTCCAAACCTATTACTTTCCTGCTCTTACCTGCAATGAAGTTAGCTATTGTACCCGTACCGGTATACAGGTCATATACTATATTACTGCCTGTAAGACCTGCAAAATCCCGGGCAACAGAATATAACTTCTGCGCCTGTTGAGTATTTGTCTGGAAAAAGGATTTGGGGCCTATCCTGAACTTCAGATCACCCATCCTATCAATTATATGATCCCTGCCGTAAAAAAGCTTTACATCCAGATCATTGAAAGTATCGTTCAGTTTGGGATTGATAACATACATCAGCGATGTCATCTCAGGAAAACTGTCACGGATATATTTCAGTAATTTCTCTCCTTTCTTTTTGTCTTCATATGCCATATTGAGTACAACCATCAGCTCTCCCTCAGAAGAAGTCCTGATAACCAGTGTGCGCAGATATCCCTTATGCTCTTTCGAATCATAAAATTCAAGATTATTCCTGAGTGCATAGTCTTTTATACCGTTTCTTATCTTGTTTGAAACATCATCCTGCAGATAGCATTTTTCTACATCCACAACCCTGTCGAACATTCCCGGCACATGGAATCCCAGGGCGTTCCTGCTGCTTATATCATTACCTGAACCTATTTCCTCTTCTGTCAGCCAGCGCCGGTTTGAAAAGGTATACTCGAGCTTATTACGATAATGATACTCGTTGTCAGAACCTATGATAGGTCTTATTTCCGGGAAACTGAATTTGCCGATACGAGTAAAATTATCAACTACCTGCTGCTGTTTAAATTCAAGTTGTTTTTCATATGGCAGGTGCTGCCACTTGCAGCCACCACATATCCCGAAATGGCTGCACACGGGCTCCTGTCTCATACCGGAGTATTTGTGGTGTTTAACAACGTACCCCTCCATATAATTCTTTCTCTTCCGCGTAACCTGTATATCAACTATATCACCCGGCACAAGCATAGGAACAAATACGACCATATCATCCACCCTGCCCAGGGCTTTGCCCTCAGCTCCGATTGCAGTTATCTCAACTCTTTCCAGTAATGGTTTCTTTCTGCGGGCCATCTCAATGTTTGTTATTGTCCAAAAATAGGAATAATCCTATAATTTGTTGAGGTGTTGAAGTGTTGAGGTGTTGAATTTATCCCGATTAAACATCTTAACAATTCAACAATTCAACTGATGATATCCCTATCATAGTCATTGATGGTGGGAAAGCATCAAAACACTCTCTGGACTTTAAAGAGATTATTTCTTATCTTGCTATTAGCAAAACTTAAAAACCAATATTAAAACTAAAACCGGTTAGTGTAATCCAAGCCCTGTTTTTAAAGAATATGCTATGAAAAGTAAACCTCCATTTGAAAACAGTTTAGTTATTACATGTCTTCTTTTCATTACTCTTTGTATTATCACCAGTTGCGAAAAAGAAGAAGGTAATGAACATATTGCCGACATAGACGGTAATAAATACTCCATAATTACTATTGGCAGTCAGGTATGGTTGGGCGAGAATCTCAAGGTCACCCGGTACAACGATGGTACAGCCATACCACTTGTGACTGATGATAACACATGGGGAACTCTGTCAACACCCGCCTATTGCTGGTATGATAATGATGAAGCAAGTCACAAAAATATTTATGGCGCTCTATACAACTGGTACGCTGTCGAAACCGGGAAGCTTTGTCCTGACGGCTGGCATGTGCCCACAGATTCAGAATGGAAACAGCTGGAAATGTATCTGGGCATGAGTCAAATTGATGCCGATAATACTGGTTTCCGGGGAACCGGTGAAGGAGGCAAATTAAAGGAAGCTGGTACTGCTCATTGGGGCGATCCAAATGAAGGGGCAACCAATGAAAGCAGTTTTACAGCTATGCCGGGGGGCTTCCGTAAAGAAACCGGAGTGTTTGACCGTAATGGCTACCTCGGTGTCTGGTGGAGTGCTACGGAGAGCGATGCCAGTACTGCCTGGTACCGGCGTCTGAATTACTGTTCCTGTGATGTGGACCGGTCTAACCTCGATAAGCGCAATGGTCGTTCCGTTCGTTGCATCAGGGATTGATTTATCTGGTTTATAGTATGAGCTTAAATTTATATCAGCAGGTTCACTTCTCAAAAGCACAGCTCATAAAGGCCAGTTGATATCGTGAAGCTGCATTTACTTTTAGCCACCCGTATTTATAATCATACCCGCTCTTCTTTCTTATAGCTATATATCTAATCTTTTCACCTACATCATACCAACAACCATTTGAAAAATAAGATCCTGTACATGTTATTGTGCTGTCTCTCCACATTGAAATGGGGAAGTCTTGTATTTTCCTCCAGTCCCAGTATGAAATCGTATCAATTCTGGTATTATAACTTATTGTATCCACCCAGCTTATTCGAGCATACATACCCGGACCAATAGGCAGATCTTCTTTCTTAAATACAACTTCAAAATAATTTCTTAGTTTTATCTCATAATGTGAATTATAGAAATCTATTCCTGACTTATATGAATCCAGCTTCTCCTTCTCAATTGTTTCTTCAATAAAAAAGTCATATATACCATTTTGATCAATGTCAACTGAATCATACCCTTAATAGAAATTATATGATGTGTCCAGCTCCAGGGTAACCTTTAGTGGTGGTTCAAATTCCTGGTAAACGAAGCTTGCATCATACATCCCGGCATAAACTGGCGTTCTTTCCCTGGCAGGGTAATTATCGTCCTCACACTGACATGTAAAAACCAGCGGTATTATGCATATTATTAGCTTTATATAATTGTTCGTAAAATACATGTTCGTTTCTCTGAATAGCAAGTTATCATAGATCTTAAAATAAGTCAAGGATTATTCAGGTTATTTGGACATTGTAGTCGGGGATTATTCGTCGCTTCGCTCCTCAAGATCCCGTGTATGGGTAGCTAAAGAGCAATCAAAACAAGCCTATGGCTTTTCTATTTAGAAGCTCCTTGCCTTACATAAACAAGTTTATGACGACAAGGAGCTTCTAAATAAAAATCCCGTTGATGCGGGATTTGTTTTGATTGCTCTGGCGGAGAGAGGGGGATTCGAACCCCCGGTACCCTTTTTAGAGTACGCTGGTTTAGCAAACCAGTGGTTTCAGCCACTCACCCATCTCTCCAATGAATAGCTGATTTTAGCGCAACAAAAATAGGAAAAGTATGCTATTCGACAAAGCATTTATCAGCAATAATATTTTAAAAATATTGCAGCAATAATACAAATATCGCCAAGTGCAGGAAAAATACATATAAACCACCCCATCCTTAACCCTCATATACCTTATGGCTTATTCGGGCAAGGGCACCCCTCCTTAAACTTTTAACAAAATTCAAGGAAGGGAAACCTCTAGCTACAAATTCATCATCCGGTAATATCAACAATCCAGTATTTTAATAATATAATATTCCAGTTAATTTACATCCCCCTGACCCCCTTCAAAGGGGGATCCGGTTTGCAAATAATTCATTATTCCAATACTAATTTTTCATCAGTTCTTCTATCTCATCAATCTCTTTTGGTACCGCTTCGGACAGTACTTCACATCCGTCCTCTGTGATAAGTACCGTATCTTCTATCCTTATACCTATTCCGGTATCCGGATTATACAACCCGGGTTCTATTGCGAAAACCATGCCCGGCTTCAGCCCTTCATCCCCATACTCGCCAACATCATGCACTGCCATACCAACAAAATGTCCAAAACCGCTGATAATGTTTTCAATCTTCAGTTTCCCGTTTTCAACAGGAGGCTTCATAGAATGAGAAATATAATTTTCAAGACCGGTCAGATCAAATTTCATTGTCCCCAATTTCTTATATACATAAGCAATAACATCCTCCTCTTTAACACCGGGCTTATAAGACTCAATACAGGCTTTCTGAATTTCGAGCAAAAGGGTGTACACTTTTCTCTGCTCGGGACTGAACCTGCCATTTACAGGCCATGTCCTGGATATATCCATTGTCATATAATCCATGCATGCACCAAAATCAATAAGAAGGAGATCACCATCCTCCGTCTGTCTTGAACTCTTTTCATAATGTAAAGTGCAGGTATTTGGTCCGCTGGCCACTATAGGAGGATAGGCCGGTCCCAGTGCCCCATGTGATGATACAACATTCATAGCCGCTGCTTCAATCTGGTACTCGTAAACACCTGGCTCCGTTACCATTATAGCTGCCTTCACTCCTTCAGCAGATACCCTGCCATTCTTACGCAGAATGTCTTTTTCCCATTCCGTCTTTATAACCCTCAACTCATCAATGTATGGTGAAATATCCCGGAAATTTATATAAGGATACCTGTGCTTAAGCTTATTTACCCTGTAAGTATTAAGTGTTACCTGGTCATTATAATGTGATCTTGTTGACCTTGCATAATGAAGATCCATTTCCATTCTTCCACCGTTTACCACATCGGGTGGCATTATCCGTATAAAAAGATCTGAGCCACTCTTTCTGCCGCAATTTCTGACTATGTACTCATCGAGGTCAGACACAGGGACAATGTCATCAAAGCCCATTTCTGCAGGATCACTGTTATTGCATAAAAGGTTGGAACCCGAAAAGTAAATCTCCCGAGGCGACAATACCGGTTGCAAAAGGATTGATTGTCCTGATGCGGGCAATAATATAAGGGCTGAACCGGCATCCTCTATTCCTGTAAAATAGTAAAAGTCGTTATCCTGTCTGAAAGGAGTTCCCGTCTCAGATTTTGGTTTACCGAAAAGAAGTATCATATCGGCATCAACTTTCCCCATCAAAGCCTGCCTCCTTTTCATAAACTCCTCCTTATTTATTTCAGCTCTCTGGCAAACAGTAACCGAAGCAATACAGATTAATACAAACAAGCATATCAAACGCGCAAAATTATTATTCATAGCATGTGGTTTTAGGTTATAATGGCATTGAATTTATATATTTAATCACTCAGAATCAATACACATCAGATGATTTCCCGATATTTCTGTACATTAACATATTGAATTAAGGCTCACATCTCTTATATTTATATCGTAAACACCCTAAAACTATCACAATGACTATGAACCGCAGAAACTTTATCGGCAGGGCTGCCCTGGGTGCAGGTGCACTCACTATAATCCCCCGCCACGTAATGGGTGGTAAAGGCTATTCATCCCCGAATGATAAAATTAACCTCGGATACATTGGCGTAGGCAAACAGAGCTATGGACTTCTTGGATCTGTCAATGGTTGTCCTGAAACAATAGTGCTTGCAGCATGTGATGTGGACAGTATAAAGCTAAATAACTTCAGGAAAGAAGCAGAAAAGGCAAATTCCAAAAAGCTTAACGGGGGTAAGCAACCTGTTGACATATATGAAAACTACAGGGAACTGCTCGAACGAGATGATATTGATGCAGTTGTTATTGTTACTCCTGATCACTGGCATGCAATGATAGCAGTCGATTCAGCAAAAGCGGGAAAAGACATTTATTGCGAAAAGCCCCTGGCTCTCACTGTTGCCGAAGGCAGGGCCATGGTATCATCAGCACGTAAATATAACAGGGTGTTCCAGACAGGTAATATGCAGCGCTCATGGCGCAACTTCAGGCATGCCTGCGAGATGGTGAGAAATGGATACATTGGTGATATCAAAACTATAAATGTAAGCGTTGGTGATCCACACAGGGCATGCGAGCTGCCACCGGTTGAAACTCCAGATTATCTTAACTGGGACCTCTGGGTGGGGCCCTCCCTGTACAGAAGTTACCACCCCGACCTGGCACCGCCCATTGAGGACACACGGTGGGCACTGTGGAGGGAATACCGGGGCTTTGGAGGAGGTTATATAACCGACTGGGGAGCCCATATGTTCGATATCGCCCAGTGGGCACTGGGAATGGATAACTCAGGACCGGTCGAGTTTATTGCGCCAGGACCGCACGCCAAAAGGGGGATGAAGATGATTTATGATAGCGGCGTGGAGATGTACCATAAAGACTGGGGTGAATTCAATGCAGTGCAATTCCTTGGTTCTGAAGGTAAGATAGAAATAAGCAGGGAATTCTATCGCTCCGACATAAAAGGACTGACAGAAAAAGAACCCGGGCCTGGCGATACACGATTGTATAAAAGCGAAAACCATTACCAGGACTGGATAGATGCAGTCAAGAAAAGGACAAAACCTGTTTCGGACGTGGAAATCGGTCACCGCACAGCATCACTCTGCAATATTGTTAATATCGCCTATGACCTGGAAAGACCACTTAAATGGTCGCCGGCACACGAAAGGTTTATCGATGATGATGGTGCAAATGATCTTCTGACAAGGCCTTTCAGGGGAAAATGGGACTTTACAAGCTTCTGATATAAGAATGAAGGTTAACGATTTAAGATTTAAGAATTATTTAGTACTTTATTTCCATTGAGGAGCTTTATCTATAAGTTCTTGCAGATGGTTCTTTATTGCTACCTGTTCTTCAGTGAGTATTGAATCGGGCAATGGAAAAAGTTCCAGCACATCATCAGGCAGATAGTAGAATTTCCCATCCTGGTACAACTTGTATTCTTTTGTCCGCGCGAACTGGTTACGGTATTTGTTAGCGTTGGCTCCCCAGCGCGGGTCGTAATGCATGAAGATTGATTCTTTTTCAATGAATTCTTCATCCGTAAATAGCGGCAGTAATGATCTCCCATCCGACACAATATCGGCATTTACAAGATCAGCAAATGTGGGCATGAAATCGGAAAAATCTACCAGCCCGTCATACACTGAAGGCCTGTTAATCTCATCTGGCCAGCTTATAACAAGCGGTACCCTGGTGCCTGCATCGGTAGTATTCCCTTTGAAACCCCTTACTGTTCCATAGTTTGTTTCAGTGACAATACTCCTGTTGGTACCATTATCCCCGGTGAATATTACTATGGTTTTATCGAAGATTCCATTCTCTTTCAATGAAGTAACTATCCTTCCAACAAGTTTATCTGTATAATTCACCATATCACTAAAGTACTTATTGTCCTGCTGCAGTTTCATCACCGGATCATTCCATTCTTCCGAATCCGGTGTGGGCACAAAGGGATTATGCACCAGTACCATCGGGTAATAGATAAATAAGGGCTGCTCTTTCCTTCTTTTTACGAAATCGATGATGAAGTCGGTAAAAATATCAGGGCCATATTTTTCTATTCCCGGTCTCAGCATTTCACCATTCTTTTCAATAACAGGATCGGCATATCTGCTTCCTTCATTGCCGGGCACTGTCAGCTGCCAGAGGCAGTATTCATCAAAACCGAAAAGATACGGACGGCTGTTGTCATCATAACCCGGCAGATCATATGACAGTCCGTTAAGCTGCCATTTGCCTGCAATGCAGGTGGCATAACCGGCTTCTTTAAACAGGGTGCCAAAAGTCAGTTCATTTTCATCCAGGTATCCGAAATATTCATAATTCCTGTAATTGTATTTGCCGGTCATGATCTTTACCCTTGATGGTGTACATAAGGGCTGAGCGTAACAATTGGTAAACCTTAAGCCTGATGAAGCCAGATCATCCAGTACAGGAGTATTGTACGACAGGCTTCCGTTACAGCCTAAACATTCATATCCCATATCATCGGCCAGGATCAGGATAATATTGGGTTTTTCGATATCATTTACCCTGGTGCATGAAACTAATGCAAGTAATGTGGATAAATAAATAATTATTTTTACCATCTTTAATCTTCTTGTAACCCTTAAATATTTGATTCGTCATATTTTTACAATCAATAATAACCAAATTACCATGAAGAACCTAATATTTATCTTAATATCCCTTGCTGTTTTAATTGCAGCCTGCAAACAAAAGGAGGATAAAGATGTAACGCTTATAGACAGAATTGAAAACAGCCTTATGCCAATTGTTATCATTGAAGGTGATTCAATGGTATCTTACAATATTTATGAGAGGATGGAACACTACAAAGTTCCGGGAGTAAGCATTGCCTTCCTTAATGACGGAGAGATAAAATGGGCGAAAGGATATGGATATCTCACGGCTGACAGTACCGGGCCTGTTAATGAACACACGCTCTTCCAGGCAGCATCCATCAGTAAACCAGTTGCTGCAATAGCAGCCCTGCACCTGGTGGAGGAGGGTAAACTGAGCCTTGATGATGATGTGAATATGTATCTCGAAGGATGGCAGGTAGAAGAAAATGAATACACACAGAATGAGAAAGTTACGCTCAGAAGAATTCTGTCCCACTCGGCCGGACTGACCGTTCACGGCTTCGGAGGGTATTCAACAACTGATACGGTCCCCGATATAATACAGGTTCTTAACGGAGAAGGTTCTGCAAATTCAGGTCGTATCTACCCCGACACAATACCCGGTTCGATATACAGGTATTCAGGTGGTGGATATACGGTTATGCAGAAAATGCTTTGTGATATTACCGGACTGAGCTTCCCTGAACTTATGCAAGAGAATGTGTTAACTGAGATTGATATGACTAACAGCACATATCAACAGCCATTACCTCAGGAACTGGAAGATAACGCAGCAGTTGGTCATAAACCGGACGGTAAAATAGTTAAAGGTCGCTGGCATACCTATCCCGAGATGGCCGCGGCCGGACTGTGGACGTGCCCTTCCGATCTCTTAAAATATGCTCTCGAGGTTCAGCAATCCTTGAAGGGTGAGTCTAACAGGATAATCTCAGCCGGAATGACAGAAGAGATGCTCACAGCACAGATGGATTCGCACGGGCTCGGACCGGGAATAAACGGTGAAGGTGATTCGCTCAGGTTCAGCCATGGTGGTGCAAACGAGGGATACAGGTGCCAGCTTTTGGCTTTTGCAAAAGAAGGCCCAGGCATTGCCATAATGACCAACAGTGATAACGGAGGTGAACTTATTTCAGAGATAATGAGATCATTCTCTAATGTTTATGGCTGGGGTATCTATAAGCCAATAAAGAAAAAAATAATTGATGTTGATGAAATAGATCTGACTGAATTCGAAGGAGAGTATTTTATGAACTGGCAGGGTGAGGATCTGATAGTGGAAATATCAGCTGTCAATGATCACCTTGAAGGCACACAGTTATGGAACGGAATGAGTTTTAAAATGTATCCCGAATCAGAACTACTGTTTTTTAATAAAGATGATGGTGCATCATTCGAATTTATTCGTAACGAATCAGGAGAAATAACTGAAGTATTCATCCAGGAGCAATATATTTTTAAGAAAAAGTAATAATTTTACTCTAAGGTTCCCCCTTTAAAGGGGGTTAGGGGGATGTTAGAAAGGTTTTGAATGATGAACACCGAATTTCGAAGTTCGAAGTTATTCCCAGTTCAACGATTACACAGTTCAACACCTCAACAACTAAACACCTCAACAACTAAACATTTTTAAATGAGCAAGCGTATTTTAACAATTGACAACCAGTTTGAAGCACAGAGGATAAAGGACATTCTCGACAGGGAGGGTATTCCTCATATTATCAGGAACTATCACGATTCGGCATATGACGGATTATTCACCGGTCAGCAGGGCTGGGGCGCATTGATAGCGGACGAAAAATATGAAAAAAGGATCCTGGAGCTAGTTAAAGGAAAGTGAAAAGTTATATTTTCTCTACCCGACCGAAATAATTGATTGTTTTCCTCAGCAGGTCAGTATATAAAGTGACATAGAATATCAGGGTTAAAAGCCAGATAGCCATCAGGTTAAACCAGTAAGTGTCGATATGTATGTTTCCCAGTATTTTACACGGGGCATAAAACTGAGCCCTTCCATAATTTGATGTAGGCATCATATATACTGGGTCTGTCTTCTGGATAATCTTTTCCCTGGTCTCAATTATGCGGTCTGTACTCCTGAGATTGAGACAGAAATTTTCCAGGTTCTCATTATGATAGTCGAATTTAAGAGTCTGCAGGTAATCATGACCATATTGATTTTCAACTGCAGACAAAGTGGAATCAGATGCATCCCGCGCCTTCAGGAACTGGGCCAGGAAATATTGTCTCAGGGTTCCCAATCTTTCAAGGGACAACCTGGCAACTGCGGTGTCAAAATCCTCTCTGTTGTATTTTTCTATCAAATCATCATTGTCAATGCCTGCCCTGGCCGATAACATCCCAACGTATTTCCTCAGTTTATAAAGATTGTTTTCAAAATGATCCCGGTATTCATCTTTTCCGAAGGCAATACTGCATTCCTGAGTTTTCTTATTAAGCTCAGGTTCAAGTTCGCCATAATACCACGAGTACTGGCTTTTTGCCCTTTCACTGTCATATATAAGGGTCTGATATTTATCGTCTTTGAACTGGTGAACAGAAAGTGCCTCGTAAGCCCAGCGTGAGGTCATAATATCGCCTATCACGGGAACATAATCAAAGTTGGTAAAGTATTTGTGCAGTTTATCAAATTTTACTATTACGCCGCTGAAGAGCAACTGGGGTATCAGTAAAAACGGTATTAAGACATATACGGTAATCACCCTGTCAAAGCCTGCCGATATATTCAGACCCAGCATATTGGCAAAACAGCTTGTTGAGAATAATATTAACCAGTAACTGGCTGTCATTCCTTTAATTTCAAGTATAAGGTTTCCTATTGCCACAAATGACAGCGTTTGTATAGCAGAAAGGATGAATAGCAGTAACACTTTTGAGTTAAGATAGCTCACCCTGCTGAGGTTAAGAAATGATTCCCGTTTAAGTATCTTCCGGTCTTTTATTATTTCTTCCGAACTCACTATAAGCCCCAGGAACAGGGAAACGATTACGCACATAAAGATGTATGCCGGCAGGTTCTCATTATAGTAGAATATATACTCTCCTGTGCTATCGTAAGAAGTCTTGATATATTTTGTGAAGTATCCCATTATAAGTGCGAGCAGGGGTGCTTCCAGCAGTGTGATAAGCAGATACTGACTGTTGGCCACTTTCGATATGAGATCTCTTGTGAAGAAAAGGATTGTCTGCTTAATTTTATTGGGTATGCTTAAATTGCTTTCGGGTATTCTCTCCTTCCTGGTTACGGGTTTCTGTCTGGTCCATATATGCTGATCAAACAGTTTTGACCATTCTTCAGGTGATACCTTCCGGTTATTGGTAAGCTTTCCATGTTCATTGATAACTTTGGCATCAATTATTTGCAACATCTGATCCGTATTCACATGGCCGCATAAAGCACATTGATCTTCATCCGGATTGGCATGACGACTCATCCTTTTGAAATATACTATTGCTTCCATCGGGTTACCATAAAAAATTTCATAGCCTCCCTTGTCAAGTATAAGTATTTCATCAAACATCTTGTACAGGTAAGACGATGGCTGATGGATATTTGCTATTACCAGCTTGCCGTTATCGGTTTGTTCTTTTAGCAGGTTCATAACATTTTCTGCATCCACTGATGAAAGGCCGGAAGTCGGTTCGTCAATAAAAAGGACTGAAGGTTCCCTGATAAGTTCAAGGGCGATATTCAGTCTTTTTCTCTGTCCACCGCTTATTATCTTTTTCAGGGGACTACCCACCTTGAGATGTTTAATATCTTTCAGGTCAAGTTCATCGAGCACCCTGTCCACAACCTCTTCTATTTGTACATCATCAAGGTCATCAAGGCAAAGTTTTGCGCTGAAGTAAAGATTCTGGTGTACGGTTAAATCCTCAATAAGCAGGTCTTCCTGCGGAACCAGGCCGATTATTCCCTTTATTTTTTTCCTTTCTTCCAGGTCGTTCAGGTTATACCCGTTAAAATATACCTCACCCCTGTCAGGTTTCAGGTTACCATTAAGCACATTTATGAGGGTTGATTTACCTACCCCTGATCCTCCCATAACGGCCACCAGGGTGCCCGACCTGGCATGCATGTTAAATTTCTGTATTCCGTTCTGTGTATTCTTAAACCAGAAGGATACATCTTTTGCTGTAACGGATATTTTGTCTTTGGCAAAGATCTCCGAGAACATTCCTACAACATCGGTAAAAAATATTGTGTTCAGCGTTGGGCTTCTTACGGATGAGCCATGCTCAAATGAGTATGTACGGCCACTTACAATATTCTGGCTGTTAAGGTAAATATCAGCATAACCCGAATAGCGAAGGACATAGGTCTTTGTACTTTCTATCCTGAGGAAGTACAGCTCGCCTGAAATATTTGGATCGTATTTGTGTTTTACATCCTCATACTTACATTTTTCGGTGTTGTTAACCACAAGAATTTTATCACGCTCAGGGATATCATTTATAGTGCCGACAATAAAATTGAAGATATTCCAGTATTCGTTATCGGGGATTCTGAAAGTCCGGGCGACTGATTCAAGAAAATCGGATTCCTTTTTTGAAATCACTTCACCCAGGGAAATAAACTCTATCAGCTGGATTACAACAAAGATCTTCTGGCTAAGCTGCAGTTCTTCATTCATTTTTTCGCAGATATCACATATCTTTTTCCCTGCCAGGTGCTTGCGCTTCTCCTTTTTACTTGAATCCTGGTAATAGTCAGCTTTATGAAATAACAGCAGGTATTCTTCGAAGATAACCATATATTTCTGTGCCAGCTCGCTGTTAAGCTGTTGGGTCAGGAAGGAACGTATCACTTCTTTCTCCCTTTCCGATACAATGTTTTCCTCATCGACATCAACTATCAATGCAAACAATTGTATCAGGGCATCCAGAATGGCTTCACTCATAAGCTGGTTTTTAAGGTTAGTTCACCCGGCGTTTTTTATACTCCGGCTTACAGTTTCAGGCTTAACAACCATACAAATTACAAAATCGTAGCCTATCATCAAAAAATTTGTTCGGGGGAATGAGGTTTAGCCTGCTGCTTAAAACTCATTATGAAGGATTTAATTTGACTTTGATTGACAGAAGGTCTAACTTTGTTTATAACTAACCATGAACCAGAATGCCTGATAAATCCAAAAACCCGTTCAGGTTCTTCCAGGAGCTCAGGCGCAGGAAGGTTATCCGTGTAATTACCGTTTACTGCGCAGCAGCATTTGTTATAATCGAAGTAAGCAATAATATTGCTGATTCCTTAAACTTACCCGGCCAAATATCAAAATGGATTGTTATAGCTCTGGCTTTAGGACTCATAATAACAATAATACTGTCATGGATATTCGATATCACTCCTGAAGGGATACAAAAAACAAAACCTGTTGAGGAACTTAAGGCAAAGGAGAGGCCGGTATCTTCAAACAGATGGAAGATTGCAACTTATGTAAGTATTGTGGTCATTATTGCCTTAATAGTATTTAATATCTTCTACGGCTCTCTTCGGGCAGTAAGACTCTCCAGGATGGAAAAGTCGATTGCGGTGTTGCCATTTCGGTATCTGAGTAATGACTCTTCACAAGTACATTTTTGTAGTGGGATTCAGGAAGAGGTACTTAATGATCTTTCCAGTATAAAAGCTCTTTCAGTAAGATCAAGGACCTCGACTGAAACGTATAAAGACTCAGACAAAGCTACGCCTGTCATCGGGGAAGAACTTGATGCCAATTTCCTGGTTGAAGGAAGTTTTGGTCTTGAAAAGAATAAAATAAAAGTATGGATACAGTTAATTATAGCACCAAAAGATGAACATATTTGGGCAAATGAGTATGAAGGAGAATTAACTGATATATTCACTGTTCAAAGTGAGATTGCCGAAGACATTGCCGGCGCACTGGAGGTGATACTTACTGCTGAAGAAAAAAGTATTATTGAAGAAAAAACAACCGGGAATATCGAAGCCTACAATCATTATCTGGTTGGCAATTATTTGTTTCACCATCAAGACGAAAAATCTTTTTTAAAAGCTATCGATCAGTACCTGAAAGCAATAGAATTGGATCCAACATTTGCAGAGGCTTATTGCCAGCTTGCTTTTACATATTTTTATCTCGACATGTGGTTTGTTCCATGCCCTTGTTTCGAACATGTTGAAGAAGCATATAGTAATGTGGCAAAGGCTATTGCATATGATCCCAAACTGGGTGAAGCATATTATTTGCTTGGTGACATAAATTATATGTACGAATGGGACTGGAAAACAGCTGAGGAGAACTTCGTTAAGGGACTGGAAATTAATCCTGATTTTACTTTCGGAAGGATAGAATATACCAATTTCCTGACCAGCATGAAACATTTCGACGAAGCAATTAGAATCGGGAGACGAACAATAAAAATTGACCCAAGGAATCATTTAGCCTACAATGAGTTAGTATTTACACTATTGCTCAACGGAGATAATGGAGATGATGAGGAAGCCCTTGAACTTTTAAATATAAGTAATGAATTATTGCCAGATTTCCATCAAACACTATATCTGCAAACCTTATATTACACAAAGCTGGGTCAATACGATAAAGCCTTATCTTACTGGGAGAAAATGAAAGAATTAGATTCTATTAATTTAATAGCTGCTGTCTATATAGGGACTTCGGGTCAGTTACTGGGATTTGCAGGAAGAGAGGAAGAGGCATTAAATCTTCTCAATGAATTAAATCGCAGGGTCATTGAGGAAGGATTTGAGCACAGGCAGCCGCAGGCCTGGATCTATATTGGTCTGGGTGAAAAAGAAAAAGCACTTGGACTTCTCGAAGAGGGATACGTTAAAAGGGACTTATGGATGATATTCTTGAATATTATCCCTTACATTGATTCCCTTCGTTCACATGAACGATTCCAGGCAATTATGGATAAAATGAATTTCCCGGATACCGATAATTGAATTCTTTACGTCTAAAGTGCATCACCCTTCGACTCTTCGGTCCCTCACTGCGTTCAGGCCCTCAGGCTCAGGGACCTTTGGCCGGTAGAACGAATATGGTTTTATTTCAGTTTTATGATTAATTTATTATTTTTGCAGCCTGATAACAGATACAGCCCTCCTTCGCTAAAGCTATGGAGGGCAGTGCGGGGTATAGCGCAGTCCGGTTAGCGCACCTGCTTTGGGAGCAGGGGGTCGTAAGTTCGAATCTTACTACCCCGACAAACAAAAAGGACCATCAATCGAAGATTGGTGGTCTTTTTGCATTCTGCAGGCGTTGAAAATTCATTTTCATAAGCATGCAGAAGGTAAAAAGAAACCATGATAATGGTCCTTTTTGTTTGAATTAGCTCTAAAATGATCACGAGCCCCGAGAACTCGGGGCGAGTAATCTTACATTTTATTAAATTCTAATTCCAGCTGTGGACGGGTCTACTATTATGAAACCAAATGCCCTTGAGGGGCATAATAAAAATAGCCACAGTCACACCTGTGGATAACAGGATCAACCCTAACCCGCACCCTGCCACCGCGCGAGGGAATGGGGGTAAACATCTTTACCCCGGGTGGAACCGGGGCTATTGTTATTTACCCGCTCCGCGGGTTGTGCAGGGGGCAGGGAGCAGGGGTCATGGAGCAGGGAGTCGCAGTTTCGAATCCTGCTACTCCCCTTGCTATACTTATGGCATTATCTTATCAGTCAAGTGGCGGGATGATCAGTACCTGTCCGGGGTATATAAGATCAGGGTCTTTAAGCATTGGCTTATTTGCCTCAAAAATGATATTATACTTGGCAGCATTCCCGTATACATCTTTAGCTATTTTCGACAGGTAATCGCCTTTCTTCACCGTATAAAACTGCTTTTCAGGAACGGGTTCCACAACCATAAGCCTGTCATCGACTGAAGCTATACCCTCAACATTGCCGGCTGTTACAATAATTTTGTTTTTAATCTCCCTTGATTCAACTTCCCCAGAAAGTGTGACCCTGTCATCATCCACAGTGACCTGTATTTTTCTTGTGTCAAATCCAAACCTCTTGATATGAGAAAGGATAAGTGCAGCTTTTTCTGCCTCACGTTTTTCTTCTGATTTGAAGATTTTCTCACCTGCGTTCTTAATAAATGATATGAGTCCCATAATATTAAAATATTAAGTTAATAGTAATCACTTTTACAAGGTAATAATGCATTTATGGATATTTAAATTTAGAGATATCTAATTTACTAAAAAATCCAGAAAAACACATGGATATTGTCATCCAAAACTAACTTTCACGCATGAAGGAAAGATCAATAAACATCACAGGAGAAAAACCCGCTTTTTCCCTAAATTCTTAAGTCCTATCCTGGCAAAGCCACTAATAATCCTTCCCCAATATACTCAATCATCCAGGCCCGGCCTGATGAAGCTCCGGGCATCAGGGAATCTTTTTTCTGTTTCTGACCTTATCTTTGATAATTTTATCAGGAATTGAAGGATAGCATCTTCATACTCCGGCCTTTCCTTCATAATAATACCCCATGCGGCAATTGACCTGTCAATGGCTATTAAAGCTACTTTGGCCGATCCGTCACTGTCGTCTTTCATATATTCATTATCATCAGCGCCGGCAACTGACATTAGAGCCCGCTCCAGCTTGACGGAGATGAAAATCAGGTAATAGCAGATGACCTCCAGTGCATCGTGGTATTCCTTCTTCTCACCAGGGTATGATTTGAGTGAATTGATCTTTTTGATCCCTGTCCCGGGCTCGACCGATTCTAACCAGTCATGTGTTTCATTTGAAGCTTCACGAGCATATGCAGTAAGAGGGTCATGGAAAGGCTTATGCCTATCGAAATCCGTCTCATCATCAGGTATTTCAGAAATATCAATACCCATTTCCTCAGCTATTTCGTCAAGCATAAGCATGGTGGCTTTCAGGTTATTGGTTATGTACTCAACAGTATCCTCATCACTCATATTTTCGTAATCAGGACTACTGGCATAACTGAAGCACTTAGACTTAAAGGCACACTTCTCACACCAACGGTCACAATAATTATAAATACCTTCAATAAATCCACCCTTTTTGGCGAGTTCAAGGGTTCTCTTTTTTATTTCCTCGGGTGTTTCCATATGGCAGCGATATTTTGGTTAAACAGCCAAACTAAGATATGTATTGTCAGCTAAATATCAAAATAAGGTACGGGGGAAGATATATTTAAGGGTTTGATTTAAGATTGCCTTACGGCGAGCTCGATGATTTAAGGTTGAAGATCAACGATTTTAGATTTAAGAAGTGATTTTCACATATCTGTATTTGTTTTAACCACTAAATTTCTTAAATTTTGAGTGTCCTAGCGCTGAGTTTAAATAAATTCCGATATCATGAAAAAATATAATATCATTTACCTGGTACTGGTATCAGTTATCTTAATCTTTGCCTGCACAAAAGAGGAGGAGAAAAGTGAGCGCTTTAAAATTCTCACCGGCCAGGTATGGAGAACTGACAGTCTGCTCGCTGACGGACAGGATGCAAGCGGCCCCGGGGGATTTCTGGAAAAAATGGCAGGAGATGCTGAATTCCTGCCGGACGGTACAGGCTATTTCGGCCAGTATACGGGTAGCTGGTACTTTATGGACAATGAAACAAAAATTACTATATCCTCTCCTTCACTGGGTGGCCCGTTGGATTTAAACATTCTTGAACTCACCAGGCAGTCGTTTAAGATTACAACCCGTTGGCTAGTGGATGAAACACAGGGTATTTATTTCACAATAAGGATGACATTCAAACCAAAATACATGTATTTATGCGTCGTTGCATCTCCCTCATGATATTATTAATTTGTGCTTATGCTCCCATAAGTGCGAATAATTGCATCATCAAGGGAACGGTATATGACGCCAGCACCAGTGAGTCCCTTCCTGGTGTCAATATTATTTATGGTACTGACCAGGGTACCACCACCGACAGCGAAGGGAAATTTATCCTGAGAGTATCCCCCGGAAGAACAGTGGTTACATTCCGGTATGTAGGTTATAATACAGTTACAAGAACTTTTAACCTGGCTGATAATGACACAGTTAATATAAATATCCTACTGACTCCGGTTATTAAGGAAATAAATGAGGTTGTCATAACTGCAGGCAGGTCAGAACAACGTATTTCAGACCTGACTGTTTCCATGGATATAATAAAACCATATATTTTAAATCAGAACCATTCAGTAAATGCCGAGGAAATTCTTAATAAAACAGGCGGTATTGAAATCCTTGACGGACAGGCCTCTGTAAGGGGAGGCAGTGGTTACAGCTATGGTGCAGGAAGCAGGGTGCTTGCACTTATTGACGGACTGCCTATCCTTTCAACCGATGCCGGAAACATCAAATGGGGGACACTCCCCATGGAGAATATAGCTCAGATAGAGGTTATAAAAGGAGCGTCTTCGGTGCTGTACGGATCATCAGCACTGAACGGGGTCATCAACTTCATAACAGCCGAGCCCGGGCCAGAACCCCTTACCAGGATATCGGTTATTTCAGGCATCTATGACAAGCCATCAAATAAGGACTGGGTATGGTGGGATTCGCCCAGGATAACACAAAGCATCTCATTCTCTCATTCCGGGAGATATAAAAATACAAAAATAGGCATCGGCGCACGAGCCTCAAACGATAATGGATACAGAAGGCTTAATGACGAAGCCTTTGGCCGTATAAATCTGAATGTCAGTCATAACAGTGAAAAATATAAATCGCTTTCATTCGGTGCTGCGCTTAATGCCACATATACAAATAAAAATGATTTCCTGCTCTGGGAAGATGCGGAATATGGAGCCCTGAAGCAGAATGAGTCAACGGCTATGGAATTCAGGGGAACTTCGGTAGCTATCGACCCATTCGTCTCGATAAATAGAAATGACCGATTCAAACATGATATAAAGCTACGCATATTGAGTAATATCAATAAACTACCCGATAATAGTAACAATAACAGTAATTCGCATTCAGTATATTCTGAATACCAGTTCAGTTTCAACGGCATGGAAAGATTTAAGCTCATATCCGGTCTGAGCCAGCAGTACAGCCTGATAAATTCGAACTTTTATGGAGACCATGACGGTCTTAATATTGCAGGATATGCACAGGCTGAATTTCAGCCGCTTGAGCGACTGAAAGTAGTTGGCGGTGTCAGAGTGGAGCAAAATATTCTTGACGGCAAGGCCGACAAACTGGTACCCATCGGCAGGGCTGGAATGAACCTGAGAATAGGAGAATATTCCTTTCTTCGTGCTTCATTCGGACAGGGTTACCGTTATCCATCCATAGCTGAAAAACATGCATACACAACTGTCGGGTCTATTAAGATAATACCAAACCGGGAGATAAGGTCCGAGTCAGGGTGGAGTTCGGAGATCGGTATAAAACATGCGATCTCAATTGCAGCATTAAGCGGGCATGCAGATATCTCAGTTTTCTACTCCCAGAACAGTGATATGATCGAATATGTCTTTGGCTGGTATGAGGATCCTTTTACTGAAATTTACAGCTATGGATTCCGGCCTGTAAACATTGAGAATTCAAGAGTATACGGGGCAGAATTCGAGTTTATGCTGAACAGGAGTTTCGGCGGGTTCAATACCACTGTCAGTGGAGGATATACCTTTATGTACCCTGTTGAGTTTAATAGTGTTACCGGGAAAAATACAGGTGTATACTTAAAATTCAGGAGAAAACATGCTGCAGAGCTATCAGTATCAACTATTTATAACAACTTTGAAACCGGTTTGAACTGTTATATAAAATCCAGGATACTTGAAATTGATGATGTTTTTGTCAATCCTCTTACACGGGAGGACATACTTCCCGGATTTTATGATTACTGGACAGAACATAATACAGGGCACTTCTTAATGGATTTCCATGCCAGGTACAGGTTTAATACCACCTATGATATATCTTTCTCGGTTAAGAATCTCACCAATACCGAATATATGGGCCGGCCGGGTGATATACAGCCACAGAGGTATTACAGCATGCAGTTAGGGGCAAGATTTTGATATTAGGTTGCCTTACGGCGAGCTCGAATCACTCGCCCCCGAGTCCTCGGGGACTCGCAATTCTCGGTTGAAGATTAACGATTTTAGATTTAAGAAATCGTTATTTAGCAATTCCGGGAATTCAGGTGTTGGCCATATTTAGAGGCAGAAAGTTTATTTCAAGGTATGCACCGGTGGCATTTGCTTCTGCAACAAACTGCGGCTTCCCCCTTACTATATCTATCGATTGACGATGAACATGGCCGGCAAAAATACCCAGGAGGTTATCAGATGAAAACACTTCATCATAAAAGTCCATTGTAACTTTTGTATGACCTTCTTCAGGCCATCTCTCTCGGCTCTCAAGTTCATACAATCTGTCCGATTCTGCCCCCCAGAAGGGATTTCCACAACCATAACCAATCGGTCTGCCTGGTGCATACAAAGGAATATGCATCATAAGAATAAAAGGACCATCTCCTTTAGAATTCTCTCTGAAAAACTCCAGCTGTTCCGGTAATATCTCATAAGTGGAATTATCGATAGCCAGAATGTTTAAACCATTAATATTATAAAAGGCCATCATAGGGTCGTTCCCCTGGTAAAGAGGTATTAAGCGTTTGTTTGTCCAGATATCGCGCAGCTCTTTTCTGCTCCCCTCCATACCTTCATAATGCCAGTCGTGATTCCCGGCTATATACAGATATGGAACACCTGAATTACTCACTTTCTCATGGACCCATTCTATGGCAGCTTCAGAAGGAAAGCTGAAAATATCACCGGTCATTGCAATAAGATCAGCATCTTTTTCAACAGCAAGTTCCAGCACTTGCTCAAATGATCTCACCGGATCAGTGTCTGCACCAGTTCTGAAGTGTTTAGTAGTATTATATGCCCCGGCCATTCTCCTGCTGTAATGCAAAAACGTTTTCCCCCTGTCATCATCCATCCATAGATGGGTATCACTTATGTGGATAATTTTCATAGGTGAAGATATTTTATCCAGGTAGAATGAAACAGTATTATCATCAACTGAAACCGTGCCTTTTTGAAATATATCCTTTTTCGATTCTTTGAAAATTCCAGTAAAAGGATTGCCTGCCAGTAAGATACCAAGATTAGCCGAGAATAATGTGTTAAAAAAACTGCGTCTTTTCATATAAAATTTATTAAGGGTCCGGTATAATACAAATTACTATTATGCCCCTGTTAAACTATAAAAATAACTTAAATAATACATTTTCCCTGCTCCCTGTTTTATCAGCCGAAGCTTTAGCGGAGGCTGACTCCCTGCTCCCTGCTCCCTGCTCCCTGCCCCCTGCATCGTCCTCCGAAGCACGCAGTGCGTAGGAGGGCTATAATACCTGGAAATATTGCAGGGCGGCAAGGCAGCCGCCGGTCAGTATGCCTACTGTAAAATTATCATCCATGCTGAAGGAGAACAGTTCTGCCAGGGTGGCACAGAGTGCTCCGATTAAAAGATAGGAAAACCTGAAATCGAATATCAGCATCAGGATATAACCAGCGAAGATGCACCCAGTAAGAAACCCAAGTGAGCCTTCAAGGGTTCTTGTTTGAATTATCCTGGTCCTGCCGTATTTCAATCCCATAAACTTGGCGGCCATGTCTCCGAAGATAATGAAGGTCAGGCACAGGTTCGCTACTTCCTCACGGAATAGGAGGAATACAATGAATACGGCCACTAAAAAGGATGTCATGGATGAAAACCTCTGGAATTCTGTTTTTTTAAAGAAGAGGGACAGCTCCTTCCGGGAGAACAGGCGGTACAGGTCGGTCAGTATAAAAATTATGGACAATATCCCCAGCAGGTACAGAAGGAAGGTGTGGCCAAGGTATATATTAATCGGGATAAACAGAAGTGCTAACGGGCGGGCAATGATCCTCCACTTTTTTGACTCCACATGTCCATCAATTGTAAAGATCCCTTTCCTGTTTGCTGCCCGGACCGATAATACCAGTAATATAAGCAATACAATGAAAACAATGCCTGTCCGGATATTTATCCCAAAATACAGGGGAAGGGCGATGAGCATGAAAGCCAGAAAGATCATTGCAGGCACCAGCAAATTTCTTGCGGCTGCCAGAGGCAGCAGGATGACCAGGCCAGCAACCAGTATAAGATATATATCCTGTTCCATATATTGATGTTGAGATAATCAGATTGTTTCATCCCTGGTGATCCTCGCACTGACCACCCTCCTGTTCACCCAAAAAATATAGCCTGACATAATTATGACACCCACAAGCACATACCATGGATGTCCCCCCAGTTTCAGTATATTGAACAGGTGAATATCCACGAACGCATTGCTTAAGATCAACATAAGAGGGGCGAGCGGGACGAAAACCATCGGGGTAAGCATACCGATCGAATACTTTTTCTTCCTGAAAAATACCTGCACCACAAGGAAGGCAATGACCAGTGTTACGAAAAATTCGACGGGTATGAAGAACATGTAGATGCCTATTGAGGTTGCCAGTCCCCTGCCTCCCCTGAACCCGAAGTATATTGGCCAGCAATGTCCCGTAATGACAGACATACCTGTCAGGAACAGGGCAAAATAATCTGAGTAATGATCTTCAGGGAAAAAGAACAACCTGGCCAGTACCAGTGGCACCACGGCTTTGGCCAGGTCACCCAGCAGAACCAGGGCGGCCCACACTATTCCAACCTCCCGGCCCACATTTGCTGTACCGGGATTCTTATTACCTACCGTTCTGATATCTATGCCCCTTACCCACCTCGAAATCAGTATCGCAAAACTGATACTGCCGGCCAGGTATCCAAGCGCAAGGGACAGAAACAAAAATAAAAAATACATAAACCCCGGATTTGTAATCTGAAATTTACAAAAATCACGGATTAAAATCCAGTCCCGGGCATCATGCAGCATGCGCCATGCACAATGCTATTTCTTCAGAAGGTCCCTGATTTCGGTTAATAATACTTCTTCTTTTGAAGGAGCAGGAGGAGCAGCAGCTTCTTCTTCTTTCTCTTTCCTTTCTATTTTTTCCTTCATCTTATTGTATCCTTTCACAACCAGGAAAATGGCAAGGGCTACAATTAAGAAGGTTATGATAGTGTTTATGAACAGACCATAACTTATAGCCACCTCGGGTACTACAGTATCACCATTCATTGATGCTGCTTTCAGTACAACTTTGAGATTTGAAAAATCAACATTTCCAAGCAACAACCCTATGGGAGGCATGATAATGTGATCGACAAGGGATTTAACAATAGCCCCAAAATAGAGTGCCATTATCAGACCGACAGCCATCTCCATGACATTGCCTTTGCTGATAAATGCTTTGAATTCCTTGAGCATAATTAATAGGTTTTAAAGTTAGTCAATGAGTAAATATAACAAATTTATCATTTTACAGTTATCACATTTATTTCCTGATCTCTATAACCAGAGCTATAGTTCCCCTATAAGCAACATTTGTCGAGAAACTGATAGTCCTGCCTCCTTTGTATTCAATATCCTTCACCAGTTCACCCTTCAGTGCATTATAGACTTTCTGATCGTAGCTAGCACCATCGGACCTGCTTATAGCATCGTTCAGCAGGTTATAATCAAGCTTCTGCACTGACACCACAACAGCTATATAGTCCCTGTTACCCTGTTCATCAGGGTATAAGGAGTAGTCTTTGGGAAATATCCTCGTTCCTGTAATACCGCAATAAGGAGAATGCTTCTGTGTATATGGGAACAGGACATAGCTGCTTCCATCGGTTTCTTCCCCGAATATATAGGCATAACACTCCAGTGAGTTGGTTATTTCAACCTTGAAATCGGTTTCAGGTCTGACGGTCGAAGTAGTGGTGAAGGTAATTCCCGAGGTATAATCAAGCGGGATATATTGACCGGTGGCATTCACCACAAGACCTATCTCCACATTCAGTATTTCAGATACCACGGCATCTGCATCTCCCATAGGGTACAGGCCGTATGCTTCCCTGGTAAAATAGTCAAAATCATTATATCTTACCCAGAATATTCCCTCCGAGCCCCATTCTTCCCCCCAGCTGTTCATTACCTGGAATGCCCCGCCATGGTAATAGTCGTCATATCCGATGACACACATGGCATGTCCCCCAAAGCCCATCATATTATAGTCGGACCGTGTTGGTCTCCACAATTCCTTCCCTTGCATATCAGACATAAAGCTCCCTCCAATGAGCATGCCTATTACTACCGGTGCTCCCTGGACAAGGTTCTGTTTTATTGCCAGCAGGTCAGGCCGGTAATCTTCTCCGCTGAGCGTAAGGCGGTTGAAGCCTTTTGTCTTAAATGCTGAAGCAGCTGCCCTTTCTGTGTTTGTGGGTTTTTGAGCACATGTATTCTCATCATATGCAAACCTTGAGAACGGCAATGCACCCTGCTGGTGCATCAGTTCCATTGCTCTCTGCATATAAGTTCCCTGGCAGTTGGGCAGTGCGATCTGGTTATACACGTATGACGGGCTGAATGTAACTTCATTGGGATTGCCTCCTGTGGCCCTTGCATGCAGCATTGTACGTGCCGCATAGGCTGATGACCAGCCCACACATGATCCCTGGGTTCCCTGATTAAGCCTGTCAGGGCAGTATTCCATCAGTGATACAGCCTCGGGAAGAGGATTTTTAATATTGTCAGCCAATGGTTCGAACACCTCAGCCTTGTCGTATACGGCCTCATCCATCTCTAGCCCCGTCCCGAAAAGCATACTCTGCAATGCAGTGCCAGCCTGGTTATTTGTTCTTGTGAGCAATATTATTCCCCCGATAGCAATAACTAAAATAATAATTGATGTCTTGGGATTCTTTCTGAATAAACCTAAAAGCAAGGGGAGCAGAGCATTGACCATCCCTCCCCCTCCACCGCTGTATGTCCCCGAGCCGGAACGGCGAATACTTCTCTGGGGTGCTGAAGCATTGCTGTCTTTGCGAATTCTTACAGGCATTATTACCGGAATTATCTTACATGACCGTGGACTATTTCATGCTGAGTATCTTTCAACTCTTCCCACTTCCCACTGAATGCCAGCTTTGCCTGCTGTGGCCATGTCTCAGGGTCATGCATCCTGAACCTTTCCCCTCCTTCGCTTATAAGAAGTGTACTTATATGTTCCGGTTCACTCTCTGACAACGCTTTCCATGTACTAATGTTGTTATTCTTAAGCATAGCTTCAATCACCGGACCTATACCCTTAATTATTTTAAGATCATTTGCAGCAATATACTTACCCAATATTGCCCTTGCCGTTTTTGCATCGAAGGACAATAAATCACCTTCCCCGGGCTCTTTTGAAACGTCAATGGGTGCTGCCTTAGGCCGACGAATGAAATAACCGACCAGAAAGCCAAGAATTGCTGCAATCAATAGTACTATTATAATAAATAGCAAATCGGATGCGAGTGTATTATTCATCGTTTATATTTTTAGTTAATAATAATTTCTGCTCTGCGATTCAGTTTACGGCCTTCTTCTGTCTCATTTGAAGCGGCCGGCTCGGTATCACTTTTCGACACTGTTTTAATCTGATCTTTATTGATGCCAAGTTCAATACAATAGTCCCGCACTGCTTCAGCGCGGAGAGTGGCAAATCTGTCGTTAGCAGCAAAAGAACCCCGGTTGCAGGCATGGCCCACTATGGTCACTGAAACATCTGGATTATTTTCAAGATAAAAGCGGAGGGCTGAGAAATACTTATTATCCTCGCTTTCAACCGATAATTCAGCCGAGGCAAATTCAAAATAGTATTTTTTTGTCCCTGCCTCACGAAGGTAATCAAGTGTCATTGCAACAGAATCTTCCTTCATACTTTGTCCCTGTTCCAAAATACCCGGTTCTGTCATTAAGGTATCTGCTATTTCTGTCCTGGCCTCCTGGTTTTTATTATCACAGTGTCCACGTATTTTACATACGTACAAGTAAGAGGCTATTATTATCCAGACGATCAATAGCAAAAAGAAAAACAAACTTAATCGTTTCATTATTAATAGTTTAAGTAATAATATATTATTTCTGACAACTAAATTTCTTTGAAATATTTAAGAACCCGGAAAATATGAATGTTGATAATCTAAGTTTAGGAAATAAATTCTACCTGACATGAAATATAGTAAATAAATATCATTATTACAAGATAAACCACACGATTTCAACATTATGTGATGAGGGTGCAAAAAATCACACTCTGAAAAGTTCCCTGAAGTTATTCTGAATCATCACCCGCCTAATAATTTGAGAAAAGCTTTCTGTTAAATGCTCATGCTTTTCCTTTATATCTGACCTGTATTTATCAAGGTTATCATCCGCTTCTTTCTTATAATTACCTGATTCAAAGATATCAGCAAGCTCAAACATTGTATCCAGAATAAAGTGGTTTGCTTCCTTCTTCAGCTGTTTAAATTCGTATGAAAGAAAATGTATCCTGGTGGTGGCTCCGTTAAAAAATTTATAAACGTTAATAAAATTCCTTGCCCACATCGATGTATTCAGAAGACCCCGGGGGTCCTGCAACCAGTCTGAAAAGACGTCAAACACAAACCCGTAGTAATCATCAATGGTATTCTCGAGGAAATCATAATCCTGGATCCCGTCTTTTTTCTTCAGCCGGCATTGTTTTTCAAGTCGGGCTTCCACTTTTGTAGCAAAATGGGGCATCATCTTCAGGAATGTTACTGACATATATCCGTTGGCACAGATTGTATCAAGGAACATCAGATTCGTTCGTATTGAATCAAAGGTAGAATCAGGCTGAAAAAGCATAAATCCATAGTCTATGCCGATATCAAGGTCTTTTAATATACCGATGCCTCTAAGGGTATCTGAAGCCCTGAGGTTCTTATTCATATTCTTCAACCCTTCATCCGTTCCATCCTCAATACCCAGGAACACCTGGTACAGGCCATGATCTTTCATCATGCTGAAGGTCACTTGATCAACTTCATCAGGCCTGCAATTGATTTTCCACAGTATTTTGCCTTTGAGGTCATTTTCGGACAGTTCTTTGCAGAATCTTCTCACCCAGTCATTGCCATTACCATATATCAACGGAAAATCATCATCCTGGAACAGAAAAACCGAACATTTTTCATCATGATACAGGTGTTTTATTTCCTCTATCACCTTTACGGGGCTTCGGATTCTTTTATATGGCCCGGGTGGGGGCCCGTAAAACTCCCTGATATCGCAGAATATACAATCGTGAACACAACCCCTGCCGGCCAGGATTGTAGCATAAGTTTTACCCAGTGCATATTCCCCGGGTTTATTTCTTACCGGCCATGGAAAATTATCCAGGTCAGGTTCAAGAGGCCTCAGATCATTATGAACCAATTTGCCATTTTCCATGTATGAAAGCCCTATAATTTTCTTCCACTCCTTCCCGGAATTTAGAGCCTGCACAAGTTCAAGTAAGGTATATTCTCCTTCAAACCTGACAAGTGAATCAAGTTCAGGAATAATATCAAACAGTTCCTGAGGCCTGAGGCTCGCAAAATGACCGCCCGCAGTGAAATGACATTCAATACCATTTTCTCTCAGATATTTAGCCAGATCAATAAAATCACTTATATGATACTGGAAAATAACAGAAAAACCCAGCAGGACAGGCTTACATTCTTTTATTACATTAAGGATGGATTCCCGGGATTCCCGGAAATCAATTATTTCCGAATGATAACCAGCCTCTGACAATACTGATGCCAGGTACGCGACTCCGAGATTATCCCGCTCCTCGAAGGCAATAAAAACTACATTATTACTGTTCATAATAATCAGAAAAAGTCAGTACAGAGGTCCATATAGGACTCTATTGATCACAAGCTCACTTATGTACTTTTCTCCTCGTATCCGGGACAGGATTCTGACACTATTCTATCTATATCCCTATAAAGTTTCATTTTTAGCTCTGTGCATTTCTGGTCGTACTTGAAGTATAACTCTGCAATTTGATACCCTTTAAAGTGTTTGCAATCATCCGGAATAATTTCCATTTCTTCAAACAATTGTTCGAATTTGCATGGATCCATTACCCATTCTTGTGTTCTTCCGCGTGGCATAATCTGTTGGTTTAAGTGGTTTATTATTATGGTTCTTGTCAGTCAATAATTAATTTCTGACCTGTTTCATTAATTGAATAATATTTAGATTGTTTCTTATTTTTTCAAAGTCAGGATCAAGGTATACGAAGTGTATTGAGAATAAAGATCCTATTGTGGCAAGCTTCTTAATCAACTCTATACACAGGTCTTCCTCCCCCACCATACAGTATATCCTGGCTAGATCATATAGCCTGTTGGGTCCATTTATCGCATCTTTATCAACAGGCATCAGTTCAGTTGCACTCATACCATATTTAATAGCATTTGTTTTATCTCCAATTCCAGCATATGCCAACCCGAGTTTACTTAATGCTCCAGAATTTTCAGGTCCGTACTTTACCTCGTTAGTGAAGTAGTTTATTGCATGCTGATAATATTCCATGGCTTTATTCCGGGAGCCGCAATGCATATAAATTTGGGCCTTCAGGAGCAGTGAATCTCCATCCGTTGCAGAATCATCAGGATATGCGATATTGATATTCTTTAATGCTGATTCACAATTACCATCGTACATATTAAGTCTTGCCAGTGTATAATGGATATTATATCCGGTCATATTATGGTTCTGCTCCAGGATAGCCCTTGCCTTTTCCGTATCGCCGCTCAACATAAGGACAGATTCAACTTTATTTTGATAAGAGGCAGCCCATTCCGGGAGGCTTTCAATTGCAAGGTTATGGCATTCTATTGCTTTCTCAAAATCATGTAAGTAATCAAAAGAAAGGCCAATATTGGTATAAAACAGAGCATTGGCCGGGTTTCTTTTCAGGGCTTCGGCTGAAATTGAAGCTACTTTTTCCCAGTTGCCCATTCTTCTATACACCAGGGAGAGATAAAAAAGGCAGTCAACATTATCCGGTTGTTTTTCCAGTGCACGCTCGAAATATACGAGTGCATTTTTGTAATCCTCTAAACCATAATAACAGTAAAAACCCATTGCGATATCAGCTTCAATGAGGTCTGGATCGAGATTTGTAGCTTTCTCAATATCATCCCTGCATTTTCCCAGGTGGCTATTATCATAGTATCCTGTATAAATACCCCATGATCTTGTTTTTGCCCTGTTTGCGTAGGCCGCGGCAAAATCAGGGTCAATCTGAATGGCCTGTGTATACAGATCTATTGCCTCATCAAAAACTGATAATTCGGTTTTCCTGTTGCCCAGTTCATAAAGATAAAGTGCATTCTGCGCAATAAATGATCCTTTGTATGCAATAAATGATGCCCTGGAGGAGCCCGGTATTTCATTTATCATGGCTCTTTCCTCCTGTGATAAGAATGTCTTCAGTCGCCTGGCTACGCTCCTTGATATTTCAGGACTGATAATTGATATTTCTGTCCAGCTTTCCTCCAGTGGATAATCATGTGACCATAGCAGTTTCTCATCTTCGGTATTAAACATGAATATGGTTAACCTTTTATTACCGTCAATTTCAACAGCTTTCCAGTCTATTAGGAGATTTGCTTTCAGCTCTTTTCCTATTTTATTATAACTCTTGTTCCCTTTCTTGTAATTTGATGTCACCCGCCAGGGTAACACTTTGAATGTATATATCTTGCTCAAACAGGCCGTTATCTCTTCCCCTATATAATTAAATACAAGAGATTCATAACCCGGGGGCAACAGATCGGTAAAGGGAAGGACAGCCATTGTTTTTTCCAGCCTTCCGAATTTTCGGGATTTTGCATTATCAATAATATTGAATGATAAAAGACCTATAATAAGTATTACACTAACGAATGTTGTTAACCTGTAAGTCTTTATCTTTTTACTGACCAATGGAAGTTCAGGTTCTTCTAGCGGTTCAGTTCTTTTTATTCCCCCGGGGGTAATGTCATATATCCATGAAAAAACCAGTGCAACCAGGAAACCAATCCCCAGTAATATTACAACCCATGGTGGAACCCTCTCTATGCCGAATGCATTGCAGATAATCTCCGTTGCTTCCAGTATCACCAAAGCAGAGGCACCATAAGCTATAATCCCCATAAAAACTTTTCTACGCTTAAGCTCCTTCCAGAATCTGATAAATCTTGCCGGTTCCATATGCCTGGCCGAGTTAGTTAAACTGAAATTTCGGACATTTCTGCAAAAAATCCAAATAAATATTTGATTTATTGGTATTTGGACTGGAAGGTATACGGGAATTAAAGCCCTCTGGTTAACCTGATTGTACTCAAGAAATTCATGCTTAATATGTCTTTTACAGGCAAGTTTGATATTTTTGAATGACAGATGGTTCAGGCACAGTAATGGGCATACATTCTATGCTAAACCAGGGGAAACGGACTAATAAATCATGTAATTTATCCATGAACAGAATATCGAGGAGGCATTTTATTTATAAATCGGTCGTTGGTACGGGATCATTACTGTTATTCCCACACTTTTCAAGTCCGGCCTTCAGGGATACAGGTGAGTATATAGTTACTGATACGGAATACGGAAAACTAAGGGGTATCAGGGAATCCGGTGTTAATATTTTCAGGGGTATACCTTATGCAGGATATGTTTCGGGTAACCGTCGTTTTCGCTGGCCTGCATCTTTGAAGCCTTGGGCCGGCATACTTAATGCCCTGCAACTTGGACCCCCTGCAATTCAACCACCAAACCAGACATACGGGATAAATGAACCTGAACCTGCTGAAGATTGCCTGGTATTGAATATATGGACGCCCGGCAACGACACTATGAAAAGGCCTGTCATGTTTTATAATCACGGTGGCGGCTTCAATACCGGTTCAGGAGGCAGTGCAGCCCAGGATGGGGCCAACCTGGCACGTTTCTTTGATGTTGTTGTCGTACAGAGTAACCACAGGCTCGGTCTTATGGGTTACCTGTACCTGGATGAGATCGCCGGCGAAGAATATAAAGGATCCGGTAATATGGGCATGCTGGACATAATAACTGCCCTGGAATGGGTACACAATAATATAGAACATTTTGGCGGTGACCCCGATAATGTAATGATCTTTGGTGAATCAGGCGGAGGTGCAAAAACATCATGTCTGTATGCCATGCCTGATGCCTCACCTTATTTTTCTAAAGCATCCATTGAAAGTGGCCCGGGGATAATGATGAACGAACGGGATATGGCAAACCGTACAACAAGAATGGTGCTTAAAGAGTTGAATATCTCACCACGTAAATGGAGAAAATTGCTGGAGGTACCGTTGAATGATCTTCTTACAATACAGATCAGGTTACCTGAAACAGCCTTGAAGGAAACAGCCGGCAATCCGGAAAAAATGTCCAAGGGTATCGGAGCAGCAGGTTTGGGGCGGTTTGGCCCTGTAGTTGATGGTGTGATACTGCCGGGCCATCCTTTTTATCCCGCTGCACCTGAAATATCGAGGGATAAAACACTAATAACAGGTTGGAATGAGGATGAATATACGTTCTTCGGTATGGTAAGCGGCGAAAAGGAAGCATTTAACCTCGACTTTCAGGGATTGAAGTCAAAACTGGCAGTACAATATGGTGAAAGAACCGATGAAATTGTCAAAGCTTACAGGGAAGCAAGACCTGAAGCCTCAGCATCTGACATTTTTGTTGCCATATCATCATTCACCAGAATGGGAATGGGATCTATCGAGATTGCTGAGAAGAAATATGCCCAGAAAGGGGCACCTGTATTTTTATATAATTTTGGTTATAAATCAGAGGTGAAAATACCTGGAACCGATTATTCACTGGGTACGCCACATATAATGGATATCCAGTTTAAATTTTATAACCTTGTTGATGAAAAGGGGAATTCAAGAACCCCCGGAAACAGTATGGGAGGGGCACGGCCAGAAAGAATATTGGCTTCAAAGAACTTTGCTGAATTATGGTCTTCTTTTGCAAAAACAGGTGTTCCCGAGGCTGAAGGTCAGCCACACTGGCCGGAATATAACACCATTGACAGGCCTGTAATGAGAATTGACAGCGAGTGTGAAGTAATTTATGACCGGTTCAGGCTGGAAAGAAAATATTTTATGTAAAAATGAGGGGTTGGGGTTGTCTCAAAAGTAATTACCATGACAGGTAAATTTGTTATTACCATCCGGGCATAAGATTCAGGCCAAAAGAAATATTGTCGAAACCACCGTTTTGAAACGGAACAGCAAGATAAGGTTCAACAACAAGCACACCCAGCAGGTTCACCCTTGCTGAAACACCCGCGCTGTAAACGGGTATACGTTTATCAAAGGTATCGGGATCCCATTCGAAGCTTATATCACTGCTCTTATTCCACGCAAGACCGGCATCAAAAAACAGATTAATATCAGTGAAAAAACGCTTCGATTTTATTGGTGCAATTCTTTCTATCCCTGTAAATGGAATTCTCAGCTCAACATTACCAACAAGTAACCTTGAACCGCTCAGGTTGGAAATATTAAAAGATCCCCCTTCAACATCATAATCATTACCGAGCAGGGAAATGCTTTCATAACCCCTTATGAACCAGGGATACCCCAGGTAAAGCGGTGCTATTAGCTCACTCTGTGCAGAGTTACCATACCTGCCGTAATGATAAGCCCTGAAGGCTATGCTGACAGGCCTGACAAACCAGTACTTCCTGTAATCCACCAGGGCAGTGTACATATCTACTGACCCGAAGTACCTTGTAAGCTGGAAACGTGACCTTTGACCCTGCATGGGAGAGGTCATCCCGTAATAGGAATTATCTTGAACATATGCAAGGTTAACCTGCTGATAATTATTACCATCCGGGGCAGGTAATTTCTCACGCGTTTCAAATAACCACATACCCAGATCATTGTAATAATTGTTAAACCTGTCAAACCTGAAATAGTACCATGAAAAAGATATGCCCCCCTCAAATCTTCTTGTCTGTGAAAGCGGATAATAGGCAAAAACGGAGATATTATCCTCAAACATCCTTAAATAATTCAACCTCAGGTTATTGGCGATTATCGTATCCCCGGAAATGCTGAGAGTGTCACGAACAATATCCATAAATCCACTGCGGTAAGGAATATGAGATACCGTAGCGCCCCATTTTACCTTCCCTTTCTGGTTAATATATGAAAAAAGTCCGCCAAAATCATAAATCTCACCGTTTAATGCCACAGATGCAAATAATTGGTTATTCCCTACAATATCACTGAATATCATATTCACACTACCCTGCATTATACTGCCATACTGGCTGGAAGACACTCCCAGTCCTGTTGAATTTGATATATAATCAAGTTTGAATTTCGATTTATAGGGAATATTGTCCACCGAGTCGCGAGGCAGTGTATATTTTGAATCCCGGATATAAAGGTTTGTGTCGATTAGCAATTTTGTTACCGTGCCAATAGGCGGCAAGGTACCTGCTTTCAGGTCAATAATGTCTGAAGGAACTTTTACGGGATTGAACAGGCTGTCATATGCCAGATAGATATCGTAACTGTTTTCATAATAATATGAATAAGCTGTCATATTCTCGGAGTAGATCCTGCTGATTGCGGGAGCCATATGCGTAATGCCGCTTATCCCGGTGGCATAATTCGTCAGTCGGTATACAGAATTTTCCGATATATCAAACCTGTACATATTTCTGAAGCCATCAGCATCCGACATAAAGAATATTGATTCATTATCCGGTGAAAAGAATGGGTTCAGGTTCCTGGCGCCTTTAAAAACATTGAACACTCTTTTTTCTTTTGACACTGTATTGATAACTGCCAGGGCAAAACTGAACTTACGATATTCAGGTGAATCATTTATTATCTCCTGGGAGTATACCACATTCCGGCCATCAGGAGACCATGCAGGATGAACATTTCCTGGAATATCATCTGTAAGCTGTTCAACATCACCTGTTTCCATATTGTAAAGAAAAAGGTCACATTTACCATTTACCATTCCGGAAAGCAGGATATTTTTACCGTCGGGTGACCATGATGGATTTGAAAATGAAGGCACACTGTCAATTTCGATCTTTTCAGTTATATTTCCCCTGTCAACATCTGTTATGGCCAGTTTATTAACACCCTGCTCGTATATTACGAAGGCAAATTTTTCCCCGTCGGGAGACCATGTTCCGGCAGACTCAATGAAGTTATAATCATCAAAATCGTTATTCTTTAAAATACCGGCGAGTTTTTTTATGATTTTTCCTGAACTGACATCTGCAAGGTAAACATCGAATGTAAACAGGTCCTTATCAGAAAAGAATGCTATATATTTCCCGCCGGGGCTGACTGACGGCGAGACATTTATTCTGCCTGCATTTTCTGATGATATTATTTTTTGCCCGATTGGATCCCTTGCTGTATTCCTGAGGTATCCGGCATAGTAACTTCTTGAAACACTCTCCCAGAGAGATGAAAAGGCACTGCTGCTGATACCAAGCACTGAATCAATGGCATTTTCGTAGCCTATCTCGGCAGTTTTTTCAAACAAGGGCAGTATAACAGTATCACCCCACGTTTTTCCTGCCAGGGCCCAGAAAGCATGACCATACCTGTAAGGAAAATAGTTACCCGGGTCTTTTGTCAATTGATCCAGGCTGGGAAAGTCGTCATTTACCAGTGCGTCCCTGATCCACATGGCTGTGTGCGGGTCCACACTTCCTATCGACAGGTATTCGGCCATCCCCTCAATCATCCAGAGAGGCAGGTTATTAACCGAATAATTCTTACCGGTATCTGCGGATAGCAGCATATTAAACTGGAATGCATGTACAAGCTCATGTCCCAGCACATGGTCAGTCTGCGAAAGGGTATGGGCAAAAGGCATTACCACCCTGTTCTTCAAACCCTCTGTGACACCTCCTGTTCCTGTTCCGATCAAACCTGTAACAGCATTTGTTTGTTGAAAATCGGCATGCGTATTATAAAGTATAAGAGGATTTTTTTTGTCAATAGTATCCCTGAATATTGTTTGATGCATACCATACCATTCTTCTGCCCATGCAAGAAAGGTTTTCAGCAGGGTATCATTGGCGAGGTAATGATAAATTTCAAAATTTGGGGTCTGAACCACTTCGTAGTCAAATTTTTTATACCCCGGTTTATTCCTGCCAAAATATTGTGCCGGGAGCAGAATGGTTATTTGGAGTAAAAAAATTACCAGTATAAATTTTATATTACTTCTGCGTACCACAATTACCTCCCTGTTTATAAACAATTCAAGATCCGTGCCAGTCTGGTAACACCCACATGGGCTGCCTCATAATTTCAGATCTTTTGTCTTCCTGAATGAAAAAAGCCTGGCCTGCAGGCAAGCTCATGGCATATATTTAAGCGAGCTCGTCCTCACAGGCCGGATGGAATTCGGGTTAAGGGGGATTATATTCCGAAGGCATAGTAATATATTCCGGGGTAGTCTTCATACACTCCCTCGAACATTACACCGCCTTCTTTATCTTTCATTATCCTGATAAATTCATCTTTTGAGTTTATCTGTTCGCCATCGACTTTAGTGATTATATAACCTTCCCTGATATCGGTTGTGTTTCTGAGTTTTCCGGAATGCAAGCCGGTGATTTTTACACCTCCCGGTATACCAAGTTTCCTGGCAGTGTTTTTATCTATATCTTCCAATTCTATACCCAACACTTCCAGTATCTCATCCGGTTCAGTAACAATTATACCGGTAGTACCTTCACGGGATCTCAGTGCAACTGTATACTCTTTTACATGACCTGCACGGTTTACTGTGAGATCAACTTTATCGCCCGGTCGTTTGCGGCCGATAAGCTCAAGTAACTCACTTGAGGATTTCACTTCAGAGCCATCAACCCGGGTTATAACATCACCAACTTTGATTCCTGCCTCACCTGCAGCGCTTTCAGCTGTTATACTGTCGACATAAACTCCCTGTGTAATATCAAGGTCCTCTTCCAGTGCCAGGTTACCGTCGACACTCCGTATCATAAGGCCCAGGTAACCCCTTTGCACCGAACCATATTCCAAAAGGTCTTCGACAACCTTAGAAACAATATTCGAAGGTACAGCGAATCCATATCCTGCATATCCACCGGTCGGGCTTGCTATTGCAGTACTTATACCTATCAGTCCACCCTGCAGGTTTACAAGCGCACCGCCGCTGTTACCCATATTAATGGCTGCATCGGTTTGTATGAAAGATTCTATTGCACTCTGGTCCTGCAAGATATTGATATTTCTCGCTTTGGCACTTACAATTCCTGCTGTTACCGTTGAATTAAGGTTGAAAGGATTCCCAACTGCCAGTACCCATTCACCCACCTCCACATCATCGGAGTTCACAAAAGGTATGTATGGAAGTCCTTTTCCCTTTATCTGAATAAGTGCCAGGTCAGTTGAAGGATCAGTACCTATTACTCTGGCTTTATACACCCTGTTATCATGAAGTGTAACTTCTATATCGTCAGCATTATCTATCACATGGTTATTCGTTACAATATAACCATCAGAGTTGATTATAACACCTGATCCTGATCCTACTCTGGGAACAAGTTCGCGCTGCTGCCGGGGGTTATTGAACTCCGGGCCAAAGAAACGTTCCAGTATATCATCATCGAAAAAATCCCTGAAAGGATCAGGAACACTTCTGTATTGATTGCCTGATATCCTGCTCACCTGTGTGGATTTTATATGCACCACGGCAGGCATCACATTTGCTGCCACATCAGTAAATTCCAGAGGAACAACGTCGCCCTCCTCATTAACAGTGTAAGCCGTGCCCACAACGGGCGCACCGCTCAAATGCTGTATCCTTACAGGTTCTTTTTCATTAAGATTAAAAAGGAAAAAAGAACCTATGGTTAAAGCACTTCCCAAAATGGCAGATAATATTAATAAACCAAACTTCTTCATTTTCAAGTCCTCCTTTTTTTATAAATGTCACTCTGAGCGAAGCGAAGAGTCTGAGATCCTTCGCTTCGCTCAGGATGACAAAATATTATGAAATTTTGATTTCCTTTGAAGGCTTAGGTTTTACTTCTTCTCTTTTTGGCAAAGAAACCTGAAGAATGCCATCGGAGTATTTTGCGGTTATTTTATCAGTATTCACCATGTTTTCAGGAACATTGAATGAACGCTGGAAAGACTGATAATTGAACTCCCGGCGTGTTACTTTATCGCCTTCCTTTTCAGTTTTTTCATCCTTTTTCTCGGATGAAATTGTTAATCTTCCATTTTCGAAATTCACATTAAAATCACTCTTCTTCAATCCCGGCGCTGCAACTTCGATAATTATTTCATTATCGTTCTCCTTAACATTAACTGCAGGCAGGGTTGAATCGAGCTCTGCGAAATTCCATAAATTCCAGTCCATCAAATTTCCTTCGAAAAACCTGTCAAGCAATGAAAGAAATGATGGAAATGCTCTTTTTTCATATTTTCTCAGTGTCATAGCTTAACTCTCCTTCATTTTTGTTAGACATCTATTTTTCATCTATTATCAAGCAAATGATATACCAAGGCTTTATGATAATAGGTATATATCTCAACCTTTAATACTGTATATCAGGTGCATATAAATAAATTGGGTTTTGAGCAGACAGAGTATATAAGACAGACATTTTTTCATAAAAATGTCATTTTGTCGCATCTGATAGAACTGAGATCTATTCCCCCCTGCCTTTGCGGAAGAACTCTTTAAGTGGTTTATTTTCTGATATTATAGCCTCATCAAGGGTACCTTCAAAAATAACCCTGCCCTGGTCGATGAATATTATCCTGTCCGCCACCCTGAATATACTGGACACTTCGTGAGTTATCATAATAACTGTAATACCAAGTAATCTCTGAAGGTTCAGTATCAGGTTGTCGAGAGATGCGAGTGATACAGGGTCAAGTCCGGAGCCGGGTTCATCACAGAAAAGAATAGGCGGATCCATAATGATTGCCCTGGCAAGTGCTGCCCTCTTAAGCATGCCCCCACTGAGGCTTGACGGTAACATATTATATGTTCCTTCAAGGTTTACCAGACTTAATTTCAGCTTCACCAGTCTTTCAATCATTTCATCAGGAAGGTCAGTGTGCTGTTGCAATGGCAGTGCAACATTTTCGCCTACGGTCAATGAGTTCAGTAATGCACCGTTCTGATAAAATACTCCAAGCTGGGTATAGAAATGTTTTTCTTCTCCTTCTCCGAGGTGAGACGGATTCACTCCCATCACCCTGACCGCCTCCGGTGCACTCGGGTACAAACCAAGCAGGTGTTTGAGCAGGACGGTCTTACCAGCTCCGCTACTTCCCAGGATAACCGTTACATCCCCACTGTTAGCGTGAAAACTGACATTTGACAGAATAACCTGATCATCAATAATTGCTGTCAGCCCTCTTACTTTTATCACACTGTCATTATCCATATTAATTATTGCTAATAGAAAATCAGGCCCATTATACTATCTGCAATTATCACCAATGAAATGGAAACAACGACTGCCTGAGTGGTTACTTTACCCACTACATCAGCTCCCTGCTTTACCCTGAAACCGAAGTAGCTTCCTGTGATAACAATAAGATAGGCGAACACGAGGCTTTTTATAACACCGAAAAGTATGTCTCTGCTGAGGAATGCTTCCTGCATCCTGTGAATAAAAACCATGGGTGAAATATCCAGTGATGTAACTGCTATTACCATTCCCCCGGCAATACCAAGTACATCGGCTATAATGGTCAGAAACGGCAATGTTACGAGTGCACCATGCATTTTTGGTACGATAATAAAACGTATCGGGTTAAGGCCCATTGTTCTCAGGGCATCGGTTTCGTTAGTCACTTTCATTGTTGCAATTTCGGCCGCGATTGATGATCCGCTTCTTCCCGCCACCATAATTGCGGTTATAAGCGGTCCCATCTCGCTCATCATAGCTATTACAGTAAGGTCAACAATATATATGTTAGCACCGAAAGAGCGTAATTGCGCTGCTGATTGAAGGGCCAGTACCAGTCCTATAATAAATGACATTGCCCCGACTATCAGCACTGCATTCACACCTATAAGAACGGCCTGGTTAGCAAATTCGCCTTTCCGGCGTGTTTGCCTTTTAAAAAGGTCGGTTACCGACCAATAAGTAATATCAGCAGCCAGCTGAAAGAAACTTGCTATAATTTCATCGTATACATATGCTAATCCGGTTCCCATTCTCTCAAAAAAACCGGTTTTACTTACCTGTTCTTCCCCGTGTATCCCTTTCTGACTGAATAGTTCAAGCTTTCGTTTGATATCTTCCGATCCGCCTTTTATTTCAACATTCATTCCCTGTTCTATAAGCCGGTCGCGCAGGTAATATATCGCTGTAACCCCGGCACTATCAACATAAGTTATTTGATCAAGGTCAATCACAAGGGAATCATGCCTGAATTCATTTATGCTTTTTTCAATCTCATAAAGTGATTCATTCAGTTCACTGATCGTGAACTTACCCCGTAATTCAAGGATATTATCTTCAAAATGATAAGATTTCGCTTTCTTTTCTTTTCCTGCCACTGGGGATAATATTTTTCAGGATAAACAACTACCGTTCACTACTATAGAATAATTCTTCATTTGCCCTGATCAGTTGCACAAAAATTTCTAGTTCTTCAAATAGTATATTGCTTACTTCACTGGCAAAAAGATTAATATTCTTCAGTTTAAGAGGTTCTGTTCTGTCAGCCTTGTGACTTACCAGTATACTGTCGCTATGATTCAGTATCAGCTTAAGGTCAAGGTTAACATGAGCTGAGAACGATTTATCAATTTCAATTATCTCCATGTCATTCACCCTGGTTTCGAGGATATAGTCAGGGATCGACCGGGTAAACCTGGTGGAAACGTGTTTAAACAGCCTTTTATTTTGCATGTATTCCTGCATAAATTCCCTGATAGCCTCATCCGGTCTAACTGCCCATAGATGGTAGATATAATATGTTATTTCGTTAGATTCGTTGCGATTTACTATCTGGTTTTTCTGATAAACGGGATTAATATCAATACGGCCTATTTCACATTTCCCCGGTATTACTGTTAACGTATCGGGTAGCAAGGTATTTGCATCTTCCGGTATTTCAAGGGTATAATATTTTCTTATTATTGTCCTTTCGGACATGCAAGACGTTAGCAGAATTATAATACTGGTAATTATGATACAGAATGGTTTCATTATGTAGTATTAAATTACATGGTTTCAGTCAATATCAAAATAGGTCATTTTTTCAATCTCCTGTCAGGTATGTTTTTGTCACCGAATCCCCTTAGCAGTATTGAAGGGTCAGAATTTACCCTGTTTGACGTTTCCTCAAGGTTAGTTAGTGTAATCCTCAATAGTCTGACACTTTCAGTCAATTCCTGGCTGTTCACATCCAGCTCCTGGTCAATCCTGTACAGTAATTGCCTGGTCTGTTTGGTAATTTCAGCCAGATTACTGATAAATAATTTTAAATCTGTTTCTTCCAGATGTTCTGATATGTCGTGGGCATATCCGACTATCTGTTGCACAGTATCGCTCTGAACGATACTATTTATGCTGCTGATTGCTTCAGTCAGGTATATTGCAGACGTGTCAAGTCGATTAGCCACCGTATTTGCCGTAATAATAGCTTCCCTGACACCTTCCCTGTTTTCTTTTATCAGGGTTTCAATCATCTGTATGGTTGTATTCAGTTGCCCGGCCAGGGAATTGATGTTTTCAGCGGCGTCAGAAAATTTATTCATATTTTCAGGATCGGTAAATATCTGAAGGTTATTGATTACTTTTTCAGCTTTTTCTGCTATAACACTCGCCTTACCGGTTATTTCCTGTGTGGCTGAACTGCCTGCCGCAAGGAATTCACCACGCTTAAGGAAATCTGCCTCGTTGCTTCCACCCCTGATTTCAATTGACCGGAGTCCTGTAATGCCAAGGGAGACAATGTCGGCATAAGCATCTTTCTTTATTGGCGTACCAGGCTGCAAAGACAGTTCCACAATTATCGAATTTATATCTTGCGGGTCAATGAAAATATTTGATATAGTACCTATTTTTATCCCCAGGTAATTCACCGGGCTTCCAACCTCAAGTCCGCTGACCGATACATCGTGATACGCCACATAATAGACATCTGACTTTTCAAAAATCTTGTTTGCAGCGAAATAGAGTATAAGGAAAATTAGTAATGCCCCGCTGATAAAAATAAATACTCCGAGTCTTACTTTCTGGGTACGGGTTTTCATTTTTTATTATTACTAAGCTTATCTTCTCGGTTATTTAGTGAATCAGGATCTAAAGTCTGATCCCTTTCTCTTTCTATCTGTGATGTAATTTCATCCAGTCGTTGATGCAAAGCATTAAGGTTCTCACTATTCCTGCTCAGCTCTTCTGATTGCATCTTGTAAATAGCCTCCCTGAGCTTCATAACTTCAATATCCTTTTCGAGCAAAGCAATTTTATTTACCATATCTTTTCCCCTTTCCAGTTTCCTGATTGCAATTGCCTGATTAATGAATTTTATCAAGATAAGAAATAAAAGTCCAATTATAAAGAAAAAAACAAATGGATAACCACCGATAATGGCAAAACCAAGGTTCGTTTTGAGATTAATAGTGAATACATCCCAATTGAATATAAGGTAATATAGCCAGATGATTGCCCATGCTATTATGGCTGTATCAATAATATGCCTGATTTGTATTTTATTCATTCTCCAGGTCAAGTATTTGTTTGTCAATATCTTCAAGTTCTTTTATCAACGACATGAAAACCCTTTTCCCGAGCATATTCTCAGGAACTGTATTATTGTTATTCTTTACTTCCAGGTAAAATTTCATACCAAGCCGGGTAGCTATTTCCTTTTTCTCCCTGTTCAGTCTGCTAACTTCTATGTTATCTCTCAGCTTATCTGCAAGAGCCTGTGCCTTATTCACCCCCTCGCGTGTCAGATCAAGCCCGGACTTAAAAGCTTCGGCCGATCTGTCCTTTATCCTGCCAAACAGTACTTCAGAATATGCGGATATTTTATCGGCAGTATTGCGGGCTTCCTCCCCTGCTATCTTAGCTCCCTCTGATATATTATCACCTGTCTCTTCCCAGAAACTTGCTTCAGGTACTGATTCACCTGCCTTTCTCAGGTTTTCTTTAATATCTTCAACTGATGTTTTAAATTCCTCCTTCACCTCAGCAGCTTTCTTTCTTAATTCCTCCTTCATTTCAGCTACTTTCTTTTTCGATTCTTCCTTTACTTCAGAAACTTTCTTTTTCGATTCCTCAATTTTAGCTTCAGCATTTTTTTTGACCTTTCTAGCTTCCTTTTTTACTTTCTCGGTCACTTTTCCTTTTTTTGTTTTACCTTTTTTAGCCATAATGTTCAGTTTTTAAAATATATCCTTTTATTATCCTTTATTGCCTTTTCAGGCCCAGGAAGTTTTGTTTCATGTGCTTCAATGGTTGATTGCTACCAGTATATCTAACAGTTCTTTACTTTTACAAGTTCGCTCTTTTCTTCGAGTGAAACAAGTCTTTCATTAAGATTTGCATTTTTCTAATTTTTCCGGATTTCTCCCGGCAATGTCATCAATTCGGTAAGTTTTTAATGGAAAGGAGGAAAGAGGGTTGAGCGAATTAGCAATCATGAAAATAGAACAGCTGCTCTTTAAGTTATATTATTTATAGTTCAGCAGTCCACGGTGTAAAGTTTCATACTGAGGAGGTCTATTGCCGTGAGATCACCCAGCCCACGATCCTTACCGTAGACACAGCCCGTATCAATATTTATAACCGGAGGTGTATTCTTTACCTGGGCTTTGAGTTCTGAAAGTGAATGAGGCCGATGACCATGTACAATGGTTTTACCCTTGAAGACGGGAGAATTATATTCAAATCTCCTTTCCCACAACATACTGTATCTGTCTTCAAAGGGATCGACTATCTCATCATTAAATCCAGCATGAACAAACACAAAATTATCAATTATATGGTACAGCTTCATTCCTGAAATGAATTCCATATATTTTTCATCAATTTCATCCACTGATAAGACACCGAAGCTTCTGAGAGTCTCACCTCCCCCATTCAGCATCCAGTTATAATTATCCAGCGGGCTTTGGGGAGCATTTATCATCATATCCTCATGGTTTCCCATCAGGGGTATAATATCATACCCTTCCCCTTTAAATTCCATTATCAGATCAAGCACTGCCTTACTATCTTCACCCCTGTCAATATAATCACCCAGCATAACCAGTTTGTCTTCCCTGGTAAGTCTGATAATCTCTGTTACCAGATTATACAGTTGCCTGAAACAACCGTGTGAGTCTCCTACAGCCAGCAATCTTCCACTCATATTGTCTTATTTCAGCAGCTCATATACATGAGAGTAAATTTTTTCGACCCATAGTCCATACATTTTACCTGAAGGATGCAAACCGTCGCTTGCTACAAGTGAAGCATCATAAGCTGCACGTCTCGATATTTCGGTTATATCAAAGAATTCTACCCCGGCATAGTTGCATTCTTGTTTCACCACATCATTAAAAGCATCTATTTCCTCCGCTATCTGATCTTTGTCCCTTCCGGAGGCAAAAGGCATCACGCCCCAGTCTGGTATTGAAAGTACGATTACATTATCAGCTTCATTATTGGCACAGGTGATTGCTATACTTATGAGTTCGACCAGTTCATCCCTGAAGTTATAGATATCACGTCCCTGGTACTGGTTATTTACACCAATGAGCAAAGAAACCAGATCATAATCATTACCTGGGTTTACAGATTCGATACCATTCATCAATTCATCTGTCGTCCATCCTGTTCGGGCAATTATATCTGGATCAGCAATATAAATACTGTCTTCCCTCAATCTATCAGCCAGCTGCACAGGCCATCTCATGGTAAGATCAACGCTTTCTCCTATAGTATATGAGTCGCCCAGAGCAAGGTAAGTAACTTCCCTGTCAGTTTCCTTCATTTCATCATCAGTATTATTAGTATCATAGCAGGTGCTTGTGATAGTGCTGAACAGTAGTACTATTATCCCTATAATTTTACTCATAATTCCTATTATCATATTATATATAGTACTAACAAAATAACAGCCTTCAGGTTTTATCTACCGCTATAATTATTCCATAGCATCCATGATCATCTTCATCAATTTGCCGAATTCAGCTGAAGACACTGAATTGTCTTCGAAAGTATCAACCCGGTGAACCACCACAAGGTCATATTCCGGAATTATCATAATGTAGTGCCCACCCGCACCTCTGGCAGAAAAAGTCCCTTCGGGCAGATTAACACCCGGCAGGTGGGGGAATTTGTTATGATCACGTGCCACCCACCACATATATCCGTACCCATCGCTTTCATAGAGGCATGCATCTGAATGGTAGCGGGTGCTTTCTTCGACCCAGTCAGCAGGTATTAACTGCCTGCCATTCCAGTTGCCTTTCCTTAGCATCAGAAGCCCGAACCTTGCCATGTCGTGTGCAGTGATAACAAAAGGATAGGCCTGGTGAATTGATTCTTCTCCGGTTACATACCAACCATCCTCCGCAGAATAATTTTCCATCCCTATTGGTTCGGCAATCTCTTCCTCAATTGCCTGAAAGATTTTTTTCCCGGTCAACTTTTCAAAAGCAGTACCTGCTGCATTGAAATCCCAGTTATTATAATACCAGTGTGTGCCGGGCTTCTGGCTGTGTCTATCCGGTTTAAGCGCTTTCATACGTTCAGATTCATACAGTGCATCGTGGTAGATTCCAGATCTTGCTTTAATACAATCTCTCAGAGTTGCTGTTTTTTCAATATCTGACAGTGGTGGTTCATCGCCGAGACCCAGCTCATCCACAGTCTTGTCCAGTTCGATAATCCCTTCTCTTACATAGTTGCCAAAAAGTGCACTCAGAAAACTTTTTCTTATTGAATGAGTCATATATTTTTTATCCACCTCGCCCCATTCGTAAACTATAATCCCTGATTTCACTATTACCAGGGCAGCGGTATTGATTGAATCAGTATAATTTCTGGCCTCTTCCAGTTTTTTCAGATCAAAACCTAATTCTGCCGGATCATCTGTTATTTGCCATTTCTCGCCCGGGTAAACCTGTGCCCTTATAACAGGGGCAATTAATAATATTATCAGAATAACTGTAGGGCATTTCATTGTTTTCATTGCATTCAGGTTTTGTCAACAGTACTGCAAGGTAGCAAATATGATCCTAAATTCTTAACTTGGTCCTGCCACCAAACAAAAGTTAAGATGAAAAAAATAGCAATTATCTGCATTTCATTTCTGTTGTTACTTTCATGCGATAATACAAAGCAATCAAAAAATGATGATTTCACTGTTGGCATAGCAACCTTCTCGCATGAAACATGCACTTTCTGTCCTCGTCCTACAGGCATTGAGGAGTTTGAGTATTACGGCCTTCCCCTTGAAGGGGATGAAGTATTGATTGCAGATTCATACATAAGAGGGTTCGTTGATCGCACTCAGGAGTATGGAGGTGTGCAACTGGAAGGAATTACATCTCCGAGGGATGCGGTTGGGGGCTCTTCGGGCAGCTGGATAACAAAAGAAGCTTTTGATAAATATACCGGGGCAATGCAGGATGATATCAGAACCAATGGCCCCTATGATGGCATATACCTGTCGTTGCATGGTGCCATGGCAGTAACAGGGATACAGAAACCTGAAGCGGAAATAGTCAGAAGGATCCGCGAGGTAGCAGGTGATATACCCATAATAGTAACTCTTGACCTGCATGCAAATGAAGACCATGAACTCTCGGATGTGGCTTCAGGGGTAATAATAATAAAGAGATATCCTCATTACGACACCTATTACCAGGGGGAAAGGGCTGCCAGGTTAATGATCAATACTCTGCGAGGTGATTACACACCTGTCATGTCAACCAGGAAACCGGGGGTCATTACCCCAAGTGTATATCAGGGCACCGGCGTCTCCCCGGCAATGGAAATAATGGAAAGGGCAAGACGGTGGGAAGACCGTATGCCAGGTGTTTATGTCTCTGTTGCCTTTGGTTTTGCTTACGCTGATGTTCCTGACGTAGGGGCAACGGTAATGGTTATAACTAACAATGATAAGGAACTGGCTGACAGGATAGCAGATGATATGAGCGAATATATATGGAGAGTAAGGCATGAATTTGCGGGCAAGAAACTTCCCAAAGCAGCCGAGGGAGTAGTCCTTAGCATAGAGGCAGCAGAAGCAGGAAAAACACCCGTGGTGATAGCTGATCAAAGTGACAGGACAGGGAATTCGACTCATATACTTGCAGAACTGATAAAGCAGGGTGCAAAAAATTTCTGTATAGCTACTATAGCAGATAAGAAACTGATTAACCAGCTTGCAGATTCGGGTGCAGAGAAAGGAGACAAAATAAACGTCATGGTTGGCGGATATGCTGATGAATATGCCGGTGAACCTGTTGAAATAAGTGGCACTCTTGAGTATTTTGATAAATTCGGCAGATTTGATAAGACAGCCGTAATAAAATTTGGCAGTAACAATACTGTAATTATCACACCTGAACTTCACCAGGTAACTGATGCAGGTATTTTTGGCGATCTGAATCTCAATATGGATGTAATCGATATTATATCCCTCAAATCGAGGGTTCATTTCAGGCGTGGTTTCTATGAAAATGGCCTTGCCGGGGCTATATATGAAGTCGATGCACCTGGTCTTGGACCGGCTGACCTGACCACTATTGACTATAAGAATATACCTAAGGATATTTACCCTGTTTACAGGAGAGACTGATTATGATTTGAAAGTCGGCAGTCGGCAGTCAGCATATATCTCGAAAAAGGAGACTGAAGACTGTGGACTGAAGACTGTGGACTGAAGACTGTGGACTGAAGACTGTGGACTGAAGACTGTGGCCTTTACTTAAACCTCTGCAGGATATTCACAAGGAGTACGAGGTTTTCCTTGGATTCCTCATCCAGGTCATCCCTTGTAACATTTCCATTTTTTACCTCACCCAGGAACTTACTGAGGAGGAAATTCCGGGGAAGGTCATTAATATTTACATGCTCAGAATTGGAAATGGTAATGCCCTGCCTGGTTTTTAAAACCAGGTTTTTAAAATCAAGTGTCGACAGCAGGTCTTCAGCATTTACAAATTCCTCAGGCATAATAATGATATTTTCATTTTTGCCGGGTTGATCTGTAAACATCATTTTCTCCAGCTGGCGCGCAATTTCCATTTCCTTTTCATTATAAAAAAGCAAAACGGCAAACTTCATGCCCCAGCCCATCAGTATGTTACACATAAGAGGTATAGATGAAGCGTCTGTTGAAGGTATGAAGTGTATTTTCCCCTTGTATCCTGTAAGTTTCATGATAGCATTCATCATATAGAATGTGCCCACGTTATTAACAATAATATTGTATTTATCTGCAGAGAACTCCTGGTTGCCAACCGGGTTTCCCATAATGCTTTGAAGGGGTGACAGTGTATCGGGGGAAGCATCACCCAGCCTGGCGGCATCAAGTATTACTGTTGTAGACCTGTGGTTTGCAACATCATCCCTTTGCACGGCAAGAATCCTGTGCAATTTATTTATATCAACAAGATGTGGAGAATGTGTCGTATATATTACCTGCATATCATCCTTTATATCTTCGAATACTTTCAGAACATCTTCCTGGGCCCGGGCATGCAGGCTCACTCCGGGCTCATCAACCAGCAGGATGAGCTGTCTTTTTTCCTTTTTCGAGGCAGCCATCAGTTCAAGGTAGAATGACAGGAACCATCTTACTCCCCGGCTGCGCTGTTTGGGGTATAACCGTTCTCCTTCATCTTTAACCCAGAATTCAAGGTAGGGTTTACCTGCCTTTTCACCATGAGTGGTGCTATAATGGTCGAGTTCAAAATTGATCCTTATTTTATTATGCCTGCCAACATATTGCTGCCAGAAATCCTGGAAATCAAGTGTTAGCTTTGCGTTCAGATTCTCTATTTTCTGCTTCAGTATCCTTGATGATGGTTGCTGAAAGAAAGTATAATCAAGATCGGCCAGGATAAGGAAATTCCTGGCCGCTTTATAGCCCTCAACAGACTGATTATCAGATATAAGGTCTTCCATATCAATGCGATTGGGAAGCAGACTCCCGAAATCTTCAAAGATCTCGAAATGGGGGCAATCAGCATACAATATTTCCCCGAGTTCTTTTGACTGGTATTCAAGACTTCTTTCTTTTTCTATTTCCTGTAGTTTCCGCCTGGCTTTTTCTTCGCTAAGATCATCAAAAATAAAACCGCATAATAAGATTTTCAGTTCGTAATCTTTTTCGAGTTTCTCTTTTTCATTTATTGCCGATTTATATTCATTCAAAACCTTCTCCCACTCACCACGCGAGAGATCAGCTATAGAAGGTCCTGTCAGCAATGTCATGGTCTGGTGTCTTTCCTCCAGGCGGGCAGAAATTTCATCAAGCCTTTTGTTTATACTATCAAGGGCATTAACTGTTTTTAACCAATCTTCAATTGCTTTGATCAGAGAGCCTTTTTCTTCAAGGAAAGAATTAATTACTTCGAGTTGACTTCGAATTTTTTCAAAGGATTCAGTTAGTTCGCTTATGGTATTTTCATCATCGTCTTTAACATTTGCTTTCCTTCTCCTGAACAACTTCAGGATGCTTCTTCTTGCCGGGTGTTCATCCAGCTTAACCTGTATCTCATTCAGCTCTGCAGAGAGAGCTTTCTTTTTTCCCCTTCTTTCTTTCAGTTCAGAGTAAAACTTTTCGATTTTTTTCTTTGTATCATTCAGTTCTTTTTTTCTTTTTTTATTCAGTCCCTCAATATATTCCAGTAATTCTCCACCAATATCAATCTGTGATTTAAGGTCGGCTTTCCAGGAGCGGACAAGGGTTATTTGATTCAATGATTTTACGAGCTTGTCAAAATCATTATTTACCGAGCGCAGTTTATCTTCCAGGTAGTTTTTAGGCACTTCGAAGCTGCAGGTTACACGTGGCAATGATAGGTCACTTCTTAGCACATCCTCAGAAATTACACCCGATGAAAACACCTCTAATGCTTCCAGTATTGAAGTCTTTCCGGACTCATTCTGTCCTATCAGGCATGTTATGTTATCGGGTGAGATTGTTTGTATGCCTGTATCGACAATCGACCTGAAATTTTCTATTCGGAAAGCTCTTAATCTCATAACTATTATATTTCAAAACCCATAACAAGGACATCATCAACCTGTACAGTACGTCCCTTCCAATCATAAAAAATACTTTCTATATGTGCCTTTTGCCTGTCCATACTCCATCCTGACACATAATCTATTAACTGCCTGAAGTTTTTTATTTTGAACTTTTTATTTGTTTCTTCGCTAAACTGGTCAGGGTAGCCGTCAGAAAACATATAAAACCGATCTCCCTCCTTGACTTCTATCCTGTGATTGGTAAATGACACCTCCTCGAATGGAGCTATTCCTATTGGCATCTTATCAGGTTTTACTTCTTTCATTTCACCATCACTGACCATTATAAGAGGTCTGTTAGCTCCTGCAAACTGTATGACTGATCTGTAAGATTCATAAACACACAGAGCTATATCAATACTGTCTTTTTGTTCATAATCCTGTCCCCGCTGGTCAAGAGCACCCATTACTTTCTCCCTCATCCTGTTAAGTATCCTGTTGGCCCGGGGAATATCCCTCGACTGGAGTATTTCATTAAGGAAGCTTATTCCAAGAATGGAAAGCAAAGCACCCGGAACACCATGACCTGTACAATCACCCGCAGCAATAACAGTATATCCTGCATTCTGGTATGCATAATAAAAATCTCCGCTCACATAGTCTTTGGGAAGATAAAATATGAAATGATCCTTGAGTATACCTGAAAGAAATGAAGTGTCGGGCATTAATGATCTCTGTATCATGCTTGCATACCTCAGGCTTGACAGGTGCTCATCCATTGCCTGTGCGAACAGAACAGAATCAAAATCTTTCTTTTCCTTATTCATTGAATGACAAACCTTCTTCTTTAATCTCTAAAGATACTGCAAATATATTAATTACGTGGAAAAATGGAGTGATGCTTATCACCTGCCTGTATGAGTGCAATTATACTTTGCTATCTTTGCTGAATTATAAGATTTGGTATATTCAATGGTATCTGTTGATAATATAAGTGTTGTATTTGGTGGTTTTGAGCTGTTCTCGGGAGTTTCTTTCATGATTAGTGACAGGGACAGAATTGGATTAACAGGTAAAAATGGAGCTGGCAAGACCACTCTTTTGAAAATTATCCATGGTATGATAAAGCCAGGCAGTGGGAGTATTTCAGTACCAAACGGCATTTCAACCGGATATCTCCCCCAGCAGATAAAATTTACCGACAAAACTTCAATAATGGAAGAAACCCTGTTGGCGTTTAAGGACCTCAGGGATATGGAAAAAAGGATAAGTAATATTACTGAAGAACTTAAAGGACGCGATGATTACCATTCAGGCGAATACCTTAAGATGTGTGACATACTTACTGACCTGCAACATGAATACAGCATAAGGGGAGGAGAAAAGTATGTTGCCGAAGCTGAACAAACACTTACAGGCCTTGGATTCGATCGAAAACAGTTTAATGAACCAACCTCAAGTTTAAGTGGAGGCTGGAGGATGAGGATTGAACTTGCCAGGATACTTCTGTCAGAACCGTCTGTACTGATGCTGGACGAGCCAACCAATCATCTTGATATTATTTCAATACAATGGCTTGAATCATATCTCAATTCTTACCAGGGTGCTGTAATTGTAGTTTCACATGACAGGACCTTTTTGGACAATGTCACAAACCGAACGCTCGAATTATCACTGGGGAATATCTTCGATTACAAAGTGCCCTATTCCAGCTACGTCTTGCTCAGAAAAGAGAGGAGGGAACATCAGCTCGCAGCCTGGCGTAACCAGCAAAAGATGATAGAAGACAATGAGAAATTCATCGAAAGGTTCAGGTATAAGAACACCAAAGCCATTCAGGTGCAGTCAAGGATAAAGAAACTGGAAAAACTTGATCGTATTGTTATTGAAGAAGAAGACACCTCAGCTATATCTGTTAAGTTTGCACCTGCACCCCGGTCAGGGACTATAGTAATCGAAGCAGAAGGGCTATCAAAAAGCTATGGTCAGAATGAAGTACTCAGGAATATTGACTTTACTGTTGAAAGGAAAGAGAAAATTGCTTTCGTGGGCCGCAATGGTGAAGGAAAAACAACTTTTGCCAGAATAATTGTTGGCGAACTTGATCACACAGGTAGGCTTACTAGAGGCCATAACCTTAATACAGGCTATTTTGCACAGAACCAGGATGAGCTTCTGGATGAATCACTAACGGTGTTCCAGACAATTGATAATATTGCCAGGGGTGATATAAGGACTAAAATAAGGGATATCCTTGGAGCTTTCCTTTTCAGCGGTGATGATATTGATAAGAAGGTTAAAGTGCTATCGGGGGGAGAAAGATCCCGGCTGGCCCTCATAAAATTACTTCTCGAGCCATATAACCTTCTGGTGCTTGATGAGCCTACGAACCACCTGGATATGCGTTCCAAGGACATACTTAAACAGGCGCTTCAAAAATATGATGGCACATTAATTGTTGTATCTCATGACAGATATTTCCTGAATGATCTCACTGATAAAATTTATGAGTTCAGGGACAAGAAAATCAGGGAATTTAACGGCGGCATTTATGACTTCATGGAAAAAATAAATGCCGAAAACCTTAAGGCATTTGGGAAAAGAGACAATATTCCGGGCATGACAGGTGCTGAAAAGTCTTCGGCAAATAAATTGATTTACCATAAGAAAAAAGAGGATGAGAAATATCTGAGAAAAAAGGAAAGGTCACTGGTCGCGGTGGAAGAAAAAATTGAACGCCTGGAAAAAAGGAAGGCAGAGATGGACGAAAAACTCAATTCCCATGATGATGCAATATCAAAACCCGGATTTTTTGAAGAATATGAGCAGATAACACATTCGCTGCATCAGGAAATGACAAACTGGGAAAAAATATCCATTGAAATTGACAGGTTCAAGGCAAAAACAGGTATCAATGAATAATCTGGTATACGATAGAACATACAGGGTAAATACTTATGAGGCAGATGCATCAGGCAGGCTGAGCATCCCGGGCCTCTTCAACTACCTGCAGGATGCTGCTGCCCGGCATGCAACAGTATTGAAGTTCGGAAAAGAACATCTTGAGAAGGAAAACAGGTTCTGGGTGCTTTCAAGGATACTGGTAAAAATGGATACCATGCCGGAATGGGAAAAAGAGACTATTATAAGGACATGGCCGCGTGGTGTGGATAAGCTTTTTGCTCTACGTGATTTTGAAGTTCTCGGTTCCAATGGTAAAAAGTATGGCGGTGCAACATCATGCTGGCTGATGGTTAACAGAAAAAACCGCAGGCCTGTCAGACCAGATAGCCTGCTGGAAAAGCTTAACATGGAAATGAAAAAGGAGTCATCACTTGAAAGGTACCCTTCAAAATTACCCGGTTTAGTAAATGCCTCCTATAAATCACAGGTTATTCCCGTAAGATATTCAGATCTCGATATAAATATGCATGTGAATAATGTGCAATATGTAAAGTGGGCAATTGATACCTATGCACTGGATTTTATACTTGGTAACAAGTTTAATTCGGCAGAAGTAAATTACCTTTTGGAATCAGTACCCGGTGATGAAATAACAGTTCATGCTTCAGAACTTGAAAATAATACGTTTGAACATTCAGTTGTAAGGATAAATGATGGCAGGGACTTATGCAGGCTGAAAATAAGCTGGACAACATAAAAAGTAGAAAGTTTGTTATTTTTAACAGATATATGAAAATGATGGGAAAGATTTATAACATATTTCTTATACTGGCTGGTATTATCATACTGGCCTCTTGCGGCTCCATTAAAAAAGAAGAAACAGACTCAAGGGACCTTTCGTATTTATATAATCCATTGAGAAATCCGATACATCCGAGATACCAGATATATAATATCAGTGAAGATTTATCTGAACTTACTATAAAGTTTTTTACCAATGACCTGTTCTTCACAGAAGCAAATCCGGAAGGTGTCCCCAAAGCAGAGCTTATAATAATTTACAGGTTATATGATATGTCCCAGGGCCGTGTTGCTGTCGATACAGGTTTTTATAATGTTAACATAAGGAAAGCAGATGGCAACCGGCAATATACTTACACCATTCCAATGAGGGCTGCGGCAGGGTCAAAATACGAAGCCGAACTGGTAATAAGGGATCTTATCAGGAATACCAGAATACAGACACACCTGCCTTTTGACAAGACATCTGAACTGAGCAATAACAATTTTAAAGTACGTGGTCATTTTAATAAGATCGAATTATTTAACCCGGTACTCAGGTCCAGTGAATTTATTAATCTCCTGTACCGCTATCCCATGGACAGCCTGTTTATCATGTTTTTTCAACCTGATGATGCCAGCCCCATTCCACCATCATTTTTATTGCCCGCAAGAAATATTAATACCAATCCGGAAGAGATTGTGGCAATGGTCTATTCTGATACCCTTCCCCTGATGTTTCCCAACAGAGGGATATACCTTTGCACTACTGATTCCAACAGACTCGAAGGTTACACGCTATTCAATTTCGGAGATGAGTTTCCGGGCATGAGCGAGCCGGAAACCATTATTGACCCTCTTATCTATCTAACTAACGAGGAAAAAATCCAAGAAATGAAAAAAAGTGAAAGGGCTAAGGTTGCATTAGACGAATTCTGGCTTGAAATAACCGGCAATATCGAACGTTCCCGCGAATTAATAAGGATATATTATAACCGGGTTATCTATGCCAATTATTTCTTTACCTCACATAAAGAAGGCTGGCGAACCGACAGGGGAATGATATATATTATTTATGGCCCTCCCGACAAAGTCTACAAAACACTTGGTGGCGAAAGATGGGGTTATCTTAAAAAGCAGGTTAAGCAAGGCTGGGGAATACGGTATAAGATCGAAGATGAATACCTTTATTTCAGTTTCAGTAAAAGGGAAAACCCTTTCAGTACAAACGATTATATATTGGTTCGCAGTGAAAGTGTAACATCTTACTGGGACGAGGCTATACGAACCTGGCGCTCGGGGATAGTATTCAGGCTTGATAACCCCACAGGTATTTAATATGAAAAGCAAAAGTGACTATATCTATGGCCTGAGACCAGTGATTGAAACCATAGCATCCGGGAAAAACCTTGACAGGGTGATAATAAAAAGAGGACTGAAGGGATCACTGTACTTTCAACTCATGCAGGAGCTTAAGAATCATTCCATTCCATACCAGTTCGTGCCGGCCGAAAAGCTTAACAGTATAACTCGAAAAAATCACCAGGGTGTAATAGCCTGGATTTCTGAAATTGAATATCATGATATCTATTCCCTTCTGCCGGGAATTTATGAATCAGGCAGGGAGCCTTTCCTCATCGCCCTGAACAATATATCTGATGTGCGTAATTTTGGTGCTATAGCCCGCAGTGCCGAATGTTTCGGTGTCGATTGCATTATTATTCCGGAAAAAGGTGCCGCACGAATAAATGCTGAGGCTTTGAAAGCATCGGCAGGCGCACTCAACAAAATCCCTGTGTCAAGGGTCAAAAGTATAGTCAAAACACTTGAGTTCCTGAAAGAATCCGGACTGAGGGTTATTAGTGCCTCTGAAAAAGGAGACTCTGATCTGCGCTCTGCCAACCTGGAAGGTCCTGCAGTACTGGTAATGGGCTCAGAAGACAGAGGTATTAGCCCCGAAATACTGAAAATTACCGATTTACACCTTTCAATACCCCTGGCAGGCAGCATTGAATCGCTTAACGTTTCTGTTGCTACCGGAATATTGCTATATGAGATAGCAGGGAGCAGGGGGTCAGCCTCCGCTAAAGCTTCGGCTGATAAAACAGGGAGCAGGGGGCAGGAAGCCAGTTTTCGCTAAAGCTTCGACTGATAAAACAAGGAGCAGGGAGAGATAAGTTATGAGAGATGAGAGAAAGGTGACAGGTAATAATCTAATAATCAACTACTTTTGTCTTTATACTTTTGTCTTTTATCTTTTGATAGTAACCTTAGCCTTAGCTTAACATTATTCCATTAATCCATCATTCCAATATTCCATTATTATTACCTATTTTTGAACTTAATTTAAAAACTGCTCGTGTATGTTTGGTGACTTTTATCTCGTGGTTCCCGTGAGAGATTTCTACCGGAACTCCGTTCTGATTTAGAATTATTAAACTATAGATAAAATAGAATATGACTTCAGAGAATAAGATTAGAGAGTATATATTGAAAGGTATTGAAGAAGAAACAATAGATCATCATACTGACACTTTCTGGACCAACTTGCATAACTGCGGAACCACAATCTGGCTTGATACCGGTGACATGGATGAAGCACTGCAGGTGTGGAGCGGCGAAATGGAAGCTCTCACAACAAATAATACACTGATAAACAAAGTTATTCAGAAAGGCATATATGATGATTTCATTCCACGGACACAGGAAATCCTGGATCTGATTCCGCGCGATAAGAAAATAATGGAAACAGCTTTCATTCTAAATGCAAGACACGGCCTGCGGCTTACAAAAAAGTTTGGCGGATTTGTGAGTGTTGAACTACATACAGACACTGCACATAATATAGACGACATTATCAGGTATGCCATAAGATACAGGGATATCTGTCCTGATAAATTCATTATTAAAGTACCATATACTGCAGCCGGGCTGATAGGTGCAAGACTGTTAGTGGAAAAAGGTGTCAGGATTAATTTCACATTGGGATTCAGCGCAAGACAAAATGTATTGGCTGCCCATATAGCACGCCCTGACTTCCTTAATGTTTTCCTTGGAAGGATTGGAGCTTATGTGGTTGATAATAAAATAGGTGATGGTTCATATATAGGTGAAAAAACTGTTCTGGAAACACAAAAACACATAAGTGAGATCCGTTCCATGCTGGGTACATGCACCAGGCTTATTGCTGCCAGCATAAGGCACCATAAGCAGCTGGAATTGATGGCAGGGGTTGATGTATTTACTATACCTCCACAGGTGGCAGGTGCAGGTAGAAAAGAACTGTCAGGAGCATTTTCTTCAAAGCTTAACGAAAATTATACTGCCGGATTATCTATCGATCCCCGGCAGGAAAAAATGGATGAATTCTGGAAGGTTGACAGCAAGTTTTTGAAACTGGCGAAGCATCTCGGAAATAATATCCCCAACACGGGTCCTGAGCTTGAAGATATTATTCGTAACGAGGGTTTTGAAGATATGTTCCCGGTTCTGAACCATGAAGAAAAACAGAGGATAAGTAACGACGGGAAAATACCTGTTCGCACTGCATGGCTGGATAAGATTAATGGCGGCAGAATAGCTCCCGACACACTACTTAACCTCGCCGGGCTGGCTTCGTTCGCCACGGACCAGGCAGCTCTCGATAACAGAATAAATTCTATAATTAAATAAACCATATAATGATGAAAAAGATATTGATAGTATTGATGGCCTTTGCCTGCCTGCCTGCTTCAGGCCAGGTAAATTTCGATGACTATTTTATTGATAAAACCCTTCGTTTTGATTTCATGCTGGCAGGTGATCATGAGACTACAGTAGCGTACCCCATGGAAATGAAAGAAGAACCATTTTACGGGGGGTCGTTAACAAACCTGGTTGATCCTTTCCATTTTGGAAACCTGAGATACGAAATATATGACCAGGAATCGGGTAAACTGATTTATTCGCGAGGCTATGGGTCATTGTTCCAGGAATGGCAGACAACTGCAGAGGCAAAAAAGATAAAACGGAGTTTCTATGAAGTTGCCACCTTCCCTTTTCCCAAAAATGAGGTAAGATTTGCCCTTAAGAAATATATGAAAGACGGGACCCTGCAGGTAGTGTATGAAACATTAATTGATCCTGATGACTATTTTATCCGAAAAGAAGCTGCAGTGGAAACAGCACACAGAAAGATATCAGGAGAAAAGGATCATCACAGGGCAGTTGACCTTGTATTCGTAGCAGAAGGATATACTGCACAGGAGATGGAAAAGTTTCACAGTGATGCTGAACGGCTGGCAGGCATATTGTTTGAATATGCGCCTTATAAAGACTATAAGAAAGAAATTAATATCTGGGCTGTAGATGTCGTATCAGAAGAATCGGGCACAGATATCCCGGGAGAAGAAATATATCGTAAAACTGCTCTTAACAGCAGCTTCTATACCTTTGACCTTGCCCGTTACCTGACCACCTTTGACATCAAATCAGTGAGGGATTACGCTGCAGTTGTTCCTTACGATAATATTATTGTACTTATAAACAGTGAAAGATACGGTGGAGGTGGGATGTATAATTATTATTCAGGCACTACCTCTGATCATTCACTTACTCCTCAGGTATTTACTCATGAATTCGGGCATGGTTTTGCAGGTCTGGCCGATGAGTACTACACTTCTGATGTAGCATACGAGGAATTTTATCCCTTTGATATTGAACCCTGGGAACCCAATATTACCACACTTGTTGATTTTGAAAGCAAGTGGAAAGATATGATAGCAGAGGATACACCTGTTCCCACTCCGCCTACCGAGGAATACAGTGATATTGTCGGCCTTTTCGAGGGAGGTGGTTATTCAGCCAAAGGAATATACCGTCCGCAGATCGACTGCCGCATGAAAAGTAATGAGGCAGAAGGCTACTGCAAAGTTTGCGAGCAAGCTATCCGGGAAATGATTGAGTTTTATATTAAATAGCTCATTCCACTATCCATTCGTGGATGCCACTTGAGAAGTTCTCGCTGAGTTTGACCCGCAAACGCAGAGCTGTTGTATTTACCGGTTTAAACTCAAGCACATCCCAATCATCCCTGGTGATGGTATATGCTGTTGTTGCCTTTACCGGCAGCCATTTCCCTCTTTCCAGATACTGTAATTCCCAATCATCGGGTATGCGGCAACCACCATCGGGCCTGTCATCGAACCAGTAGACTTTTACACGTGAAACTTTTTCAGCTTGCTCAAAATCATACTGTACCCATTCCCAGCTGTTATTATCTGGCCACCAGTGATAGTACGACCATTCATGGTCATTTGAATGTTTTGGTTCATACTGATCATTAATAGTGGAAAGCCCGCTTGTCATTTTGCTGGCAGTTATCTTACTCCTGCTGGCAATTGTTGGTGCAGGAACGGGCCTTGCCGATGCAATTGTATCGGGCAACCAGACTTTCATCTCACCGGGCCCCCTGTTATTCCACAGGTGATATGGTATTAAGACAGCTTCATCGGGGTCGCCAGCGACTACCTCATTGTATAGAGTTTTCTTTGCCGGTGTGGCCACGGTTTTTATTATGGCAGCACCCCCAAGCATATCTTCCCTGTATTCAACATTTAATTCAGCAGCATGGTCAAAAACCAGGCTAAGAACCTGATCATCAGGATTATCAGCCCATTCAGCACAATACATAAGTGGCCCCCTCTGAAGGGAGAATTTATTCCTGTCGGCTTCAACCCTTTCGTCAGCAATCACTTTTCTCACTGGCATAGGTAAAACAAGTTTGATAATGTCTCCCTTATTCCATTTTCTTTTTACTGTTGCGTAACCGTCATCAGCACCGATTTTAATGTTTTTTCCATTTACGCTGAGCCGGATTTCTTCATCTTTCTGATCAGTAAAGCTGTACAGATTACCGGGTATTGCCACATCGCGAGCCCATCCCGGTATTCTCAGCTTCAGGGCAAATCGTTCCTCATTAGCCGGATTTACCGTAATTTCTATATCCCCATCCCAGGGATAATTTGTTTTTTGAACCACTTCCACCCTGTTGTCTCCTTTTTCAATTGATGCACTGTTATCAAGGTATATATTCACATATATTTCGTCATCTGTCTTTGCGTAAACATAACCCGGCACAGATGGAATAAACCTGCTGATATTTGAAGGGCAGCATGCACATCCGAACCATGCCTGCCTCCGGTGCTGTCCTGCCGATTCCAGTACATTGGGATAGAAAAACCTGTCTCCGCTCAGGCTCACTCCTGACAGCAGGGCATTGTACAGGGTTCTTTCCAGGACATCGTAATATTTTGATTCTCCATGATGCAGGAACATCCTGTAGTTCCAGAATACATTTGCTATTGATGCGCATGTTTCACAGTATGCTGACATATTTGGAAGATGATAAGGTTCACCGAATCCCTCATTACCACCTGAGGCACCTATACCACCTGTAACATACATTTTTTTATGTACAATATCCTCCCAGATCTGGTTTATTGCATTGATATAACCCTGGTCGTTGGAAAGTGCTGCCACATCTGCCATTCCTGTATACATATAGGCCGCACGCACTGCATGGCCTACTGCTTCACGCTGGTCAATAACTTTCTTATGCGACTGTGAATATTCTTCGCCACCAGGACCCCTGACATCGAGGAAGAATTTTGCCAGGTCAAGGTATTTCCTCTCCCCCGTGACAATATATAGTTTTACGAGCCCTATCTCAATCTCCTGATGCCCGGGGTATGTTTCAATTTTCCCCCAGCCAATTTCATCATTAACCAGGTCAGCTGACTTAATGGCAATATCCAGGAAATTCCTCTTTCCCGTAGCCCTGTAATGAGCTACTGCAGCCTCATACATATGCCCCAGATTGTAAAGTTCGTGACTGAGCAGATGTGTTTTCTCCCACCTTTTACCAATCCAGGGATGAGAATCGTCACCCATAATTGTCCTGTAAGTATACAGGTATCCATCGTCTTCCTGAGCAGCACCTATTTTTCCGATAAGTGTATCCAGCTTTGCCTCGAGTGCAGGATCAGGAAATGTCTGAAGGCTGTAACTTGCACCTTCAATGATTTTAAATACATCGGAATCGTCGAAAGGATAGGTGGAACAAAATTCTCCATCTGCCATTCCTCCTGCTATTTCAAAGTTTTTTATTCTCCCGGTGATGGTCGATTGCTCTATGGCTATGGGAATTGTGACCTCATGGTTTGTCTTAATCCTGGGTGCCCAGAAGTTGTCTGTCACCCTGACATCTGTAAATGGGACAGGCTGGATTGGATATCCCGTGCTTTCCTTCTCACCGGCTTTTTCAGAACAACCGGCCATTATCAGTACTGGCAGCACCAGTATCACTATAAGTTTCTTCATATCAATAATTATATTTTTAATTTGTCTTAATCCATACTGTCATTTCTCCACCTCCCCTGTTGGCCCAGAAGGCATAAGGCACAGCCGTGAGGACCACATCATTCCCTGAAGTATCCTTCGCCGCTCCCCGGATAATGCCCGGTTCATGTGGTATTCCCGGAACTGTCATGAAATTAAATTCTGCTGGCCCGGGAAGAACAGTATTAAATACCCCCTGCGGGTTATCGATACCTTCGATACACCAGACTACAGGCCCCCTCTGCAGTGCCACTTTGTCCCTGTCAGGCTCGACGTTTTCATTTGCTTTCACACGATGTATAGTCATTGGCAGGTTAAGGCTTATTACATCACCATTTTCCCATTCCCTTTCAACAGCAATATAACCATTGGTTATTATTCCTTTATAGTCTTTCCCATTTATCTTCACTGACCAATCGCCATCATCCGGATCATCAAAATAATAAAGATCGGATGGTACAGGCTTGTTATACATCCAGCCGGGAATTCTGAGCATTATCGTCATATTTCGCTTATTACCCGGGAAAACCGATATATTCACCTCACCCTTCCATGGATATTCAGTGAGTTGCTTTAATCTGAATGTTTTACCGTCAACTGCCGTCTCAACTTCACTCTGGACATACAGGTTCACATAAAACTTATTGTTTTGCTTTGCATATATATATCCCGGCACTGATGGGAGGAACCGAACAATATTACCGGGACAGCATGATACTTCAAACCATGGGCTTCTCTCATATCCACCATATGATTCGAGTGGATTTGTATAGAAAAAAAGATTACTACTGAGGCTGACGCCTGATATCAGGCCATTATACATTATTCTTTCCAGTACGTCAATATATTCAGCCATTCCGGATGAAAGAAACATCCTGTGATTCCAGAAGGCATTACCTACGGCTGCACAAGTTTCGTTATATGCTTCAACATTCGGTAATTCATAATCTTCTCCAAATGCTTCACTGGTATGTCTTGAGCCTACTCCACCTGTCAGGTACATTTTTTTGCTGACCACATTATTCCATATCCTGTTGATCGCTTCACGATATTCTTCATCGCCGGTAAGGGCTGCTATATCTGCCATGCCCGCATACATGTACGTTGCACGAACGGCATGCCCCCAGGCTTCGCTCTGTTCTTTCACAGGCTTATGGTCCTGCATATAAAGGTCACCGTTATATAGTGCAAATGGAGAATCTTCAGGGTATGGTTCCCGTTCATGAGGTTTTCCTCTCTGGTCAAGGAAGAATTTTGCCAGGTCAAGATATTGTTTTTTTCCTGTAGTTCTGTATAGTTTGGCAAGGCCCATCTCAATTACCTGGTGACCGGGTGCGTCCTGTTTCTTCCCGGGACCGAAAGTATCAAGGAGAAGGTCAGCATTCTTAACAGCTATGTCGAGGAAATTTGTTTTTCCTGTAGCTTCATAATAGGCAACTGCAGCTTCATACAGATGCCCCGAGTTATATAGTTCATGGCTCCCCTGCAGGTGTATCCATCTTTCAGTTCCAAGGCCGGGGGCAGGATTCTCAGGATCAATTGTCCTTCCAGTCATCAGGTAGCCGTCTTCTTCCTGTGCTGCAGCAATAATAGCTATAAGGCTGTCTGCATATTTTTCAAGTTCACCGTCGGGATGTACTGCCAGTGAATAAGCAACGCCTTCGAGTACTTTAAAAACATCCGTATCGTTGAAGCGTCTCCCCTGGTGAGGCCCCTCGAGAATACCTGCCGCCTTTCTGAAATTGTCCATTCTTCCGGTTTCTTCGTTTTTCTGAAGGGCAAAAGGTATTGTAACAGTCCTGTTGGTTTCTATCCTTGGAGCCCAATAATTATCGTTTACTCTCACCTCTGTAAACTTCACCGGTGTGATGGGATAGTAAGAGTCTGTGACCGGTTCATCCTCAATGCAACCAGATAGTATTGAAATCAATACTGTATAAATAACAGCTATATTCCTGTACATTTATTTAACCTGTTTTTTTATCTCTTTAAGCCTCTTCATCACATCGTTATCTCCCCTGCCAAAGTAATCATGCAGAATCTTGTATTCATGGTACAATTTATCATATACCCTGACATTATCCGCTGATGGTTTATAAACTATATCTTTCACCTTTCCCATAACCTTTGCGGCATCAACAATATTATCATATCCTCCCCTGGCCTTTCCTGCGGCCACGGCTCCGAACATAGCAGAACCGAGTGCCGGCGTCTGGGGTGATCCGGATATCCTTATCTCCCTGTTGGTTACATCAGCATATATCTGCATTATAAAAGGATTCTTTTCGGCAATTCCTCCGGCGGCATACAATTCATTTACAGGCACTCCATTCTCATGGAATGTATCAATTATCATCCTTGTACCATAAGCGGTTGCTTCAATAAGTGCCAGGTATATTTCTTCCGGTTTTGTTGCGAGTGTCATACCAATCATCATGCCTGTAAGGTCAACATCAACCAGTACAGACCGGTTACCATTCCACCAGTCCAGGGCTACCAGCCCACTCTCCCCCGGCTTCAGTCTTTTCGCCTTTTCTGTCAGGATATCATGTATATCCAGGCCTTTTTTTTCTGCCTCCCTGAAATATTCTGGAGGAGTGCAATTTTCGACAAACCACTGAAAATGATCACCCACGCATGATTGACCTGCCTCATATCCAAAATAGCCTTCAATTATGCCATCTTCCACCACCCCGCACATACCTGGTACGGTCCTTTCATTTTCTCCAAGCACCATATGGCATGTTGAGGTACCCATTATCATAAGCATCTTACCCGGATTGGTTATCCCAACAGCAGGAACAGACACATGAGCATCAACATTAGCAACTGCTACGGCTGTTCCCTCAAGTAACCCTGTCAGTCTGGCTGCCTCCGGTGTTATTTCACCCGCCTTGGTTCCGACAGGGTATAATTCACTTGAAAGCTTCTTGATAACGAGGTCTTTCAGCCCGGGGTGAAGCGAAGTAAAAAAACTATTATCCGGATATCCGTCATGTTTATGCCATATTGCCTTATAGCCTGCAGTGCAGGTATTTCTTATTTCGTTACCCGTAAGCTGCCATATTATCCAGTCAGCTGCCTCAATAAACCTGTCGGCAGCATGATACACTTCAGGAGCTTCATTCAGCGTCTGCCAGACTTTAGGGACAAGCCATTCGGAAGATATTTTTCCACCATATCTTTTAAGAAACTTCTGGCCCTGCTTTTCGGCAATCTCATTCAGCTTATTGGCTTCAGGTTGTGCTGCATGATGCTTCCATAATTTTATCCATGCATTTGGCTCGCTTGAGAATTCGCTCATTTTACATAAAGGGGTGCCATCGGCCTTAACCGGTAATACCGTACATGCCGTAAAGTCAATCCCTACCCCAATTACCTCTGCGGGGCTTATCCCTGACTTGCTCAAAATAGCAGGAATAGTCTTTTTCAGTACTTCAAGGTAATCATCGGGATGTTGCAGGGCCCAGTCAACGCCCAGCTTTGTACCATCGGGTAATTCAGAATCCATTACTCCATGGGAATAATCGAGGACATCTGTTGCAATTTCGTTACCATTTTCAACATCTATCAGGACCGAGCGTCCTGAAAGCGTTCCAAAATCAATTCCAATAACATACTTACTCATGATCAGGCTTTTTTTTCTGGCCATAATATGCATCCCGGCCATGTTTTCTTAAATAGTGTTTATCCAGAAGGTATTTATCAATAATATTATTACCGGCAATAGAGTGGGTTAAAGCTGCCATTCTTGCCACTTCCTCAAGGACAATGGCGTTATAAACAGCTTCTTCAGCATTTCTGCCCCAGGTAAAAGGACCATGGTCATTTACTATAACGCCGGGCACGGATGATTCTTCTATATTCTTAAAAGTTTCAACAATAACCTTACCCGTATTCAATTCATAATCGTTTTTCACCTCCTCAGGTCTCAGTTTCCTTGTACAGGGTATATCACCATAAAAATGATCGGCATGGGTTGTACCCATTGCAGGTATTGACCTTCCGGCCTGTGCCCATGCAGTTGCATATGTTGAATGTGTATGTACTATTCCCCCCGCGCCTGGGAAATGCCTGTAAATTTCAAGATGTGTGGGAGTATCAGATGAGGGGTTAAGATCTCCTTCAACCACCTTACCATCCATATCCACCACTACCATATCATCAACTGTCATAGCATCATATTCTATTCCCGATGGTTTGATTACCATGAGGTTGTTATCCCTGTCAATTCCGCTAACATTACCCCAGGTAAGTATAACAAGTCCTGATTCTTTAAGGCTGATATTAGCCCTGAGAACTTCCTCTTTAAGTTTTTGCAGCATATTAAAATACTTTTAATTATAGCTTTAATGGCTGATTAATAATCAGCTCACCAATCAGCGCGACTGTTATGTTTTACTGGACATCAAGATTAAAGTAAAACCCCTGCCTTTTAAAATCTTCATACCTTGATGGTATGAACCTGTAGTAATAAGCTCCTTTTTTGGATGTTTCTTTTTCTTTCTCATCCATTTTTTCGAGTAAATTCATGGAAATTATTTTCTTCCTGAAATTCCTCTTATCTATTTTTCTCTGATAAATAGCTTCATAAAGATCCTGGAGTTGAACAAGGGTAAATTTTTCAGGCAGCAGTTCAAAACCAACGGGTTTAACCTTTATCCTGTCGATAAGTTCCTTGTATGCTCTGTCTATGATCCTACGGTGGTCAAAGATGAGTTTAGGCAACCTGGATATTGAGCGCCAGTGAGCAACGCTTGCCTCTATCATTACAGGATCCAGTTCGTGAGTCTTGATCAGCGCAAAATGTGAAATGGTTATTACCCTACCCCCTGAATCCCTGTCAACATCTCCCCAGGCATATGATTGCTCCATATAAACATCTTTGAGACTTGTAAGCTGGTAAAGTACCCTGCAGGCAGCTTCCAGTACTCCTTCATCTTTCTTTACAAAACCACCGGGGAGAGTCCACTTTCCGTATTCAGGTTCAAATTTCCTTTTAACAAGGAGTAATTTCAATTCCTTATCCGATATATCATATCCAAAGATAACACAATCGACTGCTACCAGGTTTTTATCCAGTACTTCGTAATAATTAGTCATGGTTTATTTGCATGGTAAGAAAAAGGGAACAGATTAAGCCATTCCCCCTTTCAGGTGGAAGAACAAATCATTCCACCTGAGTTGATTTTTAAATTCTTCAAGTATTATATCCCTGTCGATATCCACAATTTCTATCCCCAGCATCGACCCAAAATCATGCAAATAGCGCTTATCAAGTGCCGTTGAAAACCCTGTATGGTGTGCGCCTCCGGCAATTATCCAGGCGGTTGCTGCCGTTTTCAGATCGGGAGCCGGTTCCCAGAGTACGCTTGCAACAGGCAGTTTAGGCATATCCGGGCATTCTATCACCCTGACCGGATTCAATAACATGCGGAATCTGTTACCAAGGTCAATTATTGAAGCGTTAATGCCATTACCCGGGCCTGCCTTGAATACCAACCTGGCAGGATCTTCTTTACCTCCTATGGAAAGGGGATGTATTTCCAGTTTAGGTTTTTCACCACCAATGCTGGGACAGATCTCAAGCATATGTGCACCCAGTACTGCATTTTTACCGGGTTCAAGATGATAGGTATAGTCTTCCATAAATGATGTTCCTCCATCCAGGCCACTAGCCATCACCTTCATTGACCGTATGAGAGCAGAGGTTTTCCAGTCGCCTTCAGCTCCGAATCCGTAGCCCTCAGCCATCAGTCTTTGTACGGCCAAACCGGGCAACTGGGGTAAGCCATGCAGATCTTCAAATGTCGTGGTAAAAGCTTTGAAACCTCCCCTCTCAAGGAAATTTCGCAGGCCTATTTCTATTCTTGCAGCATCTTTCAAAAAGTCCGATTTCAATATATTCCTGTCTTCTACCCTGTACAAATCACCATATTCGCTTATCAGATTTTCAATATCCTTATCTGAAATATCGTTACATTCCTTAACAAGGTCACCAACACCATATCCATGAACAGAATAGTTCATCTGAACCTGTGCTGAGACTTTATCTCCTTCGGTTACTGCCACATCCCTCATATTATCACCAAAGCGTGCTATTCTGAGCTTCTTTGTATCAGCAAGGGCAACAGCTGCACGTGACCATATTGCTATTTCTTCAATACATTGCTTATCTTTCCAGTGACCTGTAACAACTTTCCTTTCAAGTCGCAGGCGCGACCCGGCAAAGCCGAACTCCCTTCCTCCATGAGCCGACTGATTAAGGTTCATAAAGTCCATATCAATATCCTTCCACGGGATATCACGGTTGAACTGTGTGTGAAAATGTAAGATTGGCTTTGTAAGTGACTTCAGGCCGTTGATCCACATTTTTGCAGGTGAGAATGTATGCATCCATGTTATGAGACCGATACATTTATCTTCATTATTTGCCTGCGAGCATAATCCTGTTATTGCATCGGCCGATGTAAGAACAGGCTTGAAAACTACTTTAACAGGAATTTCTCTGGCCTCATCAAGATACCCTGTTATTACTTCAGAATCTTCTTTTACTTTTCTTAATACTTCTTCACCATAAAGGTGCTGGCTGCCAGTGACAAACCAGATTTCAGAATTACCATAAATATCCATTACCCTAAATTTTTCTACCAGAAATATGCGTAAAATAATATTACTACTGCTATGACAATGGCTGAATTAAACAGATCCCAGTTGTTCCAGCTTGCCCTTGTAATAGCTTTTTGTTCAGGGCTTGCTGAACGCAGATACAATCCGCGTATTGATTCAGCATCTTTCTTTTCAGTGAATGAACTAACTACTATCATCACAAGTACTACAAGGATAAAAAGTGCAACCTCATAATGGTACACATTTGTCTCAACAAATAGCCTGGACCAGAATGATCCTGGTGGTATAGCTTCTTCAAATACTTTGAACCCCAGCTTGAGCATCCCCAGTGTAAAGCCAGTGATTAGTCCGGTGAGACCGGCTGCGGGAGTGGTCCTCTTTGAAAGTATGCCAAGCAGAAAAACAGCTGCTATACCCGGAGCAAGCATGGACTGAACTTCCTGAAGATATTGGTATAAAACATTTCCAAGCCCTCTCATTACCGGTATCCAGAGTACTCCCAGAACCACCACCACAGCAGTGGCAATCCTCCCTACCAGTACCAACCTCCTTTCAGTGGCATCAGGCTTAAATTTCTTATAGAAATCCACAGTGAACAGGGTGGCTGAGGAGTTAAAAAGCGATGATAAAGAACTCATTAATGCCGCCAGTATACCTCCCACTACTATCCCCTTGAAACCTATGGGCAATAATTCCGTAATAAGGGCAGGAAAAGCGGCGTCAGAATTTGTCAGTTCCATTAATCCCTTCTGATTCAATGCAAAAGCTATCATGCCTGGAATCAAAAATATAAATACAGGTGTCAGCTTCAGGTAAGAGCCAAAAATGGTACCTCGCCGCGATTGTTTCTGGTCTCTTCCTGATAACACTCTCTGTACTATATATTGATCGGTACACCAATACCAGAAACCAATTATTGCTGACCCGAACAGTACTCCTGTCCATGGAAATTCAGTATCTTTTGCCGACCGGACAAGTGAAGTCATACTGTCCCCATATTCGTTTACGGGTACGGCACGACATATCTCCATCAATTCATTCCAGCCACCCAGTTTAATCAATCCCATAATCAGGATCACTATTGAACCAATTAATAATACCGGTGTTTGAATAACCGAAGTCGCCAGTACTGCCTTCATTCCTCCCAGAACGGTGTATATACCTGTAAGCAAAACGAGCCCGACGGCACTTATCCAGAAAAAATCAATTCCAAAAATTGATTCTATACCAAACACCTCTTTAAATACGACCCCGCCGGCATACACTGTAACCGCAACCTTTGTCAAAACATAGGTGACAAGAGAAATAATTGAAAGGACGGACCTGGATCCAGAATTATATCTCTTTTCCAGGAATTCAGGCATAGTGAATACACCACTCCTGGCATAAAAAGGAACAAACAGCCATCCGAGGATTAGTATCACCCAGGCATGTATCTCCCAGTGGGCCATTGCCATTCCACTTGATGCACCAGTGCCGGCCAGACCAACAAGATGTTCAGAACCAATATTCGAAGCAAATATGGAAGCACCTATGGCTATCCATGTTGCATCACGTCCGGCAAGAAAATAATCCGATGTAGTTTCCTCCTTCTTTCTTACCACCCAGACAATTACTGCAACTAAACCAAGACAGAACAGTCCGAGTACAATCCAGTCAATTAATGTCATTTCATTTTAGAGTTAGTTAATAGAAATCAGGAAAAAGCTGTACCCTTATATACCCTTTCTGCAATACCCTGGTCCTTTTGAGTGATGGTAACAGTCTTTTATTCAATATTAAAAACACACATTACAAATATATAAAAAACATTTAATGTATATTATACACTTAAATATATTTCTTTAAGATACAGATATTTTAGAAAAAGAGAAAAGATTAGCCCATATTTAAAAACATAGGCTGAGAATTATGATCTCCCTGAACACAGCATATAGAATAAAGTGGTAATAAAGGCTTCAATATTTATCAGAATTAAGGAGCGTGGCTTATTTAAAAGGAATAGCGAGTAGTTATTTCGGATGGGTGTAACCGGGAGTTTATTAACAGGGGATGCACAAGATCAGGATATACACCCCCCTCACGGTCTATTTCTTGGGTGTAAGAAGGTAATAGACAAGCAATCCTAAACCTCCAAAAATAAATATCATACTGGGATAGGATGCTCCCGGGTGCATACCAAGTTCACCCACAAAGTAACCTGCAGCCACCCCAATGCCAAGCCCTACCATGAACAATCCCATCTTCAATGGATGGAAAAACCTCACGGGAGCACCTTTCTCCTGGGGTATTTTAAATACAGATGCATCTGCGCCTTTGTCAATAAGTGCCAGTCTTTCTTTATTTCTTGTCGAATAATACATATAGTATATCCCAAAGACCATTGCAAAGAATGCGATAAAAGCTATTAATACTTCCATGATTTGAATTTTTTGATTAATATTCTCCCTTTAGACAATTTTTTTCTCTCCCGGTTACAATTTTTCTTAACTTTCTTCGTAACCGGACATTATTTTCGGGCGTCTAAAGGAAAAATGGAAAGTATAAATAGCGACAGATATTATATCAACCTGATTTTGTCGGGCAACAAGGAAGCATTTTCATCTATTGTTGAACGGCACAAGGATAATGTTTATAATCTTGCCCTTAAGATATGCGGCAACCGCGAGGATGCGGAAGAAGTTGCACAGGATTCTTTTATAAAAGTCTTTCGTTCATTGAGTTCTTTCAAATGGAAAAGCGGCTTTGCCACATGGTTGTACCGCATAGTCTACAATACCTCTATGACTTTCGTTAGAAAGAATAAACTGGATATTCTGAGACTTGAGGATTTCCCGGTTGATTCTGTTGATTTTATAGGGGGAAATGTCATGGAGGACGAAGCCGAGATTGAATATATGAAGATCCTTCTCAGTTATGCAATGCAAAAGCTTGACCATGATGATCGTGCAATTATTACAATGCATTATTACCTGGATATGAGTCATACTGAGATATGCTCTGTAACGGGAATATCCAGGTCAAATATTAAAGTACGCCTTTTCAGGGCAAGAAAAAAGATACAGGAAACCATAGAAAAGAACATATTAAAGGAACGTAGATATGAAAAAGTCTGATGTAGATATTATAAAGCAATGGATTGAATACACGGGAACTGAATCTGCTCCTGAGGGTTTTTCAAAGAAAGTGATGTCGCGCATAGAGTTGGAGAGGGCTTACACATATGCCAATCCTATAAATAAAAAATTTGTTATTGGAACCATCCTTGTTTTTACAGCTCTCATTATACTTGCCATAACTGTACCATCAGCCGGTGAATATCATTGGATAAAAAGTGTCATCGAAAAAATAGCAGGGTTTGTACCTGAGATCCCTGATTCATTATCAATCCCAGATATATTACCTGTTGCCAGGTATATTTTTTTTGTTTCAATCGGTATAATATCATTTATAATGATTGACCGTTTATTAGCTAAATTTCTTATACAACGGAAAAGATATACTTTTTAGGCATTATAGCATATTTAAAACAATAATCCCCCTCCGTTTCCAGAGGGGGATTATTCGCGTTAATTCGTCAAGATTCGTGATAATTCGTGTTATTTTTTCTTATCATCAGGTCTCGATAGTGAATCTCTCATATTGGTATCGGCTTCTATATTCTTATACCTGTAATAATCCATTATACCGAGATTACCTTTCTTGAATGCATCAGCGATAGCGAGTGGCACTTTCACTTCAGCTTCAATAACCTTTGCTCTTGCTTCCTGTGCTTTGGCTTTCATTTCCTGCTCCAGTGCAACTGCCATGGCTCTTCTTTCTTCGGCTTTAGCCTGGGCAATATTCTTATCAGCATTTGCCTGGTCCATTTGCAGTACAGCACCAATATTTTTACCAATATCTATATCAGCTATATCAATAGAAAGTATTTCAAAAGCAGTCCCTGCATCAAGACCCTTTTCCAGCACTACTTTTGAGATAAAATCAGGATTTTCAAGCACTTTTTTATGACTATCGGCTGATCCTATGGAAGATACAATACCCTCACCCACTCGTGCCAGTACTGTTTCTTCTCCTGCCCCACCAACCAGTTGCCTGATATTTGCCCTGACGGTAACCCTTGCCTTGGCTATCAGCTGAATTCCGTCCTTAGCAACAGCGGTAACAGGTGGTGTATCTATTACTTTGGGATTTACTGACATCTGTACAGCTTCAAATACATCCCTGCCGGCGAGATCAATTGCCGTCGCCATATTGAAAGGAAGATCTATATTGGCTTTGGATGCTGATACAAGTGCATGAACAACCTGTGCCACTCTTCCTCCTGCGAGGAAGTGCGCTTCAAGGTCATCCCTGTTCAGTTTCAGACCTGCCTTATCCCCTTCAATCATAGCAACCACGATAACTGATGGAGGTACTTTACGCCACCGCATAAAAATAAGTTGAAGGAGTGATATTCTCACACCTGACACCAAAGCCTGGAACCATAGTCCTATTGGTATAAGATATAGAAGCAGCCAGAGGAGAATAATAACTCCTACAATAATTATAACATACATTGCTATTGGATTCATACTATTATGGATTTAGTGGTTTTACAATTATTTTGTTTGATTCGATCTTCACGATTTCAACTTCGGTATTCTGATCAATAAGCTTATCCATTGCTTTTGCCTCATAATATTCATTACCAATCATTACTTTGCCCATAGGGTTAAGACGGGTTATGGTTTTCCCCTTATCGCCAACCTTTATTCTTCCTTCCTCCATTTTAATAAAATCCACCTTGCTGTCGATTGCTTTATTGAGCATCATTTTTTTCCATGTGCCTGCTTTAAGCATGAAGACTGCTGTTAATCCGATAAGCACTGCAGTTGAAATAAGTACTATCAGCCCCGTTGTTGGGCCTTCATAGTAAAATGCAAGTACCACACCTGTAATTATGCTGATTGCTCCCCCTATACCTGCAACTGTTATTCCGGGTACAATCAGGAACTCCACCAGGAAAAGCAGGATCCCGAGAATTATCAAGAAAATAATTATTCCCAGCGATTCCATTTTTTATTTTTTTACTTCGGAGGTAAGGTTCCGGTTTAGTAGTCTTGACTTCATTGATAACAGGATCCTTTTACTTCCTAACTTAATTTCACAACTCCCCTTATGATGAGCTATTAGAGCACATTGTTCGGCCTGAACCGGATCGTGTCCGCATATTTGGACCAGCGATTCGATTACATGGTCAAAGGTATTATAATCGTCATTTAACAAAATGAGCGTGTATTCATAATTGTCCTCGATTCTTTTTTTATGTGCAAACGGCTTTTCTTTCATTTAATCAGCTAAAAACATTTTTCAGTGCTGTTTTGTTGCCTATTTTTCAAAATATAAATCAAATATTTTTTTTGCAGTCTCCAGGGGAATCTCTTTCTCCCCAAGGTATGCCACTACTTTGGAATCCTTCATGCCATTCCTGTATAAGAGGTCTGCATAAGCAGCAGCACTTTCAAAAGTAAGAAATTTTCCTATTAAATACACATACTCTTTACTTGCAGTTTCAAAAATATCATAACTCTTTTGATCAGCTAATCTTTCAATTAATTCAAGCTCATCATCCTGTATTTTCTTTTTCACTTTCATCACCTGTACCCGGTATACCAGGGTTGGTGGTTCCTGCGGTTCAGGATCTTTAATCAGTGTATCCTGCTTAAACAGGCTTATATCTGACCATTTTTTTTCATGCTGTTCCGCCTTCTCGAGGCTTGTCCTGCTCCCATCCATCAGGGCAATTATAAAGGCATCGCTAAAGCCTTTTTGTTTAACCTTAACAAGGGCCTGATCTGCATCCTCTTTTGATCTGAACATTCCTGCATAGTAAAAATTTATATCTGAGTTGTCTGCCCTGAAAATAGTAATAGGCCCGAGTCCTTTGAAAAATGAAAAATCCTTGGGGTTTCTGAAGGCTGCCATCTGTATACTGTAAATCAATCCTTCAGGTAATTCGGGATTAACCGGAATCTCTTCCTGCTTATCATATTGCTCACTGAAAAGTTTCAGAACAGGAGGAATACGTTCCACAACTTCAGGGAGGGTGTCTGTTCTTACACTGTCTGTTCTGACCAGGTTTGTGTCTGGCATATTTTCCTTAACATCTCCGTGTACCTCTTCTTCAATATCCCGCAATTCGGGTAATATGTTTTCATTATATTTTTCAGAAGCCATACCTGCTACTTCTTTATACTTCTCATCAGCTATTTTCTGATATTCAAAGGCTGACTGTTCAAGAGACAGGATTTTTGCCCTCACCGTTTGCTTGTCTGACTCCGATAGTTCATGTAGCGTGGCCCTGTATCTATCAGCCAGTCTCAACAAAGAATCAGCCTTAAACTGATATCCCAGAGCCTCCCTCGCAAGGGTTTCATATTTATCCACCGCAGTAAGTGCCGGTTTCAAATCAGCATCCGCCGTATCGTTTTTAATTACATCATCCATTATTGAAGGTCTTACAGCATCTTCTTCCTGCTCCTGCAACTCTTCCTCAACAACCTTATCAGTCTTTTCTTCTTCTGTTTCCGGTTCCAGTTGCTGTATTTCCCCGATACCTTCTTCACATTCTTCAATAAGTTCATTAATTCCCAGTGCCTTAATTTCCTTCCTCCGGGCATATCCCTTAAAAGTGTTATAGGCCTCAGCGGCAAGATCAAAATCACCTGAGAGCTGATATGCCCTGCCCAGGAAATACCAGGCTTTTGAGGGTACCTGCCTGATAGATGATGAATTGATTATTGCGTCATCGATCAGTAATTTTGCCCGGTCAGGATTTTCATTCAGCTCAACCATGCACGCTCCTGTGTGATATTTGTAAACAGGATCAGCGCTAAACCTATCCAGGAGAGCCCTGTAGTGCTTCAGTGCCGTAGTATAATCTTCATTATTAAATGCCCTTTCTGCAATATCCCTGTCAGGAACAAAATCCGGATCCTGTGCAAATACAGGCAGGCAAAAAATAATGGTTGCTAATATAACCGTCAGTAATTTTCGCATGTTTATTTTCAACTTTATTGTCTCCATAATTGTTGTTAATAACAATTATTTATTTTGTTTCAATATACGATTCAAACTTCGTAAATTTACATTTAATATAAAAATAATAAGAAATTATGACAGAACTTAAGGAAGGCCAGAAGGCCCCTTTTTTTGAAGGGAAAGATCAAAATGGCAACCTCATTAAACTGGATGATTTTAAAGGTAAAAAGCTGGTCTTGTATTTCTACCCTAAAGATAACACCCCTGGTTGCACAGATGAAGCATGCAACCTCAGGGATAACTATAATAGTTTGATTTCTAAAGGATTTGATGTTTTAGGCATAAGTCCCGACTCGGAAAAATCACACCAGCAATTCGCCGGCAAGCACAACCTTACATTTCCCCTCATATCTGATCCTGATAAGAAAATCTTGTCTGATTACGGAGCATGGGGTGAGAAAAAAATGTATGGAAAATCATTTATGGGTGTGCTTCGCACAACTTTCATAATAAATGAAGAAGGGATTATTGAGAAAATAGTAAAAAAGGTGGATACCAAGAAGCATGCTGAACAGATATACAAACTATACGAATAAAACAAACAACCTAAGTCTGAAGTATGAGTAACGAGAAAAAAGAGATCAACAAGGATAAGCTCAAAGCCCTGGAGATAACCATAGGTAAGATTGAAAAGGATTTCGGGAAAGGGACAATTATGAAACTTGGAGACCAGGCCGTACTTGATGTAAGATCAATCAGTACAGGCTCCATAGGTCTTGATATAGCCCTTGGTATCGGAGGTATACCAAGGGGAAGGGTTACGGAAATATACGGACCTGAAGCTTCGGGAAAAACAACCCTGGCAATCCAGACTATTGCCGAAGCTCAGAAAGCAGGAGGTGTAGCTGCTATTGTTGATGCAGAACATGCCTTTGACCGGTTCTATGCAGAAAAACTTGGTGTCGACATTGACAACCTTTTAATTTCACAACCTGATAATGGGGAACAGGCCCTGGAAATTGCAGACCACCTCATACGTTCCGGTGCAATTGATATTGTGGTTATTGATTCTGTGGCTGCCCTGACACCCAAAGCAGAAATTGAAGGGGAAATGGGAGATTCCAAAATGGGCCTGCAGGCACGGCTTATGTCTCAGGCTCTGCGCAAACTTACAGCTAATATCAGCAAAACTCATACTTGCTGTATATTCATAAACCAGCTCAGGGAAAAAATAGGTGTTATGTTCGGAAACCCTGAGACGACTACAGGAGGTAATGCACTGAAATTTTATGCCTCGGTCAGACTGGATATCAGAAAGATCAGCCAGATAAAAGAAGGTGAAGAAGTAATTGGAAGCCGTACAAGGGTTAAGGTGGTAAAGAATAAACTCGCCCCCCCCTTCCGCAAAGCCGAATTTGATATTATGTACGGCGAAGGTATAAGCCAGACCGGTGAAATAATAGATATGGGTATAGAGAATAATATACTCTCAAAAAGCGGATCCTGGTTCAGCTATGGAGATACCAAACTGGGTCAGGGCAGGGAAGCAGTAAAACAAATTCTGACTGATAACCCTGAATTATTAGATGAACTGAGCCTCAAAATAAAAGAAGCGCTTAAACCCAAAACTTAAAATATGAACCGTTTTTATTTGTTGACAGCATCTTTTATTATGATGCTGATAAGCTATTCCTGTCAGGAAACCAAAAAGACAGAAAAGGCTGATTTTAGCCTGCAACTAACTGAACAGGAGAAAGAAGGGGGAATCATGACCCCTGAGATCCTGTGGAAATTCAGACGAATGGGTAATATATGCCCTGCACCCGATGGTAAAAAGGTGCTGTTTACACTGACTGATTATAATCTTGATGATCAGGCAAGAAGAACAAATATATATTCGATACCTACGGGAGGTGGTGATGCTATGCAACTTACACAGGAGGGGGGCAGCTCACCCTCATGGATTTCGAATGGTGAAAAAATTGCCTTTACAAACGGGGGAAGCCTGTGGACAATGAATCCTGATGGCACAGGTAAAAAGAAAATTGAAAATCTTGCTGAGTTTGAAATCTACTCGGTTTCACCTAAGGATAACATGATATATTTTACAAGAAGAGTGAAACTTGATCAGACACCAAACGAGAAACATGATATGCCTCTTGCTAACATGAGGATAATTGATGATCTCCTGTACAGACACTGGAACTACTGGCACGATTATTCATACAGCCATATTTTTGTTGCCGCATTCGATGGTGAGTCAGTAACAGGTGAAAAGGATATCATGGAAGGCGAGAATTATGAATCCCCAACTGCCCCCTGGTTCGACGGGAGAGAGATAAGCTGGAGCCCCGATGGAAGTAAAATTGCATATACATGCAAGAAACTCCTCGGCAAAGAAGCAGCAGTAAGTACGAATACAGATATTTATTTATATAACCTGGAAGATGAAAGTGTCACTAATCTCAGTGAGTCAAACGATGGATTCGACCGTTATCCGGTATTTTCTCCTGACGGATCAAAAATAGCCTGGCAAAGCCAGGAAGAAGACGGGTATGAATCTGATCTTGAAAGATTATTTATTTACAATTTTGCCGAAAATTCAATATCATGGGCTTCAAAAGGATGGGATTATAATGTTGAGAACATCATCTGGTATCCTGACGGTGGTAAAATATATTTCTCCAGCCCTTACCGCGGCACTGCCCAGATCTTTAATATTGACCTTAACTCAGGCGCTATAAAACAAATCAGTAACGGTAAATATGATTACAGCCCTGTAAGTGTTGGTGATGACATAATAATTGCAGGCATACAATCCATGGCAATGCCCACAGAGGTAGCCACCGTATCTGTCACCTCAGGAGATATGAGCATCATAAGTTCTGTCAACAGTCATATTTTTGACCATATCAAAATGGGAGAAACGGAAGAAAGGTACATTAAAACAGGTGACGACAAGGATTTACAGATGTGGATTATCTATCCTCCTGATTTTGATTCTTCAAAAAAATATCCCGCACTGCTCTATTGCAAAGGAGGCCCGCAGGGTCCTCTGGGTCAAAGCTGGTCGTACCGCTGGAATTACCAGATGATGGCTGCAAACGGCTATATAGTGGTCGCTCCCAACAGGCGTGGCAATTCAGGATTCGGCTCCGAATGGAGAGAGCAGATATCCGGTGACTACGGGGGAAAGAATATGCAGGATTATCTTGACGCCATTGATCATATGGCCGCACAGCCGTTTATTGATGAAGAAAGACTTGGGGCCGTGGGTGCCAGTTACGGAGGTTATTCAGTGTTTTACCTGGCCGGTATTCACGAAGGCAGGTTTAAAGCACTGATAGCACACTGTGGCATGTTCAATATTGAAAGCTGGTACGGCTCAACCGAAGAATTATGGTTCCCTAATAAAGACGTCGGAGGACCATACTGGGAAAAACCCAAACCTGTTGGATATAATTATTCACCACACCTGAATGTTGATAAATGGACAGCCCCGATATTAATCATTGTTGGTGAACATGATTACAGGATACCTTATACTCAAAGCATGGAAGCTTTTACTGCAGCACAGATGAACGGAGTACCAAGCAGACTGCTGTTTTTCCATGACGAAACACATTTTGTTACCAGCCCCCAGAATGCAGTTATATGGCAGAGAGAGTTTTTTGAGTGGTTGAATACCTACTTAAAATAGTAATCTGCGGATACTTATTTAATGGCTACTGCCTTTTGAGAAGTTATTCATAGCCCCGATTAATCAGTTTCAACGCCGATTCCAGTTTCTGCCGATTATTAAGGTTTCCGTCGATCCAGTGGATCTTGATGCCTCTTCGCTCCATTCCCCTGAACCAGGTCATCTGTCTCTTGGCAAACTGGTGAATCGATGTTTCAAGCTTTCTTTTCATTTCATCATAAGTTATTTTGCCCAGGAGGTACATCGTAATAAATTTATATTCCAGACCATAATAAATAAGATCATCTGGAGATATACCACTGTCCATCAGTGCTTTAACTTCCTCAACCAACCCTGAATTCAAACGTGACTCCAATCGTTTACTTATTCTTTCTCTTCTTTTATCCCTGTCAAATTTAATCCCCAGGACCAGTGGGATGATCTCCGGAAATTCATCCAGATCACTGCCTTCATGGAGGTAATATTCCTCAATCTCAATGGCACGCATTGCCCTTTTGGGGGTATCAATATCAGTTATGTTATGCAGGTTCTTATATGATGACAGTATCTCAGCCAGCTCTGCCAGTGATTTATCTGCAAGGCTCTCTCTCAGGCTTTTATTTAAAGGAACCTTTATAAGTTTATAACCACTTATTATACTGTCAAGGTACATACCGGAGCCCCCGCAAACCACAGGCATGATATTTCTTTCCTTAAGCTCCCGGTATACCTTCAGAAAATCACACTGGTATTCGTATACGTTATACTTATATCCCGGTTCAACAATATCGACCAGATGGAAAGGTATTTTTTTATTACTTACAATATAATCAGCATAATCCTTTCCTGTTCCAATATTCATCCTGCGATATACCTGTCTTGAATCGGCACTTATTATTTCTCCACCGATGGCAGAAGCCAGCAAAGCAGCAAAACTGGTTTTGCCCGAGGCAGTCGGGCCTGTCACCACAACTATATCATATTTGCAGCCTGTCATCCCCGAATAGTTTCTTTAAAATTAGTTATTTTTGCTGCTTTGTAAAACACAATCTTATGATCGATTTTCGGATGCTCAGGGACAGGGCAAGGTATATTATTATACACCCGATGAGGGCATGGGATACAATACTGAACGAAAACAGGTCTGTCAGAACAGTCCAGTCTTCTTTTCTTTTTCCTGTTCTTATCCTGATATCTCTTTCCGCTTTTGCCGGCTCACTGATATATAATCCGGCCGGACTTTCAATATTATTCCCGGTATTAAGAGCTTTAAAGCAATTTATATGTTTCTATCTGACTGTTTTACTCTCATCCTGGGTAATCAATGAACTTTCCCAGGCTTTCACGAAGAACAAAAACTACTCGTTCAACTTTAAACTGGTTACTTACTCCCTCACACCGCTTTATATTACAGTACTAATAACCAGATTCTTACCTGACCTGGCATTGATAAACATACTTTCCCTGTATGGTGCTTATATCCTGTATGCCGGGTTGAAAACAACTGAAAACACTACAGGACAAAATTTATTAAGATACTTTATTGTAGCTTTGTTTACTATTATAATATTTTATCTTGCCATAAGCTGGATAAGTAGCTCATTGCTTGAGGGTATATATTTTGCGTTTGCAGGCTCCGTATGAAAAAGGAAAAGAAACATAATGTTGTCATTAAGAACAAAAAGGCATCCCGGGATTATAGTTACATTGATACATATATTGCCGGGATACAGCTGACCGGGACAGAAATAAAATCTATCAGGGCAGGAAAAGCCAGCCTGGTAGATTCATATTGCAGGTTCAGGAATGGTGAATTATATGTTACGGGGATGAATATTGCTGAATATTACTGGGGTAACATTAATAATCATGAACCTCGCAGGGAAAGAAAGCTGCTACTGCATAAGAAGGAATTAAGGAAGCTTGAAAGAAAAATAAAAGAGAGCGGGTTGACCATTATTATGACCAAGGTATTCATTAATGACCGCGGCATTGCAAAAGCTGAGATTGCACTGGCCAGGGGTAAAAAAGAATATGATCAGAGGGAGACATTGAAGAGGAAGGATGCCCAGAGGGAAATAGAAAGGAAGCTTAAGCTCTGATCATTGGGTCAGAGTTCTTGCAAGGGTAACCGGTATCTGTTCATTGCCCCTGTAAGCTACAATGAAGACATCATTAACTCCTTTGCCTTTAAGTTCTTCGAGATAATCAGATGCTTCCGAATAAGTTTTAAAAGCCCCGCTCTGGTATTTATACATATTACCTGTCTTGAGTATGGTAACACCGTATTTCAACCGGCAGTTTATCCTGTGCTCAATTTCTGCTTGTGTTACATGCTGTGATAAAATAGCCACCTGTACCCTGAACTCTATCTTTTGCTGTACTGCAGGAACTACAGTGTCGGTTTGAATAATATTATTTTCATGGGTTTCTTCCTGAAAAAATTCGTCCAGATTTTCTTCTACTATGGCATTTTTGTCGAGCCGTATTACCAGAGGGTTGAATTCAACAGATTTTCGGTCTTTGCCCTCTATCACATAATCAAGCTTTCCTCCCAGCCTGAATGATCCTGTCAGGGCCTCATCAGCCATGGCAAGGTAACTTATTCTTATTATTTTATCTTGAGGCATTTTCACCCATACAAAGTTTACCTGGTTATTCTCCCAGTAAAAATCAGCTCCCGAGCTATTACCTTTTCTTACTGAGAATCCCTGTGGCAGATCCTGGTAAAACCTGGCAAAATCGTTTAACCCCGAATTTATTATTTCTATTCGTACAGGCACATAAGTTCCTGGAGGCCACGAGGGCTGAGTAATAACATTTATTGATTTATCCTGTGAAGCAACAGCGGATGAAAGGAGCGCAATCAGTATAATGGTAACAATTGATCTCATACAATACACATTAGAAATTCGGGCTTAACAGATACTTTGTATAGAACGCATCAATAAGATTAACTGCTTCATCGGCAGTATCAACTATGTTGAACAGATCCAGGTCTTCCATGGAGATATTTGATTCTTCCTCAAGCATTACCTTTTTAACCCAGTCAAGCAATCCAGCCCAGTATTTTTTCCCTACCATTACAATAGGGAACCTGCCAATTTTTTTTGTCTGTATAAGCGTAATAGCCTCAAAGAGTTCATCAAATGTACCAAAGCCACCCGGAAGCACAATAAATCCCTGGGCATATTTCATAAACATTACCTTCCTGACAAAAAAGTGATCAAAGGTTATCAGTTTATCCGGATCAATATATTCATTTGGTTTCTGTTCAAAAGGCAGGTCAATATTAATGCCAACCGATTTGCCCCTGCCCCTGGCAGCCCCTTTATTTGCTGCTTCCATAATCCCTGGTCCTCCTCCCGTTATTACACCATAGCCTTTGTTTGTAAGTTTGTAAGCTATTTCTTCAGCCAGTATGTAATATTTATTGTCAGGCTTGGTCCGGGCTGATCCAAAAAGGGAGACACAGGGTCCTATCCTTGCCAGTTTTTCGAATCCTTCAACAAATTCAGAGATAATCTTAAACACTCTCCATGAGTCCATTGTATGGATCTCATTCCATGTTTTATTCTCGAATGCATCCTGAACGAGGTCGTATGATTTTTTCATGATGTCTAAAAATAAGAAAAAAATTACTTCCTTCATATTCCACCCGGTTTTAGCCTCACTTTGTACACCGTAGTCCGAAGAACTCCGGGCGAAAGTGGAGGCTAAGCCTAAAGTCCCAACTCGTTCTTCAGGTATTTACCGGTATAGCTATCCTTATGTTTTGCAAGTTGCTCCGGTGTACCTGCAAATATTATCTCACCACCGTTTCTGCCACCTTCCTTACCCATATCCACAATATAATCGGCCATTTTTATCACATCCATATTATGCTCGATTATTATTACAGTATTACCTCTGTCAACGAGCCTGTTTAGCACACACATGAGTACTCTGACATCTTCAAAATGCAACCCTGTAGTAGGCTCGTCAAGAATATATAGTGTACGGCCGGTGTCTTTCCTTGCCAGCTCAGCCGCCAGTTTAACCCTTTGCGACTCCCCTCCTGATAATGTTGTTGAGGGCTGACCCAGCCTGATATAACCCAGGCCAACATCCTGCAATGTTTTGAGCTTTTTGTATATAGATGGTATATTTTCAAATAATTTCACAGATGAATTAATTGTCATATCAAGGACATCGCTGATCGACTTACCTTTATATTTGACTTCCAGTGTCTCTTTATTATACCTTTTACCATTACATTCGGTACAAAGTACATTAACATCAGGAAGGAAATTCATCTCTATAGTCTTTAATCCTGCCCCCTGACAACCTTCGCACCGACCCCCTTTTACGTTAAAAGAGAACCTGCTGGCTTTAAAACCTCTTATTTTTGCTTCGGTTGTCTGTTCAAATAGTTTTCTTATATCAGTGAATACCCCCGTATAAGTGGCAGGGTTTGATCTGGGAGTTCTGCCTATAGGGCTCTGATCAACCTCAATTACCTTATCAATATTTTCAATCCCCTCGATACTATGATAGGGTAATGAAGTCTTACCTGACCTGTGCAGTCTTGCTGCAAGCGCCGGGTGAAGGGTCTGGTTAATAAGAGATGACTTTCCACTTCCAGACACGCCGGTGACACAGATAAATGTACCGAGCGGGAAAGTCAGGTCCACATTTTTTAGATTATGCCCTCTGGCACCAGTCAGCCTGAGTGTTTTTCCGCTTCCTGTTCTTCTTTTTGCAGGAATTTCAATCTTCTTTTTTCCGGAAAGGTACAGTCCTGTAAGAGATTCAGTCCTTCTAATCTGTTCAGGTGTTCCCTCCGCCACCAGTGACCCTCCGTTTCTTCCTGCCATGGGTCCCATATCAACTATATGATCAGCCGATAATATCATTTCACGATCATGCTCAACGACAATCACGGAGTTACCACTGTCGCGCAATTGCTTCAACGAATTTATGAGGCGCCTGTTGTCCCTCTGGTGAAGGCCAATACTGGGTTCATCAAGTATATACAGAACATTTACCAGGCGTGAACCAATCTGTGTTGCCAGTCTGATTCTCTGGCTTTCGCCACCCGAAAGGGTTCTTGCTCCACGGTTCAAGGACAGGTAATCGAGTCCCACATCAAGCAGGAATCCAATACGTGAGCGTATTTCCTTCAATATTTCCGTTGCGATTTTTTTCTGTCGTTCACTCAGTTTGGGTTCAAGGTTATCAATGAAAGCCGCCAGCTCCTTAATATCCATGAAAGACAGCTCTCCCAGGTTTTTACCCCCCAACCTGAAATATAACGCTTCCTTTTTAAGTCTTGTCCCATTACATTCAGGACATGTTTTATAATAAACATAGTTATTCTTTGACCTGTTATTTTCGCCGTTACCATTTATAGCCTCCTGGTTACCAATATAATTAATCACACCTTCGAACGTAAGGAAATAATTTGATGTAAGACCCAGCGGTGTATTTGTAAGTTTCAATACTTCATCTGAACCATACAGAATTGTATTCATTGCTTCCTCCGGTATATTTCTTACTGGTGTGTCCAGAGTGAATCCATACTTATCGGCTATTGCTTCTAACTGCCAGAATATCCACATATTACGGTATTTACCCAGGGGTTCTATACCGCCTTTTCTTATACTCAGGCTGTCGTCCGGGATTATTTTTTTGACATCCACTTCACTGACCTCACCCAGACCGTTACAGCGCGGGCATGCACCCTGGGGTGAGTTGAATGAAAAGGTATGTGGTGCAGGTTCATTATAGGAGACCCCTGTTGTGGGGCACATTAAATAACGGCTGAAATAGACAGGTTCCTCTTTTTCAGCATCAAGAACCATCATAACCCCATCTCCCTGGTCGAGTGAAAAAATTACTGAATCACGCAGGCGGCGTTCGTTCACTTTTGAGGGAATGAATTTATCCACCACTATTTCTATATAATGAGTCTTGTACCGGTCAAGTTTTAAACCCGGTTCAAGTTCCCTTATAACTCCATTTATCCTTACATTCAGAAATCCTTTCCGCCTCAGTTGCTCAAATAGTTCTTTATAATGTCCCTTGCGTCCTTTCACTACAGGTGCAAGAAAATACAGTTTGTTATCCTTATATTTTTCTTTAACCAGTTGAATTATCCTGTCATCAGTATATCTTACCATCTTCTCACCGGTGACGTATGAATAGGCATCAGCAGCTCTGGCATACAGGAGTCGCAGATAATCAAATATTTCGGTAATTGTACCTACCGTAGACCTGGGATTTTTGTTTGTCGACTTCTGTTCGATAGATATTACAGGGCTAAGACCTGTTATCTTATCCACGTCAGGTCTTTCCAGGCCCCCGAGAAATTGCCTGGCATATGCAGAAAATGTTTCAAGATATCTGCGCTGCCCTTCTGCATAAATAGTATCAAAGGCAAGCGAGGATTTTCCGCTTCCGCTCAGGCCGGTTATTACAACAAGCCTGTCCCTGGGTATTTCAACATCAATATTTTTGAGATTATGTACCCTGGCTCCTCTTACATGTATCCTTTCGTCGTATATATTCTCTATCTCTTTCACAATTATTCATATGCCTTAGTCCGTGCACCATCTACAGGTATCTTTATTTCGTATGATTCACCCGACCCAACATTCAGGTATGGCTGTCTCAGCCATGGATTTAATGCTTTAAGAATCTTATAGTTTGTTCCAAGAACGGCAGCGAATTCAGCAAAGCTGTTTACTGTTGTGTCAACAGTTACGGTAGTAAATTCCAGGGGTGGATAAAGGTGCTCTTCAGGTATATTAAACCCATAAGCCTCAGGATTACTGAAAATTGTCTTAAAGGAAAGAATCCTGAACAGATATCGGGATGTCTCTTCCGGCAGAAGAAGATCATAATAATTATCCTGCTCCTGTATATCCATAAGGTTATCGACCCCATTCGAACCCCTGTTGTAAGATGCTGCAACCATAGTCCAGTTACCGTATTTTTCATATGATTTAAGGAAATACCTGCATGCTGCAGCTGTTGATTTTTCGAGGTGGTAACGTTCATCTATCTCGTCGTTGATCTTCAGTCCGTATTCTGTGGCCGTGGAATTCATAAATTGCCAGAATCCTGTTGCACCAACCGGAGAAACAGTATTGGCGAGGTTACTTTCGGCCACTGCCATATATTTAAAATCATCAGGTATATTATATTCTTTTAGAATGGGTTCGATTACCGGGAAATAACGATTCGACCTTTTTATCAGTAACATGGTTGAAGAATGGAAGTAAGCATTACTGTTAAGTTCCCTGTCAAGACTTTCCCTGGTATCAAAATTTTCCAGCGGTACTCTTTCACCTGCAAAATATAATGAATCAGGGAGTTCAAATGATACTATTTGCTGGATATCCTGCTGCAATGACAGATCTCTGTTTTGCAGCTCAACACTGTAATCCTGCATCAGACCAATAATTACGAATACCAGCGCAGCAGTCCCAATTCCTGCAAGAGTTTTGACAACAAACCTGCTCTCCATAACATTAATGCTTTTAAATCAATCAATTACTCCGTCCTGTCTGTTAAAAATGCATTTCCTTATTCAGACAAATGATCATTATATTAACAGAAATGCAAAGTTAATGTTTTTGCATACTTTTCATTAACACGGATATGATTTAGGATATGTTTTCAGAATCTGAAATGCATCCCGGAGAAAACACCGAAGGTATAGGGATTGCCTGAACCAAGATCACCTCCGGTATTAAGGTAATATCTGACCTGTGGTTCAAGATTAAGTAAGAATCTTTCACTCAGTTCATATTCCATGCTCATACCTAAAGAGCTTGATAGCAGCAGATGATCAATTCCTTCAGTTGATCCTATAAGCACTTTCGATCCTGACTTATTCATAGCCCAGGTCTGGTTTCCAACAAGGAAGTTATATGACATGCCGCCAAGAATATTGAAATCCAGTTTTCTGTCGATCAATTTATAACTGACAATAAGAGGGATCTCCAGGTATTCGAAGTTTTGTCTGAGTTGATCACCAAATGGTACGAGATTAGATTTTAACGGATCGAAGTTATCGACCGAGTAATAGCCATCTATCCTGTTACCTGCCATATCGGAGAGGTAGATATCAGAGTTTACCGAATTTATAGTTCCTGAACTTGTTGTAACACCGAATATTCTACCACTTTTTGAACTGGCAAAAGGTTCAAACCCGGAATAGGATGTAACACCCTGAACTTCACGTCCCAGTGATGAGTAATAGATACCTGTCTGGATGCTCAGCCTTCTGGTCATGCTGTAGCTCAGGCTTAATCCCCCGGTATATGATAAAACAGCATTCTCATTATTTTGCACCTGGCTTAGGGTCTGGTTTGCCGTTTTGAGGCTTGTTGAGAGATAGGTGGGTGATATCATAGCTCCCAGTTCCCATCTTTTATCCCTTTTTTCCGCATTTACTGGCTCTACGGGCAGTATTTCCGAAGCAAATAATGTTTCGGTATTACTTCTTGCCGGCACTTCATCAGGGACATCATTATACCTCAGGGCATTATTATATCTAAGAACACTGTTATCAAGCCTTTCGTATGGCAGCTCAACATTCTGAAGGTAAATTATCTGGCCAGGGGTAATATTATTATCGGAATCCGGCAAAGACCTTTCTGCACTTGCCAGTGGAATAGACTGATTTTCAAGAACCGGCTCTGTTTGAAGGTCATCAACGGTAATATTGATATACGAAGGGTCAAAAAGGGTAGACAGGCCATTCCCTGCAAAAGCCACAGACTGAACCTGGTTTGCATTAAGCACTGTAGTGGCATAAAAGTAAGCCATCAAACCCAGGGATGTTAGCAGAGCGATACCTGCAGCTATCTTGAAGAACAGGCCTTTATTTTTTCTCTTTCTTAACACAGGCTGAATATTTTCCCATAATGATGCCGGTGGGAGTACTTCTAATTTGCTGAGTCCCTCCCTGAATAATACATCAATATGTGAATCACTTTTAACCATTCATCCTTTTCTTTATTCCCAGATATATTTCAACCTTCTTTTGAAGGATAGCCCTGGCCCTTGAAAGGTTTGACTTTGAAGTACCCTCAGAAATATTTAGCATCCCTGCTATTTCTTTATGGGAATATCCTTCAAGTGCATACAGGTTGAACACCATTCTGTATTTGGGTGGTAATAACATAATAAAATTCAGCAGGTCTTCCGCTTCCATTCCTGAAATATCAGTTGCTTCGAGTTCAGGTAAGGTATCGTTACTATAACCCAGGTCATCCACCTTATTAAGATAATACCTGTTACGGTGTTTTTCCAGAGCCGTATTAACCACAATACGTCTCATCCAGCCTTCAAAAGAACCATCTCCGCTGAAAGTGTGCAAGCTTGTAAAAATCTTTATGAAACTTTCCTGAAGCACATCCCTTGCTTCATCGTGTGAACCTGAATACTGCAGGCTCACTCCAAAAAGCCGTGCTGCATATCTCCGGTAAAGCAGTTCCTGGTCACGTTTATTACCTGCCAGGCAACCCCTGAGTATTTTTCTCAGTTCAGGCAATTTATTTCTTTTTAGAATATAAATATAGAAATAATTTACCAGACTTGAAAAATGTACCTGCTACACTTCCACGCAATAGATAGATGAAAAATTGGCTGTTTAGGTTGCGTTGACTAATCATGGTTTGAACAGTTTGAATAGTTTGAACGGTTTGACCTCAAACATTCAAACGATCATACAATCAAACTTCCATCTTTTGTCTTTCGACTTAAGTTTTTTGTCTTTAAAGATGTATCACCTCATCATATGCTGCTGCCGCAGCCTCCATGATTGCTTCCGACATTGTTGGGTGGGGGTGCACTGATTTAATAATCTCATGTGCCGTGGTTTCCAGCTTCCTGGCCAAAACAATTTCGGATATCATTTCAGTTACCCCCTCTCCTATCATATGTGCCCCCAGCAATTCGCCGTATTTTGCATCAAAGATAAGTTTTATAAATCCGTCCTTTTCGCCTGCAGCTGAAGCCTTACCACTTGCAGTAAAAGGAAATTTACCAACTTTCACTTCGTAACCCTTTTCTTTTGCCTTTTCTTCAGTGTAACCAACCGAAGCAACTTCTGGCGAGGTATAGGTACATGCAGGTATATTGTTATAATCAAGTGGTTCTACTTCTTTACCTGCAATTTTTTCAACACAAATAATACCTTCGGCGGATGCCACATGTGCAAGTGCAGGACCATGGACTATGTCGCCTATTGCATATAAACCCTCAACATTGGTCCTGTAAAATTCATCAACGATAACCTTGCCTTTTTCTGTTTTAATCCCCATTTCCTCAAGTCCAATACCCTCAATATTGGCAGTTACACCAACGGCTGAAAGCACTATATCCGCTTCGATCTCCTCCATTCCTTTCTTTGTTTTTACACTAACTTTGCACTTATCACCGCTTATATCAACAGTCTCAACACTGCTAGAAGTCAGTACTTTCATTCCTGCTTTTTTAAACGAGCGCTCAAGCTGTCTTGATACTTCACTGTCTTCGTTGGGCACCACAGCAGGCAGAAATTCAACCAGGGTCACTTTTGTGCCCACTGAATTATAGAAATGGGCAAGCTCACTGCCTATAGCACCGGAACCGATTACCAGCATTGTTTCGGGTTGCTCTTTCAATGTTATTGCTTCACGATAGCCTATCACTTTTTTTCCGTCGATTTTTACTCCAGGCAGCTCACTGGCTCTCGCTCCTGTAGCAATAATTATGTGATCAGCTGTTAGCTCTTTTGTTCCGTCCCCGGTGTCAACTTCTACCACTCCTTTAACTTTTATTTTACCGATTCCCTTAACAAGATCAATTTTATTTTTCCTGAAAAGGTAACTTACGCCCTTGCTCATTCCATCTGCAACTGAACGGCTTCTTTCGACCATCTTCTCAAGCTCAGGTTTTGCTTCACCGGCAACATTGATCCCGTAATCGGCAGCATGTTTTACATAATTATAAACCTTGGCACTTTTAAGCAATGACTTTGTGGGTATACATCCCCAGTTGAGGCATACACCTCCGGGTTCTGCTTTTTCAATCACTGCCACTTTCATTTCAAGCTGTGCAGCCCTTATCGCTGCCACATAACCTCCAGGCCCGCTGCCTATTACAATCAAATCGTAGTTCATAATATTAATGTTTCTTGTTTCACTTTTCTCGTTTCTTGTTTCGCCCTTCAGGCACCAAGCTTTACGTCTCTACTCCCTTTAGCCATACCGAAAGCCCACAGGAAGACAATTGCAGAATCTTCACTCACTTTCAGTCTTGATGCACGATACTGTATGCCCAGGCATGATGCAAAACCAGAGCAAGCTGCACCGATTATTCCCGGAGTAAAAAATCTGAAAGGCTCTATGCTTAAGGCTATTAATTCTTTATTCCGGTTATCAACCTGGCAGTTGCAACCTGCAAAAATTAAAACAAAAAGAACAGGTATTAGTATGCGTTTCATCAGTGCCGGTTTAGCAAGCAAATTTAATATATAACAATACAATCATCCAAGTGTTGTAAATGAATATTGGATAAATTACATTTGACAATTCAATTTTTCAGCCATAGTGATTAAAATGAGTACTGCCGGTGAGGTCCTGGCCTCTATTCTTGCGAAGGACATTGATTGTTTATTGTTTATGCATAATACAAAGGATGAGGAAACAGCCAGGCAGATAATGACTAAAGGGTTCCAGTTTGAAGAACAGCTGACGTATTCAACCGACCAGATAAATCCAAATGACACTGTTGAAATCAACTATTTCTTTGTCGAAAGAAAAGAATATGGTCAATACACAGTTATTATTGAAATTGATAAAACCCTTTATAAAAAATATAATCACCTTGTTGAAGGATCAGATTTTCATTTTGAAGAGCTATTAACGATCACTCCACCCGTTTTGAGTGATAACGATGAGAATATTTATACCCTCTCGCGGCAATATATAAAAGGATACCTGGATAATTTTACCGGGAGATTTATTGAGAACAGTGATTTCAACCCTTCATATGACCCGCCTGTATATATGGAGAACTACCGGCGACTCATAAGAAGAGTTGAGAGTTGAGAGTTGAGAGATGAGAGTTGAGAGTTTGAGGTTCCCTGAATAAGGTTTGAACGTTTGAGCGCTTGAATGTTTGATAGGCCAGACTTTATAAACTTTATCAACTTTATCAACCTTATAAATGGTAGATAGGCGTGGATTTGAAATCCACGCCATCGGAGGTGGTGCTACAAATGTTAATTTATCTTAAATCCCAAATTAGCCTGTCTTACAAAAACCATCTTTGAAATATACTTGCTAAATTGCCATCCAAATGATACAAACCATATTACTATGAAAAAAATCATCAAATTTTTTTTATTCTCTTTAATGGTGTTTTTTGCTACGGAAGCAATTATATGCAGCCAGGCAAAATATCACAGCCACGGTGAAATAAATTCAATCCTTGGCAGATTGAATAATGCATATCCGGGATTAACAACGATCGAAACCATAGGCACAACAGACTCAGGGAAGGATATTAATGTCCTTACCATAGGAACCGGTGAAACCGGGGCAAAGCCTGGCATAGCCATAATTGGTGGCATCGACGGCAGATATATTGCAGGCAGGGAGATTGCCCTGGGTTTTGCAGAACGACTCCTGGAAAACTCAGGTGATAATGAAATTAATGAACTCATCAATCATGTAAGCTTTTATGTCATACCTGATGCAAGCCCGGATGCCAGTTCAGGGTTCTTCTCGGATCCTAAGCAGGAAAGGCTTGTCAATGCTAATCCGACAGATAACGACCGGGATTTTAAAACTGACGAAGATCCATATGAAGACCTTAATGGTGACGGGTTTATTAGCATGATGAGGGTAAAAGAACCTACAGGTGATTATATTACTGACCCGGAAGAAGAAAGGCTAATGAGAAAGGCTGACCCGGCGAAAGGGGAAACCGGGTCCTGGTGCCTTTACAGCGAGGGTATAGATAATGACAAAGACGGAAATTTCAATGAGGACGGCCAGGGAGGTGTGAACTTCAATAATAATTTCAGTTTCGAGTATGAAGAATTTGGGCAGAATGCAGGTATAAATGCCGTATCAGAAAAAGAATCGAGGGCAGTAGCAGATTTCCTGTATGACCATTTCAATATTTTTGCTGTATTTTCCTTCGGGCCTCAGGACAACCTCGGCCAGGCATTTAAGCCCGCCAGGACGACACAGGCTCAGCCTCAGGTTCCGTCACAGGCACAACCACAGACGGGTCGGCAGCAATTCAGCAGGGGACCACGAAAAGTGACAAACATATTTCCTGAAGACAGTGATCACAATACATTGCTCTCAGAAAAATACCTTGAATATACAGGTTATAGCGGATCTCCCGGTTTCACACGTGAGCCCGGCAATTTCATGGAATGGGCTTATTATCATTATGGAAGGTACAGCTATTCAACACCTGGCTGGTGGATTCAAACGGAGAAAGGATTATCATCCGAAGCATCGTTCCTGAAATACGCTGCCGAAAATATTGATGAAGAGGTGTTTACCGAATGGCAGGAAGTAGAACATCCGGACTTCCCAGGTAAGACAGTGGAAGTCGGAGGAATGAAACCATTTGCTATGTACAATCCACCCGAAAATAAGCTTGAGGAAGTTGTTGAATCTAACTACCAGTTTCTTATCGATGCAGCTCAACTGCATCCTGAACCTGAACTGCTTGACCTCGAAACGGAAAAGCTTGACAAAGACCTGTTCAGGGTAACAGTAAAACTCCGTAATAAAGGAATATTAGCAACCACAAGCCAGATGGGCGACCAGGTTAAATGGATGAGAAAATTGAAAGTGGAATTGAAATCAGGATCTGATTTCAGTCTTGCCAGCGGAAAGAAAATTATTGTAGCCGACAGGTTAAAAGGAGGCGAATCAAGGGAATTCAGCTGGCTTATTGTGGGCAGGGGAGATTTTACCATATCAGCCGATGCAATCAATTGCGGTATGGATGAGATAAGTTTCACACTCAGGTAATAACAGAAAAAATTATCAGTCATGTACAAAATAAAAAGCTTAATAATTATAATATTCTCGCTCCTGCTGGCTCTGCCATTGAAGGCACAGGAGGACGAAAGATTCTTCAAGGCTGCAGGTACTCCTGTCAACCCGAAGGTTCAGGTTAGCTGGAATAAGTATTATACATATTCAGGGATAAAAGACCTGTGTGAAAAACTGGCAGGGGCACACCCCGGCCTGGTTAAAATAGAATCGGCAGGCAAATCATACGAAGGAAGGGATATGATCGTACTGATAGTGACCAACCATAAAAGCCAGGATCCAAATCATAAGCCGGGGTATTATATAGATGGTAATATACACTCAAACGAAATACAGGGAACCGAAATGGCCCTATATGCAGCATGGTACCTTGCAGAGATGTATGATGAAAATGATTTCATAAGGGAACTGCTGGATGACAAGGTTTTTTATATTTTACCGACAATTAACCCTGATGCCAGGGAAAATTATATGCACGAACCCAATACCAGCAGTTCGCCCCGTTCGGGGATGGCCCCCAGGGATGATGACCGTGACGGACTGGTTGACGAAGACGGATTCGACGATATAAACGGGGATGGTGTTATCTCAACGATGCGACGTAAAAGCCCTTATGGTGAGTACAGGTCTGATCCAGCCGATCCGAGGCAGATGATACGGGTTGAACCCGGACAGCCCGGTGAATATGAAATGCTTGGTTACGAAGGCATCGACAATGATGGTGATGGTGAGGTAAATGAAGACAGGCAGGGTTCTTACGACCCCAACCGTGACTGGGGATATAACTGGGAACCCGACTATGTACAGCGGGGAGCCGACAAGTATCCATTCAGCTTTCCGGAAAACAGGGCGGTCCGAAATTTTGCAACCAAACACAGGAATATTGCCGGGGCACAGACATACCACAATTCCGGTGGTATGATTTTGAGGGGTCCATCAATCGAAGGCGGGGGATCTGAAGTCTATTCCAGGGAAGATGAACAGGTAATGAATGCAATAGGCCAGATGGGTGAGACAATCATCCCGGGATACCGTTTCCTTACCATATGGAAAGATATGTATACAGTCTATGGTGGCGAAGTTGACTGGTGGTACGGGTTTATGGGAACATTCGTTTATTCCAATGAACTATGGACCAGCCGCCTGATGTTCCAGGACGACAGCAGGGACAATTATAAGTTCGATAAACTGCTTCTCTTTGAAGATGCCTTTATTCCATGGAAAGAATATGACCATCCAGTATACGGTAAGGTTGAAATAGGTGGATTTGATAAAAACTTCGGAAGAAACCATCCAGGCTTCCTGCTTGAAGCAGATGCCCACCGCAATACTGCTTTCTGCTTTTATCATGCATATCATACGCCAAAACTTGAAGTAAGGGATATTAAAGTCAAAGACCTTCAGGGATCATTAAAACAGGTTACTGCAACAGTTGCCAATCTCAGGATTATGCCAACTCATTCAGGACAGAACCTGAGGTACAAAATAGATCCCCCTGATTATATATACCTTGACGGGGGAGAAGTGGTGGCAGGAATGATCGTTCTTGATGAGGACAATAATGTATGCAAGGAGCAGGTAAAAAATCCTCAACGGATAGAAGTTGAAAACATCCCCGGCAACAGCACCGTAAAGGTAAGGTGGATAGTCAAAGGAGGAAACAGATTCACCGTACGTGTTGAAAGCGTCAAGGGTGGTCACACTTCTGGCACAAATTAATTGTTGAATTGTTTAACCGTGTAACTGTTGAACTGGGATATTAATAATGACCCGATTCAACGATTTAACGATTCAACAATTCAACCTTTCAAAAATCCTCCTGTACTACCCTATACCTGAACCTGTGATAAACAGGTTCGCCCTGATAGCTCATACCGTTTATTATTCCCACAACGTATGAATTATAACCAGCG
>JAFGLJ010000037.1 GCA_016928075.1 Bacteroidales bacterium | reverse complement strand
TATCGATCATTAAACAGTATAAATATGGGGAATTATACAATAAAAGTGTAACTTATTCTAGAGGTGAAAAATCCTTGAGTACTCGGGGCTCGATGAGCTCATCCTCCGATAAATCTTCGGATGACACAGTCCGAACCGCTTCGCGGTTCTCCGGTTGCTCGGTTTGCTCGCGAGCTCGAATGGCAAGCCATTCTCGGTTTCGCCTACCGTTAGGCTACATTACTTTGCCTATATTTTTTGCCTATATTTATAGTGAGAAAAAAAATTTTATGCGAATTATCGGCATCCTCCTTAAAGACAGGTGTTAGGCGGAAGTCGATTGTCTTACTGGTCAAAACTTAATTAGAAATATGGAGGAGGGATAAATGAAGCAAATCTTCTATATCATTTTGGCTATACTTCTGTTGCTATTTGCATATACTGTGTTCCGTCTCATAGTCCGACGTGACTATATTACTCGAGGTCGGTTAGGCACGTTTTCATCAAGTCTGCAGTTGATTGTCTTTATTGGATTTTTCAGTTTTGGATATCTCTTCAATCCGCCAGAGTGGATATATTTCTGGATGGTTAGCATCTCATCATCTCGAGGTCTCTATCTAGCCGGTCTCTTGATTATATGTATTGGCTTCCTGGTCTCCTTCGGAACAATGTTGTGGTTTGGCATCGGAAGAGCTTTCGGAGTTCATCTGGATGGATTGAAGAAAGCAGGACCCTATAAGTTGAGTCGGAATCCTCAGGTTATAGGGGGATATTTATTAGTTATTGGAATCTCCCTGCAATGGCCATCGCTGCATACAATTGGTTGGATACTGATGTATGCCATCATTACTTATTGGATGGTCATAACCGAAGAAGAGCATCTTCTTCGAATATTTGGTGAGGAGTATGAAGAGTACTGCTCGGATGTGCCGCGTTACCTGTTTGTTAAGAGGAGAGGAAAAAGCATAGCTTCCGACTAACAGAATAGGAGTTGTAAGGCCATAGGTATTTTTGTATTTATATGATCTTTGAAAGAATCTTACAGTAACGGTAGCCTAACACGTACAATATGGGTAAGTTGCTCTTTACAATTTTTGCTTTTACTCCTGCACTCAAGACAGCTTTGTAACGGCTCTTACACCCGGTCACGCGCATCTGCACTCAACTAAATTTTAATATACCTTGACAGTTTTCTGGCTTTGATCAACATTGTATCGCGACACTTCCCCAGTGCCTGCAACCAACGAGGTTAAAGAATGAGTATGAAGAGCATGACGCTGAATCACTGGCATTCAGACTTGGGGTGATGCTGAAGCAAGCACGAAAAGAAGCAAAAATAACTCAGAAAGAGCTTGCTGATAAAACAGGCACAAAGAAAAGCTATATTTCGAGGATAGAGAGAGGTAAAAGTGATATTCAGTTATCAACTTACCAAAAATTAATCGAAATCGGATTGGGTAGAAACCTGCATATATCGATAGAACCCTAAGAGCTACTGTAGCTAATATGCGGTATAATTAATTATCTCACCCCACCCGGCGGGGCTCGATGAGCTCATCCTCCGATAAATCTTCGGATGACACAGTCCGAACCGCTGACGCGCTTCTCCGGTTACCTCCACCTCCGCCCCGATAACAGGGCTACGGCGTACAAAGTGTGTCATTGCTCGCTTTGCTCGCGAGCTCAGCAGGCAAGCTTGCTTCGGTTGCTCACTTTGCTCGCGAGCTCATCCCTGCAAATGTCAGGATTCGGTTCCGCCGACCATTAGTGGTAATCGTAAGAAACGAAATGAATGAGATAAACACAAAGGACAAAATGAAATATGCGACTCTTCTATCTTTGATAATTGTGGCATTCCTGACAGGTTTTGCACTTAAAACTTTAATGATTAAAAAAAAGATTGATACTATGCAGGAAATGAAAAAGACGAATAGACAACTGGATGAGGAACGGATTCGAAAAACAGAGGCAGCATACGACCACGCTTGGCAGCAGGGAGATATTGAAGGTATAATAGTATGCTTTACAAATGATGCAGTACTTATTAGCCCTCGTGGCGATGTGGCAATCGGTTCAGAACAGATTCACAATCTATTAAGTGATTTTTTAGGGAGCGAAGCCAAAAGCACAAAACACACCAGTCATATTACCCGAATAAGTTTCGTAACTGATGATGTGGCAGTTGTGGATGGCGAGGCATTTATAGAAGGTTCAGAAAATTTGTCAGCTACGGTTAAACAACACAGGTTTACCGATATTCTAGTTCGGAGTGGAGATGTTTGGCTTATTGCCCAAATTCGTGCCTATGCAATTAATTAAGTTGACAGAAAAGAATCTTGCCTTTGAATAGATATTACTATGACAGAAGACACCCCATACCGCTAACACCGTGCAGCTGCAATGCGGGTTGACGTTCTTCGTTTGACAGGAAAGTGTAAATTTGAACTGCGGTACTGCTATCAACATTTGAGCTACAAGCCTCGCTTAGCAGCTACACGCGAACTATTAGTGGCAATATTGATTCAATAAACCATCAATCTAATCAAAACAATTAATTACTTATTACTATGAAAATACTTCAATATTTCCTGTTTATACTCATTTTTTTAACTGCCTGCCGAGAACAAAAAGAAAACAATAGTAGGAAGATCCCATTAGAAGGCCTTATCGAAAATGTGGAAGTAGTAAGAGATAATATAGGGATCAATCATATTTATGCAAAAAATCAGCATGATTTGTTTTTTGCCCAAGGGTATTGTGCTGCAAAAGACCGTCTTTTTCAATTTGAAATTTGGCGTAGACAGGCCACCGGGACTGTAGCAGAAATATTAGGCAAAAGAGAGATTAAACGAGACATCGGAGCTCGTTTATTCAAATTCAGAGGGGATATGAAGACTGAGATGCAACACTATCATCCTGATGGAGAAATAATCATTACAGCTTATACGGATGGGGTAAATACTTATATAGAAGAAGTGCTAAAAAACCCAGACTTACTTCCTGTCACTTTCAAGGCTCTGGGAATCAAACCACAAAAATGGACGCCTGAAGTGGTAATTTCCAGGCATCAGGGATTATTGGGAAATGTTATTACAGAATTAAGTATAGGCAGGGCAGTTGCAAAAATAGGACATGAAAAAGTGAAGGAGTACTTATGGTTTCATCCCAAAGACCCAATTGTAGAATTAGATACAGCTATTAATCCCGAGTTGTTAACAGACGATATTTTAGAATTATATCTGGCATATCGAACATCTGTTAATTTTGAACCTGAAGATATCCTGCCAGCATACCGTATTGAGCCAGGTGTAAGTCAATATACTGAAGCAGGGGGTAATCAATATGAAACAGAAGCTGAAAAGTTGTGGATTGGCAGCAATAATTGGGTGACGAGTCCTTCACTTGCTGAAAATGGACATGCTTATATGGCAAATGATCCACATAGAGCTTTGGCAATTCCTTCTCTTCGCTATTGGGTGCACCTATCTGCCCCAGGCTGGGATGTAATTGGTGGAGGTGAACCTGAGATTCCAGGAATCTCGATTGGTCACAACCAATACGGTGCATGGGGGTTAGCAGTTTTTTCAACCGATGGAGAGGATTTGTTAGTCTATGATTTGAATCCCGACAATCACAATCAATACAAATACCAAAATAATTGGGAAGACATGAAAGTGATATACGAAACTATTGCTGCAAAGAATAGCGAAGATGTAGAGGTGGAACTGCGATATACACGACATGGTCCGGTAACATATATCGATACATTAAATCATGTGGCTTATGCAGTGAGATGTGCTTGGATGGAACCAGGAGGCTCCCCTTATCTGGCTTCTTTGCGAATGGATCAGGCGAAAAATTGGAAAGAGTTTAGAGATGCTTGTAACTATAGCCACATTCCCGGAGAAAATATGATTTGGGCTGATAAGAAGGGAAATATTGGCTGGCAAGCTGTGGGGATTGCTCCTATTCGCAGAAATTTTAGTGGTTTAGTTCCTGTTCCTGGCGATGGCAGGTATGAGTGGGATGGTTATCTCCCTATTAAACAAAAACCACATGATTATAATCCTTCCAATGGTTTTATTGCAACAGCCAATCAAAATGTAATCCCGAGTAATTATACTGAATGGTATGCAATCGGGTATATCTGGAGCGATCCATATCGTGGAAATAGATTGAATGAAGTACTTGGCTCAGGCAAGAAATTAACAATGGATGATATGAAGGCTTTGCAAACTGATTATTTATCACTTCCTGCACGTACCCTTGTCCCGCTTCTGGAGCATCAAAGTTTTACTGAGGATTTGCTTGTAAAAGCCCAGCAACGGTTATTGGCATGGGATTTTATACTGGATAAAAACTCAACTGCTGCCGCTATTTATGTTGCCTGGGAAAGAGAATTACGAAAAAGTTTTTTTGAATATTTTCCTGATCCTGAAGTTCAGGAAGTTATCACCGATATACAAATGGGTAAAATGATGCAATGGATTCTCGCTCCTGAATCCAAGTTTGGTCAAAACGCAAAGGATAAAAGAGATCGCTTTTTATCAGGAACTTTTTCTTCTTCTGTAAAAGGCCTGGTCGAAAAATTTGGGGGAAATATGGAATCATGGAAATATGGACATGTTGATTTCAAACATGTTCAGATTATTCATCCGTTAGGGAAGGTTGTCAATGCTGAATTTCGAAAAAAATTGAATACTGCTAAATTACCAAGGGGAGGTAACCAATACACTCCCGGAGCAACAGGCAATACCAACAAACAGACACAGGGGGCTACTTTCAGGATAATCGTTGATGTCGATGATTGGGACCTGTCTGTAGGAACAAATTCACCAGGACAATCCGGTGATCCTGACAGTCCGTTCTATAACAATCTGTTCGAAGATTGGGCAGATGACAAATACTTCCCTGCTTATTTTTCAAGAACTAAGATTGAGTCAGTAACAATTAGTAAAATACAGCTCGTTCCAAAAAATGTCACTAACAAAAGATAAAATGTTTTCAAACGCATTTTATCAAGATCGTCATGCAATATATTAATTTGCAGAACAGTGAATCAAACAGATGAACGAACAGATTAAACTCCACTGACCATAAATCCAGATTAAGTATTCAATTTTCATTTCATTTTATTATCCGCAATTAAAACTATGATCATCTGACACGTTCGGTATAATTAATCCCGAGGACTCAGGGCCGGCTCCTAATCGTTGCTAGCTTTACTCGCGAGCTCATCCTCCGATAAATCTTCACAGGAATTAAATACATTTTTTCAGGTGGAAACTACATGTGTTAAACATAAGGTTTGGATACTTGTTATTATGATATGAAAAATTATATAATTATCGGAGGTTCAAGTGGTATAGGCCTTGCCATTGTGAACAAATTAAAAAGTAAGCCTCAAAGTAATGTTTGGGCTACTTACAATTCGTCTGATGATGAATTTATTAAACAAAATGAAATGTATTTTCATCTGGATGTCAATTCACAGGATTATAACTTCCCTGAATTACCGGAGGTCATAGATGGAATTGTATATTGTCCGGGAACCATAAATTTAAAACCTTTTCACAGAATTAAACCCGATGAGTTTATTCAGGATTATCAAGTTCAGTTTTTAGGAGCAGTCAGGCTAATCCAGGCCTTGCTGCCAAAATTGAAAAAATCGAATGGCGCATCTGTTGTATTATTTTCTTCCGTTGCAGTGCAAAAGGGATTCATTTTTCATTCTCTGGTGTCTTCTTCAAAAGGCGCCATTGAAGGCTTAACCAAAGCATTGGCAGCTGAGTATGCTCCGGAGATAAGATTTAATTGTATTGAACTCTCTCTGACGAATACCCCCCTGGCGGCTTCATTATTAAATACGGATGCAAAATTAGAAGCGAATAATAACCGTCATCCTTTAAAAAGAATTGGAAAACCGGAAGATGTTGCTTCACTGGCAATTTTTCTTTTATCTGATAAGGCCTCATGGATGACAGGTCAGGTTATTAATCTGGACGGCGGAATCTCTACCATACACCTTAACAAATGAATTTAAGAGGAAAAACATTTCATAAGATAGATATAAGAGTAACGAATTGGATGGCTGCCATTGGCCCTGTTTTGTTGCGAATCAGTATAGGTATTATATTCCTCTGGTTTGGTGTATTGAAATTTTTTAGTGGTCTCAGTCCTGCAGAAGATATTGCCATCAGGACAATAAAAGTCCTATCGCTTAACCTTTTATCAGATAATGTGATAATATTTGGCCTTGCAGCATGGGAGGTTTTGATTGGTATCGGTTTATTGTTTAACCTGTTTCTAAGAGAAACACTGCTCCTGCTATATCTGCATATGATTGGAACATTTGCTCCTTTAATAATCTTTCCTTCCGAAATATTTCATATTTTTCCATATGCTTTAACGATAGAAGGTCAATATATTGTCAAGAACATTGTAGTGGTGAGTGCAGGGATAGTTCTGGGGGCCACGGTAAGAGGAGGAAGAATAAGGGCATAAGATTCAGAATAATCGCTAAAAAGTAAATAACATAATAACTTTGCCTTTTAACAATATTTAACTTAAGAATTTGAGTTCCATTTTATGGAACTGTTATGATATCTTTGTTAATTTGAAACCTGAAAAATATTAATCTCTATTTCTTCATTTATAAGAAAACATTCAAAAAGGAATCAAATTATGAGAACATATAAGCTGTTCGTCGGGATATTGGTGAGTTTTTCAATTTTGGGCACCCCGGTCCTGATAGCACAAGGCGGTGATCAGATTTTAGACGGAATTGGAGAAACAGCATTGATTGCCCGTTATACTTTTACACGGGATGCAAATGACAGGTCCCGTAATAATTTACATGGCAGTATCCAGGGCTCTGATTTCGAGTTTGTAAATGACAGCCTGTTTGGCAGGGTGCTTTCTCTACCAGGAGATGGTGAAGCGTTTATTTCCATCCCGGGTGAAGCGGTGACAGGGGAAGAGTCTCTCAGTATCACCGGGTGGATATACCTTTGTTCAGCGAAAAGAGGACAGCTATTCTTCGATTTTGGGAAAAACAGCAAGGCGCATTTCTTTGTTGCTCCCGCAGGGACTGAGGACAAAGAAGGTTATCAGGCTCAAATCGTGAATAAATCTGATAATTATATTGCAAGTTCACCAGCGGTGGAAGTAAATAAATGGAATCATTTAGCTGTCGTCTTTAGTGCTCCGTCCAAAACATTGAGTACATACATTAATGGAGAGCTTGTAAGTGAGGCAAAGAATGTTGAGGTGGGGTTGGAACAGCTGTTCGATAATAATTCAGATAATAATAAACTCTGTATTGGAAAATCACTTGTTCCTGATATTACCAGTTTAAACGCCAAATTATACGATTTCCGGATCTATAGAATCCCTTTGACTGAAGAACAAATTTCCACGATTCATAAAAATCGTGGACGCGAAGGTATGGGAGGAGGCAATAGAAGACGACAACCAGTACCTAATCTTCCGGAGTTCCCCGAAACAACACCCCAGTTGTATAATGCATATCTGACCAGCGTTTCGGACATTCATGTGGAAACGGTAGTGGGGGTTCTGCCAAGATTACCACGCCATGTAAAGGGCTTTTACAGCAATAATTTTGAAGGGCCGGATGTAATAGTGATCTGGCCGGCGCCTGAGGATAACAGCCAGGTACTTGCCCCCGGTACATATACAGTAACAGGAAGTGTTTCCGGAACAGACATACACCCAAATGCGATTGTCACAGTTAAAGAAGCTGAAGAGCCTGCCACGCCGGAACGTATGCTGGAAGTTTTTGATCTTGACCAGGTTTATTTAAACACTGACATTTATGATAACAAAACAAAATTTATAGAGAACCGTGATAAATTTTTAACTGGCCTTGCCGGTACAAATCCGGACAATTTCCTTTATATGTTTCGTAATGCCTTCGGGCAGGAACAGCCTGAGGGAGCAGAACCACTAAGGGGATGGGATAGTCAGACAACTAAGTTGCGCGGTCATGCCACAGGTCATTATCTTTCAGCATTAGCCCAGGCGTATGCAAGCACCGGTTATGATAAAGCACTCCAGGCAAATTTTGCTGATAAGATTGAATATATGGTGAATACGCTGTTTGAATTATCACAGTTGTCCGGAAAACCACAAACAGCGGGAGGAGAATATGTATCAGACCCAACAGCTGTACCACCGGGTCCGGGTAAATCAGGTTATAGTTCAGATTTGAGTGAAGAAGGTATACGGACAGACTACTGGAACTGGGGTAAAGGATTTATCAGTGCCTATCCGCCAGTCCAGTTTATCATGTTAGAAAATGGAGCGACTTATGGAGGGAGTGATGCTCAGGTTTGGGCACCGTACTATACCCTGCATAAGATCCTGGCAGGGTTGATGGATGTTTATGAACTCACGGGCAATGAAAAGGCATTGGAAATAGTCAAAGGCATGGGTCACTGGGTATATGCCCGTTTGAGCCAGGTGCCAACCGAGACGCTTATAAAGATTTGGAACACATATATTGCAGGAGAGTATGGGGGAATGAACGAAGCTATGGCCAGGCTGTATCGGTTGACCAACGAACCTCGTTATCTGGAAACTGCACATTTATTTGATAATATCAGGGTATTTTTTGGCGATACTGAACATTCCGGCGGACTGGCTAAAAATGTTGATCTGTTCCGTGGATTACATGCCAACCAGCATATACCTCAGATTATTGGGGCAATAGAAATTTATCGTGATTCAGATGACCCGGATTATTATCATATAGCTGATAATTTCTGGAATATGGTCACCAATAATTATATGTACAGTATCGGAGGAGTTGCAGGATCACGTAATAACCCTAATAATTCAGAATGTTTCACCGCTGAACCGTCATCACTTTACGAGAATGGATTTAATGCCGGCGGCCAGAATGAGTCCTGTGCTACATATAATATGCTTAAATTAACACGGAAACTTTTTCTCTTTGATCAGCGGGCAGAGTTAATGGATTATTACGAACGCGGGCTTTACAATCATATTCTGGCTTCTGTTGATGAACACACTCCCGGAAATACCTACCACGTGCCATTGAGAATGGGTTCAATAAAACAATTTGGCAATCCTAACATGACTGGTTTTACCTGTTGTAACGGGACGGCTCTTGAGAGCAGCACAAAACTTCAAAACACAATTTATTTTAGAAGTGCAGACAACCAGGCTTTGTATGTGAACCTTTATGTGCCTTCAACATTAAATTGGACAGATAAGAATGTGACTGTTACACAAGCAACAGCTTACCCCAAAGAGGACCATACACTGTTAACCATTAAGGGTAATGGCAACTTTGACCTTAATGTCCGTGTGCCAAATTGGGCAACAAACGGATTTTTTGTGAAGATAAATGGCAAAGAAGAAGATGTTAAGGCTATGCCGGGTAGCTATCTTACCATAAGCCGTAAATGGAATGACGGGGATACGGTTGAGTTGCGTATGCCGTTTAAGTTTTATCTGGAACCGGTTATGGATCAACAAAATATTGCCAGTTTGTTTTGGGGACCGGTTCTGCTGGCCGCCCAGGAGACTGAGCCACTAACAGAATGGCGTAAGGTAACATTTGATGCAAAAGATATAAGTAAATCGATATCAGGTGATCATGAGCAGCTGCAATTTAATATTGACGGTGTTGTTTTTAAGCCTTTCTATGAAACGTACGGGCGTTATTCGGTTTATCTGGATGTTACCCTTAAATAGTGCTGAGGCTGACAAAATAAAAACTATATAACCAGGTGAATTTTCTGCAGATTTCAAATAGGAAAATTGAATATAAAGTTTAAGTATTGATCAGCCGTTATGCAAAATGCAAATCAGTCAAAATAACCAAAACTGTCGTGTCCCCTGTTCCGGTTAAGGCTTTCGTCTGATCAATGATCCAAGATCTCTGATCAAATTCAGGTCAAGAAGTGGGTCCAACTTTTTGCCGTTATAATTGGCGTTCTTCCACTTTACTCAAGTCTTATATTCTATCAGATTAAGAAAGGGCAACCCCCTTCTAATCAGGGATTTATTTTCTACTTTGCAGTAATTTGCCCTTTGAGCATTGTGATTGCTTTTGCGAGACAGGTTGTTATTTATTGATACAGAGACAGGAGGACTGGATTCAGACAAACATTCGCTATTATCATTAGCCAGGCAGTTATTAAATGCTCTTGTTAATAATTTGTCCAATACTATGAACATCAGAGTTTGGTGATCGTTCGAAATAAAAGCTACTTTTGATAAAAAATAACCCGGAAACAATCTAAAGAGAATAAAAGAATGGCGCAGCAATATTTGGATCATTCAAAAGCAATTTTAACTTCCAGTCGTTCCAATTTTAAAGGAGGAAGCAAGGGATCAGGGATCATTTCACTGTTTGGGTATCAAAACGAATATGATCTTAGGCAAGGATATCCCTTATTAACCACCAAAAAGATGGCTACAAGATCCATGTTTCATGAAACAATATGGTTCTTAAGAGGAGATACGAATATTAAATACCTGGAAGACAATAACTGCCCTATCTGGAGACCCGACGCCTTCCAGGACAACCTGCCCAAGATGCAGAAAGAAGGTATCTTTCCAGATAGTATAGTAAAGTATTCTCCTGACTGGGACAAAGCGATGGCAGAATACGGCCAGAGGATAAAGGAGGATGATGAATTTGCCAAAAGATGGGGAGATGCCGGACCAATATATGGTAAACAATGGAGAAGATGGGAATATTATGATCATGACAAAGGAACCTTTGTTGAAATAGATCAATTCGGAAAAATGATTGAGGGTTTGAGAAAGAAACCAACCGGGAAAAAACATATTGTTGATTCATGGAATCCGGGAGATACACCAAGCATGTCATTACCTCCATGTCATGTTCTGTACCAGGCAACTGCAAATGAGGAAGGAGAGCTGGAATTACAACTATACCAGAGAAGTTGTGACCAGTTTTTAGGGGTGCCTTTCAATATAGCCAGTTATGCTGCGCTTACCCAGGTAATTGCACAGGGAGCAGATATGGTGCCTAAAACATTTATTCACACATTTGGTGATTCGCATTTCTATACCAGTATTGGAAAGAGAACCCAATGGTACAGAGATAATTTCAGGGAGGTGCAACAAAGAATAAGAAATGTTTCTCAAAGACAGGATTATTTAGAAGTTCTGGATTGGATTAATAAAAAGGCTCCCGGTGACGGAAACGAAGAAAAATATGATCATGTAACTGCAATTCTCGAACAGATGTCTAGAGAACCCAGAACCTTGCCTAAATTGCGTATTGCTAAAAAACCTTTTTATCAGTTGACAATAGATGATTTTGTTGTAGAAGATTATGATCCCCATCCTCCGATAAGAAGGAATATGTGTGTTTAACCATAACATTTTGGAAGAATTAGTATTTGCTATTCCAATAAATAAATTATGGAAATTATTAACCTACAAAGAAACAGGATTAATAAAAGGAAATAACGTTATATTGAACATGATTGTTCAGAATAGCCTTTTATCAATGATGATTCAATTCCGGTTAGCAGAGTTCATATGGGGCTATTGTATAATATCCATGTATCAAATAAAGATGTTGCTGTTAATGAAACGGATAAGATGACAGCCGACTGGATTGATAAACCTGATTTAGTTGAATATTATGAAGAAATGGAAACATCAACTAAAATTGCGTTTGATAACTATATAAGGTGAACAGCGACGTAAACATAGAAGCTAAAAGTTGATTAATAATATAAAGTCTGGTTTATCTTTAAAATATATTCTACGGAAGTATAATGGAAGCCAAGAATAATATTGGATTTGATAATGAGAAATACCTTCAGGAGCAGACCTCCGCTATACTTGAAAGAGTAAACCTGTTTAACGATAAGCTGTACCTGGAATTCGGAGGTAAAATACTGTATGATTATCATGCCGCACGGGTGTTGCCGGGTTTTGATCCTAATGTTAAGATGCGGCTCTTGCAAAAATTAAAAGACAAGATTGATGTGATTTTGTGTATTAATGCAGGTGATATTGAAAGAATGAAGATCAGGGCCGATTTTGGAATTTCCTATGATGTTGATGCATTAAAAACCATTGATGATTTCAGGGAATGGGGTATAAGTATCAAAGCCGTTGTTATTACACGTTACGAGAATCAATCCCCTGCCAAAGCTTTTAAGAATAAGCTTGAATTAAGGGGTGTTAAGGTATATGTCCATTACCCGACAAAAGGATATCCCACAGATATTGAGAAGATTGTAAGCGACCAGGGTTATGGGGCAAATGGATATATCAAAACAACCAAACCGATTGTAATTGTAACGGGGCCGGGCCCGGGCAGCGGTAAACTTGCCACCTGCCTCTGTAATCTTTACCATGAGTATAAGAAAGGAGGTAAGGCCGGCTATGCAAAATTTGAAACCTTCCCTATCTGGGACCTGCCCATAGATCATAAAGTAAATATTGCCTATGAAGCTGCCACGGTTGATCTGAAAGATGAAGTGATGATCGATGAACATCATCTGAGAGCCTATAATGTAAGGGTGGCAAATTATAACCGTGATATAGAAGCGTTTCATTTGGTGAAGAGGATTATTGAAAAAATAACAGGTGCCGAGTCTATTTATCAATCACCGACTGATATGGGAGTTAACCGTGCAGGTGCAGGTATTGTGAATGATCGCTTAATCACAGAAGCGTCACATCAGGAAATTATCAGGAGGTACTTCAGGTGCGCTGTGGAATATACCCTGGGCCTGGTAGATAAAGAGACTCTCAGCCGGTCTGTTGCAATTATGAATAAAGCAGGGGCAAAAGTTGAAGATCGTACAGTGGTATTGCCTGCGAGAGAAGCTGCAAGAAATGCTGAGAAAAAAGGGAAAGGCAATGCCGGAATCTTTTGTGGGGCCTCCATTGAATTGCATGATGGCACAATTATCACAGGCAAAAACTCTCCACTGATGCATGCTTCTTCAAGCCTGATTTTAAATGCTACCAAATACCTGGCCGGACTGCCCGACAACATGTTCCTTTTACCGGAAAGTATAATTGACTCGGTAACCTATTTAAAAAGAGATATATTAAATGGCAAAATGGTCAGTCTGGATCTGGATGAAACATTAATTATACTCGGGATAAGCGCTTTATCCAATCCTGCCGCACAAATGGCACTTGAAAAACTCAAATGTATAGCTGATTGTGAAGTACATCTTACCCATATTCCCACCCCGGGCGATGAAGCAGGATTGCGAAAACTGAAGGTAAACCTGACATGTGATCCTGAATATTCAAGCAAAAGCCTTTTTATTACTTGATGTCAAAATATGATACAATTGAGAAAAGCATATACTTTAATAGTAACAGCCGCATTTACAATTACTCTACTTTTATCCTGCAACAGTAAAAATGATAAAAACAAGAATAATGCAGATGTTGTCATATACGGGGGGACTTCCGCAGGTATAGCATCTGCTATTCAGACTGCAAGGCTTGGTAAATCGGTAATATTAATTGAACCAACTAACCGCCTGGGAGGACTTACTACCGGTGGTCTTGGACAAACTGATATTGGCAACAAGCAGGTAATTGGAGGTATTGCCCGTGAATTCTATCAGAATATAAAGAGGCACTATGAAGATCCCACCAATTGGGTCTGGCAGAGGAGATCTGAATACAGGGATGGTGGCCAAACAGCCACAGATATGAAAGAAGATGCCATGTGGACATTCGAACCTTCAGCCGCCCTGGAAGTTTATCATGATATGATCAAAAATCACGGCATTACAATAATCTATAACCAAAAGCTTAACAGAGAAACAGGGGTAAATAAAGATGTTAATACCATTAATTCCATTTCCATGGAATCGGGTGACACATATTATGGAAAGATTTTTATTGATGCTACATATGAGGGCGACCTCATGGCAGCTGCAGGAATCTCTTATACTGTTGGCAGAGAATCTAATTCTCAGCATGGAGAAATCTTGAACGGTGTTCAGGCCAACGAATTTGGTAAAACGCTTAAAGGGACAGTTTCACATAACAGTGTACATCATAATTTTATCGATGGTGTGGATCCCTACATAGTAAAAGGTGATCCTTCAAGCGGTCTTCTGCCATTCATTAATGAAGGCGGCCCCGGAACCGACGGACAGGGTGACAGAGGAATACAGGCTTACTGCTTCCGAATGACACTGACTGACCATCCCGAAAACCGGATACCTTTTAAGAAACCGGAAAATTATAATGAGCTGGATTATGAGCTTCTTTTCCGTAACTATGAAGCAGCTGTCGGGCCAATTGAAGAAATGTATTCTTATGGCGATCCCCTTGTCCCCTGGATCAATTCGGCTATGCCCAACCGTAAAACTGATACCAATAACCAGAAAGGATTTTCAACCGATTTTATCGGGCAAAACTGGGACTACCCCGAAGCTTCCTATGAAGAACGCGAAAGAATTCTGGAACGCCATCGTCAGTATCAGCAGGGATTAATGTGGACACTGGCCTACCATCCACGGATTCCCAGAAAAGTAAGAGATAAGGTTTCCCAATGGGGAACATGCAAAGATGAATATGAGCGCGAAGATGGCTGGCAGCAACAACTGTACATAAGAGAAGCACGCCGTATGATCAGCGATTATGTGATGACCCAGAAAAACTGTGAAGGAATTGAAATAGTGGACGACCCGGTTGGTATGGCTGCCTACGGTATGGATTCCCACCATGTTAAGCGTTTCGTAAATCCCAGCGGATACGTATCTAATGAGGGAAATGTCGAAGCTCATGTTATAGCTCCTTACCCCATAAGCTATCGCTCAATAGTACCAAAAAAAGAAGAATGCTGTAATTTGATTGTACCTGTCTGCCTGAGTGCATCACACATAGCATTTGGATCTATAAGAATGGAACCTGTTTTCATGATACTTGGTCAGAGCTCAGCTGTAATAGCCTGCATGGCAATTGATGAGCGAAAAGCAGTCCAGGAACTGAAATATAACAAATTAAAGAAAGAGTTGATAAAACAAAAACAAATTATAATCAAAACACCACTACGGCATAACTAAAAACAAAACAGAACGATGCAGAATAATATTATGAAGCACGGGGTTTCCGTGCCTGGATTAAGGTCTGAAAAGCAGGTATCTAAACAAGGCACAAACATAGATTGTTCTATATATATAAACCATTAATACTATATTTATGTCTACCAGCACAGGAAAAGCAAAATGGAGCGGTACCCTTAAAAAGGGTAAAGGAGAAATGACATTCGGTAATTACACCGGACCTTACACCTTTGCTTCGAGGTTTGAATCTGGTGAGGGCACCAATCCGGAAGAGTTGATTGGAGCTGCACTGGCAGGTTGTTACTCAATGTTCTTATCCGGCCTCATCGGAGCTGAAGATCTTGAACCTGAAATGATTGAAACTATTGCACAGGTCAGGCTTGATAAAGATGATAAAGGCCCTTTAATCACCAGTATTTCTCTTGAGTGTCATGTAAAGTGTTCGGGATTATCTGAATCGAAATTTGGTGAACTGGCTAAAACAAGCAAGGAGAAGTGCCCGGTTTCGAGATTATATCAAGGCGCAGAAATAAAGCTCAATGCCAGACTTATATAAACAGCGTTTCCCCCTCGTATGAAGGCCCGGAGAAGATAATAAGTCCCGATTTCAAAAGCAATAATCCCGCTCCTAATTAAAGTTACTCTGTTATATAGCTTCCGGAATAACAACGATCAGAACTCTGCAGATGTTATTATTCTGAATTAAAATCCACTCGGAAATATTGAAAACCTGAAAAAATTTACATCATGCCCTTAAAAGGAGAAGTGCCTGATTTAAATGCCATTAAAAAAGGAACTAAAAGTATCTCTTCGAACCAGCAGGTGTAATATATACTGATGGATTTGATAAATACTTATATTGTACCTTTAAATTACAGTCAACCAATATCGAATATCATTGCGAAAATAATTGTTCATTTATTTCAAACAGTACTGATTTATTATGAATATATATCAATAAAATAAGCCAGTAATGAAATTATTCAAAGAAAACAGACAGTCTGTTATAACTATCCTCGCGATTTCCATGTCATTTTTTCAATTGACAGGACAGTCAGTATTGCCTGAATCCAGGCATTATAAACTGGAAAAATTAGCTGAGGGTGTGTATGCGGCAATACACAACGATTATGGAGGTTATGCAATCTGCAATGCAGGTATCATAGATCTGGGTGACAAAACAATTATAACTGATCCCTTTATGAGTCCATCTGCTGCAAGAGATTTAAAACAACATGCTGAGGCCTTGACTGGCAGGCCTGTATCAATGGTTCTTAACCTGGATCCTCACAGTGATCATACACGGGGGAATCAGGTATTTTTTCCGGATGCGGATATCATTGGAACCGTGAACGCCAGAAGGATCATTGAGGATACTTTTCAATCAACAGTTGATGATGATAAATTAACAGCGCCGGCAGAATTGGAGAAAATCACGGAGCAACTCAAAGAAGTGTCGGGTGATGAAAGAGCTGAATTAATGATGTGGTACGGCTACCATAAGGCCAAGATTGAATCCTTTGAGGAATTAAAAATGGTGCCTCCAAATATCACTATTACTGACACTATGGTTATATATGGCTCTGAAAGAAGCTTAATTGTTTTTGCGACCGGTATTGGCCACACAGCTGGAGATATGGTAGCTTACCTGCCTGAAGAAAGTATAATTTTTATGGGAGATCTGCTCTTCAATGAGAGGCATCCATACATGGGTGACGGTGATCCTGAATCATGGAGGAATACACTTAACAAAATCGTCTTACTAAAACCGGAAACAGCTGTTCCCGGCCATGGCCCTGTTGGTGATATCAATTCAATTCACTCACTTATTGAATATATTGAGATACTTACTGATATGGTTGAACAAGAAATCGAAAAAGGAGCTGTTGAAAAAAAGATCGTAGAGTTACCCGTACCTGAAAAATTTGAAAACTGGTTATTTGGACAATTTTATCAAAGCAGCCTCCAGACTTTATACAGAAAATTAAAAGAAAAAGCAAGATAAAGTAAATCAGTACTGACAAAAACCGAGCAGGTAGAATATTATGAGAAAGATTATGGCAGGAATAATTTTGCTTTTTGAAGATTCAGTCAGAATTGGAGATATCCTGGAAATGGATAGCCAGGTAGTTAAAATGTAAAGGTCAGGTTTAATAAGTTCTATGAAAAAGAACAGGGATGATATAATCATAAAACCGATACCGGCATGAAAGTTGTTGACGTAAAAGACTTTGAGGCTATATCTCCCATTTTCAGGGGCGAGAAAGGACATCGGCGCGCTGAACTTGTCATGCGCTTGCTGGCAATTGACAAAGTTAACAGCCTACATGAGCGTTTTGGTGCATATAGGGGTCCTGAATTCACATCAAGGCTTCTTGATGACATTGGAGTAAACTATGTCGTTGGTAATGCAGAACGGTTGAGGTCGCTTCCCGAAGGCCCTTTCATCACTGTTTCCAATCATCCCTACGGCCATCTTGACGGTATTATATCCATTGACCTTATGGCATCAATCCGCCCTGATTACAGATTCATGGTCAATAAAATACTTTTTATGATCAAAACACTGAGGGAGAATTTCATTTCAGTAACACCAATGGGGAATAAGAAGACAAATGTAACGGGCACGAGCCTGAGAGGTATACGTGAAACACTCGAACATATTCGCAATGGTCATCCGCTTGGTTTTTTCCCTTCGGGAGCAGTTTCTGATTTCAGGCTTAGAAATTTCCATGTCACGGACCGTAAGTGGCAGGAAAGCATATTGCACTTAATCCATTCAGTGAAAGTTCCAATATTGCCATTACGTTTTTTCGATAAGAATTCCCCGTTTTTCTATTTCCTTGGTCTGATTAACTGGAGAATACGTTTGCTGAGGCTGCCCTCCGAAGTTTTTAATAAGAAAGGCCAGGAGATCCGCATCGGCATTGGAAATATCATATCCGCAGCGGAGCAGACGAGGTTCATCACCCCTGAGGCACTGGGTGTTTTTCTGCGAAAAGCCGTATATGAGATGCCTCTTCCTGCCTCATTCATACCGAAGAAAAATCTTAACCTCAATGAATATTAGGATTGGATTAGCTTAAGAAATTGACAAAATAGTGATAAAAGAAAAATCATAAACTATATTTGTGATAACCCAATCCGGACTATATGGAAAAAATTGCCATAAAAGAAGTCGTCACGCGGAAAGACCTTCGCGATTTTATCTATCTGCCTGAAAAGATACACAGGGATGATCCCGGATGGCTTCCACCGATCTATATGGATGAATGGAAGTTGTACGACAGGAATAAAAACAAATCATTCGGCTATGCCGATGTTATACTTTTAATGGCTTACAGGGGCCACAAACCTGTGGGCAGGATAATGGGTATAATTAATAAAAGATACATTGCCCTTGCCAATGAGCAGCATGGCAGGTTTTGTTTCATTGAATGCTATAACGACAGAGAGGTTTTTCATGCCCTTATTAGCCGGATAGAGGACTGGGCAGGGCAAAACGGGATGGAAAAGATTGTCGGTCCTCTTGGCTTTTCCGACAAGGATCCACAGGGTTTCCAGATTGAAGGATTTGAGTATCCCCAGTTCATTACCAGCCCCACCCACTCCCCTTACATGGTTAGCCTGATTGAGAATGAGGGATATACAAAAAAAGTAGACCTGGTGAATTACCTTGGCGAAATACCCAAAGAGTTTCCTGGTGTGTATGAAAGGGTATTAAACAAAATTGAAGCTACCCAGGAATACAGGATAATTGAATTCAGAAGTAAGAAAGCACTTAAACCTTACATCATACCTGTTCTTGAACTAATGAACGAGACATTTACTGATATTTACGCATTTGTACCTCTTACTGACAAGGAAAAGGTTGATCTGGCTGCACAATATTTACCCATTCTTGACCCGAAATTTGTAAAGTTGGTTGAAAAAGACAGTCAGCTTATCGGGTTTGCCATCGGCATACCTGACCTGAGTCCCGGGATAAAGGCCTGCAGGGGGAGATTGTTTCCCTTCGGAATATTCAAGGTGCTGCGGGAATCTAAGCGTTCAACCAAGCTTATCATGATGCTTGGAGGCGTTAAAGAGGAATTCAGGGGCAAGGGTATTGATGTACTTCTGGGGGCAAAGATCCTTCAGGAAGGAATAAACAGCAGGATGGAAATCATTGACAGCCATCTCGTACTTGAAGATAACCTCAGGATGAGAGGTGAGTATGAGAGGATCGGCTGCAAGGTTGTTAAGAAATTCAGGATATACCAGAAAGATTTGTAGGAGACAATAACCTTAATCCTACCGTTTCGTTTCATTTAAGCATTTCGATTTGAAAAATTACATAATAATGAATAAAAAATTATTTGAATTATTGGATGAAGTACACGCAAATTTCAAAGGTGATACGGAACAAAGTTTTAAAGTCTGTTTCGAGTGTGGTGGAAAATGTCAATATAATAAAGTTTGCTGTTTAGTCCCAGGTGAAGCTGAATATATGGCTGATAAATCAGGTGTCAGTTTGGAAATGTTTAAAAATAAATTTTTAGATGGTGTAATGATCGATGGGGAAACAGTGGATATACTAAAGTGCATAGAGACCTGTCCGTTTCTTAAACCTGATTTCTCATGTGGTGTTAAAAACTTCAAACCACTTTTATGTCTTATCTACCCACTTATATTTGAACCAGATGAAAAAGGTGGATGGAAACTAGTCCTTGATAGAATGTGCCCGCTAGCACAGGATAGTATTACCGCACATTATTTTGCAAATACAGGGAAGCAAATGATTGAAGCTATTAAATTTTCACCCGAATGGTTAAGAAGAATCTATGAAATAGATGGATATGATTATGATTACGAGGCAATGACGAAAAATCGAAGAGTTCCTTTAGAACAATATAAGGTCTACGGACTCGATGAACTATTAAGCTTCAGGATTTAAGAATATAAATTTAATTCAAGGTTTAAAGTCCATCTATTACAGTCATAAATATAATGAAGCTTACCCGATGCAGGTTAGCGTTATTTCCAAATAAAATGTATATAAGAAAAATCAGCTTTATAATTTGCCAAAAAATGAAAACATTGTCCCTCTTTTTTCTAATTACCCTGATCACCTCTTGCACATTTAATAAAATAAAAATTGTTAGTGATTCAGTGTCGGATTATCAAATACTTATCCCTGCTCAGGCCGATTCTGTTCTAACACATGCTGCAACCGAACTCCAGGAATACCTGGAGAAAATCTCAGGAGTGAAAATCCCTGTTCTTACAGCGGAAAAACGCGAAGAAGAGATGCATAAAATATTTATAGGAGATTACCCTGAGAGTGAGTCATATAATCCTCATATGATTTTTTACAGGGTAAATGGAGATGACCTTATTATCGGCGGTGGAAGCCCGAAAAGTGTTCTGTATTCTGTGTATACATTCCTGGAAAATGAGCTGGGCTGTAAGTGGCTCAGTCCTTATGTGGAAATAATGCCTGAATCAGATGAAATTACTGTAAGTTCTAAACTTAACTATGAATACACCCCCGACATTGAAACCCGGACAGTCCATTCAGAACTGTTCTACGAGAACCATGCATTTGCTGATAAGCTCAAAGTGACCTATGAGGCTTTCCCCGGTTATGTACCTGAGGCCAGGGTACATACATTCCACAGGTTTATGCCCGGAAGCTCATTTTTTGACAGTCACCCGGAATACTATGCATTGAGGGATGGAAAAAGGCTTACAACTCAACTCTGCCTCAGCAACCCGGATGTGCTTAGGATTGTAACGGATTCGGTGGCTGCATATTTCGAGCGGCATCCTGAAGCAGACATTATTTCTGTAAGCCAGGACGACAATACCCTGCATTGCCAGTGCGAAGAATGTATGGCAATCAATAAAGAGGAAGGTTCGGCCAGCGGATCTATGATCAGGTTTGTCAATAAGGTTGCTGAAAAGTTCCCTGGTAAAATAATTTCAACTCTTGCATACCAGTATACAAGAAAACCGTGCAAAACAAAACCTGCAGATAATGTACTGGTGACTTTATGCTCAATAGAATGTGACCGCAGCAAACCAATAGAAGAAGGATGTACTGATTTTGCCGAAGATCTCAAGGGATGGAAGTTGTTGACAGACAATATCCGCATTTGGGATTATACAACACAGTTTACAAATTTCCTGGCTCCGTTCCCAAACATTCATACACTCGGGCCTAATATCAGGTTCTTCAGGGACAATAATGCTAAATGGATTTTTGAACAGCATAGCCATAACCCGAGTGAGTTGTTTGAACTGAGGTCATACCTTACAGCCAAACTCCTATGGAACCCTGAGAGTGAAACAGATAAGTTAATACATGAATTTACAGAAGCTTATTATGAAAAAGCAGGAAAATATATAAAGGAATACATTGACATTATCCACGCTGAGATACAGAAAGTGCCGGATTTCTTCCTCTTTTTATACGGTGATCCATCCCAGGGATTTGATTCTTTTCTTAGTCCTGAGATGCTCCGGAAATATGATGAGTTATTCAATAAGGCTGAGCAGTTAGTTACAGTAAGTCCCGATGTGCTTAAAAGGGTGAAGACGGCGAGGCTGAGCACACATTATGCTGCACTCGAAGCTTCTCGGAAGGGTATGACTGACAAATATAACCTGCCCTCGGCCGCATCAAGGCTTGGAGAATTTGAAAATGTATGCAATGAAGCAGGGATCACAATGATGAATGAAATGGGATATACGGTAGATGAGTATATCGACTCATATAATAAGACTATTAAAAGGTCAGAAATAACGAATATAGCTGCCGGTAAAAAGATCATAGCTATTACCGCTCCGAAAAAATACGCCGGTGAGGATCCCCAGGTACTGACCGACGGAGCATACGGGGGCTCCAGTTTTTATTCCAACTGGCTGGGTTTCGAGGGCAATGATATGGAAGTGATAATTGACCTTGGTGAAAAACAGACAATAGATACTGTTCAGACTGCCTTCCTGCAGGTGAGCAACCATATAGTATTCTTCCCTGAATTTGTTGAGGTTTCATTTCCGGAGGATTGGGACAACGGGAATAACCGGATGCTTACCGGTGGGGGCGCCCAGGTTGGGCGTCCCCATGGCAATGGACTGAGGATTAATACCTGCAGGCCCCTTAATCCGGCAAGTAAAGTTAATGATATTGAATATTTCAATTTCTCTTTTGAACAAGTTGAGACAAGATATGTGAAGATTTATGCCCGTAACATGAAAAATGCTCCCGAATGGCATAATTCCTCGGGATTGCCGGCATGGATTTTCTGTGACGAAATAGTGATAAATTAGGCTGAGGCTTAGGCAAAGGCTAAGAATTATAAGACATATAAGGTGGTATTAAATATATTAGCAACATTGTATCCGGAGAGATTAGGACTAGAATGAAATGACATACTTAATTGAACATAACCGAGCCAAAACCATAAACTATTAATTACTTTTATTTTTTTACTTTTTCTTGTACTTTTCCTATGAAACATATAATCTATACTGTCTTCATATTATTATTCTGCCATCTTGCTTCAGCCCAGAACCCTATCTGCCCGCCGGGTGTATATATCGCAGATCCTTCTGCCCGGGTATGGGATGACGGAAGGTTATATGTCTACGGATCAACTGATGAGAGTGGTGACTACTACTGCTCATGGCATCATGATATTCTTTATACTGAAGATATGTTGAACTGGTATTTGGAAGAAAATGTATTTGCATCTGATGGTGAAAATGATAGGATACCTTACAACAACAGCCTGCTTTTCGCTCCTGATTGCGCATTTAAGAATAACAGGTATTACCTGTACTACAGTCAGCCCGACCCTGAAAATGCAGAAGGGGTGGCTGCAGCTGAAAGCCCCCTCGGCCCTTTTGCCACAGGTGAACCAATGAATACTGAAGGCTATAACGAGATTGACCCCAGCGTATTTATTGATGATGACGGAACAGCTTATTACCTCTGGGGCCAGTTCAGCTTAAAGATGGCCAGGCTAAACCCCGGCATGCTCAAAATTGATCCTAATACAGTGCATGAAAATATTCTTACTGAAGCTGAACATTATTTTCACGAAGGAGCCTTTATGGCTAAAAGGAATGGCTTATATTACATTGTTTATGCGGATCTAAGCCGTGAAGATAAACCAACATGCCTGGGATACGCCACGTCGAAAAGCCCTTTCGGACCCTATGAATACAGGGGAGTAATCATTGATAATGACGGATGTAACCCCGGCAACTGGAATAATCACGGCTCAATAGCCAGATTCAATAACCAGTGGTACGTATTCTACCACAGGTCAACACATGGCTGTAAAACCATGAGGAAGGCCTGTGTTGAAAAAATAAGTTTTCTTGATGATGGTACCATCCCCGAGGTAGAAATGACCTCACAGGGCGCGGGAGAGCCTTTAAAAGCCATTAAAAGAATCGATGCTGCCTCAGCCTGCCTTCTTCATGGAAATGTTAGGATTAGTGCTGAAAATAGTGGCAACGAGATATTAAGCAGTTTAGGCAACGGCGACGCGGCAATATTTAAATATCTTGATTTTGGGTCGGGAATCCGTTCTGTTAAAATGCGTATTAAAACTTTAAACGGTGGTAGAATAATCCTGTCGGCAGGCAAACCCTGGCAGCGAAGAATAGGCGAATATGAAGCTGCGGCAGGGTCGCGGACTGGCGAATGGCAGGTAATAGAATTGCCGACGGAGAGCACTGAAGGTGTTCACGCATTATGGATTCAGTGTTACGGCGGAGAGGGAGATCTGTTTGAAGTTGACTGGCTGGAGTTTTATAAATAAAGGCTGAGGCTCCATAATTTTATCTTTATACTTTTATCTTTTATCTTATGAAGAACCTCATCAATTTAATTCTTGTATTCATTGTGATGTCATGTTCACAGGTACAAAACAGGGACAACACACAGTCCGTCTGCGGGACTTCCATGGAGCAAATCCATAAACCCTATGCCCGTTACTGGTGGTTTGCATCGGAAATAAAGAAGGAGGATGTCAGATATAATCTCAACTGGCTCAAAGATAATGGTTTCGGTGGTGTTGAACTTGCCTGGGTATACCCTCTTAATGCAATGGATCAATCACTTGACCGGCAGTATATCCCGAGATATGACTGGCTCAGCCCCGAATGGCAGGAAGCAGTTAATTACGCAATAATGTATGCCGACAGCATTGGCCTTGCCTGTGATCTGACCATGGGAACCCTTTGGCCCTTTGGCGATTCATATGTTAATTATGATGAAGCATCACAGGTTTTCGGACAGGAACAGCGCCAGCAAATAACCAGGTCATGGGAATACCCTGATACAGGTTATGTGGTAGACCACCTGCTTCCGGCAAATTATATGAAATATTTCAACAGGATGCTCGATTCATACCCTCATCCGGAGACCAGACTGCCACAGTCATATTTCATTGACAGCTGGGAAGTGGAGACAAAAGGCCTCTGGTATAATGGGCTTAATGAAGATTTTATTAATGAGTACGGTTATGATATTTCACCTTTGATGGATTCGCTTTACCTGCCAGGTTATGAAGATCATCTTTATGATTATATGAAGTTGATATCGGGCAGGGTGATTTCCTTTTACGAGAATTTTGATCATATACTAAATGAAAATGGAATTTTTTCACGGGGACAGTGTTCCGGTGCTCCATGTGATATTATCTCCGCCTATGCCCGGATGGACATACCCGAGGGAGAAGCAATGCTCTACGAGCCTGAATTTAATAGTATCCCTGCTTCAGCAGCAATACTTGGAGGTAAAAACGTTATCAGCGCCGAGTCCTTCACATGCCTTTACGGCTGGCCCCGTAACTACATCAGGGAGGAACAGACCGCCGACCTGAAAATGGTTGCCGATGCGCTTTTTGCAAATGGTATAAATCACCTGATATGGCACGGGAAAGCACATAACCCTGAAGGCTGTGACAGTGTTAATTTCTATGCAAGTGTCCACCTCGGAGACAGCGGGGCCCTTGCAGGGGAATTGCCAGCATTCAATGACTACCTTGAAAAGGTTTCCGGGTTCATGAAAAAGGGCAAGCCCTATACTGACGTGGCCGTATACCTGCCAACGGAAGATGCCTGGATAAAAGGTATAATGCCGGCTGAGAAGCAGTTCATATGGGCATGGAGCTACTACGAGATGCGTTATATCTATTTCCCGGAAGCTCTGAAAGGTCACCATCCGGCATGGATTAATAAGGAGTTCCTTGAAGAAGCAATTTACGAAAATAACGAACTCAGGGTGGGAGATGCAGTTTTTAACTACCTCTATGTCGATGCGGCTTTCCTTGATTATGAAAGCCTGGTGATAATCACCGACCTGGCGAAAAAAGGGTTACCAGTAACAATGAAACAGATTCCACATGAGGCCGGAACGATCAAACATTCCGGCTGGGACAGGCTGATAAACGAACTTACCGGTCTGGCTAATGTGTACAGGGAATTCAGGCCTCACAGGGTGCCACTGGTAGCAGGGCCGGATGTGCCACCTTACAGGGCAAGGGAAACAGCTGATGGGCTAATAATATTCTTTGCCAATCCAGCATCGGAGAATATAAAATTCCCCGTTAGCTACGGTCAGTCATTTTCTGAAGATACAACGGCGATGACAGTCAGGGTGAACTACGGGAACAACAAATATTACCTTGACCTCCGTTTTGAACCATACACATCACTATTGTATAGTCTGATTGAAGGCAGAGCAGAGCAAATGGATATTTCATTCAGGCCTTCAACACCAGTTGCTAAAAAATTCCCTGAGGATTTTTCCGCACCATGGCTTATAAGATAAACAATCCGACCAGTGAGTATTACATAATTAAGTACATCAACCTTTATTCCTTGATGTAACTTTTTATAACTTTATACGTCATTAGAACGAAAACTAACTATGACGCCACAGGAATACAATAAAGCAGTGGAGGAATACTCTGATCGCATCTACAGATTTGTCCTCAAAAGTATGGGCGAAGAGGAAAGATCAAAGGATATTGTTCAGGACTGTTATGAAAAATTGTGGATGAATGTTGGTGAAATAGAGTTCAGCAAGGCAAAAGCATGGCTCTTTTCAACGGCTCATAATGCAATGATAGACATTGTCAGGAAAGAAAAGAGGATTATTACAGACGATACGCCTCGTGAAGATATTTATGAACAGGGTTATACAGACCTCAACGAAATACTTCACAAATGCCTCGGGAACCTGAGTGAAGCATGGCGTTCAGTAATCCTTCTGAGAGATTATGAAGGTTACAGTTACAGGGAAATAGGTGAGATAACAGGGCAATCTGAAGCGCAGGTCAAGATAAATATTTACAGGGCCAGAATGGCCATGCGAAAGATGATAGGTAAAATTGAAATAGTGGTGTGAGATGATTATTAACAGGCAGAATTATCAAATATGGATTACTGACTATTACGACGGTCAGCTTGACGATTTCCAGACCGATGTTCTTATGGATTTCCTGGGTAGAAATCCAGACATTATGTCTGAATTCGAAGATTATGCTGAGCTGGTTCTCAGGCCCGATGATAAAGCTGCTTACAATAATGCCGGCCTCCTGCGTTCACCTGAAGAGTTAACCAATGAACAGGTGGAACATTATGCAATTGCCCACAGTGAAAATGACCTGAGCGAGAAACAGAAACAGGAAATCACTGAACTGAAAAAAACAGATCCCCGTTTTCGTGAATACATCAATATTTACGAAAAAATCAGACTCAGGCCGGAAAATATAACTTACCCGTATAAGTTATCTTTACTGAAAATACCCGATAGAAGAAGACACATAAGAATAGTTGTAAACTCGATGTCAGTTGCAGCATCCGTAGCTATAATAACAGGACTTTTCTTTATTTTCAACCCGAAGGGCAAAGAGCCTGTAAATGATTACCTGGCAGAAGACACCCGTATTCTGACAGAATCCGGACAAAAAAACGATGAGAAAGTTCCCCTGCTCGATCTTACAGATGAATTACCCCGGCACATTGCTCCTAAAACACAGTTGAATATTACCGTACCTGTTCGCACTACGGAAATAATAACGGCTGAGCCCCATGATGTCCCACAGAGGGCTTTAATACAGATCCCCCCTCTTGCAGCAAAGGGAAATATAAGGCTCGATAAATCTCAAACACAATATTTGCTTGCAGAAATAGAGCCTTACCAGGTATCATTGCCTGATGACATTCTTAATGAAACAGATATGTCAGTCAGGGAATTCCTGGCTTACCAGTTCCGAAAACAAATACTACATAATGAAGACCCTGATATAGATAACCTGAAAGCATGGGAAATAGCCGATGCAGGAATAAAGGGTGCCAATCTGCTCCTTGGCTGGAATATGGAACTTGATGCAATAAAGAATGAGGAAGGCCGGCTTGAGAATATCAGTTTTACCAGCGAACTTATAAAATTTGATCACAGATTAAAGAAAAATGACCAGGGCCTGTAACTTTCTGTAGCCTCTTTTCGTCAGAGCAGAAAATCATAATAATCGAATCAAAAAATATAATTGATCATGAAAAAAATTGCTCTTTTAATAGCCTTAACCTACATATTTGTTAATACTCTTTATTCTTCAGCTCAGGATACCACTGAGATAAAACTTAACAAGAACGAAGTCATAAAAATAACAGAGGATGAAACCAAAACTAATGTTACCATTGGAGGCAACATCTTCGAAATAGCTGCAGCAGATGAAAACGTCAAGATCAGGATTGGTAAGCATGGCCTAGAAATACTTGAAACACCCGAGGGTACAAAGTGGGACTGGAGAAAATATGAAGAGGAATATGTCGACCAGGATCTGGATGAGGCTGATCAAAGAAGAAAGGACAGGAGGAGATTTACCCCGCACTGGTCAGCCTTTGAGATAGGATTGAATAGTTACCTCACATCTGACTATACCATGAGCCTGCCTTCTGACCTCAGCTACATGGACCTCAATACGGGCAAGTCATTCAATATTAATATTAATTTTGCCCAGCTTGGCATTGGCCTGTCAAGGCATTTTGGTATAGTAACGGGACTGGGATTCGAATTCAACGATTATAAATTTGAAGGTAATAACAATATTGAAAAGGATGAAGATAGTGTGATTATTCCTTATTACCCTGAAGAGGGCATAGAACTGGAAAAATCAAAACTTTCAACCATTTACCTGACAATGCCACTAATGCTGGAAGCACAGATCCCTGTTAAAGCCCGCCGCACTGTAAATATTGCTGCAGGTGCCATAGGAGGAGTGAAGCTTGGATCCCATAGCAAAATGGTTTATTATGATGGCGGCAAACAGAAGATTAAGGAACATGATGATTTTAGCCTTTCGGTACTAAGGTACGGGCCAACCCTAAGGCTGGGATACGAATCATTCCAGATTTATGCCACTTACTACATGAACGGCCTTTTCATTGAGGACAAAGGACCCGAACTGTACCCGGTGCAACTGGGATTCGCATTCACTTTCGGTGACTGATTCTCATAGGTAAGTGATTATATACACGGGGGATTCCCCAAAACCAGCATCAACACCAGGTAATTAAACCCCTGATTTACAACTCTATATCTTTATGGGGAAGGGGTTGCTCCTAAAGGGCAGCTCCTTTTCTTATTGGAATAATGGAGTGACGGATTGATGGAGTAATGAATTAATACAATGGTGGAACCAAATAGAGACGCCTGGCCAGGCGTCTCTATTTTCAATTATATCTTTAGATTTGGCTATTTCAGGGTCTCAATTTATCTTTGCCTGTGTTATCAACATTGAAAATAAATGGCAAATAACAGCCGGCTTTCAGAAAGTGAACTCAAGCGTTACACCAAGCACATAATATTGCCCGGTATTGGAGAAGAAGGGCAGATGAAACTCAAAAATGCTTCAGTGCTTGTTATAGGTGCCGGCGGATTGGGTTGCCCAGTGCTTCAATACCTCACTGCTGCCGGAGTAGGTAACATCGGGCTGATGGACTTTGACCGGGTCAGTGAAACCAATCTGCCACGACAAATACTTTACCGTGCTGACGATATTGGCAAATTAAAAACCATTATCTCGAAACAGAGACTTGAACAACTGAATAATCGTGTCAACATTCAAATACTAAATATCAGTTTTGGAAAAGATAATGCGCTTAAAACTGTCAGTGACTTTGATATCATCGTAGATGCTACAGATAATTATGAAAGCAGGTACACCATCAATGATGCCTGTGTTATTGCAGGTAAACCAATGGTGCATGGGGCTATTTACCAGTTCGAAGGTCAGGTTGCTGTCTTTAATTACAATAACGGACCAACATACAGATGCTTTAACCCGGAAAGCGAAAAAGAATTCCGGAACCCTGATCCTTCAGAGACTGGCATGATAAATGTACTCCCAGGTATAACGGGAACCTATATGGCAAACGAAGTAATTAAAATAATACTTCAAATGGGTAAAATCCTATCGGGTGAAGTGTTAATATTCGATATATTAACGAATAAACACTATTTATTTAAAGTAAAATCTAACCCTGAAAACAAGGTTATTGAAAACATAGGGTTACTAAAACAATAATTAATGAGATTACTACTAATAAGCAATTCAACAAATGCAGGTGAAGAATACCTGGATTATCCCAAAAAAGAAATAGGCAGATTCCTTGGTGTGGATTCCGTTAAAGCGTTGTTTATTCCTTATGCTGCCGTTACATTTTCGTTCAGCGATTATGAAAAGAAAGTGCGGACCAGGTTCAGGGAAGTGGGTCACGATATCGAATCCATACATAATTATCCTGATCCTGTTAAGGCGGTGGAAGAAGCAAAAGCAATAATTGTCGGAGGAGGTAATACCTGGCAGCTGCTGAAAATGATTAATAAGAATGGTCTTATTGAACCTGTCAGGAAGAAGGTACTTGAAGGAACTCCTTACATCGGATGGAGTGCGGGGTCGAATATGGCATGTCCCACAATCAGGACTACCAATGATATGCCAATACTTGAACCGGGTTCATTCAAGGCTTTCAATCTTGTTCCTTTCCAGATTAATCCCCACTATCTTGATGCAAACCCCGAAGGGCATGCCGGTGAAACAAGGCAACAAAGGATAGAGGAATTCCTGGTTGTAAATCCCGGCATATATGTTGCGGGGCTGAGGGAGGGAACAATGCTCATCCTGGAAAACGGAAAGCTTCGCCTGATAGGCCCCAGGAAATTAAGATTGTTCAGGAAAGGTGAGGAACCGGCAGAATTTTCCGACAAAGATGATTTGAGTTTTCTCATGCGTAAGAAATGAGCAAGGTTAACACAGAGATAATAAATGAAGATCCTTCTGAAAATATTCAAATATTTTGCTTTAATAAGTATAACATTCATACTTATACTTTATATTCTTTCCCTGATTTTCGAAAGAGAAATATCCGGGCTATTTGTGAAGGAACTGAACAAAAATCTCAATACAACAATTCAGATCAGTGAACTGAATTTTTCACTTCTTAGACGTTTTCCAAGAGCCTCAATTGAACTCAACGATATTTACATTAAATCACCGGATACTGAGGGTGAAAATTCTTCATATGGTTATCCTGATACTTTGCTATTCGCCGGTAAAATGGTTCTTACGCTTAAAATTACCGAGCTTATACAAAAAAATTATTCTATCGACCGCATTGATATTGACAGGGGTAAAATCAATATCTGTAAAGGGTCAACCGGGAAGCTAAATACCAGCGTACTCAAAACAGCAACCAGGGCTGACACATCTGCTATAAATCTTAACATCAATAATATAAACATTAACAACTCAAGTTTCAGTTACGGTAATCCGGCAACCGGTTTTCTTATCAACGGAGAAATCAATAATTCATCCAATAAACTAACTATATCGGAAAAGTACACTGATTTAAAAACGAAAACCGGGATGATTTTATCCGATCTTAAAACATCTTCTGAATATTTTTTGAGTGGAACTTACCCGATACGAATTAACACCGGGATTAAGATATCCAAAGACAGTATACTTATAGCTCGTTCAAGCATAGATATTAATAATATTAAGTTCGAGGGAGATGGTATTATAGAAAAGCCGACCCATCAATTATCATTAACACTGGAGACCTACAATACATCTATAATTTCTGCGGCTGAAATCTTGCCCGTAGGATTTAATAATTTCATGCATAATTATGGGATAACCGGCCAGATATCAGGTTCTATTGATGTTAAAGGCAAGTATGATAAAAGCTCGCCCATGTTATTGATCGCAAGCCTGGATATTAACCAGGGGAGTATGAAAATCCCATCGATTGATATCGAAATTGATGATATCAGTACCAAAGCAGATCTCAAAATGGACTTGAACAACAGCAACAGAACTTTTATAATCCGGGCTGACAGTTTTACGGCTCAAACAGGTGGTACGGGGATTTCAGGATCATTCCAGGTGAGAAATTTAATAAATCCCGATATTGATATTATTGCTACAGGATTTTTCCAATCTTCCCGGATCGCCGAAATGATAAACATTGAAGGATTGCAATCCTCTGAGGGCACTATCAGGTTAAATGCAAGGTTAAGGGGAGCAGTCCCGTCTAAATCAAAGGCTCATGACCAGGGTATTCATGGATTACATTATTCAATAAATATGGGTCTTAATGACATAAACCTGAGAATTCCCGGTTTTGAGAGTGATATAAAAGATATTCATGGTAACATTATGATTGCCGATAATATCTGGTTTGATGATCTGAGCATGAGTCTTAATGATCACAATATAGCTCTCAGAGGTATGATCTCTGGTTTTAACAGATGGCTTTCAAAAGAGGATGACCTGCTTGATGTAACTGCGGGATTATGGTCCGACAAGATTGACATCAATGCATTCAGGGAAACGTTTACAGGTCAGAAAAGTACAGCCAGTAAACGCGACACGAGGCTTAAACTCAAGTTGAGCCTTATTGGCGACAGCATTACAATAGGTAATTTCAGGGCTTCACTCTTTGAAGGAAATATTTCATATATGCCCGGATCAATGGATATTACATCCTTCAGCATGAACAGCCTGGGAGGTTTATTGTCAGGTAATGCTGTCGTGTCCGGTTTCGGGGATAACGTTTATGCAATAAGAGGCCGGTTCGATATTGTAAATGTAGATATAAAAAATGCATTTACTGTATTTAATGATTTCCGCCAGGATTATATAAAATCAGAAAATCTTGAAGGCAATATTACAGGTAATGTAAGCATGTCTGCCAGAGCAGACACAAATTTCAAAATCAGTAAAGAAGACCTGGTGCTCAATGGTGAATACTCCATTCTGAACGGCAAGCTTGTTGATTTTGAACCGGCTTATAAGTTATCCCGGTTTATAGACATGGAAGAACTTGAAAGAATTGATTTTTCAAAACTGGAGAATGAGCTGATAATCAATAATGAAATGATAACCATTCCATGGATGGACATCAGCTCATCTGCTTTCAACATATCCCTTGAAGGAAATCATGCCTTTAGTGGTAACTATGAATATCATGTGAAAGTATTATTATCTGAATTGCTCAGCAAGAAAAAAAACCTTATGGTCACTGAATACGGTGTTATTGAAGACGACGGTCTTGGACGCACATCGCTATACCTCAGGATCAACGGAGATAAAAACGGTTCGATGGTATCACATGACAGCGAGGCCCTGAGGGCAGGCATAAAGGAAGACCTTATTCGTGAAAAACAAACCATAAAATCCATTCTGCAAGAGGAATACGGATTATACGCCGGAGATTCGATGCCCGTTACAAAGACAAAGGAAGCCCGCAGGTTCAGAATAGTGTGGGAGGAAACTGATTCTATCAAGACCGAAATAGGTGAATCAGGCGAAAAAAAGCTACCTTTAATCAGGTTATTCAAAAAGAAGGATATAAAAAAGGAACAGCCTGAAAAGGAATAAATCGGCAGATTTGGACATATACAGGAAAAAAACGATCTGGAAATTTTTGCTGCTGATATTCGCTGTTATTATCGGCCTGGGTTCTTTATTATATACCCATAACCTTGTCAATGATCTTAAGAACGAGGAAAGGAAAAAGGCAGAACTACTGGCACGAACCTGGCGCATGCTCATAAATAGCAGTGAAGACGAAGAATACATAGGATTTCTCTTCTCCATAATTGAAAATAACACTACAATACCTGTTATTCTTGCAGATGAAGATGACAATATAATTGGTTTTCACAATTTTGACACATTGAAGTTGAAAGACCCCGCCTACCTTGCCGGCCAGCTGACAAGATTAAAAGAAAAAAGTGAACCTATTGTTATTGATTACGGGGGTGGATCAAAGAATTTTATTTACTATAAGGACAGTATCATTCTTTCAAGGCTTACGTATTACCCATATGTGCAGCTTGCCGTTATAATTATGTTCATTTCAATAGCTTACTTTGCCTTCAGCATGTCGCGCAAGGCAGAACAGAACAGGGTATGGGTAGGTATGTCAAAGGAAACGGCCCACCAGCTAGGCACCCCTACATCATCGCTCTCGGCACTTTCAGAGCTTATAAGCAGTAAATATCCTGACACCAATATCTCGAGAGAATTGAACAGGGATGTTGAACGTCTGGAGAAAATAACCCATAGGTTTTCAAAAATAGGTTCTGTCCCCGAGCTGAAAAACGAGAATATACTATCAATAATCAACAGCAGCCTGGAATACCTCAAGCTCAGGTCCAGTTCAAGGATTACTTTCACTATTGAGAATGATATACCGGAAGATACCATTATACCTTTAAACGCCCCGCTTTTTGAATGGGTGATTGAAAATGTATGTAAAAATGCCATTGATGCCATGAACGGAGAAGGCAGTATCCTGATAAGACTATCAGGAAGTGATGGACAGGTAATAATCGACATCACGGATACAGGTAAAGGTATACCAAAAGCTGCACAGAAAAACATCTTCAAGCCAGGCTATACAACAAAAGCACGTGGCTGGGGACTTGGATTATCTCTTTCACAGAGAATAATAGAATTATACCACAATGGCAAAATATTCGTTAAGCATTCTGAACCCCTGAAAGGGAGCACTATCCGGATTATCCTCAAGACCAAATAATAATTATCTTTGTTCCCCTGAATTATGAATCTTAAAAGGTCCGACATAGAAATCATGGCCCCGGCCGGTTCCCGGGAATCGCTTATGGCTGCCATACAGGGGAAAGCCGACTCTGTATATTTTGGTGTGGAACAGCTTAATATGCGAGCGCGTTCATCACATAATTTCGCTGAAGCTGATCTTCCGGGAATTGTAAAATTATGCGCCGATCATGGACTAAAAAGTTACCTGACGCTTAATGTCGTAATTTACGATGATGAGATTAACCAGCTGCAAAAAATAATCAATGCTGCTGCTGAAAGCGGTGTTTCAGCAATAATAGCTTCTGACCTGGCAGCAATACAATATGCCAGGGGGTCAGGACTTGAGGTTCATCTATCAACACAGGTAAATATAAGTAATACATACGCCCTTAAATTTTATTCCCGGTGGGCCGATTATGTAGTGCTGGCCAGGGAGCTCAATTTATCGCAGGTAAATGAAATATACCGAAATATCATTAAAGACGATATCAGGGGGCCGTCGGGTGAACAGGTAAAGATTGAAATGTTTGCCCATGGTGCCCTGTGCATGGCAGTATCAGGTAAATGTTACCTGAGTCTTCACGAGAATAACAAATCGGCCAACAGGGGCAACTGTTACCAGACCTGCCGTAAGGCATATACAATAAGAGAGAAGGAAACCGGATATGAGCTGGATATAGATAATGAATATATCATGTCGCCAAAAGATCTTTGTACTGTGGGCTTTCTAAACAAGTTGCTCGATGCAGGGGTTCGTGTATTGAAAATAGAAGGCAGGGCCAGGTCGCCAGAATATGTTAGAACGGTATCTGAATCATATAATGAAGCTGTTGAAGCGGTTATCGATGGCAGTTATGACAGTAAGCTTATTTCTAAGCTCACCGCAAAGCTTGCCACCGTATTCAACAGGGGTTTCTGGGATGGTTATTACCTGGGCCAAAGACTCGGTGAATGGAGTCATAACTATGGGTCCAGCGCAATCAGGAAAAAGATATACCTGGGTAAGGTGGTCAATTATTTCACAAGACTAAAGGTGGCAGAAATAAAACTTGAAACAGGAAATCTTGATAAAGGAGATCATATCCTGATTATTGGACCCACTACGGGCGTTATTGAACAGAGGGTTGACGAGATAAGAGTGGAAGATAAGGTGACTGATCAATCAGTAAAAGGTGAATCATGCTCAATACCTGTTGATACATTCCTGCGACGTTCTGATAAAATATATAAATGGGTTGATGCTGCTGATATTAAACGGCAGTAGTTGTTGCCTCAATCTTGTCTGCCAGCATTTTAACCTTAGCTGCATTTTCCTGAGGATCATCTGAAGGTGACTCAACATAAACAACTTTTTCTTTGGGTTTTTGTGATAATCCATAACCATATGTCTTATCATAATACTTTAAAACAATTTCTATCGCAGTATCAAGGTCATTTTCCATTATAGCATTAACCGCTTTCTTTGTATTATCGCCTCCGAGTTTTCTGGATATTTTTTGAACTGATTCAATCAGTTGATCATGTCCAAATACGCCATATTCTGTTCTTAACCTCGGTAGACGTGTTTTAATATCCGGCATTAGCGCAATAACCGGCGCTTCTTTCATCAAGCTGAAGAAATTTTCCGTTATGCTTACAGTACCTATATTGTGGCTTTCATCCTCAACAAATAATCTCTGGTCAGAATTGTATTTTCGTAATTCATCATGGAGCAGATTGGCAAAATGTTCTGAACTGGGCTGTTTGTCCTGACCCAGTGCACCGAATGCTGATCCCTTATGGCATGCCAGCTTTTCCATATCAATAACCTGTTCTCCCAAAATCGATAATTCTGACAGTATAGCCGTTTTGCCACTACCCGTTAGTCCACCCAGGACAATCAGTTTTCTGGAAATCCCAAGCTCCGATAAAATATGATTCCTGTAAGCTTTGTATCCACCTTCAAGGACAGTGCAGTCAATCCCTGCATTTGAAAACAGCCATGCCATACTTTCCGAGCGGCTTCCTCCCCGCCAGCAATACAAGAGCAGTTTTTTTTCTTTTCCTGATTCTTGCATTCCTTTTTTTAATAGGCACGACATTTTAGGACCTACAATATCCAGTCCTTCCATAATGGCAGAAATCTGGTTTTGCTGTTTGTAAACAGTACCTACCCTTGCTCTTTCATCATCACTGAAAAGAGGGATATTAAAAGACCGGGGAATATGTCCTCTTTCGTATTCAGAAGGTGTTCTTACATCAATGATTTTTATTGCCCCCGATAATTCAATAAATTCTTTTACTCCGGTTCTTACAGGGTAAGTATTCAAATCAGTTAGAAAAATATTTAATAAATATCTCCTTGATGTCTTCCTGCTTTACGGGCTTTGAAATAAACTGTTTTATACCCGCTATTTCAGCTTTAGTAGCTGATTCAGAAGTACTGTCGGCGCTCAGGGCTATTATTATGGTGCCGGGTGATTTTTCCAGTATCTTTTTCGACGCAGTATATCCATCCATCTCCGGCATAATAAGGTCCATAAAAACAATATCGTATTTTTTATTGGCTGCTTTTTCCAGGCCTTCTTTTCCGTCATTAGCCAGATCAGCTTCATAACCTATACTTTTAATTATAGTAGCAGCAACTTTCTGGCTTATAATATTATCCTCGACAACCAAGATATTCAGATCTTTCTTAATCTCAGGTGCCGAGCCCCGTTTACCGGGTGTTTCAACATTGGGAAACCTGTTCCTGATAATATTCAGCAACTCATTGCTATTGTATGGTTTTACAAGATAATCGTCAATGCCATATTTTATACATCTGGCATAATTGCCTCTTTTGTCATTTGAACTCACCATAAGTATCATAAACCTCATTGACATGTCATTTTCCCATAAGGTTTCTGCAACCTCAAAGCCATCAAAATCAGATGTGTCCATAATAACTATCACTTTATACCTGTCCTTCACCTGTTCAAGGTTCGATTTAATAAGATTTACTGTCTGCTTCTGCCAGCTGGTTACATAAGTAGCCAATCCTAATTTATGAAGGGTATTAAGAAGTTCTTCATCTCTCTGCCGGCTTCCATTTACAACAAGAGTTTTAATTTCAGAATATTTTTCAACCCCCTCGGCTCCATATTTTTTATCCATCCTGATATTGGAATATACCTGTATGTTGAACTCGAAGCAAGCGCCCGGTGATTCAGGGTCATTCGATATACCTGAAGGAGTTGACACATTAAGGTTACCACCCATCATCTCAATTAGCTGTTTGGCTATTGCTCCACCCAGGCCTTTACTTCCATATTGTGTTACGATCCTGCTTTCTGATTTAATATAATCACCGAAGAGTTTTTTCAAAACAGTATTATCATATCCTTTGCCGGTATCCATTAAATTAAACTTAAGCGATACTATTCCCTTACCTACCTTTGCGGAGCTCACATTAAGCCTTACTTCCCCTTTTTCTGTATGTTCGAGCGATATTGCCAGAAGATTAGTAATTACCTTCCTTAACCTGAACGGATCACCTATTACGCTTTCCGGTACACTCCTGTCTGCTTCCCAGTTTATTTTCAGTTTATCTTTAACCAGGGTGTCTTCAACATTAAAACAATATTCTATTTCTTTCCTTATATCAAACGGAACTTCGTCAAGAACCAGTCCTCCTTCTTCAATCTTAGAAAAATCAAGCAGGTCATTGACGATTTCCATCAGCAAATCAGACGAGTTCTTAACCAGATTAATGATTTTCCGTGTTTCCGGATCATTCTCCTTTTTTGCCAGCATATCTATCATGCCAATAATTCCGTTCAACGGTGTCCTTATCTCATGGCTTATTTTTGTAAGGAATTCGGATTTTGCCTCTTTGGCTTTGGCTTCCTGTTTGCGGGCGGTCTCGAGCAGGGTTACATCCATTAACACTATCATGCTGGCTTCCTTTCCCTGGTAAGCTACAGGAATCTTCTTCCTGTATAATACTGTATCAACGCCCTGTTTCTTTATCATCATAAACTGGTCTGGCTCGAACCCGGGGCCGAGATTTTCGGCAAAGAATAATCCCTGGCCCGAATGTTCACTTTCAGGCATTATTTTCCCTTCCATCTCTTTTTCATCCTGGTAGTCAAACATTGTTGCGGCACTTTCATTAGCCTTCAAGATCTCATTTTCCTTGTTAACAACAACAACGCCCACAGGCATCAATTCTATAAGCCTGATGAAAGTCTGCTCCGATTCCCTTAATCGCGATGCACTGTAAGCCTGTTTCCTTATATACCTGCGATATAGCAAGATTAACAGTGTGATTAAGAGAATGGTAAGAGATACTATCAGTAGTGAATTACGGATTATATATATCTGGTAGAAGTCGGCAGGTGCAGAAAATACCATGCCAAAATCACGCCTTAGTAATTCAACAGCATAATATGATGAAATAACCCTTCTGCTGCTGCCTTCGGCCACTATGGAATGTTCCATATTGCTGTTTACTCCTTCGGCAATATCTTCATTGATACGTCTCAGGTTCCTGACTTCAACATCATTGATATTAGCCCTGTTTGATAGATTATCATCAAAGTAGTTCGAGAATACTATTTCCCCCACCTCATTTAATAACCATTGCCATTGCTGATCTTCAAGCTTGTATTTCCTGAACAGGCTGCTGAAATACTTTAAGTAATCAACTGTAATTATTATGTTTCCTATCAAATCATCATTCGTGCTATAGACAGGCATTATCAGGTCCCATTTGTTCCTGTTTGGTTCAAGCTTATCCCTTGCCAGCAATTCTTTTTGATCCTGAGCGAGGTATGTATTTGCTATCCATTCATCATTTTCCAGATCTTTATAGAGCATGAAAACCTGTGTTTGAGGACCGTTATATTCTATTGTTTCAACGAAATTGTCATACTTGCTGTAATAGAACTTGAATTTTTCGATTATCCGTTCTTTGACATCGGGGACATCTTCATTAAAAAACTCTGAAAGTTCTTCATGCATTATTATTTCGTTGAGGTCACTTTCAAACGTGATATTGGTGTTATTTACTTCTGAACCGATAATTGCGACCTGCTGTCCAAGAAGATCTTTAACATAGCTTATCTGTTTATTATACAAACCATTATAGTATATATAGTTAATGAGCACCACTACCAGAAACAATATGACAGTAAGTATAGTAAGTCGCTTCATAGTAACACTGTTATTGAATGTTATTGAAATTATGCTTAAAGATAGGGTATTTTAATAATTAGCAATGATTTATCTGTACTTTGAGTTATTGTCCTCAAATATCTTAAGGTAACTTCTGTACCTGAACTCTTCTATTTTTCCTTCATCAAGTTGTTTCTTTACTTCACATCCAGGTTCATTAATATGGAGACAATTATAATACCTGCATTTGCCTGATGCCCTGAATATCTCGGGGAAAAAATGATATATCTCTTCCTTGTCCATATCTATAAGTCCAAAGCCTTTAATGCCTGGTGTATCAATAATATAACCTCCGCCACTTAAAGCATACATTTCTGCAAATGTAGTCGTATGCTTTCCAAGCCTGTGATAATCTGAAATATCCTCGACTTTTATATTGAAAGAGGGTTCGATCTTATTTATCAGACTGGATTTACCAACGCCTGAATTACCTGCCAGAAGAGTTACCCTTTCCTTGACCAGTTCTGCAAGTATCTCAATATCGTCATCATTGAATAATGATACGCTGTAAGCATCATAACCTACTTTGCGGTAAACCGATAGCAGATAGTCTTTTGTTAAGTGATGGTCAGCTGAATATATGTCAGTTTTATTGAAAACAATTTTCGCAGGTATCCGGTATGCCTCCGCTGTAACCAGTACCCTGTCAATAAATTCAGGATGCGTTTCAGGTTGTGTAACAGTGGCAAGCAATATAAGCTGATCGATATTGGCAGCTATTATCTGGGCTTCTTTTGACAGTTTTGATGCTTTGCGTATGATGTAATTCTTTCTTTCATCTATTCCGGTGATTATACCGGTGCCAGTTTCTCCTGACATTTCAAAGGAAACATAATCACCAACTGCAACGGGGCTGGTTGTCCTTATTCCTTTCACACGGAATTTACCTTTTATCACGCATTCAATGATATTCCCTTCACAATCTGACACTTTATACCTGCTGCCGGTAGATTTAATCACCAATCCTTTCTTGATTCCTGTGCTCATGCATGCAAAAATATTGAAAAACAACATAAGTTCAGTTTCCCGTTCCATCTTTTTCTTCTGTATCTTTCAGGCGTATAATTGTGAATCTCTTTATTTTTATTTTATTTTATTGTTTTTATTTTTTAGTGGTGTCTCAGAGGTTTTCTGATAATGTTTAGCTTATTATTTCCACTTATGAAAATAATCTCTTACAATGTTAACGGTATCAGGGCTGCCATGAACAAGGATCTTGGTTCATGGATTGCACAAGAAATGCCTGATGTACTTTGCCTTCAGGAAACGAAGGCTCAACCTGAACAGATTGATAACGGCCTTTTCGAAAAACTGGGTTATAATGTTTATGCACATTCAGCTGAAAAAAAGGGTTACAGCGGTGTTGCCCTGCTAAGCAAAAGTAAGCCTGATGCTGTTCATTATGGAATGAATGATACCAGGTATGATAAAGAAGGGAGAGTTATAAGAGCTGATTTTGGCGATATAAGCATCATCAATGTATATTTCCCCTCAGGGACTACCGGTGATATAAGGCAGGATTTTAAGATGGAATTCCTCTCTGACTTTCACAGCTTTTTGAACTCCCTGAGAAAGGATAGGCCAAATCTGGTAATATGCGGTGATTTCAATATTTGTCGACTCTGGATAGATATACATAATCCAAAAGGAAACCTGAAAACCTCCGGTTTCCTCCCAGAAGAAAGAGAATGGTTTCAGGTTTTTATTGATGACGGTTATATTGACTCATTCAGGGAATTCAATTCCGATCCTCACAATTATTCATGGTGGAGTTTCAGAGCCAACTCAAGGGCTAAGAACAAAGGCTGGAGAATCGATTATAATATAGTGACCGGCAACCTTAAAGACAGGCTTGTAAATGCAGGGATAATGCCTGAGGCCAACCACTCAGATCACTGCCCGGTATGGCTGGAACTGAAGCAGTAGAATCTTTTAACAAAATAGTAATGCTGTTACTGATCGTTATCTCATGATATAAGAATATAGATTAACGATTTTAGATTTTAGATTGACTTAATAAATAACAAATCGATATTCAATATTCGATATTCTTGCTTCCGTCCCTTCTAATATCGAGGCTTCTTTTGTATTTACCTGGAGAACAAAGGTGGATGTAACTCGTCAAAATCTGTAGCCTCCTGGTACTTGCTGGCAGCAAGCAAGATACTTGCTTCGTCATAAAGATTACCTATGAAGCATATACTGGTCGGGCTTTGATTTTCATTAAAACCATTCGGTACAACCACACAGGGATGTCCTGTCAGGTTTGTAACCAGTAACTGATCACCCCTGAAGCTTGGTGCAATAACCACATCATAATTACTTAAGATCTGATTCATCTGTTCCATCAGCAGTGTTCTGAAACGGTTAGCCTGGATATATTCCACTGCCGGTATGAAACGTGCTGACCTGAATGTGTTTGGCCAGCTACCTTCGTCCTGTGAAGTAAGAAGTGAGTCCAGTCCGCTTCTTGTTAGTTCATCAAAGGCTGCTGCTGATTCAGCATATAATATTATACGTAAACTTCTCAATGGGATATCTTCAAACTCCAGTTCTACAGGGCTAAGGTCTACCCCCATTTTTTTAAATACTGAAAGCACTTCAATGTCATTAGCCTGACTCTCATACTTGCCCTCAAATTCATTTTCCAGGTAAGCTATTTTAAGTTTCTTAATATCAGTATTAAAATTATAATTAAATGGTTTTTCAATTACTGACCGGTCAATGCCATCAGGTCCCCTGATGACGTCAAAGACAAGGGCACAGTCATCTGCCGAGCGGCAAATAGGCCCTATTTTATCCATACTCCAGCATAGTGCCATAGCGCCTGCACGGCTTACCCTGCCGAAAGTTGGTCTCAGTCCGGTTACGCCACAGCGTGTTGATGGAGAAACTATTGATCCAAGCGTCTCCGTGCCTATGCTGAATGCGACCAGGCCCGCAGCTGTTGCAGATGCTGAACCGGCAGATGAACCGCTGGAGCCCTGTTCGGGATTCCATGGATTACGTGATTTACCACCAAACCAGACATCACCCATTGCCAGTGCTCCCATTGAGAGTTTTGCAATAAGTACTGCTCCTGCCTCTTCAAGTTTCTTAACTACCGTAGCAGTCTGATCAATCACCTGGTTCTCATATGGCTTTGCTCCCCATGTTGTCTTGTAGCCCTCAACAGCAACCAGGTCCTTTACCCCATAGGGTATACCATGGAGAGGACTCCTGTAATTACCTTCGGCAATCTCCCTGTCGGCCCTTTCCGCCTGTTCAAGTGCCAGGTTTTCGGTAATACTTACCACGCAATAAAGTGAATCTCCATATTTTTTGAGCCTGTCAAGATAAATCCTGGTAAGTTCAACTGAACTTAAATCACCATTACGTATGAGCTGTGACAATTCTCCGACCGTAAGGAAAGCAATTTCCTCGTCGCTGTCCGGAATTGTTACTTCGCTCACGGGAACAGGATTGGCGTATTCCTGTCCTGTTTCCTCGTCAGGATTTAGAAGTGGCTGAAAAATCAATGCAGGGGAAACGCTGTTATCCAGACTGTAATCACGCATCATATCGTAGCTCGAAAGGTAGCGTTTCAGGAAACCCTGCATCTGGTTATGTTCAGCCGTATCAAATTTAAGACCAATAAGATTTTCGGCATTAATAATCAGAGAATCATTAAAATCAGCCAGTGAGTCCTGGTGTTCGGCACCGTTTTTATTGCATGAAATAATTAATACCGTCAGAATAACGGTAGTAAGCATTAATAATAAATTTTTCATAACTGGAGTTTTATTTATCTGCAAAATACGAAAAATCCATGGAATGATGGAATATTGGAATGGTGGACTAATTGGATGTCGAATTGTTTAATTGCTAAATCGTTTAATTGGGGCGCATTAATTGTTCGTTGTTTTAAACTATCATTTATGCGACCGCAGGGAGCAAATTATCAGCTTTCTGAAGCCATAAGGAAGAACGGTTTCATCTCGAAGCTGTGATAATATGGTCTGAGGCGTTCTGTATTGTAATAATCTTTAACATTAACCAGTTTCTTGGTGGCCACAACCACATCAATAGGCACATTGTCGTACCTGCCGTTCTTCAGAACAACAAGCCTACCATGAATACCTTTGAGTATGAGATCAAGGGCAAGATTGCCATATGCCATAGGAACAATAGAATCAAGTGCATCAGGATCGCCTCCCCTTACCATATAACCAAGTTTCTGGTTTATCACATTAATGGTTTTACCCTTATTAAACCTTGCCGACAGGTTTTTTAATTCGTTGGAAACCAGGTCTCCTATGCCTCCCAGTTTGGCATGTCCGTATGCATCTTTTTCATCGTTTGAAAAGATCATCTCACCACCTTCGAACATTGCACCTTCACTTATAAGCAGAACCGCGTATTTACTTGGATTGGCATTCCTGTCTTCTACAAGCAACTGGGCCAGATGGTCAATTTTGAATTTATATTCAGGTATAACACAACGGTTAGCTGAACCGGCCATAGTAGGCAGCATTGCAGTAAATCCTGCATATCGACCAAATACTTCAAGAACCATGAGCCTTTCGTGTGAGCCTGCCGATGTTCTCAGGCTGTTGGTCATTTGTATTGTGCGTGTAACACAGGTACTGAACCCTATACAGTAATCCGTTCCGGGAACATCATTATCCATTGTTTTGGGAATAGCTACAACCTTCACCCCATGCTTGTAAAGATGAACGGCATAACTCAGTGTATCATCACCTCCTATCGGGATGAGAAAATCCACACCAAGCCACTCCAGGTTCTTAATTACCTCCGGTGTAAGATCATTTATTTCATCAGTATAGATTTCTTTTAAATGGTCAGGTAAATCAGATTTCGCCACGTGGCTTGGCCTTGTTCTTGAAGTATGAAGAAAAGTACCTCCCGTACGACCTGCTTTATTTACTATGTCATCTGTAAGTAACTGGTAGCAGCTACTGTTATCAGCCTTTTTGTCTCTTATTAATTCAATGATCCCAGCCCATCCCCTTCTGAGTCCAATTACCTTGTAACCTTCGCGGTTTGCCCTGATGGTTACTGCCCTGATAGCCGGATTCAGTCCCGGAACATCACCACCGCCAGTCAGAATGGCGATAACTCCTTTTATTGTTTTCTGGTTAGCCATAATTACAGTTTTTAAATTTCCTCTTTTTACTCAACAGCCGGTAAAAATAAGTTATTTGTACCTGGTACCAAAATTAAATTAATTTGTTGAGCCAACTGCTGTTTAAGTATATTATTATTATTAACTTAGTCGACCGGTAAATATAAACCCGTGGTTCTTTCCCGTCAAACAGGTCTTCATCTTTGTTGTACGCAAAAGGAATAAAACGATTATGAAACGTAAAACAGTATTAATTACCGGTGGGACTGGACTCGTGGGCAGGGCTTTAATTCCTCTGCTTATTAATTCAGGTTACCGGGTAAGGATTCTTACCCGTGGCAAGAGCAGCATTGACGGAACCGAATCATTTAAATGGGACATTAAAAATGGTTACATCGAGGATGGTGCGGTTGAAGGTGTTGATCATATAATACACCTGGCAGGGGAAAATATCGGCAAGGGCCGCTGGACAAAATCCAGGAAAAAGGTAATTTTTCACAGCCGTATTGATTCTGCAAGGCTTCTGTTTGATACAGTAGAAAAAAGGAATCCTAAACTAAACTCATTCACCAGTGCTTCAGCCACAGGTTACTATGGTGCCTTAACTTCCGGGTATATTTTCAGCGAGAAGGATCCTCCTGCCGAAGATTTTACAGCCAGAGTATGCATTAAGTGGGAGGAAGCAGCCGGGCTGTTCCGTTCCGGCGGCTACAGGACAACACTGGTTAGAACAGGCATTGTGCTTTCACAGAAAGGAGGGTTGCTCTCAAAGATACTGCCAGCGGTAAATATTCGTTTCTTGCCACTGTTCGGCAAGGGGAATCATTACCTGCCATGGATACATATAGATGACCTGTGTTTTATTTACCTCAAAATTATCGATGATAATAATATTGATGGTGTTTTCAATGCTGTAGCCCCCGGACCCGTAGATTATCGGACTTTTATTAAAACCCTTTCAGCCGTAAAAAATAAGAAGATCCTGATACCACCAACACCTGTTTTGCCCTGGAAAATTATCTTCGGGGAAAAAGCTTCCATGCTTCTCGAAGGAAGCAGGGTTTCGGCTGACAAAATAATGTCGGCAGGTTATGAATTCAGGTATCCCGACCTGAAACCCGCACTTGAGAATCTTCTCAAAAAGAGTTAAGGATAATCTTTTATTACAACCAATAACAGGTTGTATCAGTCATCCGCACCAACATAGATTTACGGACAGAAAGTGGTAATCTTCACTAAATTAATCCATATAATTGAGTATGGGGAAAAAGTATCCATCCAGAACAACACCCTGTTTAGTTGCAGTTATCGTTTCATAAGTAAGGCTTATCACATATTCACCAGGTTCAGCCCTGCTAGTGTCCCAGTAAATTTTTCTTATTCCTTTTTCTGCATTAATATCACGTACATAGACCTCTTCACCCATACAATTTTCTACAACAAGTTTAGCTTTGCCCCATCCGTCTTCCTTGAAATAATACCATATTTCAAGTCCGTTTTCTTCATTTGGTGTTTTAAGATGGTTACTCCCCATCATACCATAATTGCCCCATGTTGCCTGTTGCGAATAATTCATTTTTGGTTTGGGCTCAATATCAAACAGGTGGAATTCTTTTTCCTGCACTTCAGGCGTGAACTGCTGCAAGGGGCTTATATCACCAACCCAGACAGCACGTCCATAGGTGCCTACTACCAGATCGTTCTCGCGAGGGTGCACCAGAAGGTCCCGTACCACAACAGGAGGGATATTTGCCTTTAACTGGGTCCAGGTTCTGGCACCATCAAGAGTATAGAAAACCCCTGTGTCATTACCTACAAATAAAAGATCCGGGTTCCTGGCATCTTCAAACACAACATTTACAGGGTAATCAGGTAAATTGGAGGCTATGTCAATCCATGTCTTTCCATAATCAGTAGTCTTGTACAGATAAGGTTTAAAATCATCATTACGATAACCGTTATAGGCCAGATATGCTGTCGCCTGATCGTATTTCGAAGCAATAATCCTGGCCACCCATCTTTCATGAGGCACACCAGCTTTTTCAACATTTTCTGTTAGTTCTTCCCAGACGGCACCATGATTCTTTGTAATATGTATTTTACCATCATCCGTACCAACCCAGATAAGACCAGGTTTCAATGTCGATTCATCCATTGAAGTAATGGTACAGTACATAACATGACCCTTACCGGCAATCTTATCCATATCATTCGTGGTAAGATCAGGGGAAATTTCCTCCCATGTTTCTCCCCTGTCCAGTGATCTGAGAAGCTTTTGTGCCCCTGCGTAGAGAATAGCACTGTTATGTGGTGAAAGCATTATTGGGGTGTTCCATGTATACCTGTATGGATCACTGCCGTCGGGGGGTACAGGGTCAATTCTTTCTCGTTCTCCTGTAGCCTGATTAACACGATGGTGCGACCCAAACTGGCTGGTATGATATACCCACTTGTTATCTTCCGGGTCTACTTTGGCGTACATGCCATCCGAGTACCCTGTGATAACAACATCTTCCACACCAATGCGTCCCGACCAGTTGTTGGAAGGAGCTTTCCATGATTCATGATCCTGTAATCCGAAGTATATATTATAGGGTTTTTGATTATCAACCTCTACCATATATACTTCACCCAGTGGAATATGGTAATAATGGTGGGTTGTTTTTCCAGCATCCCATGTCTGGTAACAACCACCATCAGAGCCAAGCAACATATGCCTGCCATCACGTGGGTCGATCCATAGGCTGCGGTTATCACCAAAGTTGGACGTGAACCTGCGTTCCTGATCACCTCGCCCGAGCCAGTGTTCACCACCATCAAGTGTTACATACATGCTGGCTCCAATGATATATATCTTATCCGGATCCTTCGGATCAATACAGATCTTATTAAAACTGTAAGCTGCTTTGCCGCTAACATCAACCTCTTCGGGATCATTTATCCTTGTCCATGTCTCACCTGCATCAAATGATCTGTAACATTCTCCTCCAATGAGGTTATCCATTGACCTGTCCGGCCAGGGATATGACTTAAGCCATTCATCCGGATCTTTTCCGGGTTTGGGGTTAAGATTCTGTACCACTGCCACAACAACATCGGGATTTTCATACTGAACATCGATGCCTATCCTTCCAAGAGGTCCGTCAGGGAATCCTCCCCCTTTGATCATTTTCCAGTTATCACCCCCGTCGGTTGTTTTATATATACGGCTCTTTTCGCCGCCCGGCTCTAATGTCCACGGAGTACGCACCTTTTCATAGGCACTGGCATAGAGAACATCAGGGTCTTTTGAACTGACTGCGATATCAATGATACCGGTAGCCTCATCAATATACAGTACTTTATTCCACGACTTACCGCCATTGGTGGTCTTAAATACGCCTCTTTCCTCGTTCTCCGAGTACAGATGGCCCATAACGGCAACCCATAAAATATCCGGGTTATCGGGATGTATTATAATTTCTGCTATATGTTGCGAATCTTTCAATCCCATATTTTCCCATGTTTCGCCGGCATCTGTTGATTTCCATATTCCATTGCCGTAGTAAGATGAACGCGCATTGAAATCTTCGCCGGTACCTATCCAGACAATCTCTGGGTCAGAGGGGGCCACTTCAACATCGCCTATTGCGTTTACCCCAAGCTCATCAGAGATACATTCAAAAGTGGTACCATTATTTACAGTCTTCCAAACACCACCGGCACGTGCAGCAACATACCATGTATATTTATGCTTTTCGCCCGGGTTCATTGGCACAGCAAATTCTCCAACCCAGGCATTTATCCTGAAAGCCCCAATGTTTCTGAATTCAAATCCCCTGGGTTCCGATTCCCTTCTCCACCGCTGGCTTTCAACGGGTATGAAGGACCATAATAACACCAGTACAAGTGTAATTTTTACAATTATTTTCATGCTTTTACATTTTATATGGTTAGTTTATCCTGAATTATCCCCTTAAAGTTGTTAGAGTATAAATTATATCGTTCTCCTCAACCCCAACTTTTCTCTCCTCTAATCATTCATAACTCACATCTCATAGTTCATAATTAATCTTTACTTTCCTCCTATCTGCATTTCCCTGACCCTGAAAGCAGGGGATGCAAAAGTGTCGTTCATGTCAATATCCGTTCCCATCATATCGATATCATTAAGGATATCCGATGCCTTCCCGGCAATTGTGAGTCCTTTCACCGGGTGTACTATTTTACCCTTCTCTATCCAGAATCCGCTTGCCCCCCCACTGAAATTACCATTAACGGAATTAATTCCATAACCTGTCAGCCCTTTGAGAAGCAGGCCTCTGTCTGTTGAGGCAATTATTTCATTTCTTGTATGCTTTCCCTCCAGCAGGTAAACATTATGTGTCCCTATTCCCGGTAATGATGTAAATCCCCCGCGCGACGCGTTTCCCGTGCTTTTTGTACCGGCACGTGTGGCGGCATAAGTATTATAGATAAATGATTTCAGCACTCCTTTTTCAACCAGTGTGTTCTTACGGGTGGGCACACCTTCTCCATCGAATGGTGCACTTGCCATACCTTTTTCCCTGGTACCGTCATCAATTATTGTTAACAATTCCGAGGTAAATTTCTGATTCAGGGAATCTTTAAGAAAGCTGGCTCCCTGTAATACACGCTCGCCATTTAGTGCAGCGATAACACCTCCCAGCAATGACCTGCCAACATCGGGATCAAAAATTACTGCAGCTCTTTGTGTCCTGACCATTTCAGGATCCAGCATTTCATATGCTTTTTTTGCAGCTTCGGCAGCGATTTCCTCGAGTGTTTTTAGGTCAGTGAACTGTCGCCTCGAACAATATTCCCCCCCTGTATTCTTCTGGTCTTCTTTTTCCGCAACCACACTTACTCCGATGCCACATCCGCCTGATTTGTATGATTTTGATAAGCCATGTGAATTGGCAATAAAAATCTCTGCTTCTGATTCACTGAATCCTGAACCAGAGCTCTTGGTTATCCTTTGATCGGCCAATGCCAGTTGTTCGAGCCTCAAGGCCATTTCAATCTTTTCTTCCATTGGAATACCTGCTATGCTGGGATCATATAATCCTTCTATCGTTGTTATTCCAATATCATCAGGCAATATATTATTCTCATCGGGACTGGTAAGTTTAGCAAAAGCTATAGCCCTTTTAATTGTATCTTCAAGTGCTTTATCGCTGAAATCATTACAATGGCTAAAGCCCATCTTATTGTCAACAAAGACCCTGAATCCTACACCATGGGATGAAGCTTCTTCAATTGTTTCTATTTCATTATTCAGTACCTGTATGCTAAGATTCCGGTTTGATTGAAGATATACCTCGGCCTCATCAGCTCCGAATTTCAGGCATTTATCAACCAGTTGTACTGTAAGATCCTTATAATTCATTTCTATAGGTTTTTAGTAGTTAATAAAACTGAAAATGTCTGTCAGGCTTTTGAGCCTCCGACATTTATACCACGTATTCTTACTGTAGGTTGTCCTGCATCCACTTCGGCTGATTGACCTTTACCGCAGATACCGGGACCGAAATCCAGATCATTCCCCACGGCATCGATATTTGATATTACATCCAGGCATGATCCGATGAGAGTGGCACCTTTTACAGGTTTTGTTTTTTCACCATTTTCGATCACGTAAGCTTCACGGCAGGTGAAATTGAAAACTCCGGTAACCGGATTAACGCTCCCACCGCTTATACTTTGCACGTAAAGTCCCTTTTCTGTTGATCTTAATATATCAGCAGGTTCTGAATCGCCATTATCAATAAAAGTGTTTGTCATCCTTGGTATTGGTATATACCTGAAGGATTCCCTTCTTCCGTTTCCGGTTCTATTCATGCCCAGTTGTTTTGCACTAAGTATATCTGTCATATATCCTTTCAGCATTCCTTTTTCAATAAGCACATTCCTCTGGGACTGTGTTCCTTCATCATCAAAGTTTATTGTGCCTCTTGCATTGGGTATCGTACCATCATCAACCATTGTGAAGACATCGCTGGCCACTTTCTGCCCCAGTTTACCCGTAAAAGCTCCTATACCTTTTGCTATATTATCTGCTTCCAGGGGGTGTCCGACGGCTTCATGCACAAGCACTCCTCCCCATCCATTCTGCATTACCACGTCCATCATGCCGGCAGGGGCCTCTTCAGCATCCAGCATCGCTATTGCCTCCCTTGCAGCTCTTCTTGAAACTTCTTCAGGACTGACCTCCTCAAACATCTCGAAGCCACTGTGACGACTGAGTCTTTCCCTTGAAAGGTGTCTGGCTTTTCCATCATCACTCATTGTTTGCACTATAAAGAAAAGCAATGGCAACTCATCACGAAGGTATGTGCCTTCGCTGTTAGCGATCACCCTTCCTCTTATTTCATCATAATAGCTTATCATTGCCATTTTTATCCTGTTGTCATAATCCAGTGCAGCCTGGTCTGCTCTTTGCATTATTTCTATCCTCTTCGTATCAGCGATATTTTCAAGAGGCTGCTGTACGGTCACAAAACTATCTCTTTTCTGTTCGCCGAGATTAACAGGAGCAACGGATCCTCCTTCCCTGGCAACATAAGATGCTACCCTGGCTGCCCTGACAAGATTTTCAGGGTTGATATCATCTGTAAAGGCATAACCTGTTTTATTACCTGAAATCACCCGTACGCCCGCACCCTGGCTTATGCCATACAAACCACTCTTAAACTTTGATTCTTCCATAACTATGTTCCTTGAAGTGCGGTTTTCAAGGTACACTTCTGCAAAATCTCCTCCCTTACTCAGGGCTTCAGCGATCACCTTGTTCAGAGTTTCCCTGTCCAGGTTGAGCCCCGCTGCCGACAATCCCTGGTTTTTGCATGAAATAAGCTGTGAAAGTAATGAGGGGGTAGCCGCAACAATGAGACCGCCTTTCATACTTAATTCCAGGAATTTCCGTCGTGGTATATCCCTGACAAAGTATCTCTTTTCATTCATAACTATAGGTTTTTTAAAATTTTGGTAATGTTATCCTGCTCTAATAAGACATGTAAATTATTCAAAAATTACCAGAATGTCCACTGCTAAAGATTATTTAACATTAATTAGCTTTTTTATCGCTCATTTCTTCAAACCGTGATATAATTACTGCACCGCAACTATCACTGAATACATTGGCAGTTGTTCTGAACATATCCAGTATCCTGTCAACTGCAAGTATTATGGCAACCCCTTCTAGTGGCAGTCCAACAGCACTTAAAATGATCGACATCATAACCATACCACTCATAGGAATGCTGGCTGCTCCTATTGATGCAAGCACTGCGGTTATGGCCACAGTGATCTGTGCAGAAAAGTTAAGGTCGAATCCATAAACCTGGGCAATAAATATAGTGGCAACACATTCATAGAGAGCCGTACCATCCATATTCATGGTTGCCCCGATGGGAAGAACGAAACCGGCAGCCCTTTTTGAGGCGCCTGATTCTTCTGTGACTGCCTTCATCGTAAGTGGCAGAGTCACTATAGTTGAGCAGGTTGAAAAAGCAGTGAAAAGGGCAGGCAGCATCCCACGGTAGTGCTTTAAAGGGTTTAGCTTTCCAAGTAATCTTAACAGCAAGGGTAAGGTAATCAACATATGTATTGCAAGTCCGGCCAACACTATCAGGAAATAGAATCCCAGTGACTTAAAAGCCGAGAACCCGGTATCAGCAATTATCTCGGTTATTATTCCAAAAACGCCCAGTGGAGCTGACCAGATAATAAATGTTGTCATTTTAAGCATTGCCTCAAAAGCAGCATCAAATACCTTTTTCAGCAGATCACGCTGATCTGTTTTAAGCTTAGTAATAAAAAAGCCAAATAATATCGAAAAAAAGATAACAGGCAGCACATCTCCTGATGCCATTGCCTGAATAGGATTTTCTGGAATAATATTCAATAGAATATCACCAAGCCCCTGTTCAATAGCTTCAATACTTTCAGGATCAGCCTCAAGTCCAATTTCCGCACCTGCCCCGGGTTTGAAAATATTCACCAGTGTCTGTCCAGTAATTATTGCAATAAAACTTGTCATTATGTAATAACCAAGTGTTCTAATTCCGATTCTCCCCAGTCCGTATGCTGTTCCGACCTGTGCCACGGCACTGACAATTGATGTGATCACAAGTGGTATTATGGCCATTCTAAGAAGCCTGAGAAATATACTGGCCAAAGGCTCAACGTAAGGTATAACCGGGTCTCCCACCACTGCTCCGGTTATGATACCAAGGATAAATCCCCCGAATATCCAGAATGTCAGTGTGTATTTTCCGGTTTTTGACATACTGTAATGTTAATCAATATAGACGGCATTCCTCCGCTGCACTTATCTTTCTCCAATATCAAAAGCTGTAGTGTCGGCTCCCGTTAAGTTGTAATCTCCACACCAGTCAAAGTCGCAGGTAACAATATCCACACTATCATTTTATCTGATAACAAATTCCTTCTCTTCCAGCACTCCCCCTCTGGTTGAGGATACTGTAGCCTTTCCTTTAATTTCGGTATCCTTGTATACCCTTATTGTGAATTCCCTGCTGTTCGTACTTTCTCCCTGGGCATAGCCGGCGTCAAGAGTGATTGATGACTGCGCTCCATCTATTCCGCCCCTTCCATAATAACCTCTTCTTCCTTCCTGCTCCTCCCTGATTATTTTCATAACCTGATCATCGCCAGCTATGAGCTCCCTGTCAAAGCTTATCGTAACCTGGTCTTCCCTGACTATCTTCACCAGGTGTGCCTGTTTAAGTGCAGTAGGTAATTTGCCTGTATTCCTGTATGTTACGGTAATCATGTAATCTGTTGAGTCCTTTTTATATGATTTTGCCTTTTTTATTTCAATATCTTCCCATTCCAGCAAAGGAAGGTGTTTGACCATTTCTAGGTTAAAAAGAGCCTGATTCCGTGCCCATGGCAGGAGGTGTTTTGCCGGTGGGTTCTGTGAAAAGAATTTCGGATGGAAGCCACCTATTTCAACCGCCCCGTAATCCGGATGTTCAGCCTCAGTCCATTCAATAAATCCATCGCCATCATTTTCTTCTTCATCCCATCTTAAAAGATCAATATCGTCAATATCACCGTCGTCATCATAATCTTTGTATCTTGCCCCGTTCCATAATTCATCACCATACCATATTGCACCATAATACCAGTATCCGAAATCGGGACCATGACCAAAGAGGGGATTACCCCTGCCATAATCCTGGTAAACATCACCGGCTCTTTCATATCCCGTGATTTGTTTACCTACATTATCAAAATACTTATACCACTCCAGATCTTCTTCATACATTCTCTCATCTGAATTAGATGTTGAAGGAGGTCGTAGATGCATAGGCACCCTGGTATCCATTGAATTTACAATGTAAACGTTAGGATGAGCAAGCAGGAATGTCACAACAGATCTTGTTTCTGTTTCGCTTAAGGGATATTCACCTGCTCCATATTGTGTGAACCCCCTTCCTGTGGCTTCAATACCCCTTTCGGGTCGCCAGTTTTCCGGATAGTTCCTGTGCAAATCCAGTCCTCCAATACCATCCTCATTGATTTCACCGTCACCGTCATTATCAATGCCTTCTGATTCAATTATATACTCACCTTCACCTGGATTAACTCTTTTCATAATTCTCCCACTTGGATCATCAGGATCAGGGATCATATTGCCTTTCTCACTATCTTTCCATCTCATTGAAAGGATAATCCCATCGCCATTGATATCATCAGGTGAATCCTCATCCAGCAATCCATCATTGTCATTGTCAGTTGGTCTCACCGTACTGCGGTTGCTCTGGGCAGTATGTATATAAAGATTATGGCCGTCAGGATTATTAATTGGTCTGAGGTAAAAAGTAAAATTATCAACCAGCCTTGTTATTTCAGGATCCTCCCCATAAGAAGTAAGCAGGTGATCGGCAAGCCACATTACCGATTCAGCGCTGGTAACCTCACCACTGTGCCTGTTACCTTCAAAAAAAGCTGCCGGCTTATCAGTATGTTTGCCCTTGTTTTTACTGGTTACGGTCATTTGCAAAATCGGCCTTCCTTCGTAACTTTCGGCAACCTGGTAAAGATCAACAAGTTCAGGGTATTCCTTCGACCACCTGATCATCCATTCATTCATCACATCAGCCGAATGAAAGATATTAAAAGTCATTTCTTCCCCTGCAATATACTCAACATCAGCATGTTTTACCTGCGGGAAAAAACTCAATCCATGCCTGTAACCAGCGATGGTATATATACTATCATTGGCATCTGATTCAGGCCATACGATCTTTGTCAGCGGTTTGTAGTCCTGGCACAATAAATTATTCGCCATCAGTAAAAAAGAAATAAAAAACCAAATCCTTTTCATAATTACAGATATTTTGTATTCAGAATTAAACTAAATAAAAGTATCAATTTTCGTTTGACAGAATTTATCTGTCCGGAATGTTATTGAACAGTACTGATTATACTTTCACCCCTTTGAAGATATCATTTCGAGCTTCCCGATATCAACTATTTCAACCGTTTTGCCGTGCAGTTTAATAATGCCTTCTTTCCGGAATTCAGAAAGGGTTCTTATCACATTGGCCGTACTCATACTGATATAATCAGCAATTTCCTGGCGTGATACCGGCAGGTTAAAGACCATTGATTTATATATATCATTTGTAAAATATAAGAGAATATAAGCTACTCTGCCGGCGAGATTTCTGTTTCTTATATCAAGGGTCTGCAATATGATTTTATCGGTTATCTGGCTAAGCCTCGTCATCAGTTCAAGAGCAAAATTACCATGACCGAGTACCAGGGATCGTATATAATCAAGTTTGATACTGCATATAACTGAATCCTCGATTGCTGAAACAGAATATTTATATCTCTCCTCAGAAAAAATACTTATGTTGCTGACAAATTCAAAAGGTTTTGTAATTGCTATTATCTGTTCATTCCCCACAGCTGATGTCCTGTAAACTTTTACAAGTCCGCTTTTCAGATATTTAAACTCTTGTATCGGATCCCCTTCTTTATGGATAATGCCTCCCCTGTTGTATGAATATTCCTTGTGGTAATCGCACAGTGTGGTTATTTCTGAGTCAGCAAGGGTTGAAAAAGCCACATTACGGAACTGGCAATCTGAACACTGGCATTTACTCTGATCAATCATACTGGAGAATTAATTAAAATACAAAATAATCTATTTTAATAAATTCACGGGCAATTTTGTTCGGTTTTTATGATATTGAGTATTTTCTGATTATTTTGGATGACTTAATTAACCATTTGAGGAATGGTTATCACTAAATAAAAGATTTTCATACAGAACATTACTTCCCGGTCAATGATTTACAGAACTGATTATCACATACACACAAATTACAGTGATGGGAAAGGGTGGCCTGAAGATTATATTAAAGCGGCAATAGAAAAAGGCCTGTCAGAAATAGGCTTTTCTGACCATCTTACACTTACCGATGAACAACAGGATTGGAGCATCAAGTTATCACGGCTTGGGGAGTATATCGATCGCATAAATAAACTCAGGGAAACAGTCACAGGCATAAAGGTCAGACTGGGACTTGAAGTTGATTATTTCCCTGACAAAGAAGAGCAGATATACCAGACAATATCAGGTCTTCCTCTTGATTATGTAATAGGGTCTGTTCACTATATGGGTGAAGGCACTGTAGACCTGGGGCCGGAATATTATGAAGGCAAGGATATAGACCGGCTTTTTGAATTATACTTCAACCTGATAGCGCAGGCAGCGTCTTCAGGTTTATTTGATTTCATGGCACACCCTGACCTTGTCAGAATCTTCAGGTATTTCCCGTCGGTTAATGCAGAGCCGATGTACCGTTTCCTCGCAGGCGAACTGAGCAAGTCTGATGTTGCCTTTGAGGTAAATACTAACGGGATGAACAAACCACTCAAGGATTTCTATCCTGACCGCAGGTATCTGCATGTTTTCATGGAAGAAGGAGTGCCTGTATGTGTAAATTCAGATGCACATAACCCATCCAGGCTGGGTCAATATTTCGATGATGCATATACTCTTATTATCAATGCAGGATTTACCGAGATGGTAACTTTCAGAAAACGTGAAAGGATATCCGTACCATTAAACTCATAAAAACTATTTCTCAAGATCATTACTCAACCCGCCCTCCGGCTTTTCAGTATGTCGTAGCTTTAGCACCATTCTAAGGTTCAGCATAGGATTAAGCCAAGGCGGAAGCCTGCAAATATTTATTATCTTTGCCAATTCAAGTTCAACAATATGAGGGCAGTAATTCAAAGGGTCAGCAGAGCATCTGTAAGCATTGAAGGATCTGTTAAGTCTGAAATCGGTAAAGGCCTTCTTGTTCTTCTGGGTATTGAGGAAGCCGATAATGAAGAAGATATCAAATGGCTGGCAAACAAGATATATCAGCTCAGGATATTCAACGACAGGGAAGGAATAATGAATATGTCCCTTGGGGATGTTGGGGGAGAAATTATTGTTGTGAGCCAGTTTACCCTGCACGCAAAAACGAAAAAGGGAAACAGGCCTTCTTACATTAAAGCAGCAAGGCCGGAAAAAGCCATCCCATTATATAACAGTTTCATTAACTATTTCCATGAATTGTCCGGCTGTAGACCCGGAACGGGTGAATTTGGAGCAATGATGGACGTAAGCCTGGTAAATGACGGACCAGTAACTATCATAATCGACACTAAGATTAAAGAATGAATACCAGGGAGCTTAAAAGATCCGTACTTTTTATTGCTGCCTTCTCAGCCTATATAACACCGTTCATGGGTGCAGCAATAAATCTTGCACTTCCATCAATCGGTTCTGAACTGGAGGCAAGTGCCAAACAACTCAACTGGGTGGTTACTGCATATCTCCTTGGTACGGCAGTCTTTATGCTTCCTTTCGGAAGATTGGGTGATATCCTTGGAAGAAAGAAGATTTTTATCTCGGGCCTTATCCTGTTTACCATTATCACCGCCTGTATAGCATTTACAGGTAATATTCGTTCCTTTCTAATATTCAGGGTGCTTCAGGGTATTTCAAGTGCAATGATATTCGGCACAAGTATGGCAATCATCACTTCGGTATTCCCTCCCGGGGAGAGGGGCCGGGCTATGGGAATAAACATCACGGCCACATATGCCGGTCTTTCAAGTGGACCATTCCTCGGGGGATTGCTTACAGAATATTTCGGATGGAGAAGTATTTTTGCTTTTATCATACCCATATCAGCTACAGCGGCTTACCTTACTTACAGGAAGATCCGTATGGAATGGTCCGAAGCAAAGGGCGAGAAGCTGGATATACCTGGGTCAGTACTGCTGGGAGGTGGCCTTGTTCTTGTAATCCTGGGTTTTTCCAGAATACCGGGGGCAACGGGCATTATCCTTATTACTGCCGGACTGTTAATGATATTATCATTCTTCATTATTGAATGGAAAGCCAGATTTCCCCTTCTTGATATTAAGCTGCTGACATCGAACAGGGTATTCAGTTTTTCAAACCTGGCTGCCATGATCCATTATGCAGCTACTTCAGGCATTGGCTTCTTTATGAGCCTGTACCTGCAGTACATTAAGGGGCTTGACGCGAGAACAGCAGGTTTCATAATAATGACCCAGCCGGTTATGATGGCCCTCTTTTCCGTTCCGGCAGGGAAGCTGTCAGATGAAAGAAATCCCGGCCATATAGCTTCGGCAGGAATAGCTATGACCTCCCTTGGCATATTTGCTCTTACCTTCATTCAACAGTCTACTTCATTGCTTTATATTATAAGCATCCTCGCTTTTAACGGACTTGGATACGCATTTTTCAGTTCACCCAACTCAAATGCAATAATGAGCTCCGTGGAGAAGAAACACCTGGGTGTTGCCAGTGGCATGGTTGGTACCATGAGATTAATAGGCCAGACTACGAGCCTGGGAATAGCCATGATGCTGATTTCCCTTAACCTGGGGGATCAGGCTATTAATCCGGAAAACTATGACCAACTCTTAAAAACAATAAGAACAGGACTTAGTATATTTGCAGTGATTTGTATCCCTGCAATATTTGCGTCACTTGCAAGAAATAAAAAACTGAACAAAAGAAATTATGAATAAGCCATTCCAGGGTAAAAGTAAAGAAGATATACAGATACTTATTTCAAGACTTGAAGCAGATCTGAACCCGGTAAACGCAAGAAGGATCCTGGGCCTGCTTGATTATACCAGTCTGAACGTTACCGACAATAACTCAACCATCGAAAGAATCTGTGAAAAGGTCAATAACTATACGTACATTTTCCCTGATCTGCCCGTCTTCGCAGCTATCTGTGTATACCCGCGATTTGTACCGGTACTGAAAAAAAATCTTGAGGTTCCTTCGGTAAAGATTGCCTCCGTTGCAGGAGGATTCCCGTCATCCCAAACAACCAGGGATATTAAATTGGCAGAAGTGAGGCAGGCACTGGAAGAAGGTGCCGAGGAGATTGATATTGTGATGTCAATAGGTGAGTTCCTTGCGGGTAACAGTAACTATATAAAAGATGAAATAGCATCGATAAAAGAATTAATGGGTGATAAATATCTCAAAGTTATTATTGAAAGTGGTATACTTTCGGACCCTGAACTGATATACGATGCTTCAATAATTGCCATGGAATCCGGTGCAGATTTCATCAAAACATCCTCAGGGAAAGAAAAAGTATCGGCATCGCTGGAGGCTGTGTATGTTATTTGTAATGCAATAAAGAATTTCTATCATGCCAGCGGCAGAATGACAGGTATTAAACCAGCAGGTGGAATTGCAGAGGCTAACGATGCGGTTGGTTATTACTCCCTGGTTGAAATGGTGCTGGGTAAAGAATGGTTGCTGCCTGAAAATTTCAGGATCGGTGCAAGTCGCCTGGCAAATAACCTTTTAAGCGAAGTGGAAGGTAGAAATGTCGATTATTTCTGATAACGGAATGATAAGTCAAAATCAGGGACTGCCCCTTGCAGAAGATATACTGAGATCGGAATGGATTTTTATTCTTCTGATCTTTCCTGTATTGATTTACCTCTTTGTTTCACTGAATGAAAAATATTCACTCGTAAGAATCATTAAAATAGTCTTCAGTAATAAATTTGCACAGACTGCATATCGCAATTCATCTCCCGGTATTGAAATATTTCAACTGATGCTGGGGCTTATAAGCCTCATCAGTATTTCTACATTTATACTGTTCACAGAATTACATTTTGAAATCACATTCTATAACCTGGGGCCGGGGCTTTTATGGCTTTTCAATTTACTTCTTGTATCACTGGCTATCGTATTAAGGTATATTGTAATTAGTGCCATTGGTTCAGTTACGCGAACAAAAGATACATTCAGGGAGTATTTTTTCAATATTTCACAAGATTATAAGCTTATAGGCATCATCCTTATGCTATTGAATTTCTTTATCTCATACCTTGTCAGTATTCCTGATAAATACATCATATTTTTATCATTTTTAATCATATCTGTTATATTTTTAATCAGGATCATACGGCTGGTATATATTTTTCTGATACGTAGGTTTTCATTATTTTATTTGATTTTGTATCTTTGCGCACTGGAAATTTTACCTGCTCTTATATTTATAAGATATCTGAGCGGCCAGGAACAATAAAAGAAGGCTAGTTGTTGTACACTTAAAAT
>JAFGLJ010000036.1 GCA_016928075.1 Bacteroidales bacterium | reverse complement strand
TTTTCGCAAAAACAAATCTACAACATGAAGGGGAAACCTCATGGGAGTACCCTTCTTTTTTATTATTTTAGTCGGACACTAATGATAAACAAAAACAAAAACCTATGAAATCAGACATTGAAATTGCCCAGACTACCAGGATGAAACATATTAAGGAGGTTGCCCGGCAACTCGGCATTGACGAAAATGATCTTGAGCTTTATGGTAATTATAAAGCCAAACTTCCATTAAAACTTATTGACGAAGAAAAAGTAAAGAAGGCGAAATTAATCCTTGTAACCGCATTGACACCCACTCCTGCAGGGGAAGGTAAAACCACCACTTCAATCGGTCTGGCCCAGGCCATGAACAGGATTAATAAAAAAACCACTGTAGTACTCAGGGAACCTTCGCTGGGACCTGTTTTTGGAATAAAAGGGGGTGCTGCCGGTGGAGGATATGCACAGGTTGTACCGATGGAAGATATCAATCTGCATTTTACAGGTGATATTGCCGCAGTTGAAAAGGCTCATAATCTTCTTGCAGCCTTAATAGATAATAATCTGCAACAGAAAAGTGTAAGCCTGGATATTGACTCCCGGACTATTGAGTGGAAAAGGGTGATGGATATGAATGAGAGGGCATTGAGGGATATTATTATTGGTATGGGAGGAAAAGCGCAGGGTGTTCCCAGGGAAACAGGATTTTATATCACAGCTGCATCGGAAGTGATGGCTATATTATGCATGGCCAGCGACATGGATGATCTTAAAAGGAGACTTGGAAGTATTTTCATAGGTTATACATATGAGGGTAAACCGGTATTTGCACGTGATCTGAAAGCACAGGGAGCCATGGCCGTTCTTTTGAAAGATGCTATTAAACCTAACCTGGTACAGACACTTGAAGGGACACCTGCTATTATTCATGGTGGTCCTTTTGGTAATATTGCACAGGGAACAAACAGTATACTGGGAACAAAGATGGGATTAACATTCAGTGATTATGTTGTTACCGAAGCCGGATTCGCCAGTGATCTTGGTGCCGAAAAATTCTTTGATATAAAATGCAGAATGAGTGGACTTATTCCTGATGCCGTGGTAATAGTGGCAACTATCAGGGCGCTGAATTATCATGGTGGAGCAGGAATTAAAGATCTCAAAGAAAAAAACCTTAAAGCACTGGAAGATGGCCTTGAAAACCTTGGAAAACATATTGAAAACATGAAAATGTTCGGCCTGAAGCCTGTAGTATCAATAAATAAGTTTGATACCGATACGGAGGATGAAATAAGGGTTGTGACTGAATACTGCCGCAAGCAGGGTGTGGACGTGGCACTTAATGAAGGATGGGCAAAAGGGGGAGAAGGGGCTGTTGACCTTGCTGAAAAAGTGGTTAAAGCAGTGGAAGATCCTGAAAGGAATTTTAAAACTCTTTATGATCTTTCCTCAAGCTATGAAGATAAAATAGAAACTATCGCAACAAAAATGTACGGAGCTGATGGTGTGGAATATACTGGTAAGGCAATTAAGCAATTAAGAGCCATTGAAAACCTGGGCCTTGACGAACTACCCGTATGTGTTGCCAAAACACAGAAATCACTTTCAGATGATGAAAAGCTGCGGGGAAGGCCAAGGGGATATAAAATTTCTGTCAGGGAGGTTGAAGTGTCAGCCGGGGCAGGATTTATAGTCCCCATAGCAGGTGCAATAATGAGGATGCCCGGATTGCCATCCAGACCGGCAGCAGAGAATATTGATATTGATAAAGACGGGAATATCACCGGCCTATTCTGATTATCACGAATTATCGCTGATTTTGACGAATTTGCACGAAAATAATATATAACGAACGTAGAGACGTTGCATGCAACGTCTCTACTCCCTGCCCCCTGCTTTAATTTCAAAGGTTCAAACCTTTTTTGTATATTGACTCCATAAAGAGTTGATGCATGGATATGGAGCGGCTCTCCAGGAAATATGATTACACGGCAGCCATTCTCGCAGGAGGGCAAAATTTGCGCTTTTCAGGTAAGATAAAAGCCAAAATGATTATTAATGGGAGGCCTCTGATTGAGAAAACCATGGAAACTTTACAGGCAATTTTTAATGATGTCATCATAATAACGAATCAAAAGGATGCATTCAGTAAATACAAGCATATCAGGATGACGGGGGATATCTATCAGGGCATTGGCCCTCTTGGTGGCTTGCATTCAGCCCTATCAAATACAGAGGGAGAAGCGGTTTTTGTTGTGGCCAGTGACATGCCTGATCTCTCTGCTGATATCATACGCTATATTATAGAAAAGTTTGAAGATACAGATTGCGAGGTTCTTATACCAGAATATAATGGGAATATCGAACCCTTGCATGCAATATATAAAAGAAATATACTGAACCGTCTCGAGAGTTTTATTGAAACAGGCAGCGGATATTCAATCAGGGAGTTTCTTGAAATAGTTAATGATAAGTATGTAATGATTGATGATGCCGGAAAAGTAAAAAATCCTTTCCGTAATATTAACAGACCGGAAGATTTACCCGGTGGAGAAAGTATGAGAGATATGGGATGAAATTCACTGTTAGCGATTTATTAAAAATGTAACGGAACCAAATCTGATATAATGCCTAATGGAAACATCTGAAATCCTGAACAAATTCAGTCCTGATCATAAAAATATGCTGGGTATATTGCATGCCCTGCAGGATAACAATCCAAATAATTACCTAAATGAAGAGGATATTGGTGCTATTGCCAGATATCTTAACACAACCTTAAGCCATGTATATGGTGTTGCAACCTATTATACAATGTTCAGCCTGAAACCCAGGGGCAAATACATAATCAGGGCATGCAATTCGCCAGTATGTAATATGATAGGCTCAGTAAGTATTATAGAGGAATTGAAGAAAGTGCTCAAGATAGAGGTTGGTGAGACAACAGATGACAGGATGTTCACCCTGGAACTGACCGAATGTCTCGGGCAGTGTGATATAGCTCCTGTTATGATGATCAATAAAGAGATTTACGGTAATCTGGATGCTGAGAAAATAAAAACCATTATTGAAAATCTTAAAAACAAATAAAGTGGCCAGAGAAAACAGAATTGTACTGAAGAATTATGGTAAGATTGATCCTGAAAGCATAGACGATTATATTTCAGCGGGAGGATACAAGGCTGCTGGGAAAGCTTTGAAATGGCAGCCTGTTGAGATCATAGATGAAATTGTAAAATCCAAACTGAGAGGAAGGGGTGGTGCTGGATTTTCAACGGGATTAAAAAAGAGGTTTACACATGAGGCCATGCATGAATCAGGGAAAAAGTATCTTGTATGTAATGCAGACGAAGGAGAACCGGGGACCTTTAAAGACAGGATAATAATGGAGAATGATCCGCACAGGCTTATCGAAGGAATGATAATTGCCGGGTATGCCATTGGTGCAGAAAGGGCATATATCTACATCAGGGGTGAATATTATAAATCGGTTGAAATGCTTCAGAAAGCGATAGATGATGCAAGAGCAAGGGGATTTCTGGGCAGCAATATTTTTGGAAGCTCGTTCCTGTTCGATATGGAGATCAGGCTTGGTGCAGGATCATATCTATGCGGGGAAGAACTTACATTAATTGAATCACTCGAGGGGAAAAGAGGATACCCGCGTATTAAACCTCCTTTCCCTGCGGAAAAAGGCCTGGATGGATTACCAACACTGGTTAATAACGTTGAAACTCTTTCTACTATTCCGACAATCGTAGAAAAAGGGGCAAAATGGTATACCAGGCTGGGCACTGAAAATTCACCCGGTACAAAGATTTTCACAATAAGTGGAGATGTCAATAATCCGGGGTTCTATGAAATTGAACTGGGTGTAACACTCAGGGAACTTATTTATGAGTTTGGCGGAGGGATGAAGAAAGGGAAAAAACTGCAGTCTGTTTTGATTGGTGGAGCTGCCGGCACATTTGTGGATGAAACAGTGCTCGATACACCTATGGGTTTCGATTCACTTAAAGAAAAAGGTGCAGTGCTGGGATCAGGTGCCGTCATGGTACTTGGGGATGATAAATCATTACCTGAAGTTACAAAATCCATACTGGAATTCTTTAAGCATGAATCATGTGGTAAATGTGTTCCCTGCCGTGTTGGGACGACACAGCTTGTGAATATGATTAATGAATATATCACTAATGGTAAAAAGAAGGATGATCTTCTGAACCAGATGGTTGCCGAGGCCGACTTTATGGCGAAAACATCTTTGTGCCCACTGGGCCAGTCACCAATATTACCACTGAGAAGCCTGCAGAGATATTTTGCAGATACTTTCTAAAAATATTTACTTCTTAACAGTTATGAAGAAAGTTGCTAATATAATTATCGATGGAAAGAAAATAACAGCTGAAGAAGGTGCAAACCTTCTGCAGGTAGCCCGTGATAATGGTATTGACATACCGGGTTTGTGCTATCATAAAAAGCTAAGTCCCACCGGTGCATGCCGCCTGTGTGTTGTGAAAACAGAAGGAGAGAGGGGGCTGGTGATGGCCTGTACGGTATCTGTCAGAGATGGTATGCAGGTTACTGCTTTCGATGAGGAACTTGAAGAGCTAAGAAAACATACCATAGACTATTTGCTCACAGAGCATAATGATGAATTCGATGACACTTATCATGACGAGCTGCGTGACCTGACAATAAGATATGGACTGCAGGAACAATCAAACCGCAGATATCCCAGTATATACAGGGAACTTGATTATGGTATTGATGATTCTTCTCCCGTGCTTAGCTATGATGCATCAAAGTGTATTAAATGCTTCAGGTGCATAAAAGCCTGTTATGAGGTACAGGGGAAAAATGTACTGTCATTTTCACAGCGTGGCATAAAATCCCATATTATTGCAGGATTTGATCACTGGTCCGGATCTGAATGTGATGGATGTGGTGAGTGTATTCAGCTCTGCCCTACCGGCGCAATAGTGGAAAAACCTCACAGGGATACCATCAAATTGAGTGAGATAGATAAGAAGGTTAAAACTACCTGCCCGTATTGCGGGGTGGGTTGCCAGATTGATCTGCTGGTAAAGGATAACAAAATCGTCAGGGCGAATGGAGTTGAAGGTGTATTACCAAATGATGGCCGGCTTTGTGTGAAAGGAAGGTTCGGTTATGATTATGTGGCAGACAAGGAAAGATTAACAAAGCCATTGATAAAACAAAATGGAGTTTTTAAAGAAGCAGAATGGGATGAGGCATTGGATCTTGTTGCTGAAAGACTGGGTGAAATAAAGAAAAAATACGGATCTTCTGCACTGGCAGGATATGCGTCAGCTAAATGCACTAATGAGGATAACTATTTATTTCAGAAATTTATAAGGGTTGTTTTCGGGAATAATAATATAGATTATTGTACCCGGCTTTGCCATGCCTCAACAGTTACAGCCATGCTTAAAGCAATTGGCGACGGTGCGGGCAGTAACAGTATCGAGGATTTTGAAACAACGGATTGCCTTTTTGTTACAGGTAATAACATAATTGAAACCCATCCTGTAACCGCAACATATGTTAAGGCCGGTAAAAGTAGAGGTCATAAAATAATAGTATGTGACCCCAGGTGGACTCCCCTTGTCAGATATGCCGATATATGGCTTCAACCCCGACTGGGCACCGATGTAGCCCTGCTCAATGGAATGATAAGGCAAATAATACATGATGGCGATATTGATGAAAAATTCATAACCGAAAGGGTGGATGGTGGAATGACAGCCTTTGAAGAACTTAAACTGCTGGTTGAGAAATATACTCCCGAACTTGTGGAAGATATCACAACCGTACCTGCTGACCTGATGATAAAGGCAGCAAGGATGTATGCAAGGGCTGATACTGCCATGATAGCTACAGGTATGGGGATGAGCCAGCAGATAACAGGTACATATAATGTTTTCTCTCTTATAAACATGATGCTTATCACAGGCCAGATAGGAAGGGAGAGATGCGGTATCGACCCTCCCCGGGGTCAGAATAATGTGCAGGGAGCAACCGACGTGGGATGCTCACCTATTGTGTACCCCGGATATATACCCGTAGGTAATGAGGAAAACCGCAGGAAAATAGCAAAATTATGGAATGTTGACTTTGAAAAGCTGCCTGCGGAGAGAGGACTTTCTACAGTGGAAATAATGCATGAAGCACATAAGGGTAATATCAGAGGCATGTACATAATGGGAGAAAATCCAATGGTGACAGACCCTGATCTGAATCATACCGCAGAAGCACTTGAAAAGCTGGAATTCCTTGTCGTCCAGGATATTTTTCATACAGAGACAACAAAATATGCCGATGTAATTCTCCCCGCTTCTTCATATGCTGAAAAAGACGGCACTTTCGTAAACAGCGACAGGAGGGTTATAAGAGTAAGAAAAGCAGTTGAGATGCCGGGAGAAGCAAGGGAAGATTGTAGAATAATCATCGATATAGCTGAAAGAATGGGTTATAATATTGGCAGTTATAATGATCCCTCCGAAGTATTTGATGAGATAGCAAAAGCAACTCCTATATTGGGAGGAATATCTTATGAGCGAATTGATCATGAGGGAATACAATGGCCATGCCCGGATAAAAACCATCCCGGCTCATCCACACTCTTCCTGGATAAATTCAATACACCAAACGGCAAAGCCATATTAAATCCGGTAGATTATATAGAACAGACTGAAAAAACAAGCAAGGAATACCCTTTTATTCTCAATACCGGACGTATATTGTACCAGTATCACTCTGCAACAATGTCAAGACGCAACAAGGCTTTGAATGAATATGCCAATGAATCATATGTCCTGATGAATATGATAGACGCTGATAATTTCCGGTTTAAAACGGGAGACAAAGTACGTCTGTCAAATATAAGAGGTGAACTTGTAACCACAATAAGGGAAAGTGATGAAGTGGCCATTGGAGAGTTATTTATGCCCTGGCATTTTTCTGAGGCACTGGTGAACAACCTTACCCGCGCTGAACTGGATCCATACTCAAAGATACCGCCATTCAAGCTGTCTGCCTGTAAAGTTGAAATAATAAAATAAAATGCAATGAAAGAAAAATACATGTCCTTGATTGCAGTGTTATTATTTATCACTGCCTGTACCAACTACAGTAAATATGAGAATGTGGAGTTTGAAGAGAAAAGTCCGCGTGACTGGGAAAATCCTGCAATATATCAGCAGAACAGGGAGCAACCTCATTCCACTATGATAAGTTTCCCTGATGTGGAATCTGCGTTATCAGGTCAAAAGGATGAAAGTCCATATTATATGAGCCTTGATGGAGAGTGGAAATTTCACTGGGTGAAAACTCCTTCGGAGAGACCGTACTGGTTTTTTAAAGATGACTACGATACCAGGGACTGGGCAGAGATAAGCGTGCCCTCAAACTGGGAAAGGGAAGGGTATGGCATACCCTTTTATGTGAATATTGGATATGGCTTCGAGATTAATCCCCCATATATATCTCACGACTGGAATCCTGTTGGTTCATACAAGCGTACTTTCAAAATACCTGCCGGATGGGAGGAGAAAGAAGTATTCCTCCAATTCGGTGCTGTAAGCTCGGCATTTTATGTATGGATTAATGAGCAGCTTGTTGGCTACAGCCAGGGGAGTAAAACTCCGGCTGAATTTAATATTACCGACTATTTGAGGAAAGGGAAGAACAGTATAGCAGTTGAAGTGTATCGCTGGTGTGATGGCAGCTATCTTGAAGACCAGGATTTCTGGCGCCTTAGTGGAATACAGAGAACCGTTTTCCTTCGTGCCAGGCCCGTGATAAAAATTGCTGATTTTTTTGCCAGGGCAGGGCTGGACCAGAATTATGAAAATGGTGTTCTGGAACTTGATGTAGTTACAACAAGTGCTGCAGAAAATGGTAAGCCGGGATGTACACTTGAATGTAAAGTATTCGAGGATAATAACGAAATATTTTCTCAGGAGAGGGAATTGAATACAGACGCCCAGACTGAATCGGTTGGTTTTAGTGCTGTCATTGAGGATGTTAAGAAGTGGACAGCAGAAACACCGGATCTTTACACTCTTGTGCTTACCCTGAAAGATATAAACGGGGAGATAATGGAGAGTGTGAGTACCCGCATCGGATTCAGGACGGTGGAAATAAAAGATTCAAAATTATTCATTAATGGTAAATACATATACCTGAAAGGTGTTAACCTGCATGAGCATCATGATGTAAAGGGACATGTAACTGACAGGGAGACCATGCTCAAGGATATCATGATGATGAAAAGTCATAATATCAATGCTGTCAGGACCTCTCACTATCCGCAGCCTGAGCTATGGTATGAGCTCTGTGATAAGTACGGGCTCTATCTTATTGATGAAGCTAATATTGAATCCCATGGTATAGGCTATAATAAAGATGTTACTCTGGCACATAAACCGGAATGGGCAGCGGCTCACCTCGACCGTACTTTCAGACTGGTTGAGAGGGATAAGAATCATCCTTCTGTAATAATATGGTCAATGGGCAATGAGGCCGGTGACGGTCAGAATTTCGTAAATAATTACAACTGGATAAAATCAAGGGATAAAACACGCCCGGTACAGTATGAGAGGGCTGAGAAAATTACTAATACCCCTGAACATCATACTGATATATGGTGCCCTATGTATGCCGGTATTGAGTACCTTGAAAATTATGCCCGGGATGATGAGAGTTACCGGCCACTGATCCTCTGCGAATATGCACATGCCATGGGCAATAGCGTTGGAAACCTCCAGGATTATTGGGATGTGATTGAAGAATATCCCCTGCTGCAGGGAGGTTTTATCTGGGACTGGGTAGACCAGGGCTTGCTTACAACAAATGAAGAAGGTGAAGAGTTCTGGGCTTATGGAGGAGATTTTGGGCCGGAGGGAATACCAAGCGATGGCAACTTCTGTATCAATGGACTGGTCTGGCCCGACAGGACAGGTCATCCTGCTCTGGAAGAGGTGAAGAAGGTTTATCAATATGCAGATTTTGAAATTCAGGATGCTGCAAAAGGAGTTGTTAAAGTCCATAATAAATATGGTTTTACAGGGCTTGAAAAATTTATCCTGGAATGGAACCTTAACAGCAATGGTGAAGAGATACAATCAGGTGAGCTGACGGATCTCATGTTAGATCCCGGTGAGAAAGGTCTTGTGACAATACCTTACAATCTTAATGATGTGGATGAAGCTTCTGAGGTTTTTCTTAACCTTGCACTTAAGGGGAAAGAAGAATGGACTATATTACCAGCAGGCCATACTTATGCACGAGAACAACTTGAAATATTATCACCCGCAGGCGAATTTGAGGAAAATATTACCGGATCAGGGGAGGTACTATTCGATGACAATGGTGAAACGGTGGTTGTAACAGGAGACGGTTTCAGTATTGATTTCGTAAAGGCATCGGGTATTATTAATTCATGGAAGGCGGGAGAAAGAGAGCTTATTAAGGAAGGACTTATTCCTGATTTCTGGCGGCCCATGACTGATAATGACTATGGTAATGGACTTGATCGGAGGGCTGCCGTTTGGAAGGAGGCTGGCAGAAATACCAGGGTTACTTCTTTTGACAACAAAAAACCTGATGACGGCTCGGTAATTATTACCGTATTGATGGATATACTAGATGAATCAGATAATACACTGGCAAAAGAAACGATAAGCTACAGGATATTCACAACAGGGGATATACTTGTTGAGGTTGATTTCACTAAGAGTAATAATGAACTGCCTGAACTCCCAAGGATAGGTTTACAGATGCAGCTGGGTGCAGAATATAACAACCTGAAATGGTACGGACGTGGACCGTACCACAACTATGCTGACCGAAAAACATCTGCATTCGTGGGGCTGTATTCCGGGAAAGTATCCGACCAGTATGTTCCTTATATCCGGCCGCAGGAAAACGGGTACAAAACAGACACACGGTGGTTCTCACTGACAGATGATGAAGGGAAAGGCGTTATTGTAAGAGGCAATCCCACCATCTGTTTTTCCGCCCTTCATAACCTGCATTCTGATTTTGCATCACCGGGTAAGCTTTCGATGTACAGGCCCGATGCCAAAACAGCCAATACCCATACTACTGATGTCAAGCCACGCGATCTTGTGGCTGTGAATATAGATTTCGGTCAGCTCGGAGTTGGAGGTGATAATTCCTGGGGTGCGCGTACACATCCTGAATACAGCCTCCTTGAAGATGTATATTCATATTCATTCTGGATGGCACCAATTAACACTAATTAGGCAGAGTTGACACGAATCTGGAGACTTGAGCCAACGGGCTGAGTTAACAATGGCACACTGGAATATTGGAATAATGGATTACTGGAATAATGTATTTCAGGAAGCACCCCTATGATTCCAATATTCCATTATTCAATTAATCAATCATTTCATTACACTACACGTGTATCTGGCCTTTGGAGTAATACTGTTCGCAATATATACAGGTTATTGGAGTAAGCTATGTTTTAAAAAACTTTTGCCCATCATTGAATTCTTAATATTTCGATTATATTTACCAGCTAACCTAAAACTTACTGCCTGATGGAATCAAACCCTAACGATTACCACATTAGCTTCTTTAAACCTACAACAGACAGTGCAAGACGGAACAGGAACATGGTTATTCAACTTGTATTGATCTGGGCGATAGCAATATTCGGATTTCAGGTTTCACTTAAAATACTTGAGAAACCCACTCCCGAAGCTGCCTGGGATATTTTCCAGTCAGTGTGGGGGGAAATTGAGGCTGGATCAACTGACCCGGACCTGCTTAAGAAAGCATCACAGTCTGCTTTGTCAGTATTGGGGAAAGTAGGCCAGGATATTTGCCCTTAAAATGCAGATAAATGAAACAAATACCCTTACAAGACTTGAAAGCATCAGGGGAACTCAAGGTATGCCTGATGGTTTCCTGGATGAAGCAATCCAGGCATATAATATGCTGATGACATCCCGTTTGTCTCAGCAGGCAAAACAATTAATGCAGGGAGAAGAACCGGCGAATACTATCGATGTAAATAAGTTGACTGATATAGAGAAATCAACCCTGAAAAAAGTACTATCCGTCATCAACGAAATAATAATAAAACTTAAATCTGATTTTAAAGGGGTGCTGTGATAAGCCTCATATCACGTACAGTTTTCACAAGCCTGATAAATTCACCGCGGTAACCTTCTTCATCTGCGCCCCTGGCATTGCCTGCCATTTCAATCACTGAGTCGAGAGTGGTGATCCCTTTGTGCTCAGAATCCCGCAACAACATACCAAAACCGGCAACAGCGGCGGAGAAGCGAAGGTCTGCTGATGACTTCTCAAATGCCAGTATTTCTTTTTTAACGGGTATCTCGATCGGGATACTCTTGTCACCATCGGGCTTCTTATACCTTAACTTGATGGTCAGTAATTCTTTACTGATTCCCTGACTTACCAGCCTTCGTTCTTCCTGGTATTTGAGTGGATCTATTGATGGGCCCTCCTGATCTGAGCCTGCTGGTACAAGTTCGTAAAGGGCAGTTACCGTATGGCCTGCACCCATTTCACCGGCATCTTTCCTGTCATCATTGAAATCTTCGTCGTTGAGCAGGCGGTTTTCATAACCTATCAACCTGTAGGATTTTATCATTGCCGGATTAAATTCAATCTGGAACTTTACATCTTTAGCTATTGTAAACATGGTACCACCGAATTCACTTACCAACACTTTTCTTGCTTCCTGGATATTATCTATATAGGCATAATTACCATTTCCTTTATCTGCTATTATTTCCATCTTATCATCCTTGTAATTGCCCATTCCAAAGCCGAGGACAGTAATGAACACCCCTTCGTCTCGCTTTTTCTCGATGAGTCTCTCCATTTCGGCATTGCTAGACATCCCAATATTGAAATCACCATCTGTTGCTAGAATTATCCTGTTATTGTCTTCTTCCATGAAGTTTTCGGAAGCAAGTTTATATGCCAGGTTAAGACCTTCGCCGCCGGCCGTGGACCCCCCTGCGTTCAGACGGTCAATAGCCTCCAGTATTTCCTGTTTTTTATTACCTGGAGTAGGTTCCAGTACCACACCTGCAGCACCGGCATATACAACGATTGAGACCCTGTCTTCAGCCCTGAGCTCATTAACCAGCAACCGGAAAGCTGATTTCAATAAAGGAAGTTTGTTAGGGCTGTTCATTGAACCCGATACATCCAGCAGGAATACCAGGTTGGAAGGAGGTAAATTTTCCCTGTCGATACTTTTTCCCTTTAAGCCGATATGCATCAGGTAGTGGCCGTCATCCCAGGGGCATTCCGCTATCTCGGTATAAACTGCGAAAGGATGATCATTGCGTGGTTCCGGATAATCATAATTAAAATAGTTAATAAGTTCCTCTATCCTGACAGCATCCACTGGAGGCCTCTGACCCTGGTTAATAAACCTGCGAATGTTTGAATAGGAAGCGCGGTCAACATCTATAGAGAATGTGGAAAGAGGATTATTCAAAACACTCTTATATCCGTTTTCATGTATGGTACTATACCCTTCGGTGTTGAAGTTGTTATTATACCATCCTGAAGCATCATATGTTGCCACTCCACCCGTCATCTGATAAGCTATGGAGGTTTTCCTGTCCCTGGCTGGTATGCCGGGAAGTATGCGATCGGATTTATCAGGAATTACTTCACGTTCTACAATTACCATTTCGTCTTTTAATTTATCAGGTTTCATGGTAACATTAATTACTGTTCTTTGCCCGATTTCCTTTTTTACCGTTTCGAACCCTTTGAGAGAGAATACCAGGACTCTGGCTTCTTTACTTACACGTATTGAATAATAACCATTTATGTCGGTTAATATCCCTGTAGTGGTATGGTCATAATTTACAGATACTCCCGGTAAAGGCTGGCCGCTCACATCGGTAACCATACCGGTAATAATAACTGATCCGCTGAAACCGAGAGATAATCCCGACAGGATCAGTATTGTAATAATTGATGTTATTGTTTTCATGATTCGATATTATTTGGTTTGAACTTCTGTAAACATGATGCAGGCATTAAAAACATTCCATAAAAACTTTCACTAATTTTTCGTAATATTGAATATAATTATGAGTCTTGAAGTCCTAAGATATTTGTATTCATGGCATTAGGCCTGCATAGAAAAAAGAATGAAGACCGCGGCGATGGAAAACTGATCGATGATTACCTGTTATCAGGCAAGCTCGATTCATTGGGAATCTTATATGGCAGGTATATTGACCTTGTATATGGTGTATGCCTGAAGTATTTTAGAAACAGGGAACAGTCGCAGGATGCAGTAATGGACATATTTGAGAAACTGGTTACTGAACTTGGAAGGCATAAAGTGGAGAACTTCAAAAGCTGGTTGTACGTTCTTACAAAGAACCACTGCCTGATGAAACTGCGGTCGTCAAAAAAAGATATTGATAGAGTAATTAGTATTGAAGATCATGGATATCTGTTTATGGAAAATGACTTCCAGATGCATCCTGTAGATAAAAGTGATATTAATAATGATGAAATTCTTGAGAAATGTATTGAGCAACTTAAGGCAGATCAGAGGAATTGTGTCAGGTTGTTTTATTATGATAATAAATGTTACAGGGAAATAGCTGGTCTGTTGAAGATGGATGAGCAAAAGGTGAAATCTCATCTGCAAAATGCAAAAAGGAACCTGAAGATTTGCATGGAAAAGAATTATGAAGAAGAATAAAAGAAATATTGAAAATCAAACTGAAGAAATTATCCGTTACCTGGAGGATAAAATGACACCGGCTGAAAGGAATGCTTTCGAAAAGAAGCTCCAATCTGATCCATTCCTTGCTGAAGCCGTGGAGGGATATTCATATGTTGAGACTGATATCATTGATTCGGATCTTAAACTTATTAAGAAAAGACTGGGCTCTGTTACAAAGCGAAGAAGCACTTTTGTTTACAGGATAGCTGCAGCTGTTATTATCCTGGTTGGTATATCATCCGTACTGCTGGTAAGGAATCTCAGGCAGCCTGATATGCAAATGGCTGAAGGGAGGGGTATACTTGAGGATATGGCCCCTGAGGCACCTCTTGCTGATCCATCTGAAGCACTTACTGAAATAAGCGGGGAGATTGAAATTGGTAAACAGGAGAGAAAAGAAATACCTGATAAAAAATCATTGGCTGTATTAAGTGACAGGGAACAGGATTCGATAGAGGAGACCCGGCCAGCTATAACTGAAGTAATTGTAGAGCATGAGATTATACCTGAAACAGAAACGGATGTCATAGCCAGGGCGATTCCTGAAAAGGTAAGAGAGGTTGAAAATGAAAGGCGCGTTGCCGGCTTAGCGGCAGCGAAGGAAACACTCAGGAAGTCAGTGAGCAGGAACGAGGTTTTAGTCACCATGGTTGCCGGAAAGGATATTAACAGGAAAGCTCAGCCAGTAACGGGAGAGGAAGAATATCATAAATACCTGGCTGAGAAACAGGTTTATCCTGCCGGGTACAGGAAATCAGAACCGGTTGAAGTAAAACTGGAACTGATCATTGAAGAAGATGGTTCTATAGGGAAGATAGAAGTCCGGGAAAGCCCTGGTAAGCCATTTTCTGATGAGGCTATACGGCTTATCAAGGACGGACCCGGATGGCTGCCGGCCCTGCAAGAAGGTCAGGCTATCAGGGATACTGTATATCTCGAGGTTGTATTTGAATGGGATAATGGAATGCCGTAGTTTTATAATATTCACCACTGTTGCTTATTGAAAAAAAATACTGCCTTCTTTTTCCTTTTACATTAAATCTTTTGTCTTATATCTTTCCTGAAATCATCCAGGAAATTTTCAAACTTAAATCCATAGATTTCTTCAAAAACCTTTTCATGATTATATTCTGATATAATTCTTTTGACGTAAATGATGAACTTATCCCTGCCGAATCTTGTCACCAGATAATCCACTATGCAGGCAAACTCGGAGTAAATGAAATTTATTCTGTCAGGTACATCAAGGATGATATCATTTTCAATTTTTGTCTTATAAGCACCTGGTGGCATATAGTTACCGGCTGCAATTAAAGAATATGTCCGTGTTTTGTCAGGATATGAAGATGTACCCATCTGATTGCTGCTGTATACTGCAAGGCCCTCAAGCAGCCAGTCAGGGTATCTTAGGGCCCCGAGGAATCCTGTATGCTGAAAAATAAGGCTGTGAGAAAGTTCATGCTTCAGGTAGATCTCAAGGGAAATCTTGCCTTTCAACACTTCCGACATAGCCCATGGTGTAATGAATATCCTGCTGTTCGGGAATGTACAGAATCTTGCTTTTGAAGGGGAATGTTTTATATAACTGCTGCTATCGCGGAAGATAAAAAGCTCAGGTTTAGTTTTAAATTGGAGATTATGGAAATTTTCCACAACGGTAATTATCGTGTCGGCCCCGTTAACACCTTGGAATTCCGATCCTTTTTGAGAGTATATTATAACGTTTCCCAGCTCATTCTTTTCAAAGCCCAGAATTATTGGAGTGTATGGAAAAAGCTTTCCGAACAGAAAAAGCCAGAGAATAATAGTAATGACAGCCACTGTAATTAAAAAGATCAGTAAGTTTTTCACCAGGTTATCTATCTTTTTTGATAAATGTAGTAATATTTATGGTAGATAGGGACGCGATTAATCGTGTCTCTACCTACCAATTTACAGGATTATTCAAAATATATTTTCGTATTTTTTTCAATGATTGCTTGTTCCTGATAATATGATCATTGAATCTTGGCTGCCATGAGAATCTTGGATTTTTCTTTCTTATTTCAAATGTGACCCTTCCTTTATACCAATTTATTATCCTTGAAATATTATCGTTTAACATTGGGTTATTGCCTTCTGTAATACCACCTTTTGTAGAGACGCGATTAATCGCGTCTCTACAATTTTTTATGTTTTTTTTAATTTGTATTATACCATGTATATGGTCTGGCATAATCACATATGAATCCAAAAATGCATAATTATATCGTTCAGGAATATTCTTCCAATATTTTTCTGCGATCTTACCATCATCATTTAATTTTACCTCACAATTTTTGACCTCGCCAAAAAAACGACACCTGCCCTTTGTACAAATGGTTATAAAATATGACCCATTCCATCCATAATCCCAATTAGGTAATCTGGCAGAAGGGATCCGGTACCTTTTCTGAAATTTTTCTTCCATCAGATATTAATATGCAGCGTAAAATGATATTTAGAAAAAATTCGTAATCTAAGATAATAAAAAATTCCGGAATATACGTAGAGACGCGATTAATCGCGTCTCTACGTATTTACCATAAATAATTTTATATCAAATAAATAACAAAGATACAGATCCTAATATTCCACCACCACGTGTAAATATTTATCATAACCTGTCAGCATATTCTTAACATCCCATTCCAGGGTGCTTGCGGTTTCTTTGTTAATACGCAGGGTTGTAATGCTGTTAGCATCGACTGTAAATTCATCGGCAGCACCCTTTGTCCCGTTTATCATATGAAAGGGTACATCCGATTTGTTGGTTATTTCAACCCATTCATATCTTTCATTTTCATAAAAAGGCTTACCAATGGATACACTTGCTTCAAATAACTGCCTCAGCAGATCTTCCCTTCCCGCCAGTGTATTATTGAAATATGCCAGGGTGCGGGCCTCGAACATTGCTTCTTTTAAAGACTCTTCAGTGTGTTCTCTGGCAAACACCAGTGTCATGGGCCTGGTGGTATGACCGTAAGTCTCTGCAATTATTTCGTGTATATCGCTGTTGGCAATGACAGCCAGGTCATATTCACTGCACCATTCCAGTATATTCGGGTAGTATTCATTATAATTGAAGAATTCAATTCCGTGTATATATTTCTTATCCAGCAATTTCCTGTGAATATCATAAAGCTTTGGAATGCCGTCGGGTTCCTGTGCCTTCCACCCTGGATGATTCCACTGAATAAATGCACCCTGTTGTACAGCTTTTTCTGTCGTTTCAAAGGGATCGTCAACAAATATCTCTGCTGCATCCTCAAGAAAAAGTGCATTCAGGTGACCGGGTGGCATGCTTCTGGTTATCTCGGTTGCATGAATAAGAATGATATTTCTTTCTTTTGCCAGGTTACCTGCAATTTTGTAAGCGGCGTTATGATCAACAGTTATGTATGCCTGATGAGGCATATACTCCAGGTGGTCGGAAATAGCTATGGCATCAAGACCATCTTCCCATGCTTCATCAACCCTGTACGTGGGCCATACCTGGCCATCTGAAAAAACAGTGTGCATGTGAAAATCACATTTAAGAGTAACATAACCCGGGATGTCGGGAATGTTAACTATCTTCTTCTGCGCAATGGTCGCACTGAAGCTTACAACTGCAACAAATAAAAAGGCGATAAATTTTTTCATGTTCTATTATTGATTTTGCGTTTTTTATTTCATCAAATATAATGGAATAATGCAATAATGAAACCGGGTTTGTCACTTCCCGCTCCCTGTACCCTGCACCCTGCTACTGAACAGTATTTTCCTGTCCTTTAAGGATAATCCTGTCATAGAGAAGCAGGAAGAGGCTGGCGGCAACGGCAATACCGGTAAATAAAAACCAGATATTGGATGGATGATAATTATCCCACAGGTATTGTGTTAGCTGCGAACCGTCCATTCCGAATAGTTCCTGTGCGCGTTCAAAATACTGTGTCTGTGTAAACTGGTCTGAAATGGGCTGTATGGCATATCCCTTTTGCTCTATTGCCTTGCCAAGCAGGTAGTATTTATCTGCAAGCACCTCAAAAGGTTTCCCCGATACCCAGCCTGCAAGAAAATGTCCTATAGCTATTGCCAGGAAAACAGTCCCCATATATAGAGCTTTCTTGTCAGGAGGGGCAATCCTGCCAACATATTCATTGAATTTGGGAGAGGATGCCATTTCACCTATACTGAATATTAACAGGCCAATGAGCATTATCCATGGATTTTGAGTCAGGAACATAAGCAGCAAACCCAGACCAAGTATCATGATTCCCGTCATCATAGAATGAAGTGGCCTGTATCTCATACTTATTGAAGACACCCACATCTGGAGGACAATAATGAAAAATGCATCCATGCTGGTGATAGTGGGAGCGGTAATAGTACCTTCAGCCAGTCCCAGGAAGGCACTCAGGCTGTCCATATCAACCCAGTGTTCAAGAAAAACAGGGAATGAATAGTAAAGCTGGTTGAAGGCAGTCCAGAATAAACCCATTATCACCAGAAACAACACGTATTTCCAGTTCTTAAGTGTTATCCAGATGTTTGTAAAGGCTATGCCTATATTTTTCAAAAACTTAACACCTGAAGGTTCCCTGTATGGTTCTTTGAAGAAAAAGAAAACAAAAATATAGTTGATGGCTATTGTTATTATAGACATAAGGAATACCAGGTTCCAGTCAATTTTATATAGAAAACCGGCAATGAAAGGGCCGATAAATCCGCCTATATTAACCATGACATAAAAAATGCCAAAGCCTACTGAGGCTGTTTCGTCCGTTGTTGTTTTGGCTATCATTCCTGATATGATAGGTTTGAAAAGTGCACCTGCAACTGCCAGGAATATATAAGCTGCGAAGACCAGGCCGTAGGAATCGAATGTACCGACCATAAAATAGCCGGCGACATAAGCTGTAAATGACAAAATAAGTACCTTCTTATATCCCACCCTGTCAGCTATTGCACCCGTTATTATAGGCAGGAAATAAAGAAGCATTGATCCTGTGCCTATAATTGCTCCTTTCTGAACCTGTGAAAAACCAAGTGCTCCGGTGTCTTTTGAAAGAGTGAGGTAGAGGGCAAAAGCATTATAAAAACCGTACCATGCCCATCTCTCAAATAATTCCATGATATTGGAAACCCAGAATACTCGTGGGAATTTTTTCAGTACCTGGCCTAACTTGCTCATTTTGCTAAGGTTTTAGGAAGAAGATGTAAATATAAAAGAAAGTTGATAAAGTTAATAGGGTTAATATGGTTTATAATTTGTATATGGTTTTCCATCCTGATAACCCGGTTCATACCTCATAATTCACTTCTCATATCTCACCTCTCATATCTCACATCTCACCTCTCAC
>JAFGLJ010000035.1 GCA_016928075.1 Bacteroidales bacterium | reverse complement strand
TTTTCGCAAAAACAAATCTACAACATGAAGGGGAAACCTCATGGGAGTACCCTTCTTTTTTATTATTTTAGTCGGACACTAATGATATTTTAAGATTATCTACCGATATTTGATTTTCGGATTGTAAATCAGAAGCCGGAATAATCTCTTTATGAACTTCCAGACAAGCTTTTATATAAAGTCAATTATTTCCCCGACTACGCTTTAAAATTCGCCAGTTTTTTCGCCAGCTTTCCTGCAAATCCATGTTAAACAATGTAAAATTTTACAATAAATGAACAGTTAATTTTAATCATTCAAGATCATATATCCCTGTAAATGTTTTAGATAAATCAAATTCCCCGACTTTTTCGAGCCGAATAATATATGGAAAAAAGAATACTCATAATCAGGGGGTCGCTGGTTCGAGCCCAGCTGGGCCCACGCGCAGGCAGCCAGTTTGGCTGCCTTTTCTTTTGCTCGCTGGTCTCGAAGCCACCGCTGCAGTCTGGCCCCTCGGGGGAATGATCCCCCGGATCATTCCTGATCCCTCGGTCCGGTTCGAGCCCAGCTGGGCCCACCTCCGCCCTCCGAAGCTTTAGCGAAGGAGGGCTTTTCTTTTTAAAGATAATCGCTTAATTTTAGTATCAGATAAATGTCTTGCTCCGGGCTACGGTGGACGGAGCCCACCTCCGCCCTCCGACTCCGTCGGACGAAGTCCGCTACGTCGGAAGGAGTCCGAAGCTTTAGCGAAGGAGGGCTTACTCCGGACCTTCATAGTAAATATTGACGATCTCAAAACCGGAAGATTTCAATTTGTCATCTATAGTTTCAATATCTGCCATTGTTCCGAAAAAGGTTATTAATACAGTCCTGGCCTGTTCTTTTTCAATCTCTATGAACCTGCTTTCTTTGGGTAGTATAGTTTTCAATAGATACTCCAACTGGTATAATGCGGCATTATTTATACTTTTTGAAGACCTCAATGCCAAAAGGTATTCCTTTCGCTCATCAGAGACTGGTTTTTCGATATCATCTTCTTCAAACAGGTTGGATGGAACAATAATACCATCAGGAGTCACTACCAGACTATTAAGAAAATCACTCAAATGAGTTGATGTCTGGTACTCGGGATTTAATTGGTCAATATTTAAAAGCTTCCTGATTTTTGCTGACTTTTGCCCAACCGAAGATTTGTTTTGATTAAAATAAATGCAGACATCAGCCAGGGAGGCATAAGGCTCAAACGATTTATCGTACAGGAAATTGACGCTTCCCACAGCCCAGACTATAGCTGCTGCCCAAATTCCTTCTCTCCCCCGATCAAAAACAGTAGGGTTTTCTTCCAATAGATCATGAAATACCTTACTGCAAATATCCGTGTATTCTTTATCCAGGAACTTTTTACAGTAGCTGTTTACCTGGGTAAGAATTTGATCTGCCGCAGTGTTATGATTCTTTTGCATGGTAAATCTAAAGTTTTTAATGATTCATGGTTTTATGGTACTTACTTATCTTTGAAAATTATATTGGTATTGTAAAAGACTTACTGATTCAATTTTTGCCGGATATAATCTTTAAAGAACAAGACTTTCTTTGTTTCAGCCGGGTCAAATACCAGTTTTTCAAAATCACGGGATTTTTTCTTAAAATCAGTTTTTTCACAGGATTCAAGAATCTCTTCGAATAACTGATGATGGTTTGTTATACCGAATTTTTCACCTAAATACCCGAAATCTGGCTCTGCAATGCCCGATAGGAAGATAAAATCATAATAATCCCTGCCTTTACCTCTTTGCAGAACCGCTCTTGTTTTCATTGATAAAAGAATATCCGGTGAAGGAGCAAATATCTGGGTAAAGACATTGAACTTCTGAATAATGGGCTTTACTGGTTCGTACTTATAATAATGCGGTTCACATTCAATTTTAATCAGAAGCTTTTTCTCCCTGTGTCTTGAAAAACCCAATTCATACATCAATCCCGGGAAAATGATATTTCGCCTGAATGCTGCTAATTTTCGATCTTTTTCCTTGTCTTCAGCCTCAACTTTGATTCCTTCTTGCCTGAGCTTATTAATAAGCTGATCAGTCAGAGTTATAAATTCTTCCCAGGACATATCGAAAGAGTCAAAATCAAGATCTTCGCTGAAGCGTTGAATATGATGCAGAATCCGGAGATTGGTTCCTCCAATAAGACTCATTTTGGGAGCGTAATGCCCGGAAAAAATAATATCCAGCATCCGGTAATGAAAATACTCCTTAAGCATGTATTCAAAATAAACAGGATTTCTTCGAAGGCTATCTGAGAAGAAAGATTTTATTTCATCGAAGCTAATCATATGCCATATGTTTTAATCATCAATCGAATCCGGCGCTCCAGGGATTTACTCTTATACCTGTCGAGATAATGGTAAAAATCTTTATTTATGGTCCTGGCTAATTCAGTTTCGTTTAACCTCAGGTCTTTCATATCACTTACTGAGTCATAAAAACTGTTTATATAAAAGAAGTCGAGTATAGCTTTTTGTGGACTTGCTACCATGATCTGTCTGCCTTTTTCTTTCCCGGAAGCATCCATATCTTCAAATACATAACCAAAACCAAACAATTCCGGTTTGATCCGGTGATAATCAAAATCCCCCATGGGGGTTGAAAATTTGTTGGTTTTCCTTGTAGTAACAGATGTGGTTGTGGCTATCATTTCCGGGATCAGATTATACCAGGAAAGCGCAGTATGTAAACTGATATAGGACGGTGCATAGATCAGGTTTGCAGCCAGCCATTCACTGTTCTCGGAGCTTTCTGCATCATTGAAGGCATACCATTGGTTTCTCAGCTTGAGAATGTACCCTTTCTTTTGCCAGCGGACCAGGTTCATCGGGTTCATGGATGGAAATTGCTTTGCCACATCGGCAGTTGAGAAAACCCGGAAGGGTCTCATTTTTGCCTGGAATTCAACCCACATATATTTCTATTTATATACAAAAATAAATAATTATGGAAATAATACAAAATATTTGTTTAATAATCCCTTGAATTATTTGTTTTTTACCTTACATAATTCATAGGATTCTCTTTAATATATTTTACTATCCTTTCATAATCTTTTTTATTTCTGACAATATGTGCGAAATAATTTCGCTGCCAGGCAAAATCAGGATCTATTTTTCTTGCCTGAATCGTAACGGATGATTTTATCCCTCTGATAATTGATGGGATATTATTCCTTTGTGAACCAAAAACATTTTACCATTTTCAATCGAACCAAAAAAATCTTTTCTGTTCCTGGTGCAAATAGTAATAAAATAACCAGCATTGCTCGAATAATCGAACCATGGAATACGAGGAGATGAAATCCGGTATTTATCGCGAAATTTATTGGCCTTGTTCATCTTTAAGATTCAATGCAACAATTTATTCCTGGAATAAATTTAAGGATTTTTTTAAGAAATAATCACCACTTATCACCGGCTCTGTAGGATAAAATACGCTAAGGAGGACGGAGGTAAGTTCAAGATAAATTTCATATCTTGTACTATCATCAGACAATCAAAACGTATGAAACATTTTCTAAGCATAATTTGTATTCTTGGCTTTTCGCTTGCCAGCTCCGGCCAATTCAAATCTATAGGATTTACTGCCGGAGCAGGTTACACAGTAGTAAATATTGAGAAAGCCATTGATTATTCTCCACTTGACGAATGGGACAATTTTGGCGTTTTTATTAAAGCGAATGTTAATTTCCAGGTTAAGGATAAGTTAATTATTGTTGGTGAAGCAGGCTCGAACAGACTGTATTACTGGGAGTATTACTGGAATGATGGTTATTATGACGGATACAGGTACAGAGCAGAATGGACCTCCAACCTTGGTATTCATATTAAAAAATATCTTGGAAGTAATGCATTCATGCAAATTGGACCTGGAATACATATTTTCAACGATGGATCTGGTGTTGTGCCCGGTATGGTGTTTCAACTTGGTTATGATCTGTCAATTACTGATAATATCAGTTTACCGGTAGTGTTCCGAATAGAAAGTGTTTTTGGAAATGCATTGCCAACATCAGCTTTATTGGGCGCAGGGGCATCTTACCAATTTGCCAGATAGCAAGTAAATGAGTTTCACAGGTATTAGTAATGTTTACATAAGACATTAATTTGCAGACAAAGAGACGCTACGCCTAGCACCTGTATTGCTCAATAACTGAAAACAACGGAATTCGGATAATCGGCAGTTTCGAAATTGTACTGCTCAACACCTGATGGATCGTAAACAACGGCCTTTGAATTAACATAGTCAAGGCAAAGGATATTCCCGGTTTCAGGGTCCACATCCATTCCGTAAAATACACCGTCAATCAGTTTGGATGAAGGTAGCTGCAATGCATCCGTAGCCATTGAATAAAGACCATCGTTGAGGTAATATATTGTGCTGCCATCATTGCCTGCAGCAATATTGTTTATGCCAGGGGGTATAATACCTGAAAGGCTGAACGTATTAACCTCCTTTGATAAAACATTTATTTTACATATACCTGAACCTGAATACGTTACATCCGGATAGTTGGAGTAATCAGGAACCCCCTTGCAATATACCCAGATATTATCGTCTTTATCAGCCACAATATCAACAGGTACCGATGCCACATTATATGTATTGACAATAGCAAATGATGACAGATCGATCTCGATCACAGTGTTGCCATCGTTATTCCATCCACCGGCTATGGCTGCATATACCTTTGAATTTACACTTATAAGTTTTTCAGGACCGGTAGCTACTTCCAGGCTGTCAGTTTTTTCAAGCAGCGCAAGGTCAATACTGTAAATATAATCCCCCGAAATGCCGTTGCCGTTCGACACATAAACAGTATTCTCTTCTGCCCGAACAACACTGCGGGGATAAGAAAAACCATTGATGGTTTTTACCAGCTTGAAATCTTTCATATTCACCACAGTTACCTTCTGGGAATTATTCACTAAAATGAATCCCAGTGTATCCACTATTTCAAATGCCTGGACGACATCCCCCAACGGTGCTCCGTTTACAGACTCATAAAGATTTATTACAGACGTACCCGTTTCAGTATCATAAAAAGAGATATCACCGTTTGCCTGGCCGTAAACGCCTTCGCATACAACAAACATTCCTTTCAGGTTATTAGCCGTGATGTCCGGTTCAGGATCATTTTTTTCGCAGGATATTATTAAAAAGACTGTTGTTCCCAGGACAAGCATGAAATTCAATGACGATTTAATTTTCATTTAGAACTGGTTTAAGGTTTATTCAAACATGATCATTTTAAAAAGTATAATTCATTTTCACAGACAAGTAATGACCCGGCATAGGGTACAGGCGTATAAGCTCGTAAGTGGTGTTGGTCAGGTTATTAACAGTTACATGGAAACCAAGCTCCCCTTTCCACACCGGGATGTTCACCCCGGCCTGGACATTGAATAAATGGTATGAGTCAAGCAGTGAATCATCATCATAATAACGGTCAGCCGTGAAATGATACCAGAGGGTAAAATCAAAAATACCCGTGCTAATCTTGTTTTCCCAGGATGTGATCACCGGTGGTGAATACAACATGACTTGCTGGTTACCGGAACCGGTTTTTACAACGGGATGATTAAGTGTCAGCATAAAAGATGAATGATAATTCCATCGCTCATTCTTTATTTCAAATAATGCCTTTGCGTCCATTCCGGCAGTGTTAACATGCTTATAATTTTCAGCCACCCAGAATGATGTGGATGGGCGCCATACAATCATATCTTTAATCTCCAACCAGTACAGCCCTATGTCAGTCGATACTTTCATTCTTTCATTCATCCATATAATAAATATTGAACCGGCTTCCAGGGAATAACCTTTTTCCGGTTCCAGGTCCGTATTCCCTCCCGGTATCCAGTAGAGGTCGTTAAAAGTTGGTTTCCGGAACTTCTGCGAAAGGTTGGCCCGTAGCGTCCACTTATCGGGTATCACCTTCCAGGATATGCCAACTGACGGCAATATGCCCGATTGAAAATTGCTGTTCCATTCTTTTCTTAGCTGGGCCTGCCAGTAAAGGCGATTATCCGAATACTTTATACCGGTAAAAGCGGTAAGGCCCTTTTCGTTCTTTGTTTCACCGTATGAAGGTACGTATGCCGTAATGTAAGTTCCTGTAATACCGGCGTCAACCGACAGGTAAGGATTTATAAAATACCTGAAATCAGCATCACCATAATATTGTCGGCTGTTAATATGTGATTCAATACTGTAGACTGATGACAGTTCTGATGTTTTCTGGAAATAAGCCTGCCGGTCATTAAATATTGCTGCCTTTAACTGTAAGCCCCATCGTCTTGAAGTCTTCTTGTATGCTGTAAAAAATTTAAGGGTGGAATCATTCTGGGATTCATATGATGTGGATCCCATTCGTGAGGGAATATTATAACTCCTGAACTGGTACCACAGGCCTGCTTCAATGGTTGAAGAGCCAAGCTTCAGTACTGCATGTTGAATTATCCCTGCATCACTCCACGCGCCATCTGTTTGTTCACGCCGGCTTTGTCTTATGTAGTCATAGTATGTGAATTCATTATCCGAGGAGGATCCCCATGTGTTTATTTTCCAGGCGAATTTATCGTTACCGATATGAAATGAGGCACTGCCGGTGATCGTCTTGAGTGAGTTGTAACCCACATTTGCTGTACCGTTCAGCGCTTTCCCGGGTTTAAGGTCACTATCCAGGTTGACTGCTCCTCCGAATGTGCCGCTTCCGTAAAGTGCACCCGGGGCGCCGTAAACAACTGATATACGATTGAAACCGGCGGCGGGGATCATGGAAATATCGCATGATCCAAGTGTTACTGAATTAATAGGAAATCCGTTCCAGTTAACCTGTACCTGGCCGGGAGATGTGCCTCTCAGGCTGATCGTTGTTGCGGCACCCCCTGCTCCGTAAGCTTTAACATTGAGCGCTGTCCTGAACATTAAAAAATTACCCAGTGATACACCGCCAAAAGGCCTCAGTTCATCCTGTGTGAATACATCTGCTTTTATATCGTTACCGTAATGCCTGCTGCGTGGAGCACTTACAACAACATCCTGTATTTGAAAGACAGTGTCGGTTACAGATTGCCCGGCAGCTGATTGACTGCCTGGTGGGGCAATCAGTAACATCAATAAAATGGATTCAATAAAAGGGAAATTTCTTTTCCTCATTTATAATAATTCTAATGAATATCATTCACGATTACTGTATCAGAAAATAATGATGCAGTATACATGCAAAACAATTCGCAGCATTAATTAATAAGGACCAGGATAGAAATATGATAAATTCTACTCTTTGCCTTTCACCCGAAAGCTACGAAGTACATCCCAGGCAGGTCTTCTGGCTCATCCTGTTCCGGCTGCCTTCCCATTCTACTCTAAGTGTAACAGTGGCCGGGTATGCCGGAACAAATTGTTGGATTTACAGCTGCGGGTACAGCTCCCGTCTCTCACGGGATTCCCTCTTCGCCCGGGTCTGTAAAAAATATCCGACCCGGGAACCTGAAATCACGATATAAAAATATGAATATTTTTAATACTTAAAATATCATTCAGATAAATGCTGAATATTAAGTATTAAATGCATCGGTTAATAATAAAGTATAGAGAGGATTACAGAAGAATTTTTATTTAAGCATGTATTTCAGTGACAGGGTGATATTAGCGGAGGCGGTATGGGTTTTGTTAAGATAATCCGGGATGTTACCATCACCTGAATAAATATTATTCAATCCGTAGTAAGCCCTGAATCCTGTTCCCAGTCCAAGCTGACCATAAACTGGGAAAATATATTCATAACTAAGCAGGAGACCATAGTCCAGCCTGTTATAACTGTCAGAAAGATATAAGGTCTCATCGCCCATTTTCTGATATGCATTACGCAGATAGGCAAGGTAACCTCCGAAATTTATCCCGTGTTCTCCCTGCATAAGCCGTGTTGAGATCCGGTAATAACGTAATGACAGTGCCAGCTGTGAGTAGTTGAATTTCAGCTTGTTTGTAATATAATGCCCGTTTAAATACTCATTATAACCCTGGTTTTTCTGGGACAGGATATTAAGATCGAGTTGCAGATCAAGATTCTGTAAAAGGTTTGTTCCGGCGAAAACCCCAAAATTTGATCCGAAAGTGGCATTTGTAGAAACCAGGCTGGTGCTCTTAAAGCCATTTATGGTTTTATGATTCACCAGCCAGGTATTTGCCAGTTGACCAGTTGTGCCTATGTAAAGTTTCCTGAATGCCTTTCTTTCATTTTGATTGTTACTGACCTGAATACTGAAGGTATCAACAGTTAAATCCAGATAGTTTAAAATATCCTGACCTGTAATATATTGATCAACAACCTTCAATTCATTAATTACCGTTTCTTTTCTTTCCACTTTGTAGTCTTTAAGTCTTATATCAGGTAAGGTTTCACGTGCTTCTTTAATTTGTTCCTCCTGAATTTCAGCAAGTAACGTTTCGGAATATTTTGTTGACTCTTCTTTACCCGTTAAAGCAGTTTTTTCCTCTGTGATTACTTCATCCCTGGTATCCTGTTGCTGTATGATATTTTCAGCAGTAACAACGGGCTCAGCAGCAACAACCGGTTCAGCTGCAGCCCCGGGTTCAGTATCAATCCTTTCAGCCGGCGTTATTTCTTCAGCTAACTGTTTATTATCTGAACGGACTGAAGTAAAATATATCAGGCTGGCTGCGGCAACGGATATAACCAGGATGCTGGCAGCGGCAGCAATTTTTAACCTGGCCTGCCTGCTCAGGTGGGAGTCAATTACCTGCCATGAATGATCAATATCAAGCTGATCCTGGATATTCTCCCAGGTATTTTCAGGGGGTTCCAGGTCACTCGATTCGACCATATTTTTATACCATTTCAAAAAATCCATGATCAGGCACTATGTTTGCTCAGTAAGGACATTAACATTTTCCTTGCCCGGTTGAACTGTGATTTGGATGTCCCTTCAGCTATATTCAGTTTTACCGCTATTTCTTTGTGGGTGTATCCTTCCAGGGCGTACAGATTAAAGATCATGCGTGCCCCGTCGGGCAATTTTGCCACAAGGTTTAAGACATCCTCCGCTTTCATCTTTTCTATTACATCAGGCTCAAATATTTCTTCTCTTACTTCTTCTTTATCAGTAATATATTTATGTTCTCTTGTTTGCTTCCTCAAATGATCAATTGCTGTATTTGAGACAATTCTGCTCATCCATCCTTCCAGTGATCCCTCCATTTTAAAGTCCGCTATTTTCTTAAAAATTTTAACAAAAGCATCCTGCAGTATATCCTGGGCCATATCACGGTTACCGGCATAGCTCAAACATATCCCATACATTTTTTTTGCATACTTACGATAGAGAATCTCCTGGTATTGCCTTTTCTTTTTTTTACAGCCTCTCAGGATATCCTCTTCACTGTACAGGTCAACTTGCATTCTTTACTCAAAAACCACCTGCATTGATTGTTCAAGGCGGATGGCCAAAACATTAAAGATATTTGTGTTTGTTTCGTTATTTATTAAAAGTACATCTTCATCATCAATCGTAACCAGTTCTGCCTGCTGGAGCATTCCAAAGTTGAACAGCTTGAATAAATCAGGAGTGTCCAGTATAATGGTAGCAGTTGAAGGTTGATCTTTTGTCAGTACAATTTCTTTCTTACCATCAATATTTGTTGCTCCTATCTGTATTTCTTCCGTGAAAGGATATTCAAAAAGCATAGGAATATCCTTAAAGGGAGGCTTATTACATATTCCGCGCAGGCGAAGAGCCGGATATTCTTCATCTCCGATCATCAGGGTAAATTCTACCTTTTTATAAACACCCTGCGGAATGTCAAATGTAACATCCTCACTTACTATGCCGTTATGCAGTTCCACCTGGAGTGACGGCTCAAAGGGACTGGAAAAGAAATAGTCTTCGCCCTCATCTCTGTCACCGTCAAACTCAATTGTATTTATTACAAGATAACCCTCATCAACAGTCAGAACAGGATCCCCTTTGGCATTATCATCGTCCAGGCTTAAGGGAGTCATTTCAAATTCCACATTGACTTCAGCAGGCAATTTAAGTTCGTCTTCCTCGCAGGAAGCCAGTGCAAACAATATTATAATGAATAGAAGAAAGAATTGCTTTTTCATATTTATTCAGTTTCCTCTACTCCTCAGACGAAATAAATACTTAAAAGGTTGTACTACTCAACCTTTACTTTCCTCACATCCCTTGATACTTCGATCACCGGCCTGCGCTCTACTCCAAGGTAATCCGCAAAAGGATCGGGCATGCGGCGGTAGTTTAGTACTGCCGTAAGCGTGTATTCACCTTCAGGCAGATTGTGGGGTACTGTAAATGAATAATTCTCAATTCTTTCCTCCAGGGGCTTAAGACGGTTTTCAATGACTCTGACAGTCAACCACTGGGCAAAGGTAAATTCACCTTCTGAATCAATGAAAGCGCTGTGGTATATCCTGTCCCCTTCTGGCAGACCATCCCTCTCTATCGGTTCAGAGAGAGTACTGTGAGACGGATAGGCAATCTTTGCATTGCTGGTGATGAAATATTTATCATCGGGGTCGCTGGGATTAGCTGGCACAGGTATATGCAGTACCTCTTCGCCCCCTGCATTGTTGAGGCTTACATGCAACCATACATCCCGTTCTTCCACCGACCCTGTCGGGAAATTATGGCCTGTGGCAAGTGCCTTAACCATAATGGAAAAATCAATTTGCTCACCTTTTTCTACCATGCCAAAGTCTTCCTGGAAATAGACACCTGCTGCTCCTTCAACAAATTCTGCAAATCCGCCTCCCCACCAGTGATCCGTATTATGGTCCCTGATCAATCCCATTTTTGCCGGTTTACCCTGCATAGGTTGCATATGGCATGACTGGCACGGTATTCCTCTGTCAAGGTAGACACTTTCAGCATATTCATGCTCGGTTGCCTTAACCCAGACACCATATGGATTCAGTTCGTTATGGCATGTGGCACATATCTGTTCAGCCTCGTATATTTCAGACATCTGCGTTTCATGGTGCGGAGACCACGGGAAGGCAAGGTCTGCACGTTTGGGATCAACCTCTGCAGTAGCATGGGAAATATAATCATGGTTGAATGGAGGTTCATGCTCAAATCGATCGAGTGTATGGCAGAAATCACAGAAAATACCACGATCAGCCATTGTTTTAGTATAATCAGCCCTGTTCCAGTGATTATCCGGTTCAACTGTCCTCGGTGGGATCATATCTCCTGAAAGAAAAGCGGAAGGTGAATGACAGCCTATACATCCCTCATGGGCATCTGCAACTTTTTCATCAAGTCCAAGCGATGGCAGGACAAGATCATAAAACTGTGCTTGGAAAAAATCGCCTGTGAATCCCTTCGAATGTTGTGAGACACTCCACCTTTCAAACCTGTCCCAGTGGCATCCCGAGCATTCAATGGGATCTTCGAAATAGTAATACTGTTTATTCTGGTTTTCCCTGTTATTAAGGATAACCATACCTGAAAGAATTATGACAACTGTTATGGCTATTAGCGGAAATATTATTTTTTGAGTCTTCATATCCTGATTATTTATTTTCTGTTAAAAGAATTCAAATGAAAATATACTCTTTATGATGATATTGTCAGCAGGGTTAGTAAGTCCGAAACCAACGCCTGCATGCCACCTGAACTGGTAGTATTTCCCAAAGAAGAGATCAAAGGAAGGAAATATGTAGTTCTTCTGGTCACCATAGATGTCAAGATCATATAGCTCACCCATTTTTGAATAATACTCAATCCTTGGTTGGAAACGTAGACTTCTTATGAAAGTGTATGCCCCGTTGAGTGCAAACTCAACTCCCTCGTCAATATACGGCCCGCTTATTTTCTTTTCAAAGGTTGGATTGAGTATGAACCGGTGTGATCCGAAATCCTTTTCCATTATTAGCTTGAATTCAAGCTCTTCTGATATTTCATAGTCTTTTCTGGGCAGTTTATATTCACCGTAAAGGGCAAGGTCGACGGGCAGCTGTCCTTTTTCGAAAAGTGCATAGTGGAACATGACGGCTTTTGTCCTCACCCATTTCAGGCTTTCACCCGCGGGTTGCTCAAAATCCATATAAAATGCAACAGTCCAGACAGGACTTAGACCGTATTCAAATTCAATTGAATGGGCAACCAGATCCTTTCGGCTTACATCATTTCCAAAAAATGAATAGGTATGGTCAGAAGAAGGGATATAGGATGTCCAGTACACCAGCTCTTTCTCGCTGGGATCAAGAGTGGTATACCCGTATACCTTGTAAAACTGTGACCTGGCCGCACCTGCTATGCACAGGAATAACAAACTGAATAGAATTACTTTGTTGAAATTTCTCATCTTGTATTACCGGTTAGCTTAAACTTTGTGCTTCCAAAATAATGAATATTTTTAAATATTGGATTAATGAGTCCCCTCCGAAAAGTCAGAACTTGCTATAAACAATCTTTAGAGACCGGTTTTTACACCAGGAGAATTATATCAGCTAAATACCAAATACCTACGGAGTGGGTTAATAACAGTAGCCCGGGTTACACCCCGGGGCATGAAGTAACATTCAAACCCTCACCCCCGGAGGCGGGTGAATAACTAATATCCCTGCTCTTCACCGTCTGGCAGGAATTAATCTCTATTCACCCGCCTCCGGGGGTGACATTAGGTTTTGTTATGCCTTACCCACAGGTGTGACTGTGGCTAATGTTATTTTCACCCTCCGGGTGAGACTTTTCGAAGTGGACTCAATATTCCATTATTCCAATATTCCATTTTTTAGGGATAAACACCCAATTATCGGTCATTACAATAAATACCCCATAATGAACAAACATAAACTCTCATCTCTATTGCTTATCACCGGAATTCTGTTATCCGGTATTTTTTCATTTCCGGGAGCTATAGCCCAGGGCAATTATGAAAAATACCTGAAAAGATATTCAACACCTGACTCAATAAACCCGTTGAATATAAATATCAATGAATTTCTTGCCGAGGATCTGGGAGCACTAAAGCTTGCGGCTGAGATGGCATACAGGAAAGGAGAATATCTTGAAGCAGCAAGACTTTTCCTTTACATGGTTAACAGGAATACAGATGATTCTGACAGTTATTATAAAATAGCAGCATGTTATTCAAAACTCGGGAAGCTTGATTATGCTATAAACTTCCTTGTTCTTGCAATAAATGCCGGATACGTTGATTTTGAGATGATTGAAGCCGAAGAAGCTTTCAATGTTCTAAGGATTAATCCCGGGACCAAATCACGGTACAGGGAATTGATTGCATACGGAGATAAATACGGGGAAATTAAATATTACAGAGTTACCAGACTTGAGAAATGCCTTTTGTTCCTGCCTCCGGACTATGATCCCGATAAAAAGTATCCATTAATAATCGGATTGCACGGCAATGCCAGCAACCCCTATCTTTTTTCAGATTTATGGAGATATATTAAGGACGAAGGGGTAATTTATGCAGTGCCACAGAGTCCCTATACTTATACTACAAGGGGAGGCACCCTTACCCAGCAATATTCCTGGAGCATCATATCTCGTGAAAGGTCTCTCTGGGAAATTGCAGATCCCCTGGTTACCGGGTATTTTGTTAATATCGCAAAGAGAATAAGTGAAGAATATAATACTGGTAAAATAATCCTGTTTGGCTTTTCCCAGGGTGCCGGATTTGGATATGCCGGAGGGATAAAGTATCATGATATATTTGACGGGCTGATATGTTTTGGCGGTCGTCTTCCCGATCCCGTGGAATATCCCTGGTTTCTCAGTTCAGAGGACCTGGAAGCAAACAGTGACATAAAAGTATTCATTGCCCATGGAACAACAGATCAGTCCATTGGGGTTTCTGAAGCGCGTAAGTCAAACCGCATACTTAAGAAAAATGGCTATACAACCCGGCTGGAAATTTTCGAAGGCGGCCATTATGTGCCGGGAGATATTCTTAAGCAGGGTATAAGATGGATTCTTGAGAGGGAATAATTATTAGACACAATATTATTTTCCTTCAATAATCCATCATTCCATTAATCCAAAAAAAATGCCCCGCGGCACGGGGCATTTTTTCTTATAGAGTTTCAGTGATTATAAGTATCCACGGTTCTGAACCATATTCGGATTAGCATCCAATTCACCCAGCGGGATGGGGAATGCATAGTTATATGATCCGTAAGCAGGTCCCAGGTGTGTCTGGTTAAATGTGTCAACATAAGGAATATCCCTTCCTGTACGGGCAAGGTCGTGGAACCTCAGGCCTTCGAAGCAGAATTCCCTCCTTCTCTCGAGAAGGATATTGTCTTCGGTTACTTCGGTATAGGCCAAAGCACCCCTCTGTGCGGGAACAAGGTTAAGCTGTGTCAGTGCGTTGGCATCAGCCGGGTTAATCCTCCAGAGAGCTTCGGCATAGTTCAGAATAACCTCTTCATAGCGCAGTACAGGCACATTGTCTGAATAGTCATATGAAGGATATTTCCCAAGGTTAGTGTAAATCCTTGTTGGCACATCGGGATCGGGTCCTATCATATCCGGTGCAGCCCTCACATCACCAGGGTCAAAACAGAGGACTAAGTCTTCAAGTGGCGAAATATCACCATACGATTTGCCCCTGTAAATATACTGCAGTCCGTTGATGTTTGCATTGTCAACGCCGCTGAAAGCAAGTTCAAAGACTGAATTGACATCACTGTCAATAAGGAATGAATTGGCAAAATTAGCACCAGCGACAATTTCGTAATCACCCGCCATAACTGCCTGGCATGAGCTTACAACATCAGACCAGTCGCCGAAATATGTGGCTACCCTGGCTTTAAGTGCATGGGCACCATAATAGGTGAAAAACTGCTTTGAATCATCAGCCAGAGCCGGATCCATCAGTGAGATGGCCATATCGATATCAGCGTAGATATCTGTTACGTTATTCTGCCATGTATCCCTTGGAGGGTAAAGGTCTTCACTCTTATACACTTTGATATAAGGTATACCAAGTCCGGCAGCATCACCATTATGCATCTGCCCGTAATAGATCAGCAGGTCGTAATGGCACAGTGCCCTTAAGGCATATGCCTCTCCGATATAATGGTCGAGCTGGTCGCGGTCTCCCTCTATATCATCCGGATTAATCCCTATGATAATATTGGCAACTGCTATCGCTGAATATGCCTGTGCCCAGTGGCCACCGAAGCTACTGGTATAGTCCATCCTGGCATCACCGACAAACCTACCCGAGTTACCGTTTGAAAAGCAATTGTCGCTTCTTACTTCACCCCAGATGATAAAATCCCTTCCATAATATGAGCTGGCGGTCAACCTGTTGTAGACACCGTAAACAAGACCTTTTATATCCTCAACAGTGTTTATGCTTCCCTCAACCGCTTTTGCCTGTGCAAGGGTGGGATCCAGGGCTTCCTTACTGCAGGAGGCAAGTACACCTGCCAGCAGTGCGATCGATAATAATGTATATGTTATTTTTTTCATTGTACTAGAAATTTACGTTTATACCAAATACGAGTGATTTGATTGGCGGAGTCTCAAGACCGGTATATCCGTCGGCCTGTGTTTCCGGATCATATCCCTCTCTTGTGTCCGGGTCAAATGCATAGGTGAACATGTTGGTTCCCCTTGCATATATTGAAGCGCCTGTGAGTTTGAGCCTTGATAGTATTGATGGAGGAAGGTTGTAACCCAATACTAAATCTTTAAGCCTCATATAATCACCTTTAAACAATACACGGGATGAGGTAGATACTGCATTCTGAGGCCTGAACATAAACTGAAACTTGGGAATATCAGTTATATCACCCGGCTGCTGCCATCTTTCCAGGAGTTTTTCAATACCATTGAAATAACCGACTGAATACAGACCATTATCCCATGTATAGTGGTCCCATTGCTCTTCTATCAGATGGCCGCCTGCAACATATAAGTTGGCATCAAAATAAATTCCTTTGAAATCAATATGAATACCGCCACCGCCTGACCATGTCGGGATGGCACTCTTGCCCATCCATGCACGCTGAGCTTCGTTATAGTTTTCAGTGATTGCATCAGGGTCAACTATATTGCCCTCATCATCAGTCTCATTGACATACCATTGAGGCAATCCTGTTTCAGGATTGACTCCAGCCCACTCTTGCATGTACCACTCGTAATATGTATGTCCTACTGCTACCTTCTTATAGCTGTTGGATATTACAATATCATTGCCTTCAGCATCTTTTGCAAGCTCAGTGACCTCGTTATGCAATGTGGCAAAGTTGAAACTGAAGTTCAGGTTGAAATCACTGGTACGAACAGCGGCAAGGTTGACCATTGTCTCAATACCGGTGTTTACCATTGCCCCAACGTTCCTTGTAATACTGCTGAACCCGGAAGTCCTGGTAAGAGGAACATTCTGCAACAGGTCAAAGGTTTCCTTGTTGAAGTATGAGAATGAACCGTCTATCCTGTTATTCAGGATGGCAAAGTCGAAACCAACATCGTAGTTCCTGTTCTTCTCCCATGTAAGCATATTGTTACCATAACCTGATGGATAGGAAGCACCTGCCCCGGCATAGTCAGCAGCATAGCCAAGTAATGACTGGAAGGCATTCAGACCCACACCGGAGTTACCGCTGACACCATAAGATCCTCTGAACCTCAAGTTGTCAATGAATGACACTCCTTGCATGAAGTTTTCCTGGCTCATGTTCCATGCCACACCGACGGCCCAGAAATTACCGAACCTGCGGTCCTCGGCAAACCTTGATGATCCTTCCCTTCTGAAGGTGAAGTCAGCAATATACTTGCCCATGTAGTTATAGTTCAGCATACCCAGGTATGACAGGTTGGCCCAGTCACTGAATTCTGAAGTGGCGTCAAAGTTGGATCCTGCAGAGGCCACATTGGTAAGTCCATCTGTAACAAAGTTCTCGCCATAGGCATACATATACCATGACTTGAATTTCTGGTACTCGATAAGGGCTTTAAGGTCGACCCTGTGGTTATCAAGGAAGTTAAGTGAGTAGTCCAGTGAGTTCTGGAACACCATATTGAAATCCTGGTCAAGTATCATATATGAACTACCGTTTTCATCCCTTGAATCACCATGGTACCTGTTACGGTAATCCTTATAGTGACCCATTACCCAGTCAAATGCATATAATGACTTGAACTTCAGGTTATCAATTATTTCATATTCAACAAAGCTGTTTGACAAAAACCTGAGCATATGGTTCCAGGTGATGTTATTCTCCTGGAGGTAGATAATGTTGAATGCAACAGAAGCATAGTCAATGTTCGGTGTGCCGTCCTCATTATATGGAGGTATTGTGGGCGGCATGAAATACCTCAGCATATGCGGGTTTCCATAGTAAGCCGAAGTTTCAAGGAAAATATGATCCTGGTTGGTGTATGAAACGGTGTTGGTTGTGGAGAAATTGACCCTGTCATGGAATTTTCTCTGGTAGTTCAGCTGCCCGGTCAGTCTTTCAAAAAGGTTACCTATGGCTACTGATTCCTGGTTCATATAACCCAATGAAGCATAGAATGACGAAGTATTGTCACCTCCTGATGCTGATAAGTTTACCTTATAGGTTGGTGCATTTTTGTTAAGGACAGCCTCGCCCCAGTTGCCTTCCGGTCTTCCTAATGCATTCCATGCAATATACTGCTGTACTCCGAAGAGGTTATTGTCAACAGCAAAATCATAGGCCTGTTCGGGGGTTTCCAGGCTGTAATCTTCACCGTAAGTGTTAAGCACGGCTTCAAGATAAAGCTCTTCTCGCTGAAGGGCTGTCAGTTCTTTACGGCCCACAACAGCCTTGTTCTGAAAACCGTAGTTAGCTGAAAAGTTGAATCTTGTTTTACCTGCTTTACCTTTGTTGGTGGTAATAACGATAACACCGTTTGATCCCCTTGCACCGTAGGCCGATGTGGCAGAAGCATCTTTCAGCACGGTTATTGACTCGATGTCATCAGGGTTAATAGCAGCAAGCGAGCCCAGAGATGAAAAGGCGGTGGATCCTGTAATTTCTTCATTTATAACAGGAACACCATCGATAACAAACAGCGGATCATTGGAAGCTGTAAGTGAGCTTACACCCCTGATCCTGATTTCCTGCCTGGAGCCGGGGGTTCCCGAGAAAGTGTTAATGACAAGACCCGCAACCTTACCCTGGAGGGTCTGGTCAACCGAGGCAACAGGGGTATCCCTAAGTTTGTCAGCAGTCACCTGGACAGTTGATCCTGTAAGCTGATTCTTACCCCTGGTACTATAACCCGTTACGATTATTTCCCCAAGGGCCTGCAGATCCTCTTCCATTACAACATCAATGACAGATTTTCCTTCAATGTCAATTGCCTGTGTTGTCAGCCCCACGAATGAGAACTGCAAGGTAGTTGCAGTTTCAGGTACATCAATGGAGTAATTTCCGTTGACGTCCGTGATGGCTCCTATGGTACTGCCAACAACAACAATCTGAACACCAGGTAACGGCGCCCCGTCTTCTGCACTGGTCACGGTACCTGTGATCTGTCTGACCTGTGCCTGTGCTAGCTGTAAGCCCAGGACGGCCAAGAACATGATTAAAACAGAAATTTTCTTCATAAGTTATTATTTTAGGTTTATAGAAGTGGAATTTGTATTAAGTTCCTCTGATCAAATTTTAATTGCATCAGGTTTATTAAAAAAAAACTGATGATTCACGTATAGAATTGTTCATATTTTCAATTAATAAGCCAGGTTAAAGGTTTCTTTTTCTCTATAAGTAAGCCCAAATATATAAAATTATTAATAAAATTTACATCTGTACATATTTTCTTGGAACACCCTCTGATTAAAAAATAAATAAGGTTTTCAGTACTTTTTCCAATTATTTTAAAGAAACACAGCCATATAATGATATAATCTAAATTGTTTGCCTCTGTTTTTATTTCAATTCATCATTGAAAGCCGACTGTGTTTTTAATTCATTTTTATTGTTTGTACATAGTATGATGATTTAGGACCTTTTAAGGTTGCGTCAAATAAAGGAGGGCATTTCAATAAAAGAATTTGTGGATAAGGCTTACCACCTTGCTGATATTCTCATTGAAGATTTTAATTACCTCCTGCCATGATACCGGCTCCTCATCTTCATGCCACGAATCATAATCAGTGCTCATGGCAATTGTCGCATAGGGCATATCCAGCTCATTGGCCAGGATAACTTCCGGTGCAATTGACATGTTTACCAGGTCGGCACCCCATGTACGGAACATTTTTGATTCAGCACGGGTGGAAAATCTTGGCCCTTCTATAGTAATAATGGTGCCGGTTTCATGGATTCGGAATCCCAGTTTCCTGCCTGCTGCAATTAATGCATTTCTCATCAGGCTGTCAAAAGGTTCAGCCATGGGAGTGTGCTTCATGTCGCCGGGATCAAAAGCATCGAAGAAACTAAGCTCCCTCCTGCGCGTGAAATCAATAAACTGATCGGGGATAATTATGTCACCCCGGCCAATATCTTCACGAAGGCTGCCACATGCTGTGGTGGAAATGATTTTGTCGCAACCGTTTTCTCTTAATGCCCAGATATTAGCCCTGTTATTAACCTGTGTCGGGGGAATTGTATGTTTTCTTCCATGTCTTGATAGAAGTATAACATCCTTATTATTTATTTTGCCTTCCAGGAGTATCGATGAAGGGTCTCCCCAGGGGGTGGTGCATATTACCTCTTTCTGATCCTTTAATATTTCAGGATCTTCCAGCCCTGATCCGCCAATTATACCAATTTTATCCATTAATCTTCGCCTATGTATGACATCAGTACATTAATTGCCTCATCCATTTCATTGCCAAATGTTATCAACCCTGAAGGATCGCCACCCATCACAATTATTCTTTTCTCGATTACATCGGTTTCCATGAACAACCTGAAGATATCCAGTGCAAGCCCTGCTGTACCATATTCAAATTCTTCTTTTGTTGTCGGCACTTTGTCCTTCAGCTTCTTCCACAGTTCAAGATTATGTACGTGTATTATTGCATTTGTCCCGGAGTCGGCCTGGTAGATAGCTGCATGTGTAAGTGATTCGGAAGATGCTTTGAGCGGCCCGGTGCACTTGATGGCATTATCCTCGAAGTTGAATCCTTCGACACGGACATAATGCCCCGGTTCCAGCACTGGAATTTCTCCGGTTGCAGAAGCTGTAATGAAAAACTTATTGCTTTCACCGATCCTGCAACTCATGTTACCGAAACCCACCCCGTTCTCATATGCCCCTATCAGGTCCATATTAAATAACACTTCTCTCCAGTAATTAAGAATATTATATGGCTCGTCAGTAATAACTGGCCCTGATTGGGTCCAGTAACAATTGAATTTAATAACTCCTTCCATATTAATCTTTTTTTTCTGATAATAACTTTCTTATATCATCTTCTCCTGCCCTGCATATACCCTTTTCAGTTATTAAACCCGTGATAAGTTCAGCAGGTGTTATATCAAAACCATAATTGGATGCCCTTGTGTTTTCAGGGCATATTCTCGCATACACTATTTCATCATTATACAGGCCTTCCACGTACAGCACCTCCTTTTCATCCCTTTCTTCAACGGGTATTTCATTTATACCGTTTTTAATACCAATGTCAATGGAGGATGTGGGCAGGGCAGCATAGAAAGGGATATTATTATCTCTTGCAGCCAGGGCTTTCAGGTAAGTCCCAGCTTTATTGGCTGTGTCTCCGTTCAGGGCTGTACGGTCGCTGCCCGTAATAACTATGTCAACCTCACCTTTTTGCATCAGGTAACCACCGGCATTATCGGTAATCAATGTGCAGGGTACACCGTGGTTCTCGAGCTCCCACGCTGTAAGCCTTGCTCCCTGGTTGCGGGGACGGGTTTCATCTACCCATACATGTACGCTGATGCCTTTATCATGAGCCAGGTATACCGGTGCAGTGGCCGTTCCGTAATCAACACATGCCAGCCACCCGGCATTACAATGAGTAAGGATATTTACAGTTCCGCCCTTTTTAATTTTACTTAACTTTTCGATTATTTCCAGCCCGGCTTTGCCTATCTTCCTGCACTTGTCCTTTTCTTCCCCGGCGATATCATGTGCAGTCCTGAGAGCAACTTTAACAAGCCTGTCGCGCCGGCAGTACTGTGCCAGCTGTTGCATCTGCCTGTTCACCGACCATTCCAGGTTTACGGCAGTAGGACGGGCGGATTTGAGATATTTTGCCGCATTCCTCAGGTGTTCCCTTGATTTTGTATAGGCAGTTATTTCAAGACAGGCAAGGTACATACCGTAGGCAGCTGCAACACCTATTAAAGGAGCACCCCTGAGGGTCATGTTCCTGATGGCATTGAATACGTCCCCTACTGTCCTTAAAGAAATAATCTCAAATTTGAAAGGTAATTTATTCTGATCGATGATGTTCACAGCATTATCATCGTCCTTGTCAAGCCAGATGGATTCGTAATGTTTATCTCCGATCCGCATTCCTTGCTTTCGTTTTATGAGCAATGAATTCCCAAAATTAATAAAAATATGGATAATACGAATCAGCACTAGTTAGATCAAATTATCTCAATTAAGTCTAAGGCTGATGAGTTATTCGAACAATCGACCATTTAGTTCTAAGAAAATCATTAAACTGTTTCATTTAATGAATAATATGAATAACTTGCACCCTTAATGTAACTTGAAAGCAAATGGTTGATAAAGAAAAATATAGAGAAAAGATTGTGCTGAGTGCAAGTAAGATATTCAGCCGTTACGGGTTCAAGAAAACAACCATGGAGGAGATCGCCAATGCACTGAATAAAGGTAAAAGTTCAATATATTATTATTTTAAGAGCAAGGAGGAGATATTTGAGGCAGTTGTCGATCATGAAGCACAAGTGCTTAAAGATGAGTTATCTAAAGTAATAAAAAGCAGTGATGACCCAGAGCTTATACTCCGGCGGTATGTTAAAATCAGGATGAAATTATTCGAAAAACTGTCAAATTATTATAATGCAATATTCAACAGGGACCTTGACCATTTTGACTTTATTGAAAAGCAGCGCGAAAAATATGATCTTATGGAAATAGCCCTGATAAGGTATGTATTGTGGAGAGGAGTCAGGTCGGGACATTTTAACCTTGAAAATACGGGCCTTGCTGCCCTGGCAGTACAAACAGCCCTGAAAGGACTGGAATTACCTCTTTTCTGGGAGAAAAGAAGCTATGGCATGGATGCCCGCCTCGATGCGATTATAGATATACTTTTTTATGGGATTGTCAGGAAATAAACCTTCAATTATTCACTCCGTGATAGCAGGGGGCAGGGAGCAGGGAGCAGGGAGTAAGAGACAGGGAGCGAGATTAAATAAAAATGTTGCTGTTTCAAAAGTAATATTGATAATTTTCTTATCTTTCTTTTAAGATAATTTCTCGTTGCATAACATTAAAAGCTGTAAAAATGAAACATTTTCGATTTGAAGATCTTGAGATATGGCGTGATGCCATTGATCTAGGGGACAGGCTATTTGATATTGCAGAACTAGCCGATAGCAAAAAGCTTTATAAATTTGCTGAACAATTAAGAAGCTCTGGATTATCAATATCAAATAACATTACCGAAGGATCAGGTTCTTTTTCTAAAAAAGAATTTGGTCAGTTTCTTAACATCTCCAGAAGGTCAGTTTTTGAATGTGCAAATATGATTATAATATTTCACAGGAGATCTATAATTGATGAGAAAGAGAAAACAAAATTATTGGCTGATCTTGCTTACTTAAGCAGGCGAATCACATCTTTCAGAAAGACACTTAATTGAAAGAAACTCCGTGCTCCCTGCTCCCTGCTCCCTGCTCCCTGCTCCCTGCTCCCTGCTCCCTGCTCCCTGCTCCCTGCTCCCTGCTCCCTGCTCCGTGCTCCCTGCTCCTAGGTAGCCTGCATCCTGTGTCGTCTGAGACTTATCACTAAGACAACAACTCCCAGCAATATAAAAGGTACACTCAGCCACTGGCCCATGTTGAGAGTCATGGTTGCCTCAAAATCCACCTGGTCTTCCTTTACGAATTCAACGAAAAACCTGAAAACAAAAACAAGAATAAGAAAAAGACTGAAGAGTAAGCCGTTGATAAATTCCCCTTTCTTTCTCCAGTATATTCGGTAAAGTATTATGAATGTAATGAAATAAGCCAGTGCTTCATATATCTGGGTGGGATGCTTGGGCACTGTTTCTCCGTTACGGAGGAAGACAAAACCCCAGGGAAGAGTTGTTTCAACTCCGTATATTTCGGAATTCATAAGATTGCCCAGCCGTATCATGGCACCACCAAGGGCGACCACGATAACTATACGGTCAAGTATCCATATAAATGGTTTCTTTTCCTTCCTTGACCAGAGCCATAGAACTAATGGTACAACGATTGCTGCTCCGTGACTGGCCAGTCCACCACGCCAGATCTTAAGTATCTCCAACGGGTTGCTCAGGTAGTACGATGGTTCATAAAAAAGGCAGTGACCGAGGCGGGCTCCTACGATAACCCCGATAGCCATGTATATGGTAAGCTTGTCAAGCATTTCGACCTTTAAACCTTCGTTTCTGAATATCCTCTTGAAAATCAGATAACCGAAAAGAAAGCCGGAGGCAAAAAGTACACCATACCACCTTGGTGCAAAATTACCGATCCTGAATATTTCAGGATTTACATCCCAGGTTATTATAGCCAGCAGTTCCATAATGATGCTTATTGATACAGGGTGCAAAATTAAGAAAATTGTTTTACTGACTAAATTAATTTAGGACAACCTCAAATTTTTTTGTCGCAGAAGCAGGAATGAAAAGTAAAAAATTTCATGTAGGTTTGTAATCCTTTATAGTATTTTTCTCATGCTATCACTTAACCGGAACATCAGCATATTAATCATCTTATTCCTGATAATTGCATCTTGCGCTAAGGTAAGTTCACCCTCAGGAGGTCCCCAGGATGAACAACCACCTGAAGTGTTAAGCATTATTCCGGAAAATGAATCGGTTAATTTTGAGGGTAGATCATTTGAAGTTACTTTCGATGAGTATTTTATCCTTGATAATGTCGACCAGGTATTGATGATATCACCTCCCCTTAATGAAAAACCTGAAATAAAGACACGCGGTAAAAAACTTATTGTGGAACTGGATGAAGATGAGGTGCTGCATGACAGTGTGACATATTCATTCAATTTCCTGGATTGTATAAAGGACCTTAATGAGAATAACCCGCTGGAAAATTTCAAATATGTATTTTCAACAGGTGATATTATAGATTCACTTTCAATTACAGGCTGTATTTATGATGCTTTCTCCCTTGAAGCAGGAGAAGAAATACTGGTTTTACTCCATTCGGAAATGGCCGATACCATTCCTCAAACATCATTGCCTGACTATATCACCCGGGCATCGGATAATGGTAAGTTCAGGATCGATAATATTGCGGCGGGTGAATATAAAATATACGGGTTGAAAGATGATAATAATAACAAGCAATACGACCTGCCCACCGAGGCTTTTTCGTTTTTGGATTCTTCAATATATGTGAGTGCAGCTAACAACTATATACCAGCCCGGCCCGACAGCATAATTGCAGAAACCGATTCAACACTGCTAACACCTGTCCAGGACACAACACGGGTGGAAGAATCAGGTGAAGAAACAGAGGAATATGACTCACTCCGGTATGAACGCATCCCAGGGAAAGAATATGAACTGTATTATTTCGTGGCTGAGAATAAAATACAATATCTCACAGGAACTGACAGGCCACAACCTTACCTGCTGCAGTTTAAGTTTTCATTGCCTGTGGATACCACCTCTTTCATAATGCAGTTTGCCGATACAGTCGGCGAAGTTCAATATTTAAGAGAGATTTCTGCAAAACAGGATACTTTCAGAATATGGCTTACTGACAGTGCATTCTATTCGCGTGAAAGAATTACTGTTTATCTTGAACATCCTGAAACTGATACCCTGGGCCAGCTGCAATCGGTAATTGATACAATTAACTTCAGATACAGGATAATAACCAGGGGCAGGCAACCGGCAGTTGAAGAAATCAGCCTCCCTTTCAGAACCAACCTGTCGCAGTCTACAGGTCTTAAGCCGGAACAGAAGCCTGAATTTGTTTTCGAAACACCAGTATGGGATCCAGATACTTCGCTTATAAAACTGTTCCTGAAAAGTGATACATTGCTGATCAACAGGAAATATTCAATAAATCGCGACAGCCTGAACTCAAAAAAATTCCTGGTTGAAGCAGAGCTCGTTCCTGACAGTTCTTACCTGTTTATAATGGATAAGGGCGCGTTCAGAAATATATACAACCACCTTACTGACTCCGGTGCTTTCAATTTCAGGATCAGGAGTCCTGAACAATTCGGCAGGCTAACACTCAATATTACAGGGTTTGTGGGTGATGTTATCGTACAACTTATGGACCCGGGGGAAAAACTGGTGCGGCAAAAGAAAATAAGCCTTCCTGATGAAGGCAGCATTGATTTCACATACCTTGATAGTAAAGACTACCTGGTAAAACTGATATTTGACATCGACAGGAACGGGGAATGGACAACGGGTGATTACCAGCTTAAACGGCAACCAGAACCTGTAACCTATTATCCCGGGAAAATTGGAGTGAAGGCAGGCTGGGAATTAATTGAAGACTGGCAAATAGAAGGCCTGAGGCAAAAGGTGGTGTCAATAAGTACTACCAGGGGAGAGAATGAAAAAAAATGATTATCTCAATAAATTATTACAGAAATGACCGAAGAAATCGTTGCTGGAATCGATATAGGCGGAACAAACACCGCTTATGGACTCGTAGATAAACAGGGGAAGATAATAGCAGATAGTACTATAGATACTGACAAATCGCCGGAACCCGATGGCTTTATAAAAATACTTGCCGGAGAAATAAATAAACTGGTTGCTGAAGCCGGAGGTTTCAAACTTAAAGGAGTTGGAATAGGTGCACCCAATGGTAATTATCATAAAGGAACTATAGAACTGGCTCCAAATCTCACCTGGAAAGGAATCGTTCCTTTTGCCGATAAAATGAAGAAAGAATTAAATAAACCGGTCGTCCTGACCAATGACGCAAATGCAGCAGCAGTCGGTGAAATGATCTTCGGGGGAGCTAAAGGAATTAAGGATTTTATACTGCTTACCCTGGGCACAGGACTCGGAAGCGGGTTCGTGGTAAATAATGAAGTGGTATACGGCCATACAGGCTTCGCAGGGGAATACGGCCATGTTACAATGATACCCGGGGGAAGGGAATGTGGCTGCGGAAGAAAGGGATGCCTCGAAACATATGCTTCAGCTACCGGTATAGTGCGTACAGCAAAAATATTCATGGAGGAAAGAAAAGATTACAGCCTGCTCAGGGAAATAAATCCTGCTTTGATAGATTCCAAACTGGTGGCCGAGGCGGCAGAAAAAGGTGATAAACTGGCACTTGATGCCTTTGATTATACTGCCGAAATACTCGCCCTGGCAATAGTGAATGCAGTGGTCGTTACAAGCCCGAAAGCCGTTTTTCTCTTTGGGGGACTGGTAAAGGCAGGCAACCTCCTGTTTGAACCCCTGAGAAAACATGTGGACAGATTGATAATGCCGGTGTTCAGAAATACCTTTGAAATATTACCATCTTCCATTCCTGAAACAAATGCCGCTATACTGGGTGCGGCAGCCCTTGCATGGAAAGAACTTTAACAGTTTTTTTGGAATTATCATTGTTTCGTGATAACTTTAGTAAGATAATTGGTTCGGTTAGTTCAGAAACAAAAAGTTAATTTGCTTTGAACATAATAAGGGTGGTCAATTTAGGGTATGTGAAAGATCTTCCCGGCCTGGCTGAAATTTCAGCCGGGCTGGATGATCTTAATGATAAGCATCATATTGACACAGTTAACTGGGCTGTCACAACTTATAAACCGCAAGTGACATTTAAAATAGCTTATGGCAGAAACGAAATTTACCTGAAATATTATGTCATAGAAGAATATGTGAAGGCAGAAAAGACAGGGATAAACCAGGACGTGTACGAAGATTCCTGTGTGGAATTCTTTGTATCACCCGCAGATGATGGAATATATTATAATTTTGAATTCAACAGCATAGGGGCTTTTCTTATTGGTCATGGAACAGGAAGGCATAACAGCAGGAGAATAGATCCTGCTGTAGCAGGCAAGGTGCATTGCCTGCCCAGTGCGGGCACTGAACCTTTCCCTGAAAGACAGGGACAACAGGAATGGACACTGACGGTGGCAATACCGCTAAGCGTCTTTTTCAGGCATGATATAGCAAATCTTGAAGGAAGGGAGTTCAGGGCTAATTTCTATAAATGCGGGGACGGACTCACTCAACCTCATTATCTGAGCTGGAACCCGGTTCTTTCAGAAGAACCTGATTTTCACCGGCCGGAATATTTTGGTAAAATATATTTTGAATAAAAAGCTATAAAATGATCAGGGGAAATGCAGTAATCGGACAATCCGGGGGACCCACGTCGGTCATTAATTCAAGCCTGGCAGGAGTGATAGAGGCGGCCAAAGATTCACCGGGTATTACCGGCATATATGGAATGCGATATGGCATTGAAGGTTTTATGAATGAGTGGCTTATCGACCTGGGGAGTCAGCCTGGCAGGGTAATAAAAGGACTGCGCAGCACTCCTTCTTCGGCACTGGGCTCATCCAGGCATAAACTCGTTGAACAGGATTTCCCGGTGATACTGGAAGTACTTAAAAAGTATAACATAAGGTATTTCTTTCTCATTGGTGGTAATGACACTATGGATACTATCCACAGGGTGGAAAAATATTGCAGGGAGAACAACTATGAGCTTATAGGAACAGGCATTCCCAAAACCGTTGATAATGACCTGTTTGGCACAGATCATACACCGGGCTTTGCCTCGGCAGCAAGGTCGAATATTCTCAATGTAATGCAGGCAGGTGTACTGGCAAGGGATATGCAAAAGGTTGATAAGTTTGTTGTTTACCAGACTATAGGACGTGATTCCGGATGGCTGGCACTGGCCACAGCACTCGCAGCAAAGAAAGAATCAGATGCCCCCCACCTGATCTATACCCCTGAATTTGTTTTTGATAGGGATAAGTTCCTTACTGATGTGGAGAAATGCATAAATAATTACGGCTACGTATCTGTGGTATGCGGTGAAGGATTGAAATATGCCGACGGATCACCCGTGAGCCAGTCAGGGACCAGGGATAAATTCAGCAATATTGAATTTGGAGCCATGGGAGGAGCAAGTGTTGGCCTTAATCTGCATGGGATGATACACAGGGAATTTGGTTTCAGGGGCGAGTTCCAGATCACTGAATCACTTATAATGTGCGACATGGTCAGGGCTTCCAGACTGGATCTCCAGGAGGCCTATATCTGCGGAACAAAAGCGGTGGAAATTGCCGAAGCAGGCGAAACAGGATATATGGTCAGCATGATCAGGCTTTCGGACAAGCCTTACCGGATTGAATATGGGAAGTCATTGCTTGGTGACGTGGCTGTGAAAGCCAAGCCTGTGCCCGTTGATTATTTCAATGAAGAAAGGAATTATGCCTCCCGGAAATTTATTGATTATATGTTGCCCCTGGCAGGCGAACTGCCTGAATTTGTTGAACTGGAAAAAATAACCCCGTAAGAAAATTTTTAAATATATGCCTAGAGAATTCAATAAAATTGCTCTTTCATTACATGCCCATCCTGACGATGCTGAAGCATGGAATGCCGGAACCCTTAAACTTCTGAAGGACAAAGGGTATAAAATAGTTATTGCAACATTGACCGCAGGGCAGATGGGTGGTTGCAATATGAGCATGTCAGAAACTGCAAGGGTTCGTGAACAGGAGGCCCGGGAAGCAGCTTCAGTACTCGATGCAGATTATTATTGCCTGGGTGGTGAAGATGGATTCCTGTTTGACAGCAAGGAAATGCGATTAAAAGTGATATCCCTTATGCGCAGGATAAGGGCCGGTGTTGTGTTTACCCATCTTCCTTGTGACTATCACTCCGACCACAGGGTGACGGCAAATATAGTGGAATCGGCTGCTATGATTTCTTCCCTCGACCCTGTTCCCGTTGATGAACCACCCCTTGATGTCACACCCCTGTTGTACCATAGCTCTCCCTTCACCCTGAACGATCCAATAGGAGCAAGAATAGCAAAACCTCATTTTTACGTTGACGTGAGTTCGGTTATTGACACAAAAAAGAAGATGCTTGAGCATCATGTTTCGCAGCAGGAACTGATGAGGCATATGCATAAAATGAGTGACTTTTTTGGTTTCGTCCTCGAAGGGAACAGTAACTATGGTAAGGATGTTAATGTTGAATATGCCGAGGTCTACTGGCAGCATATAGGCGGCGGCTTTCAGAGAGACCCGCAGGTACAGAGAGATCTTAAAGATTTTATAATTACAAATAATTATTGATATGAACCTCAAAGAAACACGTTACAGTAAATTTGCACTGGTCCGGGAAATGATGGAAACAGCGGATGTGATTAAGAAATTTGACCGGTATGATGCCCACGGATTTGGGAAAAAGATCAGGAAAACTAAAGGCCTGTTCCTTACAGGAGAGGGAAGCAGCAGAATATTTCCGGCCAAAAGAATGATATATGACATCTTAAGAAGGGGAATGGATATTAAAGCATTCACCGACGGATCAACTCAGGCCCTTGAATATGACCTCGGTAGTTTCGCTGTATTCGGAGCATCTAATTCGGGCCAGACAAAGGAGGTGATAAGGCTGTTCAACAAGCTTAGAGATGAAGGGCATAATTATAGGTTCGGACTTACTGCAAACGTCAATACCCGGCTTGAAGAACTGTCCAATGACACACATATACTCAAATGTGGTAAGGAAGATGCCGTGGCAGCCACAAAATCAGTTTTCGAACAGGCATTGTTTTATGATGCCCTGATACATTACCTGGACGGTGAAGAGATGAACGGGCTCGATGAATTGTCAGAAATGGTCACCGCAGCCATGACCCTGCAAATTGACAATGAGATAAGTGATACCCTAAGCAGGGCAACGGTCATTTACTTTGCGGGGCGAAATGCCGGGGTGGCCGAAGAACTGACTCTTAAGACAAATGAAATTACAAGAAAAAAATCTGAATTCCTGGAAGGCACCTACGGGGTACATGGTATTGAAGAAGTGATGGATGCCGGCGAAGCAGTAATATGGATCAACCCGTTCCCGGGTGAAATAGAAAAGTTTGACGAATGCCTGGTTAAAGGAGTCGGCCTGAATATTATAGCCTTGTCAGATCATGAAACAAAATTCCCCACAATTATTATTCCCGACGGTGGAAAATACAGGGAATATGTTGAACTGGCAGCAGGATGGAATATCCTCGTTGAAACAGGTATTAAGCTTGGTATTGACCTTGATAAGCCTGAAAGGGCAAGGAAAGTTGGTAATATATATATTGACCCCTGAATCGGAGTATTGCCATAAATCATGACAATTATTTCTCCTTTTAAATCAATATATTATTTTTATTCTCTAATATTGAACCAGTTATTAACTTATTCTACTGAAAATGGCTAAAAGACAAATTGCTGTCGGGATAGACATCGGTGGAACCAATACGGTATTCGGGCTTGTCGACAGGGATGGTAAAATAATTTCCGAAGGAAGCATACAAACAAAGGAATTCGAAGATGTAGAAGTATTTGTAGCTGCATTATATGAAAAAATAAATGTTACCATAAGGAAGCTGGGAAATTCAGCCGAGGTTCTGGGTTATGGTATCGGGGCACCTATGGGTAATATCAACAACGGTACAATTGAGTACCCTTCCAACCTTCCGTGGAAAGGCATTATTCCAATCGCTGAATATTTTAGAAAGTACACTTCCCTGCCGGTTACTGTGACCAATGATGCCAATGCGGCTGCTGTTGGTGAGATGATATACGGCGGTGCAAAAGGGATGAAGAATTTTGTAGTAATAACCCTCGGGTCAGGTCTTGGCAGCGGGTTCGTTATTGATGGTAAACTTGTTTACGGGGCTAATGGTTTTGCCGGGGAGATAGGCCATACTGCAATCAGACCGGGAGCATCAAACAGGATGTGCGGCTGCGGAAGGAAAGGATGCCTCGAGACTTATGTTTCAGCATCCGGAATTAAAAGAACGGTCCTGAAAATAATGGCTGACAGCATAGTCGACAGTGATCTGAGAGAGTTAAGTTTTAATGAACTAAATGCGAAAATAATCCATGATGCTGCTTTGAAAGGTGATCCTATAGCACTCGAAGCCTTTGAACATACGGGCAGAATGCTGGGATTTAAACTTGCAGATGTTGTTGCACATACTGATCCTGAAGCAATTTTTCTTTTCGGCGGACTCGCACTTGCCCAGGATCTTATCTTCGAACCAGCACGTGAATATATGGAGGAACACTTACTGAGTATCTATAAAGGTAAGGTGAAATTACTCCCTTCACAGCTTAGCACACAGAATGCTGCCGTACTCGGTGCCAGTTCCCTGGTATGGACACTAAAGGAATTCTGAAGATGATTACCTTTGCAAATATGACCAACTTCCCCGAAATACTGAATTATATTCTGGGAATATTATTTATCATAATAGTATTTTCTCTGGCTTATGCATATCTGAAACCTCACAGGATACATAAAAGGTACCCTTATTCAACACTCCTTCTGAAGATAAGTTATTTGCTTTACCTTGTGGTGATACTTGTGATCATCTATCTCTCAAGCCTGGTAAAAGGTGGTATGAGCGAGGTGTTTCTCGGTGTCGAATTCTATGCCTTTCTTATAGTGCTGTTCGTCCCAACCATAGGTGTCTTTGCCCGTAAGCTGGGGCACTTTAAGAAAAACAGGGAAAACTATTATTACTTTTTTACAGTCGTAAACATACTGAGCATTATCGCACTGATAGTGATGTACGCAATATAAGAGTCGAACGATCAACGACTAACGATCAACGGTTAAAGGGATAATAGAAAAAGTCTGGAATTATAGGGCTTAAGTGTTGATCAATAGTCTAAGTCATGGATTTGGATTATTCTTCTGATGCTCTGACTGAGATAAGTTTATATAACATAGCTGATATTGCTTCAGATTCTTCCAGCATTTCATTAAGAATATCCTCTTTAATATAGCCTATCTCAAAGGCAATAACCAGTTGAGTATAAAGTTCAGCAGAGGAACCTTTTGCTGTATAAAAGTACTTAACGGCCATCTTATTGGTACCGGATTCATCTCCTTCAGCAATATTACTGGCAATGCTTACGGCTGATCTGCGTAATTGATCTCTGAAACTAAAATCACCGGTCAGAGGTTCCTGCCTGGTAAGTTCATATATTTTCTTAGCAAGATTTTTAGCGCGTATCCAAACGCGAAGATTTTTAAAATTACTCATTTTTAATGCAGTTTAGTGAGACATATTATTTCCATCTTAAATTTAGAAATAATTTCCCAAACACCCCCCTCTTTAGCTGTTAAGATTACATTATATGCCCGTTTGTCGTTAGTCGTTAGTCTTTCGTCGTTAATTAATTCTTTTTCGTACATTTACATATTAACCTTAAAAACCGTCATATGATCAAAGAAAGACTCATAGGATACATAGAAGACAGTATAAAGAAAAACTGGGACATAGAAGCTCTCTCAAATTACGGGGGAGAGGGCTATACCTATAAAGAGATAGCCGGAAACATGCTTAGGTTACATCTGATCTTCGAAAAAGCAGGCATAGGCCAGGGTGATAAAGTATCCCTGATAGGTAAAAACTCGGCTCACTGGTGTATTGTCTACCTGGCTACTGTCGCTTATGGGGCGGTTATAGTACCCATACTGCCCGACTTCAAACCGGAGGACCTGATGAACATTGTGAATCATTCTGATTCAAAGCTCCTCGTGGTTGATAAAAGTATAATGGAAACCCTTGATTATTCAAAGATGCCGGCAGTAAACAACATACTGTATGCCGAGGATTTCAGTTATGTCGATGGCCGGGATGAAAATGTTAAGATGCTGGTAGGGGATATCGACAGGGTCTACTCTGAAAAATACCCTGCTCTTAAGCCTGAAATGATAAAATTCTCAGATATTGACAATGAAGAAGTTGCCGTTATATCATATACCTCGGGTACGACAGGTTTCTCCAAAGGCGTAATGGTGCCTCACCGCAGCCTCGCAGCCAATGTCAGGTTTGCACAGAATAATATGCCTCTTGAGCCGGGTGATGATATAGTCAGTTTCCTGCCCCTTGCACACACTTACGGCTGTGCATTTGAATTCCTGTTTCCTTTTACTTATGGCTGTCATATTACCATACTTACAAAAACACCATCACCACAGATCATATTACAGGCTTTCAAAGAAATAAGGCCAAGGCTTATCCTTTCTGTTCCACTTGTTATAGAAAAAGTATACAAGAAACAGATGCTGCCGGTAATAAGCAAACCGGTAATGAAAATCCTGCTTGCCATACCTGGCATCAACAGGGTTTTGATGAATAAGATAAAAAAGAAACTTTATGAGTCATTTGGAGGCAACTTCCACGAAATGGTTATAGGAGGAGCAGCCTTTAATGCTGACGTGGAAAAATTCTTTAAGAAGATAAAATTCCCGTTTACTGTCGGATACGGCATGACAGAATGCGGTCCCCTAATTAGCTATGCATCATGGGATACCACCAGGCTTGGCGCCTCAGGACGACCGGTGGATACCCTGGAGGTTACCATTGACTCGGCTGACCCCGGGAAGGAAGTGGGCGAAATAATACTCAGGGGCGATAATGTTATGCTGGGATATTACAAGAACGAGAAAGCCACAAAAGAAGTCATTGATGAGAACGGGTGGATGCATACTGGCGACCTTGGTATAATGGACAGGGAGGGTAACATCTTTATCAAAGGTCGTAGCAAGAGCCTCCTGCTGGGACCATCGGGTAAGAACATTTACCCTGAAGAGATTGAATCCATAATAAACAATCAATACCTTATAGCAGAATCAGTTGTTGTCTCCGAGGATAATAAACTGGTTGCACTCGTTTATCCCGATTTTGAGCAAATGAAAAAAGATGATATTGGTGAAGATCAGCTGGAACAGATTTATGAGCAGACAAGGAAGGAAGTGAATGAAAGACTGCCGGCTTATATGAATGTCACCAAATTCAGGATTCATAACGAGGAATTTGCCAAAACGCCAAAACGAAGCATAAAAAGGTTTCTGTATACCCAGTAATCAATTGCGATTATCTTATGAGCAGGCTGCACAGGTATCTCATAGTTGTGGCAGGGGGCAGGGGACTGAGAATGGGTGCTTCAGTACCCAAACAATTCCTGACGCTTGCCGGCAAGCCGGTAATCTTTCATGCAATTGACAGGTTTCTTGACTATGATCCCGCTATTGAACTGGTAATAGTGCTGCCCGAAGACAGTAAAGGGTTGTGGGAAGAATTATGTATACAATATGATTTTAAGTCTGCTCATAATATAGTGACCGGCGGTGAGGAAAGATATAATTCGGTTCGGAACGGTCTGTCACTTATAAGGCAGAAGTCACTTGTGGCTGTTCATGATGCTGTGCGGCCCTTCGTAAGTACAGAAACAATAGACAAATGCTTTACTGTTGCGGCAGAAAAAGGTAACGCCGTACCTTTTATAAAACCACCGGGATCAGTCCGTGAGATTTTCAGAAATAACAGGAACAGGCCTTTGAAACGTGAAAAGATAGCACTGATTCAAACACCCCAGGTCTTCAGGTCGGACATCCTCCTTGCCGCTTATGCCAGGGCATACAGACCGGATTTTACCGACGACGCTACTGTAGTCGAAGCTGCGGGGCATAATATAAACCTTGTTCCCGGCAACCCGGAAAATATTAAAATCACCACAAAACTAGATATGATACTGGCAGAAACAATCCTGACTATTAATTATGAATTATGATTTTGAGTTATGAATTGCTCTCTTCGAACATAACCTTCAAACTCTAAAACTTTATTTATTAAACTCATTCTCAACTCACTCTCAACTCATTCTCAACTTTATTCAGCTTTCTTCCCCCTTAACCCATCCTGTATTCACCACACTTAATATCAGCTTAATTTTCTATCTTGCAAAATCTAGTAATAAATTAATCTACCCTGAAATGAAAAAATATGTACTTCCAATTGTTCTTACCGTGTCCCTTCTCCTTGCTTCCTGTGCTGAATTAATGACCGTCCTGCAGACAGCGGCCGATGGACCTCTGACTGAAGCCGAGGTCATTGAAGGCCTTAAAGAGGCCCTGAAAACAGGGGCAAGGAACTCGGCGCAAAGACTGGCTGTACAAAATGGCTATTATGGGGATGAACTTATTAAGATTTACCTTCCGGAGGAGGCAACGGTAATAATTGATAATATCACGAAAATACCCGGTGGTGAAAAACTGGTGGAGGATGTTATTCTGAGAATAAACCGGGCTGCCGAAGATGCAGCAAAAGAGGTGGCTCCGATATTTGTGAACAGCATAACACAAATGACGGTGAGAGACGCTTTCGGCATATTGAATGGTGAAGATGATGCGGCAACGCAATATCTGAGACGAACAACTTATGATGAACTGTTTAACCTGTACAGCCCTCGCATACAGTCATCTGTTGAAAAAGATCTTGTTGGTGATATATCAACCCAGGACTCCTGGGATGCTTTAACAGGACAGTGGAATAAATTTGCCGGTTCACTTGCAGGCAGGCTCGCAGGGGTTAAACCCGTTGAGACAAACCTTGGTAATTATCTTACAAATAAGGCTCTTGACGGCATGTTTCTTAAAGTGGCAGATGAAGAACTGAAGATTAGAAACGAAGTCAGTGCCAGGGTGACACCAATACTTAAGAGAGTATTCGGAAGCCTGGATAAGCAGGAATAAAAGTACAGAACCTATGACTGAAGCCGGATATGAAAAAATAATAATCAGCTATAAAGACCTGGATGTTAAGCTAACACAAAAGGCTGATGAGAATATCCAGGTGCTTCTTGATAATACGGTGCTCGGTACGAAAGGAGGAATGAGATACCAGCTACTGAATATTAAAGATAAAATAGCTGCATACAGGAACAATATCCGTTTTGTTTCCCTTTACAAGAGGGATAAACTAACCGGGACCATCGGATTCTGTTACAGGAAAATTATGACCGCGGGAAATTACTTTCACAGTTCTTACCTGAGGTACTTCGCGTTTATGCCAATCTTCCAGGCAGCCCTTAATTCAAAGGGATTCACCGGCAGGCAGCGACCTGAAAGCAGGGAGGAAACATGGAAAGATAAAGTGCTGGCATTCTTTCGTAAACCGCAAATGCTTGATTTTCCCGGTTATGAAAAAGATGAAAAACATGTGGTCTATGCCTATATCGAAAGTATGAATGAAAGGTCGAAAAACTTTATACAGCAGGTGGGTTTTGAACATATCAGGACTTTTCTCACGGTAGCCTTCAGCCGCTTCAAACCCGTGAAATCAGGTAATGTGAGCAAATTGCAGGCAAACGAAGTGGGTAAAATGAAAAGGCTCCTCGCCGAATTCTACAGAGGTCACTCCTTCTATTCAGATGAGTTCAGCTTCTGTATGGATAAATTCTACGTGTTGAAAGAAGATGAAGAAATTATTGCAGGATTATCTGTTGTGCCGTCTTCATTCAATGTTGTACATATGCCCGGAGTATGGGGATGGATATTCATGAGAGTGCTGCCTTACACTCCTTTATTTAGAAGGCTGTTCCAGCCTGAAGAACTCCGCTTCCTGGTCTTTGAATCCTTCTGCTTTAAGGAGGGAAGGGAAAAAAGCCTGGAAATTCTTATGGAGTCGGTTTGCGCTGTTGAAGGCTATCACCTGGGGCTTACATGGATTGATGACAGGAGTGAATTGTATGACATTATGCGAACACGGATAAACCTGGGTGCACTTAACAGGATGCTTAATGCCAAACCCGGGTTGGTTTATGCCAACTTCATTAATTTTTCCGACACGGATAAGGAAGTATTCTTTAACCGCCCGGCCTTTATCTCGGGATTTGATTTTACGTGATGCCCGGGTCCACTTTCGATGGCGTTGAATTGAATTACCTGCTGCAAAATTGCAGACGCCCTGATAGGTCGTCCCTACGGAGGTATGATAATTGTTAATCTGGAGAAACAGACTCCAATTCCCAGGCACAAATCCATTGTTACCAATCCTTCATCATTCGTTAATCGATATTCGATATTCATCATTCACATTTACCTTCTCCTCAGTCTCAGCCTCAGCCTTAGCATCAGCCTTGAATAATCAAAATAATCTTGCTAATATTATCCTTAACTTAGATAGAATCTTCAACAGTTAATAAACATCACATGAAAAACCTATCCCTGCCCTTAATATTCTTTTTAGCCCTCATGTCCTGCAGTAAAAAAATCCCTGACCCCGGCCCTCATGACCTTATCTTTGATGACCTTGCATCAACATGGGATGAGGCCATACCGCTAGGTAACGGTATGCTGGGAGCACTGGTGTGGAAGAAAGACAATAATCTGAGGATATCCCTCGACAGGGCCGATCTCTGGGACCTCAGACCAATGCGAAATATTGATTTTTCGGAAATATCCTACGAATGGGTTTATAAAAACTGGGAGAATGATACTTATGAAGTTGTCCAGGAAAAACTTGATATTCCCTATAATGAGCGACCGGCACCGACAAAAATTCCGGCAGGTGCACTGGAATTTAATATTGATAGCCTTGGAGAAACAGAATATGTCAGGCTATATGTAAATAATGCCGTATGTGAAGTGAAATGGCAGAACGGAACTGTCCTTAGAATATTTCTCGATGCTACGGAACAGGCAGGATGGTTCTTGTTTGATAACCTGCCCGCTTCTCTAACGCCTGTACTTGTACCACCTGCTTATACCAGGGACGAAACAGCCGGAGAAAAGAATATTGAGTCGGAGACAAACCTGACAGCACTGGGTTATGATGAAGGATCAATCGAGAAAGGCAATAACAGGGTTACATATATCCAAAATGGATGGGGTGGCTTTGAATATACCATCGACCTTAAGTGGAAATCAGGAAAGAATCAACTAACGGGATGCTGGAGCATAAGCTCTGAATTTCCCGGGTGGGAAAATGATGAAACGGAAACGCGTACCGTCGATATAGCTTATAATAAGGGATTTATGCATTCATTTGCAGATCATTCTTCATGGTGGGATGAATACTGGGAAAAATCAGCAATAAGCATACCTGATACAATCCTTGAAAAGCAATGGTACCTGGAGATGTATAAATTCGGATCTGCGGCACGAAGCAATACCCCGCCAATACCACTCCAGGGTGTATGGACAGCGGATAATGGGCGGCTTCCTCCCTGGAAAGGTGACTTTCACCATGATCTGAATACACAGCTGAGCTACTGGCCTTCCTATTCTTCGAATCATGTTGATATTGAACGGGGATTTGTTGACTGGCTATGGAAATACAAGCCGGTATTTGAAAAATATACACGGGGATATTTTCATTCGGATGGGCTGAATGTTCCGGGGGTTACAACACTTACGGGTGAACCGATGGGAGGATGGATCCAGTATAGCATGGGACCAACGGTTTCAGCATGGCTGGCACATCACTTCTATTTGCACTGGCAGTATACCATGGACCGGGAATTTCTTGAAGAAAGAGCCTATCCCTGGATCAGTGCCGTCGCAAAACATTTTGACAATATAACGGTAAGGGGTGAGGATGGAAAGATGAAACTCCCGATAAGCTCAAGCCCTGAGATTAATGACAACAGAAGAGAAGCCTGGTTCGGCCAGACAACCAACTTCGATCTCGCCCTTATACGGTGGACATACTTTAAAGCCTCCGAGCTTGCCCGGTGTCTGGGCAGAAATGAGGAAGCCCGGCAATGGGAATCAAGACTTTCAGAATGGCCTGATTTTGCTATTGACCGGAATACAGGACTTATGATAGCACCCGGTCACCACCTGGAAGAGTCACACCGCCATTTTTCCCACCTTATGGCATGGCACCCACTGGGCTTGCTGGACGTTAGTAACGGGCCTGCTGATAAGGAAGTCATTGAAAAAACACTGGATAATCTGCAGAAAACAGGATCAGACTGGTGGACAGGGTATTCCTTCAGCTGGCTTGGGAACCTGTATGCCAGGGCAGGGAAAGGGGATGAGGCGGCAAACTCATTGAAGATCTTCGCCACCGCATTCTGCCTGCCTAATAGTTTCCATGTTAACGGCGACCAGTCAGGCAAGGGATATTCAAGATTCATATACCGCCCCTTTACCCTTGAAGGCAATTTTGCTTTTGCTTCGGGTCTTCAGGAAATGCTTTTACAGAGCCATAGCGGCGAGATAATCATTTTCCCGGCTGTACCGGGTGAATGGGAAAACATTTCTTATAATAAATTACGTACCGTCGGGGCTTTTCTTGTTTCAGCAGTTATGGAAGAAGGGGTAACAACAATGGTGGAGATTATATCCGGGGCAGGAGGTAAATGCAGATTGAGGAATCCCTTCGGAAATGATTTTGAGACAGGAAAAGAAGGAATAACAACTTCAGCATCAGGACTGCTTGAATTTGATACTTCTCCCGGGGAAAAGATAATTTTGAGAATGAAAAAAGATTAATATGGGTAAAATTAATATTATGAAATCAAAATTCGCATATCGGCTGATTTTAATACTGGCTGCAGTTTCTGTGCTTCAGGTGAACGCTCAGCAGGCTAATGATGAAAAAGCCGAACGGATGCAATGGTTCAAAGATGCCAAACTGGGTATTTTCATACACTGGGGCATCTACGCTGTTAATGGCATCGATGAGTCATGGTCGTTTTATAACGGTTATATTTCTTATGAGGATTATATGAAACAGCTCGAAGGATTCACGGCTGATAAATATGATCCTGCTGAGTGGGCTTCGCTCATAAAAGGAAGCGGTGCCCGTTATGCGGTACTAACCAGTAAACACCATGATGGTGTGGCGCTGTGGGACTCCAGATACAGCGATCTTAAAGTGGTTGACAGAACCCCGGCGGGCAGGGACCTGATTGAGCCTTTTGTTAAAGAACTGAGAAAGAATAAACTGAAAGTGGGTCTTTATTATTCAGTGCTCGACTGGTCGCATCCCGATTACCCCAATTTTACCGGGGATAAGAAAAGATATACTGATGACCCGGAACGGCACGCAGCTTTCACGGAATTTAACCACGGCCAGATATCGGAGATAAGTAAAAAATATAAACCCGACCTTTTGTGGTTCGACGGCGACTGGGAGCAGAGTGCTGAATGGTGGAAGGCAAAAGAGATCCGGCAAATGGTCCTTGATGATAACAGCAAGGCTATCATCAATAGCCGCCTGCAGGGTTATGGCGATTATGAAACACCTGAGCAGGGACTGCCGGTGAAAGCACCTGAAAGCGAATACTGGGAACTATGTATGACAATGAACGACTCATGGGGATACCAGCATAACGACAGTAATTATAAAAGCCCTTCCCAGATAGTGAGGATATTCGCTGAATGCCTCTCAATGGGAGGAAACCTGTTGCTTGACATAGGCCCCAGGGCAGATGGCACCATACCGCAAGAACAGGTAAATATCCTTAAAGAAATGGGCAGATGGACATCCAAACACAGTGAGGCTATCTATGGGAAAAATGCAGGATTGCCACCCGGCTGTTTCTATGGGCCCTCAACACTTTCAGCCGACAGCACAAAACTCTACCTGTTTGTAAATGGCAAACCTGCCGAAGACCAGGTTATGCTTGAAGGAGTGAAGAACAGGATCAACAGGATATACGTGGTGGGAAATGGCACAAAACTGGACTATAAGGAATACCTGAGACCTTACTGGAGCAACCACTCAGGGCTGATATTTATAGATGTACCTGATGAGGTTCTTGATGATACAATGACGGTAATTTGCCTCATCCTCGACGGTAAACTGGAACTGTCATTCTGAGCGTTAGAGAAGAATCTGATAATTAATTATGATATCAAGGTAGAGGCGCAAAGCCTTTCGACTCTATATTGTATTTATCAATTAATAATTCCTGCAAAATTCGAGGCGTAAAGCCTTTCGCCTCTACTTTTTACTTTGTACTTTTTACTTTGTACTTTTCACTTTGTACTTTTATCTTTTGTCTTTAACTCTATCAACATTTTATAATGAAACCACAAATACTACTACTATCCATTCTGATATCCAACGCAGCATTCACCCAGCATCACCTCGACCGGTATATCCCTGAAACCGATCCCCTGGTGCTAGAAAAACTCGAACAATGGCAGGACCTTAAGTTCGGCCTGCTCATGCACTGGGGTCCTTACAGCCAGTGGGGCATAGTCGAATCCTGGTCGATATGCTCAGAAGATGAAGGATGGTGTAGGCGGAAAAGCGATAATTATACCGAGTACAAAAAGGAATATGAAAACCTGCAAACCACTTTAAACCCCGTGCATTTTAATCCTGATAAATGGGCGCAGGCAGCAAAAAAGGCAGGCATGAAATACGTGGTTTTTACAACAAAGCACCACGACGGGTTTTGCATGTTCGATACGGAGTATACCGATTATAAAATAACTGATGAAAAAACACCCTTTCATAATAATCCCCGGGCAAATATAACGAAAGAGATATTTGATGCCTTCAGGAACGCAGGTATGTGGACAGGAGCATATTTCTCAAAGCCCGATTGGCACAGTGAATATTACTGGTGGCCTAATTTTGCCACACCCGACAGGAATGTAAACTACAGCGTAAATAATTACCCTGAACGATGGGAGAACTTTGTGCAGTTTACACATAACCAGATAATGGAACTTATGACTGACTATGGTAAAGTGGATATCCTCTGGCTTGATGGCGGCTGGGTGAAGAAACGAAGCCCTGAAGAAGTCAGAAAAGCATACGCGAGCATGAATATTGAAAAACCCACAAGGGTGCAAAACCAGGATGTACGGATGGATGAGCTTGTACTGAAGGCCAGGGAGAAACAGCCCGGGCTGATAGTTGTCGACAGGGCCGTTTATGGCAAAAACCAGAATTACCTCACTCCGGAAAATACCGTACCCGGAGAAGCACTCCCCTATCCCTGGGAGTCATGTATCATATCGGGAGGAGGATGGTCGTGGACGCCCGATGCAAAATATATGAGCAGCAGGAAAGCTGTGCATATGCTGGTTGATATTGTTGCCAAGGGGGGGAACCTGCTTCTTAATATCGCCCCGGGACCTGATGGTGAATGGGATGATGAAGCATATTCACTGTTGGAAGAAATTGGGCAATGGATGGACATTAACTCGGAGGCTATCAACGGCACAAGGGCAATAGAGCCCTTTAAGGACGGAAAAATATGTTACACTTCAAGGGGTGAAGATATTGTTTATGCAATATACCTGCTTGACGAAGGTGAAGATATTCCGGGCGAAATAAACATAGGAGGTATAAAGATTCCTGAAGGCTCAGGAGTAGAGATGCTGGGAACAAAAGGCAAACTCAAATGGCGCAAGTCAGGTGATTCCTGCAAAATCAACATACCCGTAAGGAAAGTACCCTCCGACCTGGCCTTTACCCTTAAAATCCACCGGCCCTAAGCCAGGGTTTAAGTGGTTTAAGAGTTTAAAAGTTTATTCTTACACGCTCCCCTGAACCACTTAAACCACTTAAATTTTTCAACTTGATTAACGAGCCCTTTGACTACCCTCTTTAATCATTTAATAATAACTATATTTCTTACTGGTTGGTTCCTTCCCTGCTCCCTGCTCCCTGCTCCCTGCTCCCAGCCATTTCATAATTCCTTTGAGCTGCTTCCCCTTACCACAAGTTCCGTCTTTATCACCCTGTTCTGGTAGGGCCGGTTCCTGTCTTTTATCCTTTCAAGCAGAAGGCGTGCAGCCTCCCTCCCCATGTCATAACCATGCTGGTCAACAGTGCTCAGTCCCGGGTCCGTCAGCATGGAAAGCTGACCATTGGTGAAACCGACAATGGCAACATCCTCGGGAACCCTGAAACCCAGCCTCTTTACCAGGTTAAGTGTCTGGGCCGCCGTAAAGTCGTTTACACAGAAGAAAGCATCAGGGGGAGGGCTTCTTTTCATCAGGCTGGGTACTATCCACTCTGCTTCCTGTATCTGGTCACATTTAACTATGTTCTCTTCGGCAACACTGCACTGGAACTCATTTAACGCCCGTATGTAACCATCTATCCTGTCCTTCGAAATAACCAGGTTCGGAGGCCCCGAAAGGTGCACTATCCTCTTTCGACCCTCCAGGATAAGATGCTTGGTGGCCATGTAAGCCCCCTCAGCATCATCAACAACAACCCTGTCACTCTCAACCTCGCTGCTTATCCTGTCAAAGAAAACAAGGGGGATGTTCCGGCTCTTTAACTGGTGAAAATGTTCCATGTTGCGTGTTAACTTCGAGATGGAGATAAGTATGCCGTCAACACGACTGTTAACAAGGGTCTGTATGCTGTTCACTTCTTTCTCATAATCTTCATTCGACTGGCATATCATGACATTGTAATCATTCTCATTGGCATAATCTTCTATCCCGCTTATCACTGATGAAAAGAAATAATGAACTATTTCAGGGACAACAATGCCAATGGTACGGCTTGTGCCTCCCTTCAGGCTAAGTGCGATAGGATTAGGCCTGTAATTCCATTTGTCGGCCAGGTTATTTACCAGCTTTTTTGTTTCAGGACTTATATCCGGATGATCCTTGAGGGCTCTTGATACTGTAGAGGGCGATATCTCCAGCTCCCGCGCTATATCTTTTATGGTAACATTCTCTTTATTCATAATCTATCTAAATAAGCCCACAAGGGTAAAAGTAACTATTTTTTTTCTATTTCCTGTCAGACAGTTAATGGATATAAAAATGATTTCAAACGTTTGCGGAAACGATTGCGTCAAAAGTCTGAAAAAGAATTGGATAGGAATGGTAAACTTACGAAATTTACATCTGAACCTGAAAATCTTTTTAGCTGGACTGCAGTAATAATTAAAATCTTATCTCAAAATTATATTGAATAATTGCCTGAACCTGATTTAAAAATAAGATACTATTCTCAGAAATGTGTAACCCGTTAATAAACAAAAATCTATGAACAGATTATTGATGCGGCGACTGATGATTTTCATCGCCGGTTTGATGATGAGCAGTGTCCTTTTCGGCCAGCAGATAACTGTTACCGGAACGGTCACTGATGCATTGGAGGGGACCACTTTACCCGGAGTAAATGTACTCATCAAGGGTACAACAAGGGGTACAACCACCAATGCTGATGGAGAGTACAGCCTTCAGGTAGACCCTGATGCGATCCTGGTGTTCTCCTTTATCGGTTACGTAGAACAGGAAATTCCTGTTGATAACCGTACTACCATCAATGTCGAACTACAGGTCGACATTATGCAGATTGCCGAGGTTGTAACCATCGGTTATGGTACAACCCGGAAAGAAGATGCTACAGGCTCTGTTAAAGCTATCGACTCGGAGGATTTTAACAGGGGATCAATTACTTCACCGCAACAGCTTGTTGTAGGAAAGATAGCAGGCGTGCAGATCACCGATGGCGGTGGTGCTCCCGGTGAAGGGGCAACCATAAGGATCAGGGGTGGTTCGTCACTGTCTGCAAGCAATGACCCGCTTATAGTCATTGACGGCGTACCTCTTGATAATGAAGGTGTCTCAGGTATGAGAAACCCGCTTAACACCATTCACCCTTCCGATATTGAAAACTTTACAATACTGAAGGATGCGTCCGCTACCGCTATCTACGGTCTGAGGGCTTCAAACGGTGTTATCATTATCAATACTAAAAAAGGTAAGGCCGGTCAGCCTATGAAGATTAATTACACAAGTAATGTGTCAATAAGCTCACGCTACAACCAGGTGGATAACTTTGGTGCCGATGAATACAGGGACCTTATACAGGAAAGGTATGCAGGTAACAACCTTGTGCTCGGCCTTTTGGGTACTGCTGATACAGACTGGCAGGATGAGATCTATCGCACGGCTGTCAGCCACGACCATAACCTTAACTTCTCAGGCTCAGTTGAAGACCTTCCTTACAGGGTATCAATAAGTTACTCTGATATGGATGGTATTCTCAAAACGGATAACCTGAAAAGAACAACGGCATCCATAAACCTTAACCCCTCATTCCTGGATGATCACCTCACGCTTGATGTTAATATCAAGGGAATGCATATTAACAATACCTTTGCCAACAGGGGTGCTATAGGGGGTGCTGTTTCAATGGATCCCACACAACCTGTCTATGATCCTGAAAGTCCCTATGGCGGATATTTCACATGGACCAACCCGGATGGAACACCCTATTTCACGGCTACTACCAATCCTGTAGCCCAGCTGATGATGAGGGATGACATTTCCACGGTTAACAGGTTCATCGGAAACGTTCAGCTCGAATACAAAATGCATTTCCTGCCTGAACTGACAGCCAAACTGAACCTGGGTCATGACGGCTCAAGCAGTGACGGTACAATAAATTCTCCCGTGAATGCACCCTGGGATTATGATCCCGTAAAAGGCGGAGGCGAAAAATCAGAATATAGCCAGGGGAAACAAAACTCACTGCTGGATTTCTATTTCAACTATGTAAATGAAATACCTCAGATCAGCAGCCGTATCAATGCAGTCGCAGGATATTCATGGCAGCACTTTTACAGGGAAGGAACTTATTTCTCCACCAATGCCATGAGAACGGTTCTTAACCAGCAGACCGATTATAAAACGGAAAGTTACCTGGTGTCATTCTTCGGACGTCTGAACTATGTTTTCATGGATCGTTACCTTGTTACCTTTACTCTTCGCCAGGACGGATCATCAAGGTTCTCACCTGAAACCCGCTGGGAATTATTCCCCTCGGTTGCACTGGCATGGAATATTGACGAGGAACCATTCCTGGCAAGTAATGTGATAACTACCCTTAAACTGAGACTGGGTTATGGCGTTACCGGCCAGCAGAATATTACGGACAATGACTATCCCTACCTTGCAAGGTACACATACAGTGAGCCTAATGCCAGGTACCAGTTCGGCGATACCTATTATACCACCCTGCGTCCCGAAGGTTATGATGTTAACCTGAAATGGGAAGAGACAGAAACATATAATATCGGCCTGGATTTCGGATTCCTCAATAACAGGATCACCGGTGAAATTGATGCGTATTACAAGTACACCAAAGACCTTATTAATACTATACCCGTACCTGCAGGTACAAACCTTACAAACCAGATACTCACCAACGTGGGTAATATGGAAAACAGGGGTATTGAATTCGCTATCAACGCAGTGGTTCTGTCAAGGCCGGGCTTTTCATGGGATGTTGGCTTCAATGCAACATATAACGAGAACAAGATAACCAAGCTTACTCTCGTTGATGATCCCGATTATGAAGGCGTTCCCGTGGGCGGTATCTCGGGCGCTGTTGGTAATACCATACAGATACACAGCGTTGGACATCCTAAATACTCATTCTATGTATGGGAACAGGTGTATGACCAGGACGGCACACCAATTGAAGGATTGTATGTCGACAGGAATGGCGACGGAACAATAACCGTTGAAGACAGGTACAGGTATAAAAATCCTGATCCCGATATCTTCATGGGATTTAACTCATTGCTCAGGTATAAAAACTTCGATTTCTCATTCGCCGGAAGGGTGGCCCTCGGCAATTATATCTATAATAACAATTTCTCAAACTCCGGCTCATATTCCAGCATTTACCTTGCAGGATGCCTGGGCAATGCCAACAGGAACCTGCTGGAAACTCAGTTTGAGAATCCCAAATATTTCTCTGACTACTATATTGAGAACGGTTCTTACCTGAAGCTGGATAATGCATCTCTTGGATATACATTTGATAACCTGCTGGCAGGTAAACTGAACCTCAGGGTCTATACAACAGCACAGAACCTCTTGCTGGTTACTAAATACAGGGGCCTTGATCCTGAAGTGGCAAATGGTATAGATAATAATATATACCCCCGCCCGCGGACATTCCTCTTCGGTGTTAGTATGACTTATTAATGTTAAAAGAATAAGGAAATGAAGAATTATATTAAAATATCAGTTGTTGCAGTAGTTAGCATTATTATGTCGCTGACATCCTGTATCAGTGATCTTGATACAGTACCTCTTGACGACGATATAATAACTTCTGCGAATGTATATCAATCGGCAGCCAATTATAAGCGTGTACTTGCAAAAGTATATGCAGGGCTGGCCGTGAGCGGACAGCAGGGACCACACGGTGCCAATGACCTGAGTGGCCTGGACGAAGGATTCGGACAATACCACAGGGCATACTGGTACGCACAGGAACTGCCCACCGATGAAACTATCCTTTCCTGGAACGACGGAAACCTCAGGGATTACCAGGAAATGGACTGGTCGCCTTCAAACGAGTTCATAACAAATATGTACTCAAGGATATTCTACCAGATATCCATATGTAACGAGTTCATCCGGGAGTGTGCCGACAGCAAGCTTGATGAGAGAGGATTCTCTGATGCTGAGAAGGAAACAATAAAAGGCTATAAAGCCGAAGCACGCATGATGCGCGCACTGGCTTATTACCATGCACTCGATATGTTTGGTAATGTTCCCTTCGTAACAGAGGAAGATGGTGTGGGATCATTCCTGCCCGAACAGATCAGCAGGGCCGACCTGTATGACTATATTGAGTCTGAATTGCTGGAGATACAGGACCAGCTGCCACCTGCTTTGACCAACGACTATGGTCGCTTCGACCAGGCAGCAGCATGGACACTGCTGGCTAAACTGTACCTCAATGCCGAAGTGTATACAGGTACAGCCAACTATGATGGTGTAATTACAAACTGTCAGAACGTGATAAACGCAGGTTTTGAACTGCATGATTCCTATCCTGAGCTGTTCCTGGCAGATAACCATAACTGTGATGGCGTCATATTTGCAATTCCGCAGGACGGGCAGGCTACAAAAACCTGGGGAGGTACAACATTCCTTGTCTGCGCAACCGTAGGGGGCACAATAGTGCCGGCTGACTTTGGCGTGGGAGAAGCATGGAACGGGCTGAGAACACTCAGGGAATTTGTGGCTGTTTTTCCTGATATAACGGGAGCAACGGATAAACGAGCTATGATATGGACCGACGGACAGACACTGGATATCGAAGACCAGTTTGAACCCTCTGAAGGGTATCGCCTGACAAAATGGAAAAACATAACATCCGAAGGTGTTGCAGGATCTCATTCCACTCACCCGGATACGGACATACCATTCTTCAGACTGGCCGATGTATACCTGATGTATGCCGAGGCTCATCTTCGCGGGGCTACCAACGCATCCGCTGCCAATGCACTCGATTATGTTAACCTGGTACGTAACAGGGCATACGAAGGTCCCGCGGGGGAAATAACCGCAGGACAGCTTACCCTCGACTGGATACTCGATGAAAGAGGCAGGGAATTTCATTATGAAGGATACCGCAGAACCGACCTTATACGATTCGGTTTATTCACTGGCGGTGGATACCTCTGGCAGTTCAAGGGTGCCGCAAAAGACGGTATCGCAACAGATGATAAGTATAACCTGTTCCCGATACCCGATTCCGACCGCGGAGCCAATCCTAACCTGGAACAAAACCCCGGATATGGTGAAAACTAGAAAAAAACAAGCGCTATGAAGAAAGTAACTATTATATTAATGGCAATACTGGGAATTATATATTTCCAGTCTTGCGAAAAAGACAAGGAAGGACCATTCCTGGCAGATACGCTCACAGGACCGGTACTGACCAGTGCCCTGGCAGGTTCAAGCCAGGTCCTCCTTGAAGATAATGAGGAAGATACACTTGCCGTGTTTACATGGGACCCGGCCGACTATGGATTTGCTGCCGCAGCTACCTATTTCTTCCAGCTGGATTTTGCAGGGAATAATTTCTCTGATTATATGAACCTGGGAAATACCAATAGACTACGAACAGCATTCACCGTGGGTGATATAAACGGTACACTGATGGCTATGGGGGCTACTCCCGAAGAACCGGTTGATCTGGAAGCAAGGATCATGGCTGTATTGCATCAGGATATAGATACCCTCTATTCAAATGTGATAAGCTTTACCCTTACTCCTTTCAAGAAAGTTATTATATACCCGAGACTGTTTGTTCCAGGCGATCATAACGGCTGGAATGCCGGCGATTCATCGTCAGTTATATGGTCAGCAGGTTTCAACGACCGGTACGAGGGGTATATCAATACCGCCGGCAGCCCGAGTGGCTTTAAGCTGCTCAAAGCGCCTGCATGGGAAGAGGCTAATACAATAGGTGATCCCGATCCTTCAGGTACATCCGGAACACTCCAGATAGGAAACTGGGGAGGTAATAATATAGTGATAAATACCGCCGCCGGTCTGCACAGGATTAAAGCCGACCTCGGCGCAGCTACTTATTCAATATTACGCACCGATTGGGGTATTATAGGTGGAGCAGTGCCTCCTTACGACTGGAGCGTGGATGTCGATATGACTTATAATGCAGCAGAAAGGGTCCTTGAAGTTACCCTCGACCTCCATGCAGGAGACTTTAAATTCAGGGCTAACGATGGATGGGACCTTAACTTCGGAGATGACGAACCGGATGGTATTGTTAATCCGGGAGGTTCAAATATTCCTATCCCTGAGGCAGGTAATTATACAATTACCCTCGATCTCAGTCAGGCAATTTACACTTATACTGTAGTTAAAAATTAGGATTTTGGATTAGGAAAAAGGTTGTGTTGAGTGAAAATAATCCCTCTTCACAACCTTTTTTTATTCCGTTTTATTAACTTGAATGCATCCTGATGTTAAACCGATGAATAGCTCGTTATGAGATCAATACTGTTTATACTTGCACTTACTGGAATCGCGATGCTGGCCTGTAATAAAAATGAAGCCGATGGGAACGATGACCCGAGGGTGTTCTACAGCCCCGATACATTCCTCATGGGAGCCGACCTCAGCTATGTGAATGAAATACTTGAGCATGGGGGAGTGTATATAGATTCCGGTAAGGTGACCGATCCTTACAGGATATTCAGCAAATACGGGACCGGGGCGGTGAGGTTCCGCCTGTTCCATAACCCGCAGTGGACAGCAGACCTGTATGGTGGCGGTAAGATGTATCATGATTTCGAAGATGTAAAACTGGGGATACAAAGAACAAAAGATGAGGGGATGAGGGTGCTGCTCGATTTCCACTATTCCGATAACTGGGCTGACCCGGGAAAACAGTTTCCGCCGTCAGCATGGCAGGATCTCAGCCCTGAAACCCTGGGAGACAGTATCTATAACTATACTTTCAACACCCTGAAAAAGCTTGATAACGAAGGCCTTATGCCTGAATATGTACAGGTGGGCAATGAGATAAACCCGGGATTCGTCCTTCCTCCTGGTAACAGGTGGGATAACACAGCACAATTTGTCAGTCTTATCAACAGGGCCATAACAGCCGTAAGGGATGCAGCGGCACAGAGCACGGTCGATACTGAAGTGCTCATCCATATAGCACAGCCTGAAAACGTTAGAAACTGGTTCACCAGCCTTGTCGAAGCAGGCCTGGCTGAATACGACATAATAGGCTTTTCATATTATTATATGTGGTCATCGGTATTATTGAATGATGTAAGTGATTATGTACGGGAGTTCAAAGAGACATTTGGCAAAGATGTTATGGTGCTGGAGACCGCATATCCATGGACACTGGAGAACGCCGATGCATACCCCAATATCATGGATGCTGATAAACTGGTGCCCAACTACCCGGCAACGGAGGCAGGACAGTATAAATACCTGAAGAAACTTACACAGGAAATAATTGACGGCGGGGGCAAAGGGATATTCTACTGGGAACCGGCATGGATAAGCTCAAATGCTAAAACACAGTGGGGCACAGGCTCTGCCTTCGATAGCAATACCTTCTTCGACTTCCAGGGAAACGTCCTGCAGGGAATGGATTATATGACTTTTAATTATAATTTTTGATCGAATGAAATTTAAACTGCTGATATTTACGGCTATTGCCATTATGATTGCAAAAAACACCACATACGCACAGATCGAACATATCGAACCCCCATTCTGGTGGACAGGGATGAAACATACCCGGCTCCAGGTAATGGTGCATGGTAAAAATATTGCTGATTCAAGGGTGAACATCGATTATGATGGGCTGCAACTGGTATCCGTTGACCGCACTGCCAGTAAAAATTACCTCTTTGTCAATCTCGATATATCACCTGAAACAAAACCCGGATCATTCATGATAAAATTCACGGATGAGCATAACAAAACGATCGAAAAAGAATATAAACTCCTGGAAAGGAAACCCGGGTCAGCCGAAAGAAAAGGTTTTGATAATTCGGATGTGATGTACCTTATCATGCCCGACAGGTTTGCAAACGGTGATCCGTCAAACGATGAGATCGAAGGGATGAAGGAAGGCCTTAACCGCAGGAAACGCTACGGGAGGCATGGAGGCGATATCAAAGGCATAAGGGACCACCTGGATTATATCGCGGATATGGGATTTACAGCCATCTGGCTGAACCCCGTCCTGGAGAACGATATGGAAGAATGGTCATACCACGGATATGCAGCTACTGATTTTTATAAGGTTGACAGGCGTTTCGGAACCAATGAAGATTATGTTGAAATGATCAGGGAAGCAAAAGAGAAAGGCATGAAGGTGATAATGGACATGATCTTCAACCATTGCGGCTCCGGCCACTGGTGGATGGATGACCTGCCGGCAGACGACTGGCTCAGTTACCCGGAATATGTCCGCACCAACCACAGGAGAACAGTCAACCAGGATCTGTATGCCTCGGAAGCCGACAAAGAAAAAATGACACGTGGCTGGTTTTCAGCATCCATGCCCGATATGAACCAGCGAAATCCATTTATGACCGAATACCTTATCCAGAACAGCATATGGTGGATCGAATATGCAGGCCTGGCAGGAATACGAATGGACACATACCCGTATCCCGATAAACATATGATGGCCGAATGGAACAGGAGGATCAGTGCAGAATATCCGTTCTTTAATATAGTGGGTGAAGAATGGAGCCTTGAACCGGCAATAGTGTCATACTGGCAGAAAGGACAGGATAATAAGGATGGCTATCAGGGTGAATTGCCCAGCCTCATGGATTTCCCGCTGCAAAATGCCGTGAGCGAAGGACTGAAAGAAAAAGAGGAATGGAACACCGGCCTCATAAAAATCTATGAGATGCTCGCCGGCGACTTCCTTTATCCCAACCCTTACAACCTGGTTATCTTTCCCGATAACCATGATATGCCAAGGTTCTATATGCAGCTTGATATGAATAAAGATATGTTCCGTAATGGCATAGTCTTTTTCCTTACCACAAGGGGCATACCGCAGATCTTCTACGGAACTGAAATACTGATGACCCATAAGGAGGGGGATGACCATGGATATATACGGAAGGATTTTCCCGGTGGATGGGCAGGCGATAAAGTGAATGCCTTCACGGGTCAGGGATTGGACAGCGAAGAAAAAAATATGCAGAGCATGTTTAAAAAACTGCTCAACTGGAGAAAAACGGCAGGGGTGATACACACGGGTAAACTGATGCATTTTGCCCCGGAGCATAATACATATGTGTATTTCAGATACAATGATAATGATATGGTGATGGTCATAATTAATAAGAATGCTTCACCATATGATCTTCACCTGGAACGTTTCGGTGAGATGCTTGAAGGCAAAAAATCAGGTAAGGACGTCCTGGGCGGCAGGGTGTATGACCTTGATGAAACAATAAAACTGTCACCACGTAAGCCATATATACTGGAAATACAGTAATTAATATTCAATCCGGGTAGATATGAAAAAATATATTTGGGCCCTGGTGCTCTCCATAATCACCGTAACGCTGCCGGCACAGATAATAGAAACCGAACCATCTATAGTAACCCTGGGCCAGCCGATAACCGTCTATTTTGACAGTGACGAAGATACTGGAGAACTGAAGAACTATACCGGCGACGTTTACACCCATACTGGCGTGATACTTGAAGGTAGCAGTAACTGGGTGAATGTTATAGGTGACTGGGGTAATAATTCCAACCAGCCTGAACTTACCTACCTGGGCGATTACAGGTATAAACTCGAAATAACACCGAGCATAGAAGAATTCTACCCGAATATGACAGGTGATGAGGATGTGGTTAAGCTGGCATTTGTATTTCGTGATGCCAGTGCCGACCTGCAGACAGCAGACCTTTTCGTTGAAGTTTTTGAGGCAGGCCTGAACGTAACAATAACCAGCCCGGCTGATCCGGCAGTTATTATCGAATTGAATGAGGACCTTGACGTCGAAGCATCAGCCACACTTGCCGACTCACTGGTGCTCTTTGTTGATGATACCAGGATATACAAAAGTGATGATCCCGCACTGCTCACATATACGGTGCCGGCGGACGAATATGGCGGGAAATGGATTAAGATCAATGCCTATTCGCTTCCTGATGTGGTGTCCGACTCACTGTACATGTTTGTGAAAAGCGACCCGGTGGTCGAGGATCTGCCTCCTGGTGCCAAAGATGGAATAAACTATACAGGTGATAATTCCGTGACACTTGTACTGACAGCCCCCGGCAAATCAGATGCCTTTGTGCTGGGCGATTTCAATAACTGGCTCATCAGCGAACAGGGATATATGAAAAAAACACCCGACGGTGAAAGGTTCTGGATAAACATCGGCGGCCTTACCGCAGGGCAGGAATACAGGTTCCAGTACCTGGTGGACGAAACAATAAAGATAGGGGATCCATATACCGAAAAAGTGCTTGATCCCTGGAACGATGAATATATCACTGATGATATATACCCTGATCTGATTGAATATCCCGAAGGGGAGACCACAGGGCTGGTGTCTGTGCTGCAAACCGCAGAGCCGGAATATGAATGGACGGTCACCGACTTTATTCGCCCTGATAAAGAAGACCTGGTTATATACGAGATACTGATGCGTGACTTCCTTGGCACCCATCATTACCTTACACTTATAGACACCCTTGATTACCTGCAGAACCTTGGTGTGAACGCCATTGAACTGATGCCCGTTAACGAGTTTGACGGTAATCTGAGCTGGGGATATAACCCGGCATACTACCTGGCGCCTGATAAGTATTACGGTACTAAAAATGACCTCAAAGCACTGGTGGATTCGTGCCACAGGAGAGGAATAGCAGTTATTCTCGATGTGGTTCTCAACCACTCTACCGGGTCGTCTCCCATAGCTGCCCTCTACTGGGATAAGAACACCAATAATGTAACTGCGGAAAACCCCTGGTACAACGTTACTGCTACCCATGATTTTAATGTCTTCCACGACTTTAACCACGAGAGTGAGTATACACGCGAATTCTCAAAAAGAGTGATGAGACACTGGATAGAAGAATATAATATAGACGGTTACCGCTTCGACCTTTCAAAAGGATTCACCCAGAATAATACCATGGGCAACGTGTCGGCATGGAATGCCTATGATGCCTCAAGGGTGGCAATATGGAAGATGTATGCCGATCATATATGGTCAGTCGATCCGGATTTCTATGTTATACTTGAACACTTTGCGGATAATCCCGAAGAGAAAGAGCTGGCTGAATACGGCATGATGCTGTGGGGTAATATGAATGGAAGATATTCAGAGCTGTCAATGGGATTTCCCGCATACCTCGACTGGGGATCATACGTTGTAAGGGACTGGGATGTCCCTCACCTTGTTGCATACATGGAGAGCCATGATGAGGAACGGATGATGTATAAAAATCTGAACTGGGGTAATTCATCCGGTAATTATAATATTCAGAATCCGGTGACAGCCTTTAACAGGCTGATTCTCGCAGCCACTTTCTTCTTTACCGTCCCGGGTCCGAAAATGATATGGCAGTTTGGTGAACTGGGCTATGATTATTCGATAGACTATAACGGACGGACAGGTGAGAAACCCATTAGATGGGATTATTTCAATGATCCTGACAGGAATAAGGTGTACTGGTCTTTCGCCGCACTTATAAATCTGAGGAATGAACATCCGGCCTTTTCCTCTTCCGATTTTGAGATTGTTGTTGAAGGCATGAGGAAACGGATAAAGATAAGCCATGAGTCAATGAATGTTATTGTACTGGGTAATTTTGACGTCAGCCCGGGCCTGGTTGGCGGTGATTTCCATAATGCAGGCTGGTGGTATGAATATTTCACCGGCGATTCAATCAATGTTACCGGTCCGGGAGAAATAATAGCATTGGGTGCCGGCGAATACCGCATCTATACTTCAGAAAGAATGACTGTCCCTGATATACCCCTTGCAGTTGAGGATGTATTCTATAATAAAGATCTGGAACAGTGGTTCACAGTATATCCCAATCCTGTGGATGATATAATGTTTATCGATCTCGATGAGGAATATAACGGCAGGGCTATGGATCTTGACATTATTGATATATCAGGCAGGAAGGTATATTCAGTTCCCGGCTTCAGAGATTCATCACTTGATGTGAGCAGCCTGCCCCGCGGCATTTACTTCATCCGCCTCACCACCCCCACCCACACCGCCACCCGCCGCTTTGTTAAGAAATAAAATCCCCGCGCCATCCACGTCCCCTGCCATACCCGCGGAGCGGGTAAATAATAATCCCCCTGCTCCCTGCTCCCTGCTCCCTGCCATACCTCAACGTGCTACCAGCACAACATAACCCCAACCATCAAGATTGAAAACCCGCTCACCGGTTATACTGATGGTCTCCATGCTGAAATAATCCACATAATCACCCACGACATCCGCACTTACAACAAACTCCGCAGGCTCATCATCAAAATTGATTATGCTTACCACGCGGTTTTCATCCTTTGTCCTTGAATATGCATATGCATCATCATCACCTGTTACACCCAGGACCTTGAAATCACCCCCGAACTTACCGTTGAACAAAGCAGGATTTTCCTCTTTAAGAGTATTGAGCGAAGTATAGAAGTCGGTGAGGTACGACTCGTTCCATTCTATCGGATCCCTCTCGAAAAACTCGAGCCTCTTGTTCAGCCCTGCTTCCTGACCGTTATATATCAGCGGCACACCCGGTATGGTATACATGAACACTGCAAATGCCTCGTGTGCATCACCCAGCCTTTCCTCTATGGTGCCTGCCCATGAGTTCTCATCATGGTTGGTGATAAACCTGAGCCTGTAAGCATAATCGGGAAACCTCTCAAAATCCTTCCCGAGAGCCTTATGCAGGTCGTCAGCATCAGCTTCTCCCTGTGCCACCTGGTTCATCAGGTGATGCAGTTCCCATGAATAGTTAATATCATAACCATTATCAAAAAACTCAACCCTGTCTTCATTCTCTGCCAGCATAAGAACAGGCTTGACCTTTTCCATCTCAAGACGCGCTTTAAGCCAGAAATCGGCGGGAGTGACATGCGGATGATCAACCCTGAATCCGTCAACATCAATATCCTCAACCCAGTAGAGCAATGCATCCATCATATATTCCTGGAGACCCTCGCTGCTCCAGTCAAACTGTATCACATCAGTCCAGTCGTAGGGAGAAACAAAAGTACCCGTTGAGTCCTTAACATACCAGTCAGGGTGCTCCTCGGCCAGCAGGTTATCCCATGACGAATGGTTGGGCACCCAGTCAATCATAACATACATCCCTGCATCGTGTATGCTGTTGACCAGGGATTTAAAATCATCTATCGTACCGAATTCAGGGTTGACATCCCTGAAATCCTTTATCGAATAGTATGATCCCAGTGAACCCTTGCGGTTGACCTCACCGATCGGGTGAATGGGCATGAACCATATAACATCAACACCCAGCTCTGCCAGGTCATCAACCCTGTCCTCTACGGCGTTGAAAGTGCCTTCATCTGAAAACTGCCTCACATTAAGCTCATAGAGCACAGCGTCCTTGCTCCATGCCGGCTTCTCATAAGACAGCACCACGGCAGCCTCTTCCTTCTTTCTTTCACCACCCTGGCAGCTCGCCATGAGAAGACCAAGGGAAAGTACTATTACTATCAATAAATATTGTTGCTTTTTCATGGTTATATTGATTTATATTTTAAAGAATTCTGTATTTCCTGCACTTATCTTTTTCTCTTCACCTCCTACGTTTATGCAGACACGTTTTCCCGACAAATTCTCCACTTCTGCCTTGGTTTTGTTTATACTTATCTTCAGCAGGTTATTCCTGAAGCGTATCATGAATGAATACATCTCCCATGCTTCGGGTATAAGAGGGTTAATATACAGTTTCTGATGCTTCACCTTCAGACCTGCAAAACCCTCAACTATTGATAACCAGGTGCCTGCCATGGACGTGATGTGCAATCCTTCCTTCACTTCCTTGTTTATATCGTCAATGTCAAGCCTTGCAGTCCTCAGGTATAATTCATATGCCTTGTCAATCCTTCCTGTGCGGCTGGCCATTATCGAGTATATGCTTGGCGAGAGCGATGATTCATGCACCGTTCGCGGCTCATAAAAATCAAAATTCCTTTTTATTGTTTCTGTATCATATTCTTCCCCGAAGAAATATAATCCCTGCAGAACATCCGCCTGCTTGATAAAGCATGACCTTAGTATACGGTCCCAGGACCAGTGCTGGTTTATCGGCCTTTCTTCAGGTTTGATATTATCCACCGTCTGCTGCAGCTTGTCAAGGTAGCCTTCCTGCTGGAGAAAAATATCCCTGTCTTCATCATATGGGAAATACAGATTGTTGATTATCTCCTTCCATTCTGCAATTTCAATCTTCTCGTCAAACTCTATCCTTTCCACAAGATCCTTGTACTTTGCCGGGGCTGCGGACTTTACTGCCCCGATGCATTCAGTGGTGTATTGCATTGTCCACCATGCAATCTTGTTGGTGTACCAGTTATTATTGACATTATTCTCATACTCATTCGGACCGGTGACACCCAGGATAACATATCTCAGTTTTGGTTCTGAGAAATTAACCCTCTGCCGCCAGAACCGTGAAAGGGCTATCAGCACTTCAAGCCCGTAATCTTCAAGGTAACTGCTGTCCCCGGTATGTTCAATATAATTATATATGGCATAAGCAATGGCACCGTTCCTGTGAATCTCCTCAAAGGTTATTTCCCATTCGTTATGGCATTCTTCACCGTTTATGGTTACCATGGGATAAAGGGCAGCCCCGTTGTTAAATCCCAGTTTCTCGGCATTCTCAATAGCCTTGCCAAGGTGTCTGTACCTGTAAAGCAGCAGGTTACGTGCAACATGCAGGTCGGATGTCATAAGGTAAAAAGGAAAGGCAAAAGCTTCGGTGTCCCAGTAGGTGCTTCCCCCGTATTTCTCTCCCGTAAATCCCTTGGGACCGATATTCAGCCTTTTATCATCACCCGTATAGGTCTGGTAAAGTTGAAATATATTGAACCTGATGCCCTGCTGTGCCGCAGGATCTCCTTTTATGACTATATCACTCTCATCCCACTTTTTCTGCCATGCATCCCTGTGTGCATCAAGTAGTTCATCAAAGCCTTTCGAGGAAGCTTCCTGCACCTTTATTGTTGCAAGATGTCCTATTTTATTTACGGGATTATTCTCTGAGCTTAGAATTGCAGCATACTTATAAACTGTATATTGCACCCCCGCCCTGGCTTCAATCTCGAAGCTATGCCCGGCGTATTTCTCCCTGCTGTGAAGCACAGGCTCTGTGATTATTTCTTTCTTATTCCTGTAGAAGGCATAATTTGAGGCAAAGGCAACAGTGAAATTTGTCTTGCGTGTCGTGGTTACCAGCAAAGCATTGCCATTGTCAGTTGAGCGGTTGCTTTCATTCCAGAAAATTTCACCAAAATTGGCGTCCTCGTTCACCACGTTACCGTCGATAAAAGGTGTGAAACTCAACCTGGCGCCCTGGTCGGGCAGCTTTACGGAATATTTTATTGCTCCCAGCTCGTGGTCGTCCAGGCTCACGAACCTGGTGGTGTTTACTTCGACAGTGATACCATTTTTCATTTTTACGCTGAATACCCTCGAAAGAGTGCCCTCTTTCATGTTCAGTTCCCTGCGGAACGACAGTATTTCACACCTGGCCAGGTCAAGCTGCTCATCATCAATGCTTACATCAATGCCTATCCAGTTGGGTGAATTAAGCACTTTGGCAAAATACTCGGGGTATCCGTTCTTCCACCATCCAACACGTGTTTTATCGGGGTAATATATGCCGGCGATATAGCTGCCGCGAAGACTGTTACCGCTGTATCTCTCCTCGAAATTTGCCCTTTGCCCCATATGCCCGTTACCAATGGAGAAAACACTTTCCGAGGCACGGTTCTTTTCAGGATTGAACCCCTCCTCGATTATTTTCCACTCGTCAATTTTATAGCTGCGATCCATAAATTCTGTACCTTCAGTAGTGATTATTAATCTTTTTTGTTTAAAGCGGGACTTATCCCTTTGACTATTCAATGGTATCCTTGGTATCCTTGGTATCCTTCACAAACAGAATAAGGACGGCTGCCACTGCGAGTGAACAGCCACCTGTAAGCAAAGCATATACTGCTTCACCGTTAAAAAGACTCTTCACCATGAAACCGAGTATGGTTGCTGCCAGTATCTGCGGTATAACAATGAAGAAATTGAATATGCCCATGTAAACACCCATCTTTTTTGTAGGCAGCGAACCGGTGAGAATGGCATATGGCATGGCCAGTATGCTTGCCCATCCCAGGCCCACTCCCAGCATCGAGAATATCATATGCTGTGGATTGTTGATTAGAAATATTGAAACCAGCCCCAGCCCGCCTGCCACCAGTGCTATCGAGTGAGTGATCTTGCGGTTGAAAACCCGTGCAAGAAAGGGCAGGAGTAATAACCCGAAAACGGCAGCAAACAGGTTATACCATCCAAACATGCCGCTTACAAGATTCGCCCCTTCATTATACAGCTCCGATGTTGTGTCGGAAGTGCCGTATATACGTGATGTGACTGCTGCAGTTGTATATATCCACATCGAGAACAGTGCAAACCAGGAGAAAAACTGCACCACCGCAAGCTGAGCCATGGTCTTTGGCATCCGGTACAGGTCGGTGATAATGCTGACCAGGCCCGACCTCTCCCTGCCATAATGAATGGAAAGGGCACTCAGAAGCTGTAAGATCCCGAAAACTGATAAACCACCCGCCAGTATATACAGTTCCTTTTCAAGATTAAAGAATATTACCGGCAGGGCAGAAATTATGCCTGCTAAGGTCCAGATAATACCCCTCCTGACATACTTTGACGTTGCGTCAACCTCCGCGGTATCTTCAGGCCTGTCTCCCTTTTCGGGTCGGTCAAAACTGCTCAGCTCCTCGGGTGAATATTCTTTTGTGGTGAACACGGTATAAATTACAGCCAGCAGGAAAACAATACCGCCAAGGTAGAATGAGTACTTCACCGTGTCGGGTATCTGTCCCTCGGGCGCGGTGTTTGAAATATTGAACCAGTTGGTGAGTATATAAGGTAACCATGATGCAACAAAAGCCCCTATGCCGATGAAGAAACTCTGCATGGTGAAGCCAAGAGTACGCTGGCGGTCGGGAAGCATATCCCCTACAAAAGCCCTGAAAGGCTCCATCGAGATATTTATTGAAGCATCCATTATCCATAACATACCTACAGCCATCCACAGTGCAGGTGAGTTGGGCATTAGTATTAAGGCTATTGATGCAAAAATGGCACCTGTGAGGAAGTAGGGGCGGCGCCTTCCCAAACGGTTCCAGGTCCTGTCACTCATGTGCCCTATGATAGGCTGAACTATGAGTCCGGTAACAGGGGCGGCAATCCATAATATCGGTATCCTCTCTATCTCGGCACCAAGAGTCTGGAAAATGCGGCTTACATTACCGTTCTGCAGGGCAAAACCAAACTGTATGCCCAGGAAACCAAAACTCATATTCCATATCTGCCAGAAACTGAGCCTGGGTTTCATTTTTATCTTGTCACTCATATACTAAGATTATTTCCGGTTTATTCTGCTGATCTATATCAAAAATACATAAAAATATTGTGCTTATTCCATTTAAAATCAGTGGTATAACATAAAATTTGGAATGCTCTTCCGACCACTTATGTTTCAAACGTTTTCGGCGCATATAATTTTTTCATCAACTTCAAATATTTAGAATGGTTCTAAATAAAATGATCCCTTCCCGGGGCTTTGCATTTACTTACCTTGGTATAATTTAAGTATCTTGTGCTGATTAAATAAATCATTGCATCCGATGAGGACTAAATACATTCTCGCACTTGACCAGGGAACTACCAGTTCAAGGGCAATACTGTTTGACGACCGCGGGCAGGTGGTCAGCATGGCGAAAAAGGAGTTCAGGCAGCTTTATCCAAGGTCCGGGTGGGTTGAGCATGACCCGCTGGAGATCTGGTCGAGCCAGATGTCGGTAATCTCTGAAGCAACAGCCAGGGCAGGCATTGAGGGAAGGGATATTGTGGCACTGGGCATTACCAACCAGCGAGAAACTGCTGTAATATGGGACAGGCATACGGGAAAGCCTGTATACAATGCCATAGTGTGGCAGGACAGGCGCACGGCTGACATATGTGACGGCCTTATTAATGATGGTCTCGACGGTTTGATACAGTCCCGTACAGGCCTGGTGCCTGATGCTTATTTTTCTGCTACCAAGATCAGGTGGATAATTGATAATATACCGGGTGTTAAGCAGAAAGCTACTGAAGGTGATTTATGCTTTGGCACTGTCGACAGCTGGCTGCTGTGGAAGCTCACCGGCGGACCGGGCAAGGGGATCCATGCCACGGATGTGTCAAATGCCAGCCGTACCATGCTCTATAATATAAATACCCTTGAATGGGACGATGAGCTGCATAAGCTGTTTAATATCCCCCGGAAGCTGATGCCCGAAGTAAGATCATGCTCCGAGATATACGGTATGACCGACAGTGGCGTAACTGGATTTACGGTTCCCGTTGCAGGTATTGCAGGCGACCAGCAGGCATCCCTTTTCGGGCAGCTTTGTGTTGACGAAGGCATGGTAAAAAATACCTATGGAACAGGCTGCTTCATGATCCTAAATACAGGAAGCAGTCCCGTTATGTCAAAAAATAAGCTTCTCACAACTATAGCCTGGCAGGTGGGTGATGAGATTGTTTACGGATTGGAGGGCTCGGTGTTCATTGCCGGCGCGGCTGTTCAATGGCTGCGTGACGGACTTGGGATCATACCTGATTCACCCTCCAGTGAAGCACTTGCCCTTACTGTTGAGGATAACGGCGGTGTGTATTTCGTGCCCGCCTTGTCAGGACTCGGGGCACCATGGTGGGATCCCCATGCCCGCGGTACCATAACTGGTATCACACGAGGTACAACAAAAGGACATTTCGCACGGGCAGCTCTGGAAAGCATAGCCTTCCAGGTGAGGGATGTGCTTATTGCCATGGAAACGGATTTCGGAAGGGGCTTCAGCGAGATACGAGTTGATGGAGGGGCTTCGGCCAATAACCTTCTCCTTCAGTTCCAGTCCGATATTCTTGGTGCTGAAGTCATCAGACCTGCCGTCATGGAAACAACGGCCCTTGGTGCAGCCTACCTGGCAGGCCTGGCAATTGGGTTCTGGGACAGCATCAGTGAACTGAAGAAGCACTGGTCTCCCGACAGGGTTTTCAGCCCTGCCATGGATAAATCCACCGTCGAAACACACATCCGCAACTGGCAACAGGCCCTGAAAAAAGCGATGAGCCCTGAGCGATGAGCTCTGTGATTTAAGATTATAGATTAACGATTTAAGATTTACGAAAGAACTGGGTATTCATCATCCCCCTGCCCTTTCTCAACTTTTTCAAGGATCCATTTGTTTATATAGAAAATAATCCCATATATTTGTACCCTCAGGAAACAAAAATGAATAACATAGCATTACATCACCATCATCATGTTACTTGCCTTCCGGCGAGCGGATGATGGTATACACAATGCTGTAATAATATAGAAAATAAAACCAGGGCCCGCCGGTGCATATAGCAAAGGCGGGCTTTTTTTATGCTTAAAAATGAATGGATATGGAAGAAAAATTAAAAATTGCAGTGCAGAAATCGGGCAGGCTTCACGACGGGTCAATATCCCTCCTCAGGGAATGCGGAATAAGAATTGATAATGGTTTTGACCAGCTTATAGCTCCTGCCTTTGATTTTCCGGCTGACGTGCTGTTTCTCAGGAATTCAGATATACCTCAGTACCTCGAAGATGGCGTTGCCGATATTGCTATACTGGGGGAGAATGTTGTCATTGAAAAAGAAAAGGAATGTGAGGTGGTGGAAAAACTCGGTTTCTCCCGATGCCGCCTCTCCCTGGCAATACCAAGGAATGAGAAATATGATGGCCCAGGATGGTTTAAAAATAAGAAGCTGGCAACATCCTATCCCAATACTCTCAGGAAGTATCTCATGAATAATAATATCGATGCAGAGATCCATGAAATATCCGGATCGGTTGAGATAGCTCCCAATATCGGCCTTGCCGATGGCATATGCGACCTTGTGAGCTCAGGAAGCACACTCTTTAAAAACGGGCTGAAAGAAGTGGAGGTTATACTTAAATCTGAAGCCTGCTTTGTGAAAGGCCCTGCCTTGAATAAAGCGAAGCAGGCTGTCGCCGGTGAAATACTCTTCAGGATAAGATCGGTGCTGGCAAGCAGGAACAATAAGTATATACTTCTGAATGCCCCCGATGAGAAACTGGAAGATATATGCAAAATACTTCCCGGTATGAAAAGCCCGACTATAATGCCCCTGGCATTGAAAGGATGGAGCTCCGTCCATTCGGTTATCAGCGAAACTGATTTCTGGGCAGTGATAGGGCAGTTAAAAGAAAAAGGAGCCCAGGGAATCCTGGTCATCCCTATCGAAAAAATGGTTGTCTGATAATAAACAGGTAAAATTCACAGGTATGAAAATATTTGAATACACTAACATCAATGAAACACGGCAGATTCTGAAGCGCCCCGTGCAGGATCTGTCTGAAATAGCACCTCTTGTAAACGAAATCTTTACAGGTATAAAGAAACGCGGTGATATGGCTTTGGCGGAATACACACTCAGGTATGATGGTGCCAAGCTTGAAAATATCCGGGTCAGCCCGGAAGAAATAGAGTCAGCGGCCGGTAGTATAAGTCCCGGACTGAAAGAAGCTATTAAAATGGCTATGGAAAATATAGAGCTTTTCCATGCAAGCCAGAAAACAGTACCGAGAATGATCGGCACAATGCCCGGTATTTATTGCTGGCAGAAGGGAGTGCCTCTTGAAAGGGCAGGTATTTATATACCCGGTGGAACAGCACCCCTGTTCTCCTCTGTCCTTATGCTGGCAGTGCCCGCACGTGTGGCGGGATGCAAAGAGATAATTATGTGCACCCCTCCCGGCAGGAAGGGTGAAATAAACCCCGTCATTCTGTATGCAGCAAAGGTAACAGGGGTCACAAAAATATTTAAAGCAGGTGGTATACAGGCAGTGGGCGCTATGGCTTATGGAACTGAAACCATTCCTAAGGTTGACAAGATCTTTGGTCCCGGCAACCAGTATGTCACTGCTGCAAAACAAATTGCCGCTATGGAAGGCATTGCCATAGATCTGCCCGCCGGCCCCTCGGAAGTGATGGTGGTGGCCGATGAAACGGCTGAACCCTCATTCATAGCTGCGGATATGCTCTCACAGGCAGAGCACGGAACCGATAGCCAGGCCGTATTGCTGACAACAAAGAAAGAAATCGCTGAACAGGTTGCCCTGGAGCTTGAAAAACAAAAGAAAGATCTCTCTCGAAAGGAAATAATCGATAAAGCCCTGGAAGTGTCGGCAGCCATTATAGTGCCCGGCATGGAAGAACTTATAGAAGTGATGAACGACTATGCTCCTGAACATCTGATACTCTCCGTTAAAGATCCCGAGGGAATGGCAGGGGAAGTTGTCAACGCAGGGTCGGTGTTCCTGGGCAATTACAGTCCCGAAAGTGTTGGTGACTATGCATCGGGTACTAACCATACACTGCCCACCAATGGAATGGCCAGGGGATGGAGCGGGGTGTCTCTAGATAGCTTCCTGAAAAAAATAACCTTTCAGAAAGTGTCGGAAAATGGACTTGCGGCAATTGGCCCCTATGTCGAGAAAATGGCCGAAGCAGAAAGCCTCGACGCCCATGTGAATGCCATACGTATCAGAAATAAGCTCCCCCTTGCAAGGGGGAAGTCAGCGTTAGCTGACAGGGGGATGTAAAAAACAACAAACACTTATTGCAATGACCAAACTGAAAAACATAATACGCCCCGACCTGCTTACCATGAAACCTTACTCCTCGGCAAGGAACGAATTCACGGGCAGGGCAAGAATCTTCCTGGATGCAAACGAGAACCCATACGGTTCTTCCTTCAGGGGAGTGACAGGCATGAACAGGTATCCCGATCCCATGCAATATGAACTGAAAGAAAGGATAACGAGGATTACCGGTATTCAGTCAGACAGGATAATAATCGGTAACGGGAGTGATGAAATACTCGATCTCCTGGTAAGAGCCACAACCATGCCGGGTAGATCTAATGTGATTACTGTACCACCAACATACGGAATGTACAGGGTGGTGGCTGAAACTAATAATGTGGCGGTGAAAGAAGTGCTCCCCGGTGATGACTTTATGTTCAGCGCAGATGAAATAATGAAAGCCGTGGATAAGGATACCAGGATAATCTTCATTTGTTCACCAAATAACCCGACGGGTATCCTTGCCCCATCAGAGGAAGTGAACAGGATCGTTGAACAGCTTGACGGACTGGTTGTTATTGATGAAGCGTATATCGATTTCTCGGGAACGGAAGGCTTTCTGCAGTTGATAAAGGACTATGAAAATATTTTTATCCTGCGCACTTTTTCCAAGGCACGGGCTATGGCAGGGGCACGACTGGGAATGGGATATGGTCATCCGGAGCTCCTCAGGGTGCTTAACTCCATAAAAATGCCATATAATGTGAATAGCCTCACTCTTGCAGCAGGTCTTAATGCTCTCGACAGGGAAGAGATTTACAGGTCACAGGTTCAAAGGATAATAAGTAACAGGGAAAAACTAACAGGTGAACTGGGGAAAATAGACGGGATAAGAAAAGTATTTCCCTCGAGTGCAAACTTCATTCTTGTCAGGGTTGACAAGCCTGTGGAATTGTATAATTACCTGCTGGCCGAAGGTATCGTGGTACGCGACCGTTCCGGCATGCCCCTGTGTGAGGGATGCCTCAGGATAACCGTGGGAACGGAGAACCAGAACAGGATTCTTGTGGAAGAAATAAATAATTTCTTTGCCGGTAAGCCGGCCGGGGAACAAACAGACAACCAGGTGGTAAAGCGAAGACGTACACGGGAGACCGATATACTCGTTGATATCAACCTCCGTGGCAGGGGAATAGCCGACATACAGACAGGTTCGGGATTCCTTGACCACATGCTTGAACTGTTTGCTTTCCATAGTAAAACTGACCTGCTGGTTCGGGCATCGGGCGATATTGATGTGGACATGCATCATACTGTGGAGGATATAGCCATAACTATGGGACAGGCGCTTAATGAAATGCTTGGCGACAGGAAAGGAGTGAACCGCTACGGTTTTGTAATGCCCATGGACGAGAGCAGGGCAATGGTAACAATTGACATCGGCGGCAGGAATATGCTTGTGTGGAATGTGAAATTTCATGATAATACTGTTGGACGGGTACCTGCAAGTTTGTTTAAACATTTTTTCCGGTCACTGGCAGACAATGCCGGCTTCACCCTTAATATTGAAGCGGAAGGCGAAGATGATCATCATATTATTGAGGCAGTTTTTAAAGGATTCGCACGCTCACTTAAACAGGCAGCGGAAATAACAGATGACAGAATACAAAGCACAAAATACTGATAACTATGAAAGGTTTATTATTACTTCTCAACCCAGCTACCCGATACCCAGCTTGTCCGCCGAAGCTTCCAGCGAAGGCGGACACCCAGTGCCCAGTTACCCGGCACCTGTTTACTAAAAGCAGCTAGTTTAAAATATTAATATTTAATTGAAATGGTAAAATGAAAATATCAATCATAGACTACGGAGCCGGTAACCTCTTTTCAGTTGCCAGTGCATGCAAAAATTTGGGATATAGCCCCGTGCTTACGGCCGATGAAAAAACCATCTCCCGGAGCGACAGAGTGATTTTTCCAGGGGTGGGCAATGCCATCAGCGCAATGAAAAGAATCAGGGAAAAAAGACTGGACAACCTCATACCTTCATTGCAACAACCGGTGCTTGGTATATGCCTGGGCATGCAGCTGATGATGGAAACAAGCGATGAGGGAGACACGGAATGCCTGGGGATTTTAAAAGGCAGGGTGGCCTATTTCAGGAAAAGGAATTCAGCCGGTATCAAGGTGCCGCATATGGGGTGGAACATCATTGACAACCTTAAAGGGAGACTGTTTGAAGGCATCGACGAAAGGACAAGAATGTATTTTGTGCATGGCTATTATGTCCCTGGTAATGAATATACTGCAGCTAACAGCTACTATCACGGGAGCTTCACCGCAGCCATTGAAAAAGATAACTTCTTCGGATGCCAGTTCCACCCTGAAAAGTCAGGGGAAGCAGGGATTGAAATACTGGATAATTTTCTGAAACTATGATAGAGATAATACCGGCAATAGATATAATCGGTGGCAAATGTGTCCGCCTGACAGGGGGTGACTTTGACAGCATTACCGAATACAACACTGATCCTGTTGATATGGCAGGGAAGTTTGAAGCAGCAGGATTCAAAAGGCTTCACCTGGTCGATCTTGACGGTGCCAGGCAGGGCAGGATAATCAACCTTGATATCATGGAAAATATTCGCAGATCAACGGGGCTTATCATCGATTACGGGGGTGGAGTGAAAACAGATGCCGATATTGAAAGAGTCTTCAGGGCGGGGGCCGCAATGGTTACGGGAGGTTCCGTGGCGGTGAAAAAGCCTGGTGTTTTTCTGGGATGGCTTAATAAGTATGGCCCGGAGAAAATCATCCTGGGAGCTGATGTGAAGAATGGCAAAATAGCTATCGGCGGATGGCTCGAAACATCATCAACAGGCCTGTTTGATTTTCTCAATTACTACGTGGAAAAAGGTATAAAGAAAGTCATATGTACTGATATCAAAAGCGACGGTACCATGGAAGGGCCATCAGTGAAAATGTATAAAGATATACTTGACAGGTATCCCGGGATGGAGCTCATAGCCAGTGGCGGACTGGGCAGCCTTGATGATCTAAGGGAACTGGATAATGCAGGTATAAAAAATGTTATCAGCGGTAAGGCATTTTATGAGTCGAGGATACCACTGAACCCTTACCCCCTTGAAACACTGGCGCGCAGGATAATACCCTGTCTTGATGTCAGGGATGGAAGGGTGGTAAAGGGAGTGAAATTTGTGGGACTGCGCGATGCCGGCGATCCTGTTGAGCTCGCCAAACGCTATTCCGATGAGGGTGCCGATGAACTGGTTTTTCTGGATATCACCGCCACACACGAGAAAAGAAAAACATTGTCTGCGCTGGTGAGAAAAGTTGCTGAAGCTGTGAACATCCCTTTTACCGTTGGTGGCGGTATTTCCGGCCTTGACGATGTGAATGCCATGCTGGCAAACGGGGCCGATAAGGTATCGGTCAACTCGGCTGCAGTGCGCAATCCCGGTATCATAAACAGTATGGCAGGTAAATTTGGCAGCCAGTGTATCGTTCTCGCAGTTGACGCCCGCTATGAAAATGGTGGATGGAAAGTATATCTCAACGGTGGCAGGATACCTGCCGGAATCGACCTGTTCGAATGGGTGAGGGAAGGAGTGAAAAGGGGAGCAGGGGAAGTGCTCTTTACCTCGATGGATCATGATGGCACCCGTAATGGATACGCAAATGACGCGCTGGCTGCTATTGACGAGCTTGTTGATGTACCTGTGATAGCCTCCGGGGGAGCAGGCAAACTGTCCCATTTTAAAGATGCCTTTGAAAAGGGCAGGGCAGATGCAGCACTGGCTGCAGGACTTTTCCACTATGGTGATATAAGTATCGCTGAGGTTAAAAACTATCTGGCTCAGAATGGTATAATAGTAAGAACATAATATTATTTTTGCTGTTTAATATTTATGATTAGGTAAGAGAAACATACAATAAAATGAATATTGATTTCAATAAGAATGGCGGGCTTGTACCTGTGATAGTGCAGGATGCCACAACGTCAAAGGTACTTATGCTGGCATATATGAACGAGGATGCCCTGCGGCTGACAAAAGAAACTAAAAAACTTACTTTCTTCAGCCGCTCAAGGAAAGAACTGTGGACCAAGGGTGAAACCTCGGGCAATTATCTCAGGCTGGTGGATATAAAAGCAGACTGTGATGGCGATACCCTGCTTGCAAAGGCAATACCTGACGGACCGGTCTGCCATACTGGTGACGACACCTGCTGGGCTGAGGTCAACCAGAAAGACAACCTTGAGTTCATAACCTACCTTGAGACTGTTATTGAATCACGGAGAGAGGCCGATCCCGGTACATCTTATACCGCACGCTTATTTGATAAGGGAGTGACTAAAATATCACAGAAGGTCGGGGAGGAATCTGTGGAGCTCATCCTTGAGGCTGTCAACGGCAGGAATGATCTTTTCCTCGAAGAGGCAGCCGACCTGGTGTACCATTTCCTCGTCCTTCTCCATGCAAAAGGCTTCGCCTTCAGGGATATCATCGCCGCCCTTAAAGCCCGACATAAAATATGATTGTTGAGGCTGAGGCTGAGGCTAAGGCTAAGGACTGGTGAGATTATTTATATTAATTAAGATATTTTACTTATTTTTATATAATAACCTTTAATGGTTTTCGCTGCATTTCTTAATTCAATTATCTATTAACATAGAATAAAATGGTATATAAAGATTTCACTGAGATGTCGGTTTGGAAGAAGGCATTTTATCTTCTTTTATTGGTATACAGGTTAACCAAAAAATATCCTGCTGCAGAAAAATTCTGTCTGGTTTCGGAAATGCGAAGAGCTGCTCACTCTGTTACTAACAATACAGCAGAAGGTTTTGGCAGATATGAATCATTTGATAAAACAAGGTTTTACAAAATAGCCAGGGGCAGCTGTTATGAGATTATTAATCAAAGCCTTGCATCAGAAGCCTTAGGTTATATTACAAATCATGAAAAGAATGAACTGGTAAATGGATACGGTGATGTTATTCTCGAATTGGATTCAATGATAAAAACAATTGAAACCACAAAGAAACACAAAATGCCAACAAAATTAGGTAATACCTTGACTACTCTCCTTAGCCTTAGCCTCAGCCTTAGCCTTTAATAGTTTTTCCCCCGGCGTTCACTGCGTTCAGCCGGGGTTTCGGCTACGCCTCAACTTTTTACTTTTTACTTTTTACTTTTTCCTTAGATAACCTCTGCTCTATCTGGCTCATCGCTAAATTTGCCCACCGGGCAAATTATAAACGCTCGGCCCTCTTTCTCCTTTCTCCTTTTTCCTTTTTCCTTTTTACTTTTACTGAAAATATAAACAACCTCACTATGCATCCGGAAGAAATGATTCCAGTAGTAAATGAGAAGGGAGAGCTGATCAGGCTGGCACCCAGGAGCAAATGTCACGACGGTAAAAGCATGCTCCTCCATCCTGTTATACATCTTCATATTATTAACGGCAAAGGGCATATCTTTCTGCAGAAGAGATCCTTGCAAAAAGATATTCAGCCCGGCAGGTGGGATACCTCCGTGGGGGGCCATGTGGATCCCGGGGAAACCCAGGAACAGGCATTGCTGCGTGAAGCATGGGAAGAAACGCGAATGAAAAACTTCAGTTATGAATTTATCAAAAATTATATCTGGAAATCAGAGAGGGAGCGGGAACTGGTATATTCATACATTACACGGAATGATCATTCCCCCGTAACCGATCCGTCAGAAGTTGATGACGGACGATTCTGGAGCAGGGAAGAGATAGAAGAAAACCTCGGCACAGGCCTCTTCACCCCTAACTTCGAATATGAATATCTCCATGTCCTGAAAGATACCCTTTATTGAAAAAATTACTATTTTTACCACGAAACCCGGAACGCGGAACCCGGAACTTGAAACTTGAAACCTGAACCGAGGCGAAGCCGAGCTCGCCGAAGGCAAACTTGAAACAATTTCTTGGGGCATTAGCTCAGTTGGTTTAGAGCGCTACCTTGACAGGGTAGAAGTCACTGGTTCGAATCCAGTATGTCCCACCATGCCCACCCTAACCGTTTGATTAATAGAAAGAATGATCAAACCGTTCAAACCGTTCAAACTCTCAAACATTTTCTATTCAACTCACTCTCAACTTTTTTTACCCATTAACCCGCCCTTTATCCACTACCTTTAATCATCTGGTAGTAAGTTTATTGATAATCCCTTGCTGCTCAATTCATAATTCATAATTAATACTTCATCTTTCCCCTGCTCCCTGTTTTACCAGCCGAAGTCCCGAAAACTCGGGACGAAGGCTGGCCCCCTGCTCCCTGCAAAATACTTACTATCTTTACCCATTAACCAAAAACAACAGCCATGCATCCTCCTTCAATCTTCAACAATATTCTGGGTCCTGTAATGAGAGGTCCAAGCAGTTCGCATACTGCAGCTGCCGTGAGGATAGGGCGCCTCGGGCGCAGGTTGCTCTCGGAAGAACCCGTGTATGCCCGTTTTACTTTCGATCCCCGGGGATCCGTGGCTACAACCTACCGCGGACAGGGATCCGCCATGGGACTCGCCGCCGGTCTGCTCGGGATGGATATCGCCGATAAAGATCTGCTGAAAGCTGAAGAACTGTGCAGCCGGAAGGGATTGAAAATAGAGTACAGGATAGAAAAATTCAGTGATGCCCACCCCAATATCTATAATACATATCTGAAAGGAGCTTCGGGTAAGGAAGTAAGCTTTATGGCTATATCCACTGGCGGTGGCAACGTCAGGCTCACCAGGCTCAACAATGAACCTGTTGACGACGACCTGGACTATATAAACCCCCTGATGCCGGTCAGGTTAAAAAGAGACCCGGTGTTGCCTTTTAAGAACATTAATGAGCTGGTAAAACTCCTGGAACAAAAAGGGGGGGCTCTTTCAGATTATGCAGTCCGGTATGAAACTGCCATAGGCGATGTATCGGAGGAAGATGCCCTGATCCTTGCACGTTCATATATGTTTATAATGAGGGAAGCAATAAATGATGGTCTGGCAGGAACCAGCTATGAAGACCGGCTGCTGCCACGGCAGTCACACCTTTTCTCGCAGGCGCCTGAAAAAGGACAGCTTATACCTGCCAGCCTGGCCAACACAATTATCCGGTCAGTAACTGCGGTTATGGAAGTCAAGAGCGCAATGGGCCTGATAGTGGCTGCCCCCACGGCGGGTTCCTGCGGAACACTGCCGGGTGTGCTCCTTCCTTCTGCCGAAGCAGCTTGCAGGACAGAAAATGAAATAATGAAAGCATTGCTGGCTGCGGGTATGGTCGGAATATTCATCGCCAATGAATGCGGTTTTGCAGCTGAAGAAGGAGGCTGCCAGTACGAATGCGGATCGGCCTCAGGTATGGCTGCCGCTGCACTTGTTGAACTGATGGGAGGCGACGGTCAGATGTCACTCAATGCTGCATCCATGGCACTGCAGAATACCCTCGGCATGATATGCGACCCCGTGGCCGACAGGGTGGAGGTGCCATGCCTCGGGAAAAACATCATGGCCGCCCTCAATGCCCTGGCCGCAGCCAATATGACCATCGCGGGATACGATCACGTAATACCGCTGGATGAGGTTATCAAAGCAATGAAAGAAGTGGGTGACGATATGAACCTGAAATACCGTTGCACATGCAAGGGGGGGCTGTCAACTACACCCACTGCCAGGCGGATCCATAAGGATCTCTCATCCTCCGATAAGGAAGTTGAATGAAGTTGAGAGTGAGTTTAGAAGGGAAAGTTTAAGTGGTTCAAGAGTTTAAGTGGTTTATCTTGTAATAAAAAATAAACAGTTAAATCCTTAAACTTCTACAGGATTATATATCCAATATCCTTAACAATTTAGCAGTAAGTATATTGATAATCATCGGCTGCCCGGTTCATAATTAATAATTCATAATTAATACTTACTTTTCCCCGCCTGTCTCTGCTCTATTTCTATCTCCCTATCCAATTTCATCATCATTTCCTGCAATTCTACGGCTTTCCCCGGCAATTCCCCTATCAGGTTGAATTTTTCCCTGAAATCAACATCAATATCAAAAAGGTAATCTTCCTCATTTATCTTCACATATTTATAATCACCAACCCTTATGCCTGACGCCACACCCTCAATGGAATAGTACAGGAAAGGATAGGGCTCCGGTATTTCGCCTGAGCCGGTCAGCAGGCTTCCGACATCCTGCCCGTCAATCTCATTTACGGGCAACCTGCCTTCAATAATGTTCATTATGGTGGGTAGTATATCCATATTGGTCACCTGTGATGTTATCAGAGTGCCTTCACTGATCTGTGCCGGCCACCTTATTATGCAGGGCACCCGGTGCCCCCCCTCCCAGTTGGTTTGTTTTCCGCCCCTGAATGCACCCGCTGATCCCCCGTGCGTCTTAAAGCTCAGCCAGGGACCATTGTCAGATGAAAAGATAACCATGGTATTCTCATCTATACCATATTCCTTAAGGGCATCCAGGATCCTTCCCGTGTTATAGTCTATTTCCTCTATCACATCACCATACAGCCCGGCCGGACTCTTACCTTCAAATTCCTCGGAGGCATAGATAGGTATATGAGGCATGGGATGGGGAATATACACAAAGAAAGGCCTGTCCCTGTTTTCAGTAATAAACCCGATTGCTGCATCTGTGAACATGCTTGTGAATCGGCTCTGGTCAGGATTCAGTTCAATGGTGTCATTACCGCTTATCAGAGGCAGATCGTATATATAGTTATCATTTCCCCTCTTTATCATTTCAGTGCGGCTCATGTCATTGCTGAAAGGGATACCGAGGTACCTGTCAAATCCATGCTGCAGTGGCAAAAAAGCCTCCTGGTGCCCCAGATGCCATTTGCCGAAAATGGCCGTTGCATAACCTTTTTCCTTAAGCAGCTCGGGGAGCAATTCCTCTGCGGCATTGATGCCATGCTCGGAATAAGGAAACAATACATGTTCATGCAGGGAGAGACGCTTGGGATAACATCCCGATAGCAAAGCTGCCCTCGACGGCGTGCATACACAGGCAGGAATATAAAAATTTGTCAGCCTTGCCCCTTCAGCAGCCATCCTGTCAAGGCGCGGAGTACGTATCGAGGGATTGCCATTCGTCGTAATATCTCCGTATCCCATATCATCGGCATATATTATGATGAAATTGGGAAGCTGTTCACCGGCAGTATTGTCACATGCATTGAAAAGAAAAACCGGGCATGCAAGAAGAAAATAAATCAGATATTTCATAAGGGCTGGTTTTTCTTATAAATATACGAAATATGCTGCGCACCAGCTATCCATGCAAATCCGTTTGATCAGCTTGAACGGTTTGATTGTTTGAAGATCTCAAACATTCAAACACTCAAACACTCAAACCTTTTCTCACCATTAGTCGTTCGTCTGTTTGATAAACCACTTAAACAACTTAAACCACTTAAACTAATTATTCTGACGGACTCTTCAATTTAAATCTCATCAATAATTCTAATTCATATTATTAATTTATCTTCGCAAAAAAAGCAACAATCAACGAATGAACATATGCTTCATAATAAACCCGTGGGAAAGCCTTGACCCGGAGGACGATTCAACACTCAGGCTGATACATGAATCAGTCCTCAGGGGTCATAATGTAGGGGTGCTGTATCCTCATAACCTCACTATCCGTGAGTCGCAGACGCTGGGTTTCGTACGCAAGATAAAAAAGAAGGATAAGTATTCCGGCAACTACCATGTGTTCCACAAGAAGGTGGAATTTAAAGAACAACTGCTGCCCCTTGAAGGCTTTGACGTGATATTTGCCAGGAGCAACCCGCCCATAGATCCTGTAATGCTCAACTTCCTCGACTCGGTGAAGGATGATACCTTCATAATAAATGATATCGACGGACTGAGAAAAGCAAACAACAAGCTTTATCCTGCCTCTTTCCATGATAACGAGATAATACCCGTGACCTACGTGTCAAAAAGCAAAACGGTACTTAAGAAAGCCATCCTTGAATCACCAAAGGATAAAATGATACTTAAACCATTCGATGGTTTTGGAGGGAAAGGGGTTATAGTGCTCGAAAAATCAGCACTGCAGAATATCAACTCCCTGCTCGATTTCTATATCTCGGGAACAAAGGAAGGCAATTACGTAATACTACAGGAATTCATTGAAGGAGCCGAGGAGGGGGATGTCAGGGTGCTTATGCTGAACGGCGAACCACTTGGGGCCTACAGGAGAATACCTGCAAGAGACGATATCAGGTCAAATATCAAGGCCGGAGGCTCGGCACGCAAGCATACCCTCAGCAAACAGGAAAAAATTATTTGCAGCAGGATAGGACCCAAGCTGGTGTCCGACGGACTCTTTTTTGTCGGACTCGACATAATCAACGATAAACTTATCGAGATAAATGTGTGCAGCCCGGGCGGCATAACCCGGATAAACAGGTTCAACCGTACAAGGATTCAGAAGACAGTGATCGATTTTATAGAAAATGTCATCCTTAAAAAAGAGTCGGCTATCGAACGCAAGAAACATTTTAAGCGCCTGATAGATGAAGCCTGATCTTACCGTTGGTGATATCATCTCAAAGATAAACGCAGGTGAGACATTTGAAACACTGTCGGCCTGCGGTTCATTTTATGTTAAGATAGAAGAATATGTACCCTATGCCTGCCTGTCAATACATAACGGTCACCGGCTCCGGCCTGAACTGAAAGAAATATGCCGCCTTACCGATCATGAAAGATGGAAGGAAGAAGATCCCCATACACTGGATATGATCTCTTCCCTGCCCATAGTGATATCCGGGATGGACTCCAGGTATGAATATGATCTTAACAGGGATGCTGAAAATGCCATCTACTCGGTCGCATGGGGTAAACAGGTATGGAAAGAACCGCTCGCCGAAGAACATAGAAAAAAAAGCCTGTCAAAACATTCTGACTTCTACAGGATAATTCACAGCCTTATATCATACCTTGAGAAAAAATACAGCTCGCTGCTGGTGTTTGACATTCACTCCTTCAATTACCGCAGGCTCGGGAAAGAAGCTCCCGTCTTTAACCTGGGTACCGAACGGGTAAATAAAGAATCCAATCGTAAATATATTGATCACTGGCTAAACCAGCTCGGTAAGTTCAGGCTTCCGAATATCGACGTTACGGTGGCCGAGAATGATGTTTTTAAGGGGAATGGCTACCTCCTTTCTTATATCACGCAGAATTTCGGTAATACCCTCGTTCTTGCCACAGAGGTGAAAAAGATCTATTGCGATGAGGAAAACGGAGACCTGTATCCCCTGATCATTGAAAAACTGGCCGGTCATTTTAAGATAGGGATACTCAATACCGCCGCCTTTTTCACAAGGCATAAAACAAGCCTTGTATTTCATAAGAATAATAAGCTGCTGTCATCGGAACTTGATAAAGACCTTCTGAAGGTCGATAAAAGACTTTTTCGTGTTGCCCGCACTTTCGAGATACTGAACTATGTCAACCCGGTGAATATCGACCAGGCAAGAAAGGATTTCTTTAAGTCAAAATATAAGCGGAATCCTGTATTTAAGTACAAGCAACTGTCACTCAATCCCTTTGAGTTTAAGAGGGAATTGTACAATATACCCGTTGAGGATATACATGACATATCAATCCGGCTCCTTTATCAGGATGTAATAGATTCATATGCTGACAAGGTGGATATCATAGCATCCATAGGCACCGGCAAATTTCTCTATAATTCACTTCGTTATTTTGGTGAACCCGGGGTGGATGATATTGAAAATGCACGCTACCTTATGCATTGCTCCACTACTGCCGATGAGCCGGAAATACTCAATCTCGATTCCAATGCCGTGGCCGATTATTTCAGGCAGGAAATAAAGAAGTACGGCTTTGAATGTAAGCTGGAAATAACACGCAATATCATCGCCAAGGTGCTTATCCTTAATACCCGTAAAACCATCAGGATAAGAAAAGATGCCATGTTTTATGATAAATCACTTTATGCGCTTACCGAGCATGAAGTGGGAGTGCATATGCTTACAACCATTAATGCACGGCTGCATCCGCTTAATATCTTCAGGCTGGGAACTCCCGTGAATACCCGTACCCAGGAAGGGCTGGCCATACTGAGTGAATACCTGTCGGGCAACCTGAGTGTCAGGCGACTGCAGATACTGGCCCTCAGGGTGCTTGTTATTCATATGATGCTCAGGGGATACGATTTCAGCCAGACATTCCATGCCGTAAAAGATATGAGCGACCTGAACGAAACGCAGGCTTTTTATATCACCGCAAGAATATTCAGGGGTGGTGGCTTTACGAAGGATTATCTCTATCTCAACGGGTTCAGGGACGTGCTCAAACATTATAAGCAGAAAAATGATCTCACTAACCTGCTTGTGGGCAAGACCTCTCTTCCGTATATGAATCTTGTCAACGAGATGATCGACCGTAAGATGATCTCAGCCCCCAGGTACAAAACCAGGGCTTTTGTCAACCCCGTCCAACCCGACACCATCATCGAATATATCCTCCGCGGAATGAAATGATATCGCCTTTCCAGGAGAGTTAAATAAAGTTGAATAAAGTTGAGAATGAGTT
>JAFGLJ010000034.1 GCA_016928075.1 Bacteroidales bacterium | reverse complement strand
TGTTAGTTGGCGTCCCCGAGGACTCGGGATGGCGTGCTTTTTGCAAACTTATCATACTGCGATTTACGTTTCATGTATAAAGTTAAAATATCTTATGTAAATGAGCGTAAGCTACAGTGGGGATATGCAAAAAGCATGAAACACTGTGTCCGCCGTAGCCCCGTTATCGGGGCAGAGGTGGAGGCTATTAATTATACCGCATGTTATGGTTAGTTGTTATTTTTTGATCAAGTTAACATCGTTTAAAATTATATACACCATTTCGTTTATTTGATAACGAAAATAGCCCGGTTTTAAGAATCGAGCGAGGAAAAAGAACAGGAGCCGGTGGCCATATAGCCAATGTCCCTCCAGGTTTCAGGACACGGTACATTTCGGTTAATAACCGACTTAATGTCAACATTGGCGCAGGAATTACACCAAATAAAATTACGGTATTAAAACTTTCAGTTTCTAAGTTTGTATTCATTACATCGCCTTTGACCACTCGGACATTTTGCAGCTTAGCAGCTTGTACTTTCTTGGATACTTCGTCCACTGATTCTGATAAAATGTCCATCGCAATTAAAGAGCCTTGATCACCAATAAAACCGGCTGCCGGTATTGTAAAAAACCCTGTTCCGCAACCAATTTCTAATACGGTCTGTCCGATCAGATTGTCGACTCCTTGAAGAATCTTTTTAGGACCAAAGAATCGATATCTAAATCGACTCTCCATCGCTGATGCCAATAATCTAATTGTCAACTTTCCAATTTTTGTCTTTGCAAATGTTTCAGTAGTCACTTTTTAATTCCTGATATAAATCTATTGTCCAAAATTCCTCGTTCTTAACAATTAACCATAAGGGTCGGCGGAACCGAGAATGGCTTGCCATTCGAGCTCGCGACCGCAGGGAGCAATGTCAGTAGCCGGCCCCGAGTCCTCGGGGTGGCGTGCTTTTTGCAAAACTCTCATACTGCCTTCACATTTTATGTATAAAGTTAACCTTTCTTATTTAATTGGTGAGCAGGCCCAAGCGGGGATATGCAAAAAGCCTGAAACACTGTGTCCGCCGTAGCCCCGTTATCGGGGCGGAGGTGGAGGCTATTAATTATTACCGCATGTTAGCGGTAGTTTGTTTATATAATCGTTTGATTCTATGTAGACATTATGATAATCCGATAAATCCAAAAAGCCAAGAATATCACACCAGATATCAGGTTAATACTTTTCTTTGAATTAAATATAGGTATTAGTAGTGATGCGTTAACTTTTTAAAATATTTTGTAAAACATTATATAAAAATACAATACAGGCGTTCTTTGATTTTTTGATTTGATTTGAATTGTAGTTTTGCGCTTTTAAAAGTGTAACTCTATGAATTCAGGCAAATATGTTTTTTCTCAACTTCTCCAATATATTAATAGATACGAGTTTGAGAAGTGTGTCGACAGGTATAATGGAGACTATCGAACAAGGGGGCTCAACTGCTGGAATCAGTTCATCCAATTATTCTTTGGTCAATTAACCTCGCTAAATTCTTTACGAGATATTTGTACCTGTCTGAAAGCACATAATAATAAGTTATATCATCTTGGTATCAAGCAATATGTTAACCAGTCGACCTTATCTAGAGCAAATGAGAGAAGAGACTGGAGAATATTCGCTGAATTTGGCACATATCTCATTAACCTGGTTAAGCCCATGTATGAGAACCAACCAGTTCCCAATGTGGATATAGACAATGACGTATTTGCTTTGGATTCAACAACTATTTCATTAAGTCTTAAGCTTTTTACCTGGGCTGAAGGAAAATATTCCCGAGGTACCGTAAAAGTGTATACTTTGCTGGATCTAAGAGGTAATATTCCAACCTATATCCTTATAACCGATGGAAAGTATCACGACAGTAGCGTTCTGGTTATACTGCCAGTTCAATCAGATGCTATCTATGTTATGGACAAAGCATATATTGACTTTGCTGCGCTGTTCAATATTCATAACGCTGGTGCTTTCTTCATTACCAGAGCAAAAGTGTCATTAGACTACTCAGTTATTGAAAGCAATTTCAATATTGATGAAAGCACAGGCCTGAGAAGCGACAATACCATTACTCTCAACGGTTACAAATCCAGCAGACTGTATCCGGAAGTTCTTCGGATTATTGAATACTTCGATGAAGAGAATGAGGTTATGCTCACATTTTTATCCAATAATCTTGAAGTATCTGCACTTGAAATTGCACGTCTGTACAGAAATCGATGGCAGATAGAGACTTTTTTCAAATGGATAAAGCAGAACTTAACAATTAAAAAGCTCTGGGGGCACTCCGAAAATGCTGTAAACATTCACATTTGGGTTGCGATCTGCACATACCTAATCGTTGCTCATGTGAAATATTCATTAAAGAGTACCCTCTCGATTTATGAAATAATGCAAATTCTCGGGATCTCTGCATTCGACAAAACACCAGTAAGGGAGCTGTTAACAGATTTTCAAAACAATCAAAATTTCAAAGAACAAAGAGATTTATTTAGTTTTTAAGTTTTAACGCATAAGTACTAATTGCAGAATTAAAAAAATCTTCACCTGCCATTGAAATCTGTTTAACCTGGTTCACTTCAGTAAATTCCGGAGAAACTATTATTTCTAAACCTGATAATGCTCCTTATAGATTTACATTTGAATTTAAAAGTCCGGATCTGATAGTACAAAAGGCCATTCAGGACAATAAAGTAGTAAACAAGATTATCCTTAAGAGAATGGAAGAATAGGACGGGTAGGGGAAATCAGCAGTCGGCAGTCAGCAGCCAGCAATGTTTTGTCATCCTGAGCAATGCGAAGTATCACTTAATTACCAATTACGCTCGCGCCAGCGAGCAAATTACGCCTCGAGCAATGCAAGAGGCCAATTACACCCCGCGCAAGCGGGGTCAATTACGGCGACCAAAGGGAGCCAAATTACAGTGCGCCCCAGCACACCTAACCACCTACCCTTTAGGCATGGTTCTGTATTTACCAGGGGAAGTTCCCATCACCTTTTTGAAAATTCTTGAGAAATAATAAGGGTCATCATAACCCACCCTTGAAGCTATCTCCTTGATCCTTAAGTCGGAATTGTCCAGAAACTGGCAGGCCTTTTGAATGCGAAGATGGATTAAATAATCCAAAGGAGACCTTCCGGTTTTGCGGCGAAATACAAGTGAGAAATGTGATGGTGATAAACTTCCCTCTGATGCAAGGGTTGCCAGAGTAATCTTTTCATTAAGGAATTCTTTCATGTAGACTATGGCATCTTCAATTAAGTCTTTTTCCCTTACTTTATGTATTTGCCTGAACTGGCTGATATATTTAAACGAAGCCAGAAAATGTAAAAGACAGATATTTGTATACCGCAGGTTCTCATTGCTGTAACCCATCTCCAGGTTTTGTATGATCTCCTCAAAAAGCTGGATGCGATCATCAATTCTTGATACTTTTGAAGGAGTAATAAATTTGGTGCCCGAAGTGATTTCATAAAAATCAGATGCCTGCAAACCTGAAAAATGTATCCAGTAGATACTCCATGGATTATTGTCACTGGATCCATAGGCATGGGAAACACCTTCTGGAATTATGAAGAATTGATTTGCAAAAACATTGGTCTTTTTCCCTTCAATAGAGAAAAATCCTTCCCCTTCAATGCAATAAATTAATATATACTGGCCACATCCTTCTTTTCTTATGATATGATGAAATTGTGCATGTGGATAATAACCGATATCTGTCAGGTAAAGTCGACTACTGAATGCATCTTTTTGCAACTCCTTGATTATGAACTCAGGAAGAATTACTGTGCGCTGTCCTTTAAATCCTTCTTTCTTTTTCATTATTGATAAATGAAGTCGAATATAATAATATTGTCCATTAAAATCATTAAATTATCTATTTTACTTATCACCGAATCTCTGTAAACTTGACTATTATTTTTACTTCTAAAAATCAGCCAATCATTTGGCACAGTAAGCATTAATTAAATAAAGGAATATTGAAGTTCCTTGAAAAATACTGCTACTAAAGAATATATGTGAATGCAAAAAATATTTAAACTCAAAAAATGAAAAAACTATTTGTCTCGATCTTATTTTCTGGCTTGTTAATTAGCTGCTATGCCCAGGTGATAAAAGTTTCAGAGAATCCTGTAAGATGGACCATATCCTCAGAAAACGCTTCTTATCAGGTTATCTTAACAAGGGATAGCAACCTCACAACGGGGTACTACGGACCATTATCAGGTGAAAGGACTTTTGAGGCCGATGACTGGAATGCAGACCCCAGATTTGGTACTTCCATTCGCGAAATACCATACAGGGGTGGGTATGTTTTTATGGAGCCCACAATAGAAGTAATATTTGCTGACGGGAATCGTGAACTGGAACTGGTTTATGACGGATATGAAACCGGTGAGCTCGATGGATACCCTTATATCAGGTTCGATATGAAAGATATTTATTATCCTTTCACAGTCTCTGAATATATCAGGGTAATTCCTGAACTTGATATTATGGAAAAATGGTTGGTATTAAAAAATAATAGTAAAAAAGATATTAAGGTCGAGAGGGCCTATTCGGGATCATTCCGTTTGCCTGCTGATGAATATGATCTAATACAATTTAGCGGTAACTGGGGCAGGGAGTTTATTCCCCGCCAATCGCTGCTGACTCCTGGAATAAAATCTGTTTTTAACCGTGATGCCAAAAGCATACAGCATACACCGGCATATATGATCCGTCCCCATGGTGAGAGTGATGAATTTAACGGTAAGGTATATTTTGGCGGGCTGCAATGGACAGGTAATTTCAAACTCGATTTTGTAATAGAAAATAATGAAAGACTACAGGTAGCCGGAGGTATTAACTACTGGGATTCACACTGGATTCTTAATAAGGATGAAGAATTTATCACTCCCAAAATAATAAGCGGCGTAGTGGAAGATGGCGGAACAAATGGTGCCAGCCAGCTGCTGCATCAGTATGTAAGAAATCATATTTTACCCAAACCTCATAATCTTACCTCTAAGCCTGTGCTTTATAACAGCTGGTATGCAACACATTTTGATGTAAATGAAGAAGGTCAGGTGGCACTGGCAAAAATTGCACAGGAAATAGGTGTTGAGTTGTTTGTAATTGATGATGGATGGTTTGAAGGAAGGAATGATTCGAGAGGCGGATTGGGCGATTGGTATCCTGATGCAAAAAAATTTCCGAATGGTTTGCAGCCCCTTATCAGCAAGGTGAAAGAACTGGGGATGGATTTCGGCGTTTGGGTTGAACCTGAAATGATCAATGCTTCTACCAATCTGTATAAAGAACACCCTGAATGGGTACTACAAACACCACACCGCACAACCCATGAAGGACGCAACCAGCTGGTACTAAACATGGCACGAGAAGATGTAAAACAATATACTATTGAATGGCTTGATAAATTACTTTCAGAAAACGACATTAAGTTTATTAAATGGGATATGAATCGAAACTGGTCTGAGACCGGATGGGTAGGTGCTTCACCGGATAAAGAGCGTGAACTGCGTATCAGATATATACGTAACATATATGAAATTCTTGGTGTCATCCGTGAAAAACACCCTGATGTACAGTTTGAGGCATGTTCCAGTGGAGGAGGAAGGGTTGATCTGGGTATTCTCAGGTACACCGACCAAACATGGCCCAGCGATAATACAAATCCGGAGGACAGGCTGTATATACAATATGGTTATTCACATTTGTACCCAACCAATACAATGCTAAACTGGGTAACCGATTGGGGATACGGCGATCATCAGAAAAATATTCCGCTAAGCTTCAGGTTTCATTCAGCAATGGCGGCAACATTAGGCATTGGCGGTAATCTGACAGCCTGGGAGCAGGAAGATAAGGTGATTGCGAAGGAAATGATTTCCCTGTACAAAAAATTCAGGAATACAATACAGCAGGGAAAATACTATCGCTTGAAGAATCCATTTGAAGAAACACGTTCAGCGGTACAGTTTGTTTCTCAGGACAGGTCAGAAAGTGTGGTTTTTGCCTTCCAGGTATATGAGACCATAGCTGGTGTTCCGTACAATTCTGTCAACAACCGCCTGGTATTGCATGGACTGGAAGAAGATGCCAGTTATGCTGTGTCTGATGGAGAGGAAAAATTTGTTATTTCAAGTAAAGTGCTGATGTCAAGTGGAATAACCGTGAACCTTAAAGGAAATTATGCAAGCAAGATGTTTACTATAACCAAACAATAAACCTGGAGTGAGAAGACTGACTGAATAACATGAATGCCACCATGTCAAAAATAAGGCAATGAGCAAATTCAACATCAGGTATATATTTATGATCTCCATGGTTTCCGCTATGGGGGGCCTGCTATTTGGTTATGACTGGGTAGTAATTGGTGGAGCAAAACCATTTTATGAAAAGTTCTTCCATATCTCCAATTCAGTTAACTTACAGGGATGGGCTATGAGCAGCGCACTTGCAGGCTGCCTGCTGGGAGCAATAAGCTCAGGAATTTTTAGTGACTGGTTAGGCCGAAAAAGACTGCTCATATTCTCTGCTCTGTTATTTACTCTGTCGGCCTTTGGGACAGGCGCGTCCAACGCTTTTACCCCTTTTATCATCTACCGGATATTAGGTGGCATAGGAATAGGCCTGGCTTCAAACCTTTCTCCCATGTATATAGCTGAAGTTTCTCCTGCCGCCATGCGGGGCAAATTCGTATCTCTTAACCAGCTTACAATCGTTATTGGAATTCTGTTGGCACAAATTGTCAACTGGCAGATTGCTCAGCCGGTAGCTCCCGGTGCAACAGATGCCGATATTCTTGCTTCATGGAACGGACAGATGGGTTGGAGGTGGATGTTCTGGGCAGAGACTGTTCCGGCCGGACTGTTTTTTATTCTTATGTTCTTTGTTCCTGAAAGTCCGAGATGGCTGGCAAAAAATGGGGAGAATAATAAGGTGCTGGCCATTATGGCTAAAATTGGAGGCCGGGAATATGCACAATCAGAGTTGATAAACATAAGAACAACCCTGCAAGCAGATTCAAAAAGGGTAAATTTTAAGGAGCTGCTTGCTCCCGGAATGAAGAAAATCCTCCTTATTGGCATTGTACTGGCAGCATTTCAGCAATGGTGTGGTATTAATGTTATTTTCAACTATGCTGAAGAGGTATTTGAAGCAGCCGGTTACGGTGTGTCCGATATACTTTTTAATATAGTTGTTACAGGCAGCGTCAATCTTATCTTCACCTTCGTTGCTATTTACACGGTAGATAAAATAGGCAGAAGAGCCCTGATGCTAATTGGAGCAGGCGGACTGGCGGGTATTTATACATTCATGGGTGCAGCCTATTATTTTGAAATAACCGGCTGGCCACTGTTGCTCCTGGTGGTTATGGCTATATCATGCTATGCAATGTCGCTGGCTCCTGTGACATGGGTTGTCCTTTCTGAGATATTTCCAAACAGAATGCGTGGAGCAGCAATGGCAGTTGCAACCGTTTCACTCTGGCTGGCAAGTTTTCTGCTCACATACACATTCCCATTGCTTAATGATGCCTTCGGGGCTTCAGGAACATTCTGGCTGTATGGAATTATATGTATAGTAGGATTAATCTTTATCTATACAAAACTACCCGAAACAAAAGGGAAGTCACTCGAAAATATTGAAAAGGAGATTATAAAATAAGATGAATAAAGTAAAAGCATTTAAACAGGACCTGGTCCTGCCAACCTATAAACCGGGAAATCCAGAAATAAACCCCGTATTTTTCGAAAAGAGAGTATTTCAGGGCTCATCAGGGAAAGTTTATCCACTGCCCATTATTGATAAAGTAAATAATCATAAAGAAGATATTGAGTACAAATCATTCGTTCTTGAGAATGATTTCGTTAAGCTGGTTATGTTACCTGAGATCGGTGGAAGAGTTTTTGAAGCCCGGGACAAGACCAATAATAACTATAACTACTTCTATCAGCAAAAAGTTATAAAGCCAGCCCTGGTTGGACTGGCCGGGCCCTGGATAAGCGGCGGTATAGAGTTTAACTGGCCACAGCACCATCGCCCCGGCACTTATTTGCCAGGCGATGTTTTTATCGAAGAAGAAGCTGACGGTGCACGTACAATCTGGATGTCGGAATACGACCCTATGTACCGATTAAAAGGAATGCATGGAATTCGCATTCGTCCTGAGAGTGCACTGGTTGAATTGCGTGGCCGCCTGTTTAATCGCACACCACTTACGCAAACATTCCTGTGGTGGGCTAACATAGCTGTCGAAGTACATAAAGATTACCAGAGCTTTTTCCCGCCCGATGTCCATTACGTGGCCGACCATGCCGTGCGTGCCCAGAGTAGTTATCCTATTGCCGAAAACTATTATTATGGCATTCCTTATCATAAACGACAGGGAAAGAACGACCTGCGCAGATACGATAATATTCCGGTTCCAACCAGTTACATGGTTTGCGAAACAAAATACAATTTCTTTGGCGGATACGACTTCAAGGCTAATGGCGGTTTTATTCACGTGGCAAACCGGTATATTGCACCGGGTAAAAAACAATGGACCTGGGGCAGTGAAGAATTTGGTCGTGCCTGGGACCGCGAACTGACTGATGAAGGAGGCCCGTATTTCGAGTTGATGTGTGGTGTATATACTGACAATCAGCCCGACTTCTCATATTTACTTCCATATGAAACCAAAACATTCTCACAATTCTGGTGGAGCTACAAGGACCTGGGTCCCGTGCAAAATGCCAGTAAAGATTTAGCAATCCGACTTGAAATTCAGCAAGGCAACAAACTGGATTTGGGAGTTGGAGCAAGCCGCAGATTCAACAACCTTACATTTATCCTAATAACTGGAAACAACAAAAAGGTCTTTGAAAAGCAATCTGTTTCGCCAGAGAAACCATGGAAAAATAATACACTTACTATTGAGTCCGGACAGGAAAATGCAGTTTCATTTATCGTAACAGACGAAAAAGGTAAAGAGCTGATTGTTTGCCACCGCCGGGAAATAAGTAAGGAAAGAAACCGTAAGCCTGCCTTTGAGCCAAAACAACCGGAAGAAGTTGAAAGCACAAACGAACTGGAATTAATTGGTGAACACCTGGAGTTATACCGTCACCCAACCCGCTACCCTGAGACATACTGGAGGGAAGCAATTGAGCATGATCCCCAAAGCTACAAATCATATATTAGCCTGGGCCGTGCAGAGCTTAAAAACGGCAAATTTGCTGAAGCTGAAAAGAACTTCAGGAAAGCAATTGGTATTATTACCACCTATCATCCGAACCCGGCTACGGGCGAAGCGCACTACTACGGTGGCTTAAGCTGCTATTACCAGGATAAAAAAGAAGAAGCATATGAATTGTTTTATAAAGCAACATGGAATTTTGAGTGGCGTGCTTCAGCCTATTATCACCTGGCAACTATTGACTGTCTGCAATCTGAATACCTGACAGCCCTGGAACACCTTGAAGCATCACTGGATACCAACCGGCAAAATAATAAAGCTGTAATTCTTAAAGCAATAATACACAAAAGACAGGGTAAAGCTCATCTGGCAAAACAAGGTCTTGCAGATCTTCTTGCCACAGATCCGCTTGATCAATGGGCAAACTGTGAATCAGCAAACCTGTCCGGAGATTTCAGGGACTTCCTTAATTCCTCAAGAAATGATGCCCAGACTATAATTGATATAGCATTTGATTATTCTGAGGCAGGATTCTATACAGAAGCAATAGATCTCATCGAATTACATCACAGAGAGAATATCCCTGAGACTGCTGTTCCGAATCCAATGCGAAAATCCATTATGACCCGCTTTATTCTTGCATGGTTATATGATCTGCAGGGAGATCCTGAGAAATCCTCTGAAGTTCTGAAAAGAACCATTACCGGCTCTTTTGATTATTTCTTCCCCTCAAGAATACATGAGCAAATAGTATTGGAGTGGGTATTGGGCAAACCTCTTATCAATAAAATTGCTGCATATGGTCTTGGGAATTACTACTATAACCTTAAAAGGCATAAGGATGCCATTGCTGTCTGGGAAAAAGCAGCCCTGCGCAATTGTGATTATGCTACCTTACACCGCAATCTTGGGATTGCTTACTGGAACACCTCTAGTGAGGGGCAAAAGGCCCGAAAGGCATTCCTTAAAGCTATCGAACTATCACCGGATGATATTAGAATAAGGTATGAATATGATCAGTTAAGAAAAAAACTCAATGATAGTCCCGGTGACCGCCTGGACAGCCTGCTGAAGATCAAGGACCGGATTATTTCCCGTGACGATTTTTCAGTGGAATTAGCTGCACTGCTTAACTTCGATGGTCAGTATCTGGAAGCCCTGGAAATTCTGGAGGGCAGGGTTTTTCACCCATGGGAAGGCGGTGAAGGAAAAGTATTGAAGCAATACACTTATTCCTGCCTGAGACTTGGTCAGTTAGCATTGAAAAATAATGACCCGCAAAAAGCCCTTGACTATTTTAATAAGTCGATTGACCCTCCTGATAATCTCGGTGAAAAATACCACCCCCTGCAGGCAGTTGCACATATCAATTACTGGAAGGGCATAGCATATAAGTCGCTTGGAGATGAAAAGAATGCAAAACAGTGTTTTATTAAAAGTACCGCCGAGGAAGGTGATTTTATTGATATGGCTGTCAGTGCATATTCAGAATTATCGTATTACAAAGCACTTTCCCTGCTTGAGCTTGGCAAAGAAGAAGAGGCAAGCCTGCTTTTAAAGGAGCTCAAACAATATGGTGAAGCAAAACTGAATGAGAAAGCCCGGATCGACTATTTTGCTACATCATTACCACTCTTACTGGTATTTGAAGATGACCTGCAAAAACGCAGCGATATTGAAGCATGGTATTTAATAGGGCTGGCCGAAAAAGGAATGTGGAATAATGATATCGCCAGCAAGATCTTCAAGGAGATATTGGTCCTTGACACTATGCACACAGGAGCAAATGATTTTTTAGAAAATTAAGCCTATAATTACAATCAAATAAATATGAAGAAGTCTGGCCATTTTATCAAAATTACCCTTGCAGGTAGTTTATTATTGATTATCGCAAGTCTTTTTTGCTGCTCAGTAAGTAATCAGAATGAGATTAGCCTTGCCGGGCAATGGAATTTCCGGATAGATCCTGCTGACGAAGGAATTAATCAGAACTGGTTTAACCAGATCTTTGATGAAACCATTCAACTTCCCGGTTCTATGACAATAAATGGGAAAGGCAATCCGGTTGGTTATGATACACAATTTACCGGAGGCATCTGGAAGGCTTATGAGGACGGAAAATCATGGTATGATAATGAGTACTATAAACCTTACCTGACTGAAGATAAATTCAGGTTCCCGTTTTGGTTGATCTCTGATTACTACTATACAGGGGGTGCCTGGTATCAAAAGGAAATTAACATCCCGGAAGACTGGAAAGATAGTACGGTCGAACTCTTCCTTGAGCGATGTCACTGGGAAACCCGGGTTTGGATTAACGATCAGTATGTTGGCTTACAGAACGCTCTCGGTGTTCCACATCGTTACCAGATAGGTAACTATCTTCAACCGGGGAAAAATAAAATATCTATATGTGTTGATAACAGGGTAAAAGACATTAAAGTAGGTAATGATGCGCATAGTGTGACAGACAATACGCAGAGTAACTGGAATGGTATCGTTGGTGAAATAAAACTTATTAAGAGAGATAAGATTTATATTTCCGAAGTTCAGGTTTACCCTGATGTAAAAAACAACATAGCCCGTCTGGAAGTTGTGCTTAATAATACCACCGGTGCTTTGCAGAAGGGTAAGCTTAAAATTGACGCCGAAACGGTTAACGACTCTTCGCCTCATAAGGTGAGCACCATGAGTTTTGATTTTGAAAGCTATACGGAGACAGATACACTCGTTGTAGACTACGAAATGGGTGATGATGTGAAATTATGGGACGAATTCAATCCAAATGTTTATCAGATAAGCGTTCATCTTGATTCTGATGAAGCCAGTGATGATTGGACAGGAAACTTCGGGATGCGAGAATTCCGAAATGAAGGTAAAGGCTTTATGATTAATGGTCGCCCGGCCTTTCTCAGGGGAACACTGGAATGCGCAATTTTCCCGAAAACAGGCTTTCCCCCCACCGATGTCGAAGCATGGGAACGGATCATAAAGATATGTAAAGACCATGGCTTAAACCATATACGTTTTCATTCATGGTGTCCTCCGGAAGCAGCCTTCGATGCTGCTGACAAGCTGGGCTTTTATTATCAGGTAGAAGCTTCAGCATGGTGCCCTAATCTGGGTGCAGGTGAGAAAATAGATCAATGGATATACAAAGAGAGTGAAAGAATGGTCGCAGAATATGGCAATCATCCCTCATTTTGTTTAATGGCATATGGTAATGAACCACATGGAGAAAATCATATAGCTTACCTTACTGAATTTGTTAAGTACTGGAAAGCCAGGGATTCACGCAGGGTTTACACCACTGGAGCTGGTTGGCCATTAATTCCGGAGAATGATTTTCATAATACAGCTGGTAAAGTTCGCATTCAGGGATGGGACCAAAACCTGAATAGTATTATTAACAGCGAACCACCGCGCAGCGACTATGATTGGGAAGATGCCATAAACCATCTGGCAGCACCTATGGTTAGCCATGAAATTGGTCAATGGTGTGTCTATCCTGACTTCAGTGAGATACCAAAGTATGATGGAGTATTAAAAGCTACCAATTTTGAGATATTTCAAAAAAGCCTGAAGGCACACGGAATGCTTCATCTGGCTGATGATTTTGTTAAGGCATCAGGCAAATTGCAGGCTTTATGCTACAAAGCGGATATTGAAGCTGCCCTCAGAACAAAAGGATTTGGCGGATTTCAATTGTTGGACTTGCACGATTTCCCCGGGCAGGGAACGGCCCTGGTTGGTGTGCTGGATCCTTTCTGGGATGAGAAAGGCTATATTTCTCCTGAGGAGTTTCGTCAGTTCTCAAATGAAACAGTGCCTTTAGCAAGGTTTAGAAAGATGATTTTTACCAGCGACGAAAAAGTGACTTGTGATATTGAAGTGGCTCATTATGGAGAAAAAGAACTAAGAGAAGTTGTGACTAAGTGGAAAATCATCGATAAAGAAGGAGAATTGGTCAGAGAAGGAGCCTTTGACAATACGAATATCAACTGGGGACATAACATACAGCTTGGCTCAATCAGCGAAGACATTAAGGTTAGAAAAGCAGCCAAATACCAGTTAAAGGTAGATGTAGCCGGGTTTGTAAATACATGGGATTTCTGGGTGTTTCCATCAGAATTACCTGCTGTTGAAGATGAAATACTAGTGGTTTCAACTTTGAATGAAAAGGCGATATCCACTTTAAATAACGGGGGTAAAGTACTACTAACTGTTGAAAAAGGTAGCATTAAAGAAGGTATGGGTGGCGAAGTGGCTGTTGGTTTTTCCAGCATATTCTGGAATACAGCCTGGACCAACGGTCAAAAACCGCATACTTTAGGGATCTTATGCAATCCTGCTCATCCTGCACTTTCTGAATTCCCGACAGAATACCACTCAAACTGGCAATGGTGGGATGCCATGAGCCACTCAAACGCAATTTCGCTTGAAGGCTTATCAGACAAACCGGAGCCAATTGTACGCATTATTGATGATTGGGTCACCAATCGTAATCTGGCTTTGATCTTTGAAGCAAAAGTTGGAAACGGCAAACTTGTTATGACAGGCATCGATTTGCTGTCAGAATCCGATAATCGCCCTGAAGCGCGTCAGCTATTATATAGTCTGAAGAAGTATATGGCAGGAGATCAATTTTCACCGGAAACAGAGCTCACTTTTGAAAACCTGAAAGATTATTTTTACGGAGACAGGAGTGTTGCTCTGTCAAAAAAACAAATGGAATCACTTTAAAGTAATCCGATTTCATAATATTTCTATATCTGTGATAAAGGGTATGAAAAAGCGGAGGGCTTAACCACCCGTCTCTTGTCAGCCACCACCAGCCCCAAAGGTCTATGCTCCGCCCACCGTCTTCGTACTCCGTAGATTTTTCAAAAGAGTAAGCCCGAAACACGAAAGCGGACCTGACGCATTGAGGGTTCAAGGGCAATGAGATTTATTATTTATTAATGATTATTTATTATTCTGAGTTGAGGGGTTGAGAGGTTGAGAGGTTTATGATATATACCTGCCTCATCCTGACCGCTCGACCTCTTGACCGCTCGACCACTCGACCCCATTCCCTACCCCCACTTGTATCTTGCGCCTTGTATCTTGGACCTTCTTCAATCCCCTATCCCATGCTCCGTGCTCCCTGCATTAATTGTATCTTGCGCCTTGTATCTTGTATCTTTATGCGGCAAGCCTGCCGCATCTATTTGTATCTTCTCCTAATCCCTCAGTCACTCAGTCTCTTCGTCTCTCAGTCTCTCACTGCGTCCTCCGAAGTCCCGAGTAATCGGGACTGGGCATCTCTATTATATAGCGGTTCAATAGTCCTGAATAGGTGATCCAACCTTGACTTAAAGGGACATAATTATCCGGTTTCTCTACAACAATGCAGTCAGTACAGAACTCCTTTTGCTCCTTTGTGCATGAACCTATAAAAAGGAGACATAGTATCAATATGTTTATAGTTGCCTTTTTCATAGCTTATGCCTAACGGTCGGCGGAACCGAGAATAGCTTGCCATTCGAGCTCGCGATCGCAGGGAGCAATGTTAGTTGGCGTCCCCGAGGACTCGGGATGGCGTGCTTTTTGCAAACTTATCATACTGCGATTTACGTTTCATG
>JAFGLJ010000033.1 GCA_016928075.1 Bacteroidales bacterium | reverse complement strand
CGTCCACCTTTATTTTGAAGCAGCCGCAGTCATTTTAACGCTGGTATTGTTGGGCCAGGTACTCGAACTCAGGGCACACAGCAAAACCAATTCTGCCATAAAGGCCCTCCTGAATTTGGTGCCACCGGTAGCAAGAGTTATCCGCATAGGCGAAGAAACAGAAATTCCCCTTGAAGAAGTGCAAGAAGGTGATATTTTAAGGGTGCGCCCAGGAGAAAAAATACCGGTAGATGGTATGGTTACAACAGGTAATGCTGTTGTTGACGAAAGCATGATTACCGGTGAGCCCATACCGGTGGATAAATCACCAAATGACAAGGTTACTGGGGGAACCATGAACTGGAACACCTCGTTTGAAATGAAAGCTGAAAAAGTAGGCGAAGATACGCTGCTGGCACAGATTATCGAAATGGTCAACCAGGCCAGCCGCTCTCGTGCCCCCATCCAAAAACTGGCCGATGTGGTAGCCAAATATTTTGTACAGATTGTTGTAGGGGTTGCAATTATAACCTTTACCATATGGGCTATCTGGGGCCCTGAGCCGGCTTACGTGTATGCATTTGTCAATGCCATCGCTGTGCTTATAATAGCTTGCCCTTGTGCATTGGGCTTGGCAACACCCATGTCTATCATGGTGGGTTCAGGACGCATGGCGCAAGCCGGCGTACTGGTTAAAGATGCCCGCGCCATCGAAGAAATGAATAAAGTGGACACGCTGATTATCGACAAAACCGGAACCATAACAGAAGGCAAACCGGCTTTAAAATCTTTTCACTCATTCGGAGATTTGTCCGAAAAAGATATCCTCACCATAGCCGCATCAGTTGATGCCAACAGCGAACATCCGGTTGCGGAAGCGATTGTGAAAGGGGTAAAAGGAAAAGGGATTCAATTGAAAAAGATCGAACAATTTGAAGCCGTAACCGGAAAAGGCGTAAAAGGAATGATTGACGATAAAAAAATTGGACTGGGAAACAGTCTATTGGTTAATGATTTTGGGGCACGCCTTTCAAAGGAACATCAGGAAATGGTGAAAGAATGGCAATTGACCGGACAAACAGTGATGTTTCTTTTAATTAATAATAAGGTAGAGGGGATAATAAGCGTGGATGATACCATTAAGGCATCTTCTGCCAAAGCGATACAGGAATTGCAGAGCATGGGTATAAAAGTGCACATGCTTACCGGGGATAATGAATTTACAGCCAGGGCAGTGGCCGAAGAATTAAAACTGGATGGTTTTGAAGCAGACTGCCTGCCGGATGATAAGTTCAGGAAAGTTAAAGAATTGCAAACGAAGGGTCAAAAAGTAGCCATGGCCGGTGATGGTATCAACGATGCCCCGGCATTGGAGCAGGCTGATGTGGGTATTGCTATGGGAACCGGCACCGACATAGCCATGCAAAGTGCCGAAATTACTCTCGTGAAAGGTGATTTAGACGGCATTGTCAGGGCAAGGGAATTGAGCCATAAGGTCATGCGCAATATAAAGCAGAATTTGTTCTTTGCTTTTGTTTATAATTCACTCGGCGTACCAGTTGCAGCCGGAGTACTGTTCCCGTTTTTTGGGATTTTACTCAGCCCGATTATCGCTGCCGCCGCCATGAGTTTTAGCTCGGTTTCGGTTATTTCCAATGCATTAAGATTGAAAAGAGTTTAGTCTGTTTAATTTGCATTTTCAAGGTATCAAACAATAATTTTTTTAATCATTTAAATTTCAATAACATGAAAACAAAAGTTTTAAGTTTAGTAACAATATTCCTTTTGGGAACAAGTATGGTATTTGCACAGGCAAAAACCGAAAAATTTGAAGTAAAAGGCAACTGCGGCATGTGCGAAGACCGCATTGAGAAAGCCGCCAAATCGGTTGATGGTGTTGCCGGTGCTGAATGGGACAAAGAAACAAAGATGCTTACAGTTAATTTCGACTGTGCCAATCCTGTTGTAAAGGCTGTGCATAAGGCTGTGGCAGCAGTTGGTCACGATATTTAACTATTTAAGGCTGAAGATGCTGTATATGACAAACCGCCAGCCTGCTGCAAGTACGAGCGTATTAAACCGGCTGAAAAGTAAATTAAAGGGATCAGGCAGGCTTTGGTAAGGCTAAGACTAAGACTTCTGTACCTCAGCCTTAGCCTCAGCCTCTAGATATATTTCCAGTTCTTTCGGAACCTTAGTGCCACGTTGACAAGTGCTATCATTACCGGCACTTCTACAAGCGGACCGATAACCGCAGCAAAGGCTTCACCCGAATTCATGCCGAAAATGGCAATGGCAACCGCTATAGCAAGCTCAAAATTATTGCTGGCAGCAGTGAATGAAAGAGTGGTTGATTGCTCGTAATTGGCTCCTACTTTTTTGCTCATGAAGAAAGAGAGGAAGAACATAATAATAAAGTATACCAGTAATGGAATGGCTATCAGGACAACATCAAGGGGGATTTTTATTATGTATTCACCTTTCAATGAAAACATTACAATTATTGTAAACAGTAGGGCAACTAGTGTTACCGGGCTGATTTTAGGTATGAACCTCGTATGATACCACTCTTTGCTTTTTACCCTGATAAGAATAAATCGGGTCAAAAATCCGGCTAGGAAGGGTATTCCAAGATAAATCAGTACGCTTTCGGCGATCTGACCTATTGTTATGTTTTCCACAGCCGCATTTGTCGGAACACCGAACCAGCCGGGGAGGATGGCAATAAAGAAATAAGCATATATTGAGAAGAAAAGTACCTGGAAGATAGAGTTGAAAGCCACAAGGCCTGCCGCATACTGGGTGTCGCCCCTGGCCAGGTCGTTCCAGACTATTACCATGGCTATACACCTTGCCAGCCCTATCATTATTATCCCATACATATAGGGGAGGTTGGCATTATCCTCACCTGGAAAAAGCTTGAAGAAGAGTATCCCCAGTGCAAACATAAGCACAGGCCCAATTATCCAGTTCTGTATTAGGGAAAGGCTCAACACTTTATAATTCCTGAAAACATCTCCCAGTTCCTCGTACCTTACCTTCGCCAGTGGAGGGTACATCATCAGTATCAGGCCTATGGCTATGGGCAGGTTGGTTGTGCTGCCGGGGCTTGATTTAAGCGATTCCCAGAAATCTGCTATTGAGGGAAAGAAATAGCCTGATAGTACACCAACGGCCATGGCAAGGAATATCCATAATGTCAGGTAACGGTCTAAGAATTTAAGTCTTGGTTTTGATGGCATAATAATGAAGTATTAAAGTGCTTACTGCCTTTTATAGCTTAGGTTTGATTTCTTCAATATATAATTTATAAAAAGCCTCCTGTATTTCATCACGCACTCTTATGTGCTCACTATGGATAAATTCTTCGGTGCCCGTGGCATTGGAGGGATCTTCGAAACCAATATACAAACGGTGCTTCACCTTACCGGTAAATACAGGGCATACTTCATTGGCACCATCGCAAACTGTGATGACATAATCCCACACATCGTCAAGGTACATATCAACCGTGTCAGATGTATGGTGACTGATATCAATACCGAGGTCTTTCATTACTTCAACTGCTTTGGGGTTGAGCTTTCCTGAAGCTTCAGTGCCTGCAGAGGCTACATCAAGCCTTTGGTCAAACGACTTTAAGAAGCCATGAGCCATCTGGCTGCGGCAACTGTTTCCGGTGCATAGAATAAGTATTTTCATATAAGGCAAATTTTAAAATAAAGCTCCGTAGATTAAACCTGATATAGTGGCCATTATAACCACGAGCACAAGGTAAACAATGGTTTTCTGAGTGCCTATTACACCGCGTATCACGAGCAGGTTAGGCAGGGACAGTGAAGGACCTGCCAGCAGTAATGCCAGTGCCGGGCCCTTGCCCATACCTGCTGCCATGAGTCCCTGCAATATAGGCACCTCGGTGAGTGTGGCAAAATACATAAATGCACCCACTACTGAAGCAAAGAAATTTGAAAACAACGAATTGCCCCCAACCAGCCCGCTCACCCACTCATTGGGGATAAGCCCTGCCATGGCAGTGTCATCATGTGTTGAACCGAGCAGAAAACCGGCAATAAGTACCCCAATCGCCAGAAGTGGCATAATCTGTTTTGTAAAGTCCCATGAAGCCATGGTCCATTCCCTGTTATCAGGATCTCTTCTGTCAAGTAATGTAATAAGACTCAGACCTGTAATCCCCACCAGAACAGGAACCATCGGCAAGGAGGTGATAAGGGCTGAAGAAGCTGTAGCCACCGCAGGAATCACCACCCATTGCCATTTTATTTTAAGGATATATATCAGGGAGAAAACAAGCAGTATGGCAAAAAAAGAGGTGATATACCACTTATTTGCCCATATCCAGTACCATGCCCCGCTGGTGACACCCTCTGCCGGTTTTCCCCAGTTGGCAGAGACAAGGATTAATACCAGTGTAAAGAAATGAAAAGCAGTTTGCCACATGGGTCTCTTTTCAGTGCTATCCGGAAAATTGAGCTGCTCATACCTTTTTGCCCTTTCCTCTTTCCTGTAAATAAGTGACATAAGAGAACCTATCACGATGGCAAACATCACGGCTCCTATGATCCTTGCAAGCCCCATTTCAAATCCCAGTATCCGTGCTGTAAGGATAATTGCCAGTATATTGATCGCGGGACCGGAATACAGGAAAGCTATGGCAGGTCCTAGACCGGCACCTCGTTTATGAATGCTGGAGAAGAGGGGCAGGATGGTGCAGCTGCAAACTGCAAGGATGGTCCCTGATACGGACGCAACAGTGTAAGCCAGCCATTTTTTTGCCTTTGCACCAAAATATTTCATTACGGCACCCTGGCTCACAAACACTGCAATTACGCCTGCAATGAAAAATGCAGGTAGGAGACATAATATTACGTGCTCCTTTGCATACCACCTCGCCAGGTCAAACATTGCCATAATTGCCTCCCTGAACCTGTCAGCCTCAAGCGGCATGAAATAAGCAAGTACAAAGATTGCTGCAATCCAGAATAATATCTTAATTTCTTTTTTGGAATCCATTTTTAATTTATATAACTGATCCTTAAATAATACTTTAAATATACTTTATATATGATTGTATATCATAGATATATTATAATGATATAGTATATCCCAACACCTATAAAAACCACAGCAATTATCCTTCGGAACCATATCTCAAAGAGCTTTATCCTATTATACAGCTTGCCAACGCCTGATACAGTAAAGGCAATAAGCCATGCAAAAATGAGAACAGGTATTCCGGTGGCAACAGCAAATACTACCGGCAGGTAAAGCCCGGACGCACTGCTGATTGTCATGGGAATAAGCATTCCGAAATATAGAACACCGCTATAGGGACAAAAAGCCAGGGCAAATACAATTCCCAGGAGAAGAGCATCCCAGTATTTATTCTTTTTCTTTCTTCCTTTGAACCTTCTGCTAAAGTTGCTTATGCCGCCTCTGAAGTTAATTTTCAGTATGTCAAGCATCAATAAGCCTATAATAATCAGCAGCGGCCCAATAATTTTTTCGCCATACTTCTGGAATACTCCTGAAATCTTAAACTGATCGGCACCAATAAAGATAATTACCGCGATCAGCGTATAGGATACAACCCTGCCAAGTGTATAAACAAGGCCATTGTAAAAAACCTTCCTCCTGTTTTCAACATCTTTGCTTATGTATCCAACTGCTGTGATGTTTGTTGCAAGTGGGCAGGGGCTTATTGCTGTCATAAGCCCGAGCAGAGCTGCTGTCAGGAAGGGCGTTGTACTATTGCTTATGAGTGAGTTCAAAAATTCGCTCATAAAATCACTGCCTTAGCGGACTAAAGGATCAATTTTTTCCTTCAGAATTTTCTTTAACTCTTCAGGCTTGGTAGTGGCATTCATGAAGGCTTCAGGAGTAAGATCAATCCTTTCATCACCTTTTATAATCAGAAGAGACTGGCTTGAAACCCCAAGCTTTCTCGCTGTTTCTTTTCCCTCCTCGTCATCCAGGTTAACGGCCATGAAAGGAACAGCGCCATTATACAACTCTGAAAGGGCTTCTTCTGTTACACTCTCAACAGCCTTGCATATAACACACCTTCTTTCAAAATGAAAATAATAAACAGTCACTTCATCTTCAGAGATAATTGTCTGATCTGCCTGATTGTTATTATTTTGCGATGAACAGGACAGGTGCAGGCTTATGCTTACCAGAACTAAGAATAATAGCTTTAATGTTTTCATGCTCATTTTGTATTTTATTTATTTCGGCTAATCATATCTGTTAATTCCTTTTTGCCCGGCAATCTTCCTGAAAGTACGACGGTACCGTCTATTACCAGGCCGGGGGTATGAAGGATCCCATACTCCATGATCTTAACTATATCCTCCTCTTTGCTTATTAATGCATCAATACCTATTTCTTCTGCAGTTTCATATACAAGCTTCTCAAGCCTCTTGCATTTGGGGCAGCCTGTGCCCAGAATTTTTATGTCCATGTCTTTCCTGTTTTTATTGTTAATTATTTCGTAGTTCGCAAAACAACGAACATATACTATAAAAAAATATCAATCGCTCATAAAATGCTTAAATAATTCTTTTGCCTCATTCCAGTTCTCCCAGTTTAAACAATATTTAATTCTTGGCGCTTGAATTTCTCCCTGTATGAGACCTGCCTCCTTGAGTTCCTTTAGATGCTGCGAAAGAGTGGATTTGGCTATGGGAAGTATTTCAGTAAGATCCCCGCTATAGCAGCAACTCTGCCTGGACAGCAATTCCAGCACATACATTCTGATAGGGTGGCCCATTGCCTTTGCATAGCGTGCCAACCGTTTCTGCCTCTCTGTTATATACTCTTCGTATTCCAATTTATTCGTAATTTACCGAACAAATATAATAATTAAAATTAAACTGAAAGATTAAGTTGATATTTTCAGACTAGTTTTTGCTTATAAATTTTCCGGGTCTATTACAATGTGTTTAATAGTCCGGCGCTGATAGGTATAAGTGATATGTAGCAGTCCATCAGATGTCTGTATTACAGCAGGATATGAATATTCGCCCTCCTGTTTTTCGAGTGTCATAACCGGTTTCCAGTTTATGCCATCCTGAGAAATTGCCAGATTAAGCATGTTCCTGCCTTCAGGAAAACCGCTTCTACTTTGAGTATGGTTATATACCAGGACATGCGTACCGTCTGTCAGGCTTACAGCATCAATGCCTGAATCCGGGTTAGAAAGACCTGTGCAGGTCATCCGGCTCCAGGTAGAGCCTTTGTCATCAGAGAAGCTTCTGGTAATACAATTCTGTTTTGACCTGCAGAGAACCTGAAGTCGGTTCGCGGTATCGGTAAGAATACAGGGTTGTATGGCATCGAATTCAATCCCGTCATTAATGTAATCCGTTGCTTGCCATGTTTGTCCGCCATCAGTTGATATTTCAAAAAACACCCTCCAGAACAATTCATTGTTTTCGTCTATATATTCTATACTTGAAGGACATATTATGGTTCCATCTTCCAATTGTAAAGGCTTATTCTTTACCGGACCTATCAGTTTACCATGCCTTCCCCTTCCCAATTCCCGCGGCTCTGTCCAGCTTTGTCCGTTATCGTAGGATGTGGTAAGCATACCCCACCATTCCCGGGGGCCCATGCCAACTTTATAGAAAAGCATCAATGGTCCATCTTCTGGTTGAAAGAGCACCGGGTTCCAGCAGGGGTAGTGCAAGTCATTACTTAATATACCGTTGACAATTTCAACTGGTTTAGTCCACTCACCTTCAGTATTTCTTGAAACCCATATTCCTGTATCTTCATGACCTTCGTGGGTTCCACCGAACCATGCAGCAATAAACCCTACGTCCGTTTCTTCAATCGTTGAAGCATGGCATTGAGGGGTTGGACTATCTTCAAATGAAAATATAAACTCAGACTTAATTACGAATTTCCTGTAACTTTCATAAAGATCGGGAATAGAGTAAAGGTCTGTATCAGTTTGTCTTCTTACCTTACATCCGGGAAGGATTACAATAAATACAATAAGTATAAAATACCCGGTCTTGCTCATAACTCATAACTCATCGCTGATACCTTGCCGGTCCTGCGGGCTGTGTCATTTTAATAAACTCCCTCAGATCATCATTGGCTTTCTCCAGGTCTTCCCGCCTGAGGTACATCATATGGCCGCTGCGGTAGCCTTTAAAGCTGAGCCTGTCCCTCATCTTCCCGCTGGGGTCGATCTGCCACATTGTATATTTAGATGCAAAATAGGTGCATGCACCGTCATAGTAACCACCCTGGAACATTACATGTAAAAAAGGATTGGCGGCCATTGCATGGCGCAGGTTTTCCCGGACATTGTTCTCCGACCTGTCCCATGGCCTCACATTACCTGACATATTGTATTTCATATCTGTCCTGAAACCAAGCACTTCACGGGTGTAATAATTAATGGCAGGGGTAAAGGCATGGTTCCAGGTGCTCATCTCAATGCTGAAATCAGGGCTTATTCCTGCCTCCGTTTTATCTATGCCAATATACCTGGAGTCAAGCCTCCCGATCATATGCCCGCTCTTGTCCCTGAGCAACTCTTTCCAGAAGAAACGTGTAGGAAGATCGAGGTTATGCTGCATTATTGCCTTCTCCGATATGCCGGAATAATATGACATCTTTTTAGCTACTTCCTTTTTATCTTCATCTGTGATAAAGCCACCCTTGGTTAAAGCTGGAATTAATGTATTTAATGTAAAGGCCTCTGATTCAGGTAGTATCTCCAGAAGGTCTTTCCCTTGGAGCTCACCCGGGAGCATACCGTGATACCATGCTGCAGCCGTGTAATAGGGGAAATTGAGTCCTGATGAAACAGGAACATCCGATTCGTATATTTTATAATCTGCCGGTGAAACCATGATAACCCCGTTTAGGTAGGCCCACTGGCTGTTCTGTAGTTCATAGGCAAGACCCGAAACCCTGGTGCCTCCGTAACTTTCACCAATTATATATTTGGGGGACAGCCAGCGATTATTCCTGGATAAAAAATCGCTTATCCATGCAGCCAGGTATTTAATATCGGCGTTTATCCCGAAAAAGAGCTCACTGTCAGGCATCTTCCCCTCTTTATCGGCAACCATTCTGGAATAGCCTGTATTAACGGGATTAACATACACAATATCAGCAATATCCAGGATAGAGTAGGGGTTGTCCCTGACACCATAGGGCTGCACCGGGAAGCCTTCATCATCTATCTTAACGATATTTGGTCCCGTGTAGGCCATATGCATCCAAACTGAAGCTGCTCCGGGTCCTCCGTTGAATGATATCACAAGTGGACGCTCAGCCCTGCTGCCGGTGATGTCCCGGGTATAATAAGTGTAGTATAATGACGCAACTATTTTATCATCAATATATACAGGCTGGGTACCTGCAGTGGCAGTATAAGTTATTTTTTCGCCGTTAATAGTTGTGTTATGATGAGTTATAACAGCGGTATCAACCGGTGTAAGCCTCTCCTGACTCATAGCTGTAAGACCAGCTGCTATAAGAATCAGGCTCACTAATAATGCTCTTCTCATTTTCTTAGGTATTTAATTTATGCTGAAGCAAAATAATTCATTTTTGTTAATTAAAAGTATTAACAGCCATGTTATTGGAGCATGGAACATTGTAAAAAATGGAATACTGGAATACTGGAATAATGTTCTAATATTTCTTAATCAATAATCCCGGGATGTCACTATTTAAATATTCCCAGTATTCCATCATTCCATCATTCCATTATTCCATTGAGAATATTCTCATATTCCTCAATCATTTCCTTCAGTTTCTCCGGCCTGATCCCGGCCAGGTTGTTCTGCTGTCCGATATCATCCCCCAGGTTGTAGAGCTGGTAAACATCTGAGTTGCCAAGTTCAATATTGACATTCCCTGCTATTGAGGGACCGGGATAGGGTGGGATCATCACCCAGTTGCCGCTCCTAAACGCCGTCCTTCCTCCTGCTTCCATGATTAGTTCTTTCCTGCCGGTGGTGTCATTGCCTAGAAACAGATCAAGCATATCATAACTGTCCTGCCCACTGGATTCACCGCCGGTGAGATTAGCCAGTGAAGATAAAAGGTCAATCTGGGAAACCAGGGCATTTGAAACTGATGCTTTAATATTACCTCTCCAATAAGTAATGAAAGGAACCCTTGTGCCTGCCTCGAACAGACTGTATTTACCTCCCCTGAAAGGTCCTGACGGATTATGATTTCCCAGTTTCTCGGCTGCATTATCATAGTATCCGTCGTTTAATACCGGACCGTTATCACTTGATATTATTATCAGCGTTTTGTTAATTAAATTATGCTGTTCAAGTGTTTTTATCAATTCTCCAATACACCGGTCAGCTTCAATAATAACATCACCTCGTGGTCCCATTCCTGATTTACCAATAAAACGCTCATGGGGAGTTCTCGGAACATGTGGTTGCTGGAGTGCATAGTACAGAAAAAAGGGCTCATCCCTATGATCAGTAATATAATTCTGCGCCCTGACGAGAAAAGTATCTGCCATATTCTCGTCCACCCACCTTGCTGATTGGCCACCTTTCATAAACCCAATGCGGGGAATTCCGTTTACAATGCTGTTATTATGCCCGTGATGCCATTTCATTTTCAGCATTTCAGAGTTATCTATTCCTGTTGGCTCTCCGGGAAAATTTGACTGGTAACTGACCTGTATGGGGTCATCGGGCTCAAGGCGGCATACTTCACCATTTTCAATATATACGGTTGGTACCCGATCCTGCGTAGCGGCCATAATGAAGGAGTAATCAAAACCAACTTCGTTCGGACCAGGGGCTATATGTTCATTCCAGTTTACGTTACCATAACCAAGCCCTAGGTGCCATTTACCAACTATACCTGTATGATAACCTGCTTTACCTAATAATTTTGGAAGTGTTAACTGGGATGTATCGATAAGTAAGGGTGCAGTACCGGAAAGTATCCTGGCATTTTCATTACGCCAGGGGTATTGTCCTGTAAGCAGCGCATACCTGCTGGGAGTGCATGTGGCTGAAGATGAATGGGCATCTGTGAATCTTATACCGCCTTCTGCCAGCCTGTCGATATTCGGCGTCGAAATCTCTGTAGCACCACAGGCACTGACATCACCGTAACCAAGGTCATCAAAGTAGATCAGGACTATGTTGGGCTTTTTTGAAATTTCTGATTTGTCCCTGTATGAATCACATGAAACGTTCACAAACAGAATAACACCTGCTGTTATCAGAAGGTAACTGAGCTTCTTCATTGTTATTTAATATTTTGTACTTTATAAAGATATGGAATATTGGAATAATGGAAATAATGGAACCGAGAAGTAATACTTGTTGCTCGTTGCTCGTTGCTCGTTGCTCGGTCTGACCTCTAAACCCTTGTCCGCCATGCGTGAATCCAGTATTCCATCACTCCATTATTCCTTCAGAAAGCATATGTTTCCCAGCATATGATATTTTTGTCGCCTGACCTATATTTGTTATATAATAATTCAACCTTAATCCCGATTCAACAATTACACAATTCAACAATTCAACAAATACTTTAGTATCATGAAAGAGCTTAGAAAACCTATTCTTCTACTGTTATGTATTATACTAACAGGTGCTTACCTTTATTCTCAGGATGCCAAGAAAGTGCTTGACATTGATGACTACGACAGGTGGAGCCGCATAACTTCGACGGGTATTTCAGACGACGGTATGTGGTTCAGTTATGCTTACAGTCCGAACGGGGGAGATGATACCCTGTACATAAAAAACATCGAGACGGGTAAAACCTTCAGGGAGCCCTACTGCAGTGATCCTGAGTTCTCCCGTGATGCACAATGGGCTGTCTACAAGAGAAACCTGAAAGAGAAAGAAGCGGAAAAACTGCGTAAAAGCAAGAAGCCCGTTCACAGCAAGGGAGTCTTGCTAAATCTCGCCACAGGCGAAAAGTATGAATGGGAGAAGGTTGATGATATGACCCTGTCACCTGCATCAGACTACCTGGTAATAAAGAAAGCCGCAGATAATAACGGTCACAGGGGTACTGACATGCTTATAAGGGATCTTAAGGCGGGGAGCCTTATGAACATAGGCAATGTCAGCCAGTATAAATTCAATAAGGGAGGGAGCCACCTTGCCTATATCATTGATGCTGAAGACAAAGCCGGGAATGGTGTTTACCTTATGACACTCGCAAAGGGTATCATCAGTCCACTGGACACTGATACCCTCACATATAGCCAACTGACATGGGACGACGAGATGCTCTACCGCTCGGAGTGGGGTGATAAAGGTACATCCCTGGCGGTACTGAAAGGCCATAAACCCGACAGCCTTGAACAGCGTGTAAATGAACTGATGGTATTTATAAATGCAGGGTCAGACGGTCAGAGGCTTATAGAATACAGGCCTGGTGAAGATAAGGCTTTTCCTGCTGACCATGTACTGAGTGAACAGGGCAGGCTAGCATTCAGTCTGGATAATAAGCGGATGACTATCAGTATAAAAGAGCAGGATAAGGTTGTTAAGATGAGTCGGGATACAATAGCAAATGTTGATGTCTGGCACTGGGACGATGAGCAAATACAATCGGTACAGATGGTGCAGGACAGGAGAAACAGGATGTCGACATATTCAGGTCTCCTGAACCTTAATGAATTGTCATTTGTCCAGATTGAATCTGACGACATGCGCACGAGCATAATGAACCGGAATGCTAACAGGATAATAGGTGGTGATCCAAAGCCTTATATTTCAGACACCAACTGGGGCGGAGGCTACAGTGATTATTACATGATAGACCCGCTCACGGGAAAGAAAACCCTGATAGAAGAAAAGATAGGTAGGACAATGGGCCTGTCGCCTGATGGAGATCATTTCCTCTTTTTTAAAAACGGCGACTTCTTTGCTTATAAGCTTCCGGAAGGCAGGCTGGTCAACATTTCTGAAAAGGTGGATGTGAGCTTTATGGATATTAATGAAGACCATCCATACGAGAATCCTTCTTACGGATTGGCCGGGTGGTCATCTGACAGGGAAAGGGTATTTCTGAACCACCTGTATGACCTGTGGGCTGTTAACCTTGATGGCAGTGGAGGATATAACCTGACTGGTAATTACGGCATGGAAAATGAAATTCAACTGAGATTCAGCAGGGGAGGTGGTGGCTTCCGGCGAATGATGGGTGCCTCGGACGAAGATCCCTATATCGATATTTCAGAAGATAATTATCTTACTGCCTATGGTGAATGGACAAAGAAATCGGGGTATTTCCTCCTGAAAGACGGCATGGCTCCGCAGAAGCTATTATATGAAGATGCCAGCTTTGGAAGGTTGATTAAGGCGCGCGATACAGACCGTTTCCTCTTCACCAGGGAAACCTTTGTTGATTTCCCTGATTATTATACCTGTGATTTCGACTTTAAGAAACCTGTCAAACAAACTTATGCCAATCCTCAACAGGAAGAATATCTCTGGGGCAGGAGAATACTTATTGATTATGAAAACAAGCATGGTGACAGGTTGCATGCAACACTTACCCTTCCAGCAGGCTATGAGAAGGGCGAGAAATATCCTATGATAGTGTATTTCTATGAAAAAATGTCGAACAGGCATCACAGCTATTCCATGCCTGCCTATGATGACAGGCCTCATAT
>JAFGLJ010000032.1 GCA_016928075.1 Bacteroidales bacterium | reverse complement strand
GGTCCACGATCTTGTGGATTTGTAATCCACGCCACAAATAAAAGGGATTATGCCTCCTCGCTATGCTCGGAGTCATGATCCCTTTGGAGAGTACCTCCAGCCATTTAAAGCCGGCTGCCTTCGGCAGATCATTTTTTCCCTCCTACAGGACTTATGAAAGCAAGCTTTCAACGCCCTGTAGGAGCAAAAAAACCGGTACACTGACGTGTACCGGCTTTAAATGGCTGGGTGAAAGATGGGATTCGAACCCACGACCCCTGGAACCACAATCCAGTGCTCTAACCAGCTGAGCTACATTCACCATATCCGGAATGCAAAGAAAATGCAAAAAAATAATATTGCAAAATTTTAAAGCTTTTTGCCATACTCACTATTCAATTATTATCTTTGCACGGTTCCTTAAAAAATGAACCATGGATGCAAAGGCTTAGTTTAACAGCTATTATTACTTTTCGCAATCCTATAAATTAAGAAAATATTTTGGCAAAACCAAAATTTGTAAATAATATCTCTGGTCTGCAACTGTTTCAGCTACTGCGCTTTGTAGTATTCTTTATAATAAGTATCGTATTTACGAAGAGCCACCTCACTCCTGAAGCGATCGGCTCATGGGAAATGTTTATGTTTATTGCCAGTTTCCTGAGTTTCTTCTGGGTGACCGGAATCATACAATCACTATTGCCATTATATAACCGTAATCGCACCTTCAGGCGCCTGGGTGAGAACATAAGTGATAAGTCGCCTGAGGTATTTAATGCTTTCTTACTTCTTATGGCATTCAGCCTTTTATTCTTCTTTGCAGGGCATGCACTGAAAAACAGTTTTTCTGTTTATGGCTATACCGGTAATACACCCTATCTGAACCTCTTGTTACTTTACCTTTTACTGAGCAGCCCGGTGTGCCTGATCGAATATATCTATCTTCTGAGGAATCGTGCACATAGAATATTCCAGTATGGAATATATACATTCCTGGCACAGCTGATAATGATTCTTGCTCCCATACTTGCAGGTAAGGATATAATGTGGGCCGTTTACGGATTATTGGCTATATCAGGTATACGATGGGTGTGGCTTATAATATTGCTTTTCAGGTACTCTGAGTTCAGGATCTCCTTTGACTTCATGAAGGAACATCTGAGACTGGGCTGGCCACTGATAATAACAGCTCTTATAAGTGGTTCGGCCCAATATATAGACGGTATTATTGTGTCAGCCCATTTCGATAATCCAAGGATGTTCGCAATATTCAGGTATGGCGCCAAAGAATTTCCCGTGGTGATGATGCTTGCCACAGGTCTGAGCAATGCCATGCTTCCACAGTTTGGAACAAGGACAAAACTGAAGGAATCGCTTGAGGTCATCAGGAAAAAGTCGCGTAACCTTATGCACTACCTTTTCCCGATGTCAATGCTGGTACTTCTTTTTTCAAGATGGCTATATCCTCGTATGTTTACACCCGATTTCATGAGAAGTGCCGATATATTCATGATATATATTCTGCTTGTCATACCAAGGCTGCTTTTCCCACAGACAATAATAGTGGGCAGGAAAAAAACAGGTATTGCAATGAGTGCTGCAATATTTGAGCTGGTGGTTAATATACCCCTCAGCTTATGGATGGTTAAAGATTATGGGGCAGTGGGTGTGGCAGTGGCCACTTTCATTGTATATTTTCTCAGCAAGATATACCTTTCGGGTTACTTATGGGTAAAAATGAAAATAAAACCCAATCAATATATTCCCATCCTGACTTTTTTTATCTATTCAGTATTATTGGTAATACTTTTTGTACTTATCGACCACAGAGTAATTGATATAAGCTAACAATCAGCATGTTCCAATGTTAAAGTTATAAAGAGCAGGCTGCTGTGCAGCATCTTTTAAATATGTGGGTCTTTACCATATATAAATATCAACTAAACATTTTTCAAAAGACTGTAAACCTATTTAGTTGCTTATAAACATTAAAAATTTTTCATTTTTGAGAAAAAAGGCTTACATTAAGTGTGTAGTTTTTTGAAGTATTCGTAAGGATCTTCCGTTCAATATAAAATATGGATGGGTTCTCGCATAACAAACAGTAAATTAGCGTTTGGTATTGAGTGCAATATGTATGGTTAAAAGTACATTATATGAATATTTTTTCTCCTTCGGATTTGCATATTTATTAGTAGTCTAACCTAATTAACTATCCCGCACAACATTTTAATATTAATACAATAACTTTTATTACAGGATTCTCATTCCTGTTTTAAGATACTAACCCTAATATTAACCTAAAAACTATGCTTATGAGAAAATTTCTGTTAACAATGATAATTGCGTTAGCGCCGGTGTTTTTAATCCAGGTGTTAGCACAGGTAACGACGGTATCCGGGGTGGTAACCGCATCGGAAGATGGACAGCCTCTGCCCGGAGTCTCCGTTGTTGTGAAGGGAACTGTAATAGGTACCACTACAGATGTAGATGGTAAATATTCCCTTACCATTCCTGAAGATGCCAGGACCCTTGTTTTCACCTTCATAGGGATGGCACCCCTCGAGGTGTCAATTGAGGGCAGAACCACTATTGATGTGTCGCTTGAACCTGATGTGTTGGGTATTGAGGAGGTGCTGGTCACGGCTTTTGGCACTGCAAGGAGGGGAGCCTTTACGGGCTCTGCAACGCAGATAAACGCCAGCAAGATTGAGAACCGCCCTATAAGTAACCTGACCTCAGCTATTGAGGGAGCAAGCCCGGGTATCCAGGTAACTGCCGGAAGTGGTCAGCCGGGAGAATCACAGTCAATTAGAGTCAGGGGTTTTGGCTCATACGGTGCGTCCAATACTCCCCTATATGTTGTTGACGGTGTGCAATATTCAGGTGATATAAGTGCCATCAACCCCAATGATATTGAAAGTATCACAGTACTGAAAGATGCCTCTTCAACGGCTCTGTATGGAAACAAGGCGGCCAATGGTGTTGTACTTATAACCACCAAGCGCGGAAGACCTGGAGAAGGCCAGCTTACAGTAAATGCTTCTTATGGAGTGCTTACCCGTGCGCAACCTGAATATGAGCTGATTGATGCCTTTGATTATTATCCTATAAGTTGGGAAGCATATCGAAATGGCATTGCAATACCCGGAGTTGATGATCCTGCTGATGTTACTGCAGCCAACCAGGAAGCCACGGAAGAAATTTTTGATGAACTGGGCGGGTACAATCCATTTAACGTTCCTGATGACCAGATAGTCGATAATAACGGGAATATCAATCCAAATGCCAGGTATAAGGGAGATTACGAAGAGGCGATTGACTGGCTGGGCGCACTTGAACAAAGAGGCCAGCGCCAGGATATAGACATGAATTATCAGGGAGGTACTGAGCATATGGATTACTTTATCTCTGTGGGGTACTTGCTTGAAGAGGGATTTATAATTGAGTCAGATCTTCAGAGATTCAGTGGCCGTGCCAACGTCAATTACCAGGCTACAGAATGGCTTAAGACAGGGTTCAATATTAACGGGGTAAACAGTAAACTTAACTGGGCACAGACAGGTAGTAGCACTACTTTTGTAAACCCTATTCGTTTCACACGTGGAATCGGTTCTATTTACCCGGTATGGTTGCTCGACAGGGAGACAGGTGAGTATATCCTTGATGATAACGGGGAAAAGCAATTTGATATATATGACACTAGGGCAGGAGGTGCAAGCCGAGGAAGACATTGTATCGCTGAAATCAGGTGGGACGAGGATTCTGATATAGTCTCCACTCTCGGTGGCAAAACATACCTTGAGTTGACATTCCTTAAGGATTTCAAAATTACTGCTAACGCAAGCCTCGACCAGCGTTTTTATTACAATACTTTCTATAATAACCCGCTTATCGGTGATGGAGCACCGGGGGGGAGGGCCTATAAAACTTATACCCGCCGTAATTCCATAAACTTCAACCAGTTGCTCACTTATAACAGAACGTTTGGAGTTCACAATTTCGACGCAGTACTGGGCCATGAGTCATATGCATATAAATATAACTACCTGAGCGGGGCAAGGACACAGCAAATCGCCGATGATAATACAGAACTGATCAATTACGTGACTATAACACGCAGTAATTCATATGAAGATAATTACACAACAGAGGGCTATTTAGGCCGTGTTAATTATAATTATGATGATAGGTATTACATAACCGGTTCATTCAGGAGAGATGGGTCCTCAAGGTTTGCCAAAGAAAGCCGCTGGGGTGATTTCTGGTCTGTAGGCCTGGCCTGGAGACTTGACCAGGAATCATTTATTCAAAGTATTGATTTCATTGATCTTCTTAAATTGAGAGCCTCATATGGAGAGTTAGGTAATGATTCCGGTATAGGTTATTATGCAAGCCAGGGACTCTATTCTCTTGGTTTTAACAACCAGGCAGAGCCCGGTATCCTTCAGGATAAACTGGCTGCTCCGGACCTGGTATGGGAATCAAGTAATAGCTTTGATGCGGCAATTGAATTTGGTTTGTTTAACCGTATTATTGGAACCCTTGAATTCTATCATCGTATTTCAGAGAATCTTCTTTTCGATGTGCCACTGCCCCTTTCAAGCGGGCTGGATTCGAAAACAGAAAATATTGGGGCCCTGTTTAACCAGGGGATTGAGTTCGGAATTGAGGTTGATGTGGTTAAAACACAGGATCTTGTTTGGAATATAGGTTTGAATCTGAGTACACTGAAGAATGAATTTACCAAATTGCCACAGGAAGAGATAATTGATGGTTCCAAAAAACTTATGGTTGGACGTGGTATATATGATTACTGGCTGCGTGAATGGTGGGGAGTAGATCCTGATGACGGCGCTGCACTGTACCGTGCAGAAGATGTTGAAGCTTCATCTGTCAGGATAAAAGGTAACGATACCCTCACTACTGATATTAACAATGCAAAATACAAGTATTCCGGGAGTGCAATACCTGATATTTTTGGCTCGATAACCAGTGAACTCAGTTATAAAGGAATACAACTGAGTTTCATGTTCACCTACCAGGTGGGAGGCCTGGTTCTGGATTATAATTTCCAGGATTGTATGAGTTCAGGAACCTATGGTACAGGATATAGTACATATATACTCAATCGCTGGCAGAAACCCGGTGATGTGACTGATGTACCAAGGATGGATGATACTCAAACCAGTAACTTTAATGCCACATCCACCCGCTGGCTGACTGATGCTTCTTTCCTGAACCTGAGGAACCTTATACTTTCATATGAGATACCCCAGAATGTTACACGCAGAATTGGTGCTTCAAGAGTAAGAGTATACCTTAGCGGGGAAAACCTTTTCCTGATTAATGCACGTAAGGGAATGAATGTGCAGCAGAATTTCAGCGGTACTACCTCCAATGTGTATACCCCAAACAGGGTAATATCTATGGGTTTAAATGTTAATTTCTAAAAATGACAGCTATGAAAAAAATAGTATATAGTTTATTAATTGTATTTGCAGCATCAATGGTTTTCTTAGCCTGTTCAGAAGATTTCCTGGATTGTTATCCAACCGATGGTGTATCAGATGAAGGGGTGACTTCTTCCACTGGTACTGCAATGGCTTCTTTAAATGGAATCCATAGATGTATGTACTATCGTGGAAGCTGGGCCGGAGCGAGCCAGGGACGCGTAGGTATTAGTTCATGGATGTACCATATTGATGAGCAGGGTGAAGACATGGTTTTCAATTATTCCACATGGACAACACATTTGCGCTGGCTTCACAGAAGTGCAACCAACTCTTATAACACTTCTCCATGGTTAATGTTTTATTCATGGATTGCAAATGCCAATGTTCTGATTAACGGGATTGATGAAAATACTGCAGGCAGCCAGGAAGAGAAGGATTTTATTGTCGGATCAGCCCTGACATACAGGGCATTTTTCCACTACCAGCTGGTGCAGCAATGGGCAGATCGTTACGTGCCCGGTGAAACCAATAGCCAGCCCGGAGTCCCGTATATGTTTGAGGCAATCACTGAACCTCAGCCACGGGTAACTGTGGAAGAGGTATATTCAAATATCATTCAGGACCTTGAAGATGCTATGATCCTCCTGGAAGGCCAGTCCAGAAAGAATAAATCACATATTAATATTGATGTTGTCAGAGGAATAAGGGCCAGGGTTGCCTTAACCATGGGAGATTATGCCACAGCTGTATCATATGCTCAACAGGCGAGGGTTGGATATGAATTAATGGATTCAGCAACATACTCCCTTGGCTTCAGCATGAATTCTGAGAGCAGTGGAGAATTCATGTGGGCTGCCCAGATAACGGAAGACCAGACTGATAAATGGGGTAATTTCGGAGCATATATTTCCAGGAACTTCAGCTCAACATCTATCAGGAGTAATCCCAGGTCAATTTTCTCAGTCCTGTATGATCTAATAGCCGATACAGATGTACGTAAGACTTTGTGGGATCCAACAGGTGAACACCTGGACTTACAGGCCAGGGGGGTTGAGATAGTATCAAATGCCTCAAGGTATCCTTATACAAACCAGAAATTTATTGCAGTAAGTACAGCAGACAGCCGTTGTGATGTACCTTATATGAGAGTGTCAGAGATGTACCTGATTGAAGCAGAGGCAGAAGCGAGGCAGGGTCATGATGACCTTGCGGCAGCAGCTCTTTACCCTATGGCAGTTGCACGTGATCCTTCATATACGCTTTCAACGAATACGGGACAGGCCCTGATTGATGAGATAATGATACAGCGGCGCATTGAGCTGTGGGGTGAAGGACAGCGCTTCTTTGACCTCAAACGGCTTAATTTACCACTGGATCGAACAGGCGGAAATCATAAATCTTCCATTAACGGTGGACTTATGGAGGTACCGGCAGGTGATACCCGCTGGACATCACTGATACCACAGGATGAAATGGATGCCAACCCGCTGATGACACAGAATGATCTTTAAAAAAAAGATCGGAGATAACATGAAAAAGGCTGCAACGGCAGCCTTTTTTTTATTCATCATCCATTATTCCACTATTGACTCACCCTGCAGGCGCGGGTCTCTCTCTGTCCGCCGACGCTCGAAGAGCATAGGAGGAAGACCCGTGCCGCAGGGTTCATCGAGCTCGTCTCCCGCGCTTGCTAACGCAAACTCTGGATCCTCGGTTCCATTATTCCATTATTCCATTATTCCATTAAATTATTCTCCATATATTTGTAAACCTTGTTTTTGTATATTTCTCATTGCTATGAATGAACTTGAAGAATACTTTAAGCCTTTCAGGGAAAATATAATAGGTATTGATGCATGTTATGAATCTCCTTACGGCCGAAAGAAAATAGTATACTGCGACTGGATAGCCAGCGGAAGATTATACGGGCCTCTGGAAAAAAGAATAACCGGAGATTTCGGGCAGTTTGTAGCAAACACACATACCGAGACCAGTGAAACAGGCAAACGTATGACCTGGGCATATCATGAAGCCCATATGATAATAAAAAAGCATGTTAATGCAGGCCCCAGCGATGTTATTATAACTGCAGGATCGGGGATGACCACAGTGATAAACAAATTCATGCGTATTTTGGGACTTAAGAGTTGCCAGCATAATGACCTGTTGTGTCTCAAAAATATCGAAAGACCGGTTGTTTTCATTACCCATATGGAACATCATTCAAACCAGACTTCATGGTATGAAACCCTGACCGATGTGGTTATGCTTCCCCCGGGGGAAGGACTGCTGGTTGATCCTGACATATTGCGGAAGGAACTTGAGAGATATAAAGACAGAAAATTCAAAATAGGATCATTTACAGCATGCTCAAATGTAACAGGTATCAGTACACCATATTATGAACTTGCAAAAATAATGCACGAACATGGTGGTATATGTCTTGTTGACTTTGCCGCTTCCGCACCATATGTTGATATCGACATGCATCCTGAAGACCATATGAAAAAGCTGGATGCAATATTTTTCTCACCTCACAAATTCATTGGAGGGCCCGGCTCATCGGGAGTGATGATTTTCGATTCAGCTTTATATGACAGGGAGGTACCTGATAATCCGGGTGGCGGAACTGTCGATTGGACAAATCCATGGGGTGAGTATAAGTATGTTGATGATATTGAAGCCAGGGAAGACGGGGGGACACCGGGGTTTATCCAGGCTATTCGCGCAGCTCTGGCAATTAAGCTAAAGGAACAGATGGGTACAGGTAAGATCAGTCAGAGAGAGGAACAACTCGTAAATAAAACATTCAGGGAACTGAGATCAATAAAAGGACTTAAGATACTGGCTGATAATGTGGAAGACAGACTGCCGGTTTTCTCTTTTTATCTTGAAGATATCCATTATAATCTCGTGGTTAAGATCTTGAGTGATAAGTACGGTATTCAAACCCGTGGAGGTTGTGCATGTGCCGGCACTTACGGTCATTACCTCCTGGAGGTTTCATATGATAAAAGCCATGAGATAACCGAAAAAATAAACAGTGGCGACCTGTCTGAAAAACCGGGATGGATAAGAATGTCGCTGCATCCCACGATGACCGACAGCGAGCTGGATTATGTACTGAATGCAATACGGGAAATTTCAGATAATAAAGAAATATGGAAGAAAGACTATCTTTATAATAAAAAGGATAATGAATTCAACCATAAAAACGAATCAGGAGTATCTGATAAACTGGTGAAACAGTGGTTTGATATAACTAATTAAAATCCAAAATGGTAATTAAGGAAGTCGTTGATAAAAAAGACAGTAAAAGGTTTCTTGAATTTCATAAATGGCATTACAGGAATGATCCCAACTGGGCCTGTCCACTTGATTCGGAATTTAATGCTGTCTTTGATCCCCTTAAAAACAGGACCTTCAACCATGGTATACTGAAACGATGGCTTCTCCTGGATGGTAACGACAAAGTTATAGGCCGTATTGCGGCATTTATTGATTATAACCGGTCAAAAGCATACAGGCAGACAACTGGAGGACTGGGCTTCTTTGAGGTGATTGAGGATGAGAAAGCTGCATTCATGCTCTTTGATACAGCTATCGAATGGCTGAAAAATCAGGGTATGGAAGCTGTTGACGGACCTGTTACCTTCGGGTCAAACGAGTCAAACTGGGGCCTGCTTGTGGAAGGATTTGTGCAGCAGGGATACGGGATGCCTTATAATAAAAAATATTACAGCGATTATTTCGAGAAATATGGCTTCAGGAACTATTTTAACCAGTACAGTTTCCACAGGGATATTGCCTCTGTAAACGTTTTCCCTGAAAGATTTATGAAAATAGCTGAATGGGTAAGCCGTAAACCTGGATATACCTTCGAGCATTTTTCATTCAAGAATGCCGACAAGTACGTAAATGACCTTGTTGATATATACAATGCCACCTGGTCTGAATTCAGGGAAGATTTTCAACCTATGGTTCCGGCGGATTTTGATGATACATTGAGAAAAGGGAAAGCCTTCCTCGATGAAGAATTAATATGGTTTGCATACCATAATGGGGAACCGGTTTCATTTTATATACTTTTCCCTGACCTGAACCAGATATTGAAACACCTGAATGGGAAGCTTCACCTGTGGAACATTATAAAATTCCTGTACCTGAAAAGAAAACACACCATGACACGCATGAGGGCAGTGGTTGCGGGTGTAAAGCCGGCCTTCAGGAACAGTGGAATTGAATCGGCTATCTTTAAATGCCTCTATCATGTTTTTATGAAAAAACGTTATTATAAAGAGCTGGAATTGTCATGGGTCGGTGATTTCAACCAGCCTATGCTTTCTGTCTATAAAGCTGTGGGAGCAGAACAGGCGAAAAGACATGTTACCTACAGGTACATGATAAATAAGGAGTTGGAATTTGCCCGCCTTGAAGATGAAATGAAAGAACTGGTGGGAGCAAAAGAAGAAAAATCAGAGAATAAATAAACCAATACTTGGTGGTTTAATAATTCTTGATTAATTTTGCGAGCCCTGAAAGTAAGAATTAATATAATAAACGGAAGAGATGAAAAAGGGAATACATCCGGAAAATTACAGGTTTGTCGTGTTTAAGGACATGTCAAATAATACATCCTTTCTGACAAAATCTGCCGCTCCGTCAAAAGAAACTATAAAGTGGGAAGATGGCAAGGAATACCCTCTTATTAAGCTTGAAATATCTGACACTTCACATCCTTTCTACACCGGTAAGATGAAGCTGGTTGATACAGCAGGAAGGGTTGACAAGTTCATGAGCAGGTATAAAACACATATTGACAAAAAGAAAAAGTAAACAAGATTGATACTGTTTCCCGGGCCCCTGATCAGCAGGGGCTTTTTTTTTACTGACCCATATTTACGGCTGGCATAATGATTGTTATAATGAGAAGGATAGATAAATTACTTGAATTGTAAAACAAAATGTAATTTTGACATAGTATTACAGGATGCAGAGAAAACAAAATAAAATATTAAGCAACATTTTTTTGCCTGACATAGTGGATGATGAAGGTGAAATAATGCCTATTATTGCCGATGGAGAAGATATGGAGATGGATGATTCCCAGGTCCCTGATGAATTACCGGTTTTATCCCTGCGAAATAATGTACTTTTCCCGGGTGTTGTGCTGCCCATTTCAATAGGCAGATCAAAATCGATCAAACTTATCAGAGACGCTTATGAGGGAGAGAGGGTCGTTGGTACAGTAGCCCAGATCAATCCTGAAATTGAAGATCCCAGGTTTTCTGACCTCCATAAAATAGGTACTGTTGGGTATATTATCAAGCTTCTGGAAATGCCGGATGGTTCAACTACTGCAATTATCCAGGGCAAAAAAAGGATTGAACTCATAGAGGCTGTGAAAGAGAATCCTTACCTTACGGCAAGGGTAATAGTTAGAGCTGAGCAAAAAATAAAAGAAGATACAAGGGAATTTGATGCTATAGTCAGCTCTCTTAAAGATCTTTCACTGAAAATAATCAAGCTTAATCCGGGAATAGCACAGGAAGCATCTTTTGCGATCAAGAATATTGAAAATAAGTCTTACCTGATTAACTTTATTTGTTCAAACACCGAAATCAAGGTAAAGGATAAGCAAAGGCTTCTTGAGGCTAACAGCCTGCGCGACAGGGGTATAATGCTTCTGGAGAACCTGGTGCAGGAAATACAGCTGCTCGAGCTAAAGAATGAACTGCAATCAAAGGTAAAGACTGATCTCGACCAGCAACAACGAGAGTTTATGCTGCTCCAGCAGATGAAAACCATTCAGAACGAACTGGGGGATAATCCACAGGAGAAGGAAATCGAGGAATTCAGGGAAAAGGCAAAAGACAAAAAATGGACAGAAGAAGTACAGGAAGCTTTTGATAAGGAACTGGATAAGCTGCAAAGGCTTAACCCGGCAGCAGCCGAATATTCAGTACAGGTAAACTATCTTCAGACCCTCGTCGATCTTCCCTGGGGTGAATTTACCAGGGATAACCTTGATCTTGAACATGCCAGGAACGTTCTGGATGAAGATCATTACGGACTGGAAGAAGTGAAAGAAAGGATTCTTGAACATCTTGCTGTAATAAAACTGAAGGGAAATCTTAAATCACCTATCCTTTGCCTTTATGGCCCTCCGGGTGTGGGGAAAACTTCATTGGGAAAGTCTATTGCCAGGGCTCTCGGAAGACAATATGTAAGAATGTCACTGGGAGGACTTCATGATGAGGCTGAAATCAGGGGTCATCGTAAAACATATATTGGTGCAATGCCCGGAAGGGTAATTCAGAACATAAAAAAGGCCGGGTCTTCAAACCCTGTTTTTATCCTCGATGAAGTTGATAAAGTGGGTAAAGATTTCAGGGGGGATCCGGCATCGGCACTGCTTGAAGTCCTGGATCCCGAGCAAAATAATGCCTTCCATGACAATTTCCTTGAACTGGAATATGATCTTTCCAATGTTATGTTTATAGCAACAGCAAACACCCTGTCAACAGTAAGCCCGGCATTGCGTGACAGGATGGAGCTGATTGAGATTAATGGATATCTCCTGGAGGAAAAAATAGAGATTGCCCGGCGGCACCTCCTTCCAAAACAACTCGATAATCATGGGGTCAGTAAAGATCAATTCAGGTTAAAACGTTCTGTCTTAACAGGCCTGATTGATAATTATACAAGGGAATCAGGTGTAAGGGAACTGGAAAAAAGACTGTCAAAGCTTATACGTAGCACTGCCAGGGATATTGCATATGGCAAAGAACCCGATACTTCACCCGATTATGAAAAGATTACATCAATTCTGGGGCCGCCAAAGTATAACAGGGAACAGTATTCGGGGAATGACCAGGCGGGAGTGGTTACAGGGCTTGCCTGGACTGCGGCAGGAGGTGAAATACTTTTTGTTGAGACAAGCCTTAGCAGGGGCACAGGTAAACTAACCCTGACTGGTAACCTTGGTGACGTGATGAAAGAATCGGCCATCATTGCCCTTGAATATCTTAAATCGCATGCCGGTTTGCTTGACCTTCCTGAGATCTTTTCGGAAAACTGGAATGTTCACCTGCATGTTCCTGAAGGAGCTATACCGAAGGATGGCCCTTCCGCAGGTATTACCATGGCAACATCAATAGCATCTGCATTTACCCAGCGTAAAGTGAAACGAAACATTGCTATGACTGGAGAAATAACACTCAGGGGCAAGGTGCTTCCCGTTGGTGGTATAAAAGAAAAAATACTGGCAGCAAGAAGGGCAGGATTAAAAGAGATAATATTATCCTCCGAAAACAGGAAAGATGTTGCCAGTATTAAGGAAGTATATCTGAAGGGGCTCAAATTTACTTATGTTGACACAATAATGGATGTACTTAATCTGTCTCTTCTTAAACAGAAGGTTGCAAATCCGAAAAAGATAGTTTAGACCTTCCAAACAGCAATTGAAGTGAACGCAGATCTTAAGATAATAAGGGTTACCAGTGAAGAGCTCAGCTCCCAGGGGCCTGAATTATTTTCGAATTATAAGGATAGGTAATATCTTGTGAGTAAATTCATATCAGGGTAAAGAAATAACATGAAAAAAAACAGCTATGAAAAATAATGAAAAGAAAATAGCAGTGTTCCCGGGTTCATTTGATCCTTTTACACGTGGCCATGAATCAATTGTAAACAGGGCTCTTTCACTGTTTGATGAAATAGTAATAGCCATTGGTGCAAATGCCCTGAAGGATGGATTTTTTACACTTGAAAACAGGAAACAGATGATAAGGGATGTCTTTAAGGGAATAGATATGGTAAAAGTGTCACATTACGAGGGCCTTACAGTTGACTTTTGCAGAAAGAACAATGCATTATTCCTACTACGGGGGATAAGAACTGCTGCCGACTTCGAATATGAAAGAGCAATTGCCCAGTTGAATAAAGCCATGGCACCTGAAATAGAATCGGTGATGCTGCTAACAACACCCGAAATGACTCCTATAAACAGTACCATAGTTCGAGATATTATACGTAACGGAGGGGATGCTTCGAAATTTCTTCCCTCAAGTATTAATATCAATAACTACCGATAGATGAAGAGAATTCTTTTCATTGCCCTGTTAATATTGTCTTCGTCAATAATCAGTGGCAGCGAAATAAAGCTAAACGGATATGCACCTGGTGGGGCCGGAAAATATATTGAATTGTATGATCAACCTGATCCCATAACAGGACAGTCTGATCTTATTGAGAGGATAAAAATCCCTGATAATGACACTTTCAGTTTTAGATTAGATTGCCATGACGTATGCTGGCTTAGATTAAGATATGGGGTGTATGAAATTCTCCTCGTTGTCAAAGAGGGCAGTTATTATGATCTTAATCTTCCATATTATTCAGAAAAGACAAAAGCTGAAAAGCTGAACCCTTTTTTTAAATATGAACTAATACATATTAACCTGTCGGGTGGCGATAATATCAATAACAGGCTAAAGTATATTGATTCGCTGTTTTTCAATTACCGCAATCGTATTTCCCGTTCAATTTATCTTGGTGAACAACTGATCGATAAGGATTCCCTTTTACAATCATTTGCCAATATTAAAGAATCATTAACGGAAGAATACACTTATATCTATCATGAATACAGGTATTGCTTGCTGAGGATGATAGCAAATAAACAATTAATTCCGGGATCAAATGATTTAGCCCTGATAAACAAGAGATTCCTTCCCGATATGCCGGCATATACCGACCTTGTCAACCAGGTTTTTAACGGATACCTCAATCGCCTCGTAAATGATCGCCAGACATCTTCATTAAGAGGGTACATTAATTCGGGAGGACCTAACGATAAAATGGTGAACCTTATTCAGGAGGATGGAATTATAAGAGACATATCCCTCATCGAATTTATGATTCTTCTAAATCTGTACAGCGAATATTATGGAGGACGCTTTAAAAAAGAAGGGGTGGAAAAGATTTTTGGGTGGATGGCGAACCATGCAGTGAATAAATATAATCGTAACCTTGCTGGTATTATTACTGAAAAGATCAACAGGCTTAAACCCGGGAATATGCCACCTGGCTTCAGTCTGAAGGATACACAGGGTAAAATATACACTCTCGACAGCCTCAGGGGAAAACATGCAATACTGGCATTTGTTAACACTGAATTACCTGAAACAAAATACGAATTGGATATACTGAGTAATTGGACCGGTGAGTATAAAGACAAACTGGCTGTAGTTGTTATTTTACTGGATGAAGACTTTGAGTCTTCCCTTGACAGACTTGGAACCGATAATTATGATTTTATTTTCCTTGACGGGTCTGAATCCAATGGTCTGTTTAAGGATTACGAGATAAGATATTTACCGGCATTCTATTTTCTAAACAGAGAACTCAGGCTTGTCCTGTCTCCTGCAGTACTGCCTTCTGAAAACTTAAAGAGCCTGGTTATTTTGCAGCTTTCTGACGGCCTCATGGATAACATCTGAGACGGAAGGCCAGGTGTTTTGATGTACATATTTTATTTCATCCCGGTTAAACCACTTTAATTCAGTTATATCTTCTGACTGTAGGGGCCTGGCATTACCCTCTCCGGTATCGTCGAAAACATACCAGTGTGTTTCTTTCAATACCCATTTATCATTTCTTTTGTAAATATGATAGGTAGGTTTGAGGATCAGTCTGGCTTTTCCGGCCTTCAGCCCTGTTTCTTCTTCGATCTCCCTGACAGCACACTCCCTTACTGATTCATTCTCAGAAAGATGGCCTTTAGGAATATCCCATTTACTGCGCCTCCTGATAAACAGTAACTCCCCATTATCATTATATAACAATCCGCCTGCAGCAATTATGTTTAAGAAATATCCCCTGAATGTATTCCAGAGCGAGTCTATCTTATACGAGTATATATTGAATGAGCTAATATCATTATTGTTTATAAAGAATGAAATTTTTACATAAAGCTCATCTATATCATAGTATTTATGGAATAAGCAGTATTTTTGCATACGGTCAGGTTGACTGCTAATAACTATAAACCTATTATCGAAGTAAACCTTATACATAAATCTATGACAGATACTGCAAAATCAATTGCGGATTATTTATTACAAATTAAAGCAATAAAACTTCAACCATCAAATCCTTTTACATGGGCTTCGGGCTGGAAGTCTCCCATATATTGTGATAACAGGAAAACACTTTCTTTTCCTGAAGTAAGGTCAGCAATCAGGGATGCTTTCGTAAAGAAGATAAAGGAGTTATATCCTGGTGCTGAGCTTATTGCAGGAGTGGCAACCGGGGCCATAGCTCATGGTGTACTGGTAGCCGAAGCGATGGATTTGCCTTTTATTTATGTGCGTTCAGGAGCAAAAGAACACGGGCTCGGAAACAGGATAGAAGGATTTTTTGAAAAGAATCAAAAAGTAGTGGTTATCGAGGATCTCATATCTACCGGAGGAAGCAGCCTGATGGCTGTGGATGCCCTCAGGGATGCAGGTTGCAATGTCATGGGTATGCTGGCAATATTTACGTATGGTTTTAAAAAAGCGGAGGATAATTTCAGGGCTAATAAATGTAATTTATACACATTGAGTAATTATGAAATTCTGGTAGATCAGGCGAAGGAGACAGGATATATCACTGATAGCGATATCGATACACTTACGAGATGGAGACTGGACCCTTCTGTCTGGGGTAAATAATTTAATTATGGAAGATTATGCAACATATGAAAGCAGGATAGGAAAGATCAAATCGGGAGAGAAGGATTTATATACCTTTTTTACCGATATGAGGAATTTCAGCAGGTTCCTGCCTGAAGATACTATAGAAAACTGGGAGGCATCCGTGGATGAATGCTCATTTGAAGTATCACCGGTCGGCAAAGCCGTTATCAGAATTGTAAGTAAAGATCCGCATAATACGGTTAAATATGCAGGATATGGACTGAATAATACCGAGTTTTACCTCTGGGTGCAGCTTAAAGAACTGAACGAAAACGATACCAGGATTAAACTGACAATTAAGGCTGACCTTAATCCCGGGTTGAAAATGCTTGCTTCAAAACCCATAAAAGAGTTTCTCGATAAGCTGGTAGGTGGTATGGAAAAATTTGACGACTGGACAACTGTTATGCGTTAAACTCAATCTCCCTGAAACCGTATACCCGGCTATTCCCGTTATCCGTTTCAATTTTGATACGGCCAAATCTGTCGACTCCGGTTATTTTCCCTGATATTATGCCTTTATCAGTGATAAATCCGGATGGCGTATTCAGCCTGTAAAGCCTGTTTGTATATTGTTTATCAATATAATCAAAATGGCCTTTCCTGAGCCTGCTGTACCATATATCGCAAATCCTGCAAAAATCATCCATAAGGGTCCCGATATCATATTCACGCTTATTTATTATACTCAATGAAACAGGATTGGGGATTTCCGGGGGGAATATATCCTGATTAATATTAATACCTGCACCGATAATGCTAGTCAGCATCTTATTTCCTTCGAGAGAATTTTCAATCAGTATCCCTGCAATTTTGTCATCTTTGTGGTATATATCATTTGGCCATTTTATGCTTATTGAATCAGAATAGGTGTCAAGGAAGCCGGCAATTGAAAGGGATATGACTTTTGAAATCATAAACTGCTGGTCTGCTTTCAGAAAACGCGGATATAGTATTATGCTTACAGTTAGGTTCTTACCAGCTTCACTCACCCATTTATTACCTCGCTGCCCCTTTCCACCGTATTGCTCACCTGCATAAATTATTGTACCTTCAACGACAGCATCCGCTGCCAGCATTTCGGCTGCGAGTTCATTGGTTGATGACACTTTTTCACGATATATGATATTGGAACCTATTAACATGGTAACCAGGTCGTTATATTTGATTAAAGCACTTGTTTCTTTACATCTGCCATATTTTCCGAGTCTGGCACTGAAATTGTAAAACTTATGATGCTATAACAAAAGTAAAAATAATGTTCGTATTTTTACGGGCGAAAATAATGTAATAAACAGAATCAGAGATTAATGACAGAGAACAGTGACGAGGTAATACCACTGATTGATAATATAAAAAAGGGGATCTTTGAAAAAAAGGGAGAAAGGGCTCTTAAACTTGATTTCAGGTCTTTGGGAAATTCAGTATGTGATTACTTCATAATATGCCATGGCAATTCAGTAACACAGGTTGATGCAATAACAGAATCAATAGAGTTACATGTGAAGAAAAACACAGGGGAGTACCCACATCACAGGGAAGGTCTTGAGAATTGCATATGGGTGCTCCTGGATTATGGCGAAGTGGTTGTACATATCTTCCAGGAAAAATACAGGGAATTTTATAATCTTGAGTCATTGTGGGCTGATGCAGTTATTGAAGAGTTAAGGGATAATTAAAATTAAGGGTTGAGATGGCTGAAAGTAACAGGAGAGATCAAAGTACAGACAAACAGGGTGGTGGTTCAGGAAAGAACGATAAACCCAGGATAAATCCAACTTGGATATATCTGGCGATAGGTGTAGGACTTATTGCCATTAATTTCATGTTTGGAGGCAAGAAAGTTGATAAAGTAGAGCAATGGGGTGAGGTTGAGAAAATGATAGAAAACAAGGATATCCACAAAATTGTGGTTGTCAACAAGGAATATGCGGAAATCTATCTCACGGCTCAGGCAATTGAATCAGGCAGGTATCCTGACGTTTCCGGTTCACGCGGATTCAGTTTATCGGGCCCTGCTCCACAATACACATATCACTTTCCTACAGTTGAGCTGTTTGAATCAAGGCTTAACGAGGTGCAGGAACAGTACAACTACAGTGAATCAGAATGGATACATCCAGAATATGACACCAGGAAGAATTATTTTGGTGAAATCCTGGGCTGGATTTTGCCTATGTTGATTATTCTGGCCATATGGTTGTTTATCTTCAGGCGTATGGCCGGTGGCGGGGCTTCCGGAGGGGGTGCAGGAAATATTTTCTCGGTAGGAAAGTCAAAGGCAAAAATTTTTGACAGGGAATCCAATGTCAGGATCGATTTCAGTGATGTTGCCGGTCTTGAGGAAGCCAAGACAGAAGTCAAAGAACTGGTAGATTTCCTTAAGAATCCCAAAAAATATACTGACCTGGGAGGTAAAATTCCCAAGGGAGCTCTCTTAATTGGTCCTCCCGGAACGGGTAAAACCCTTCTGGCCAAAGCTGTTGCAGGAGAAGCAAATGTTCCGTTCTTTTCTATTTCAGGATCTGACTTTGTCGAGATGTTTGTTGGTGTCGGGGCTTCGCGAGTACGTGATCTTTTTAAACAGGCCAAGGAAAAAGCACCATGTATTGTGTTCATTGATGAGATAGATGCAGTAGGAAGGGCAAGGGGCAGAAACCCGAGTTTTGGAGCTAATGATGAACGTGAAAATACACTGAACCAGTTGCTTTCCGAAATGGATGGCTTCGACAGCAATATTGGTGTAATAATACTTGCTGCAACTAACAGGGCAGATATACTCGACAGGGCATTGATGAGGGCCGGAAGATTCGACAGACAAATACATGTTGAACTGCCTGATCTCAATGAGAGAAGAGGAATTTTTAAGGTTCACCTGAAACCGTTGAAATTGACCAAATCATTCGATATTGATTTCCTTGCCAAGCAAACACCGGGGTTCTCAGGGGCTGATATTGCAAATGTTTGTAACGAGGCAGCCCTGATAGCAGCACGTAATAACAGGAAAGTGGTTGGCAAGCAGGATTTCCTTGATGCTGTGGACCGCATAATCGGAGGGCTGGAAAGGAAAAACAAAATTATCTCGGAGGAAGAGAAAAGAACAATAGCTTTCCATGAAGCAGGCCATGCTACCGTAAGCTGGCTGCTCGAGAATGCAAGCCCTCTTGTTAAAGTTACAATAATACCGCGCGGGCGTGCCCTGGGTGCAGCCTGGTATTTACCTGAGGAAAGACAGCTTACCACCAGGGAACAAATACTGGATGAAATAGCATATGCCCTCGGTGGACGGGCTGCAGAACAACTGGTATTTAACAAAATATCAACCGGAGCACTAAATGACCTTGAAAAAGTTACGAAACAGGCTTACGCAATGGTTACATATTTTGGTATGAGCGGGGAAATAGGCAACCTGAGTTTCTATGATTCTTCAGGTCAGAATGAATACGGTTTTACCAAACCCTACAGTGAAAGAACCGCAGAACTTATTGATAAAGAAGTTAAACGTATTGTAGATGAGTCTTATCAGAGAGCCATGGATGTGTTGAAAAAACACAGGAAAGGCCTTGAAACCCTTGCCTCTCAACTTCTTGAAAGGGAAGTTATCTTCAGTGAAGACCTCGAAAAAATATTCGGAAAGAAAAAGGGAAACAGGCCGGCAATAGAAGAAACCGGAAGACCTGCAAGGAAAAGACCCTTAACAAATAACTCATCCGGCGATAAGGCTGAAAAAACGGGTGCTGAGATTAATAATGACTCGGAAAACAGTGAAGATAATGAGGAACCAACTGAAACTGCAGGCTCAGATAAGTAGCCAAAAATTGCATATATGGAAAAGAACTGGGTTAAAATATATGAGTCTAATAATGAAGTTAGAATAGAAATGGCCCGGCAAATACTAGAGGATAATAATATTGATAGTGTAATCATAAATAAGAAGGACAGAGCGTACGGCTTTGGTGAATTTGAACTCTATTGTATGCGCGATTATGTAATACGTGCAAAACTGTTGATAAAAGAACTCTGATTTTGAATAACTTATCCAGACGGACATTAACAGGTATTTTCTTGATAATTATTGTACTGGGGGGAATATGGCTGCATCCTATCTCCTGTTTGTTTATCGGTGGACTGCTGGTGGTTGGCTCAATCTGTGAATATTATAAGCTGGTCTCCAGAACAGGAGAAAAACCGCAGAAAACGGCAGGGATAATAACAGCAATAACCATATATTTTATCTCAATATTTGTGGCATCAGGATCACTGGGTAGTATATACTATCTCATAGTTATGGCCGAGTTTATCTTTATAATAATTGCCGAACTATTCAGGAAACAGGAAAAACCTTTTGATGCCATAGCCCAGACAGTGTTCGGAATAGTGTTTACCTCTGTGCCGTTTTCTCTTTTCCCTTTCATGACTTTTGGTTTTCAGGGACCCGCCACACTGCTCCAGCGGGGTATTTACGATTTTTCACCCGGATTGATACTGGGTTTATTTATACTATCGTGGAGCTTTGATATTGCTGCTTACCTTTTTGGATCATGGTGTGGAAAACACAAGCTCGTGGCAAGGATATCGCCTGAAAAATCATGGGAGGGATTTATCTTCGGCCTTGTGATTACAATTATACTTGCATGGCCTATATCCTTGTGGATTAAAACCCCGGATATTATTGGATGGATAATAGTTGGAATAATAGTGGCAGTAACAGGGACTCTGGGTGATCTGGCAGAATCAATGCTGAAAAGAAGTGTGGGGGTTAAGGATTCAGGATCGTTGCTGCCCGGACACGGAGGAATACTCGACAGGTTCGATAGCCTTATCCTCTCTCTTCCTTTTGTGTTCATCTATATTGTCCTTTTTGTCTGATTTATGCCATATGTTTAATTTTGTATTTCATGAAGATACACAGAGAAGGATATAAATTGATATTATTCAGTACTGCTGCACTGGCAATTTTGAATGTCATCATAATTTTCTTTTTCACAGATATAAAAGCTGTTTGGATTACGACCCTGTCATTTTCAGTACTAATTTCAGGATTTAACATTTTTTTCTTCAGAAAACCTGAGAGGAAAATAGGGATAGATGACAGGAAAATAATTGCCTCTGCAGACGGTAGTGTGGTAGCTATTGAAGAAGTTGAAGAGAATGAATATTTCATTGACAAAAGGCTGCAGGTATCCATATTTATGACAATATTTAATGTGCACAGTAATACCTATCCCGTGTCAGGTACGATAAAATACCTTAAACACCATCCGGGCAAGTTCTTCATTGCCAGCCTCCCAAAGTCATCAATCTATAATGAAAGAACGAGTATAGTAATAGAGACTGATGAAGGACTTGAGGTAATGATAAGGCAAATTGCAGGATTTGTTGCCCGAAGAATAGTAACATATGCAAAGCCCGGATTAAAAGTTAAACAGGGAGAAGAGCTGGGATTCATTAAATTTGGTTCCAGGGTAGATATTTTCCTGCCACCCGGTACAAAACTGAAAGTCGATCTTCATGATTCAGTACATGCTAACAGGGATATACTCGCAGAAATTTAGTGTTTAAAATAAATTGGTATCAGGTAATGAAAACAATTGAGAAAAAAGAAGACAATAAGGTGATTGAGATAACAAAAGACGTCAGCTGGATAGGAATACTTGATTACGATATTGTGACTTTTGATATCGTAATGGAAACAGAATATGGAACTACATATAATTCCTACTTCATTAATGCTGATCACAAGGCTATTATAGAAACCGCGAAGGAGAAATTTGCCGGAACCTATACTGATAAAATTAAACAGGTGACTGATCCTTCTGAGATTGAGTATATCATATTCAATCATACTGAACCGGACCATTCAGGTTCCCTGAAGCACGTGCTGGAGCTGGCTCCCGAAGCAACAGTGGTGGGAAGCGGTAATGCTATAAGATATCTTAACGATATGTTCGATTTTACTTTTAAGAGCATGGTAGTGAAAGATGGTGACAGGCTTGACCTGGGTAATAAGACACTGAGATTTATTTCTGCTCCTAATCTGCACTGGCCCGATACAATGTATACATACCTTGAGGAGGATAAGTTGCTGTTTACATGTGATTCTTTTGGTGCGCATTATTGTGATGACCGTCTTTTTGATGATCTTGTGGGTGATTTTGATGATGCTTTCAAATACTATTTTGACGTTATACTTAAACCTTACAGCAAGTTTATGCTCAAGGCCATTGATAAAATACGTCCACTGGAAATAAATGCAATATTACCAGGTCATGGTGCTGTGCTGCGCTCAAACTGGAAGAAATATGTTGATTTGAGTGAAAAATATGCCAGTGAATACATTGATCTTACCGTGAATGAAGGGAAGAAGAAGGTGCTTATCACCTACGTTTCAGCTTATGGATATACGGAGGAAATGGCCAGGGCAATTGCCACAGGCATTGAAAATGAGGGTAATGCGGAAGTTAACATTCTCGATATTGAGAAAATAGAACTGGGTGACATCGAGTCGGAGATAGTTAAATCAGATGCGATCCTCGTGGGGTCTCCTACAATAAATCAAAATACGTTGCTTCAGATTTACAAGCTTTTTGCTGTTATAAATCCTTTAAGGGACAAAGGCAAACTTGCAGCATCATTTGGTTCATACGGATGGAGCGGGGAGGCAGCTGGCATTATTGCCTCAAACCTGAAGAGCCTTAAACTTAAGGTTATGGAGGAAAATGCAGCATTTAAGTTCAGGCCGGGTGAGGAAACCAGGACTGAACTGATTGCCTATGGAAAACGCTTTGCCAGGGAACTGTCATCCTGAAACACATTCTTTGCGCTCAGCCGGGGTCTTCGCGCAAAGCCTTGCGCCTCTATAATTGCATAAATTGTATGCTGGCTGCAAAATTTTATTAGACGCGCTGAAAGCGCGTCTCTACTTTTGTCTTTTTACTTTTATCTTTTGTCTTTTATCTTTTGTCTTTT